>JAFRAJ010000012.1 GCA_017405465.1 Oscillospiraceae bacterium
TGGGCTAATATCAGTTATGGGAAAATTTATCATGGCACTTTAAATTTTACCATAAAGATCGGCGTCGACCCTTCCGGGACGACGCCGTCTTTTTCTCTTATCCTAATTATTCGGGGGCGTGACTTTTGTCACACCCCCATATAATAAATTCAGTGTGAGCATGCTCACACTGAATTTATTATTTATACGGAGGTTCGATATGCCACTTGTTAAAGCTCAATGCACGAACTGTGGAGGAGCTCTTGAAGTCGATACTGAAAAGAAAGCTGCTATATGCCCTTACTGCCATGAGGCCTATGTCGTAGAAGATGCGATCAATAACTATATCACACATATCGAACATCTTCATGCGGATAATGTCACTATAAACGATGACCGCGCAGCTGCTTCCCGCCTTGAAGCAGCAGAAGCCAGTCTGAAACTAAAGCACTGGGATGAAGCGGCTAACTCTTTCGAGGAAGTTTGCGAACTTACTCCTCAGGACTACAGAGGCTGGTGGGGAATGATCAGAGCCCTTACCGAGGAATTCTCAGAAAAACTGATTACTGATTATGAATTCAAAAGGCTCAATGAGTACTACGAAGATGCTTTGACTTTCATGAATTCTGACGAGAAGGGTGAAACCAAAAGCATCTTTGAACCGTATATGAAATCCGTCAAAGAAAACCGTGATTATTGTCAAAAGACCCTAGAAGAGAGAATAAAGGGTTTGGAAGCAGAAATATCTAATCTCTCAGATAAATATGTGAAACTACAGAGTACCTCCAGCAGAAACGAAAACTGGTGGTTCGAATCAGATCTAGGCTGTTTAGGTTTAATTATATTGGGGATTATCCTCGTTTTCGGTATAGTTCAACTGTATATCGGAAATGTATCGGAGGGATTGTTATTTATTACTATTCTTATAATTCCCTTTATCTTAGGCGCCATTAGCAGACGCAATGCAAAATCCTACAATACCAAAATGAGCGCCAAGATGGATCAAGTCAGTTCTCAGCGCCGTTCCACGGAATCCCAACTCAATACCTGTAAAGGAGCACTTTCATATCTGAGAGGAGACCATTTCTTTGCAAGTACACGCAATTATGAAGTTTCCTTATTAAACGAAATCATTTCTAAAAGAACTGCCAAATAAAATGAATGATTCCATAAGGTGCTGATGATCTAGCTTTCATGCATGAAAAACGATAATTCAAACAAATATAACTACATAGTTTTTTTCTAGTTATTCATCCTTTAGAATCTCACTCTGGGTTTTGATACGGAGGTCGGATTATGCAACTGGTCAAAGCTATATGCCCTAACTGCGGTGGTTTTCTTGAAGTTGATGCTTCTAATAAGGCTGCTATATGTACGTTCTGCAAACTGCCTTTCATTATTGAAGAAGCCATCAACAACTACACTACACATATCGAGCATCTTCATGCGGATAATGTCACGATAAATGACGACCGCACAGCAGCTGCCCGTCTTGAAGCCGGAGAAGCTAATCTGAAGCTGAAACACTGGCCAGAAGCAGAGAAGGTTTTCAAAGAGGTATGCGACCTTACCCCGCAGGACTACCGCGGATGGTGGGGCAGGATCCGTGCTATAACGCAGGAATTTACGGCTGATCTTTTTCACGGTGATGAGATAGCGACTCTGAATGATCTTTTCAACTCTGTATCCACTTTTCTGAACGGTCCGGAGAAGGCTGAGATAGTACAGACGTTTGATTCGTACATTGGCAGGGTAACAGAGATCAACCGCAGAAGCGAAGATCTGCTGAGCAGAAAGGCTGAAGATCTGCGCGGCAAGATAAAGGAACTTGAAGACGAAAAAAGCAGGATCCAGGATCATCTCGGAAAAGGTAAGGACTGGGACCTCAGGGACGGTACTGCTCTGGGCCTTATACTCCGTCTCATGCTCATCGTTGGTATCGCTCTGAGCCTCTTTGGTATTCCGGTAGGTTTTCTCCTAGCTGGAGTATCGGTGATCGCGTTTCTGGCAACTTTTGTACATAACAAAATAAGGGATATATCGCACAAGAATGCGTCACACAAGATATACGAAATCAATGATAAGATCAATCCTCTGAGGCTTGAACTTGCCACAAGTGAAAACGCACTTAAATTGCTGAATGATTCACAAGCCTATATCGTTTATTATCAGAAGGATGAGGCAATCGCTGCCCTGGAGAGAGTCACTTCTGCTTTGGAGAGATAGGAGCACGTCCGAATCTTTTCTCTAAGAAAAATCAGATTTATAATCAAAAACCCATCCGTCGTATATTCCGGATGGATTTTTTCATGTATTCTCGGTTTATCGCCATTAAACATAATTATATCGTATTGCGATAAATTTTACTTGACTTTCATTCTGTACTGAGTTATCCTTTCCTCACAGCTTTATAGAAAGGCCTTCTGTCTATGGAAAATAACTCTCACATCAACACCGTGCCTCAGGGCTCAGCTCCTTCTTTACAGGAGACATATCAGAAGCCGCGTTTTGCTGCCACTGCAGCAGAAGGCATCAGTGCACTGCTGTCATATATCCTTGCCGCGCTTTACATACACTGGAGCGGCCTTGTAAACCCATACGACGATGGTACCAAAGCAGTTCTCCTGATACTTACAGCACTGCTTATCGTCACTATCACGGAGATCCTCCATTGGAAAAAACTCCGCAGAAAGGAGAGCTGGCTCTGGCTTGCATGCTTCATGATCTGCACAGTATCTAGAGCATTCAATCTGAGCAGTGTGTGGTATGAATATCAGCTTGGACTCTTTATACATCTGTTCGCAGTATGGTGGATACTGACGAGATCCGACTCTCTTCTGGAAGGTGAGACCGGACATCTTCTTCCCCTGGACGGTCTGAACGGGTTCGTGATATTCCCCTTTTCAAATTTCTTTCTCAGAATAAGGACACTGTACTTTTTCCCCTCCGAAGCGGTCAGAAACCGCAGAGACCCGGAGAAGAAACACCACATAAGTCCCTGGTCTGTCGTTGCGTTGGTCATCAGCGCGTATCTGCTGTTCACTGCGGCTTCGCTGCTGATCTCCGCTGACAGCGGTTTCCGCAGCAGATTTGAGGATATCACAGAATTCCTGTCGCATATCTCCGACTGGATCGACAGCTGGTTCGACGAGGATCTTCCCTTCCGCTTTCTTCTGGAGCTTCCTGTAGGCTGCTGGCTCTTCGGACTGATGGCCGGCACTGCAAGACAGAAGGAGAGTTACCGTGAGGGCATGAGGAGCGGTGCGTACGGATTTCTTGAGAACCTGAAAAAGGTCCCCGGGAAGGTCTGGACGGCAGTCATCATCGTCTTCTCCCTGCTGTACGCTGCTTTCTTCCTGCTGCAAGGCTCCTATCTCTTCGGGGCATTCACAGGACATCTTCCGGAAGGCTTCATCATATCGCAGTACGCGAGAGAAGGCTTCTTTGAGCTGTGCAAGGTCATAGCAGTGAACTTCAGCGTGCTGTGGCTCGCGACCAGGATGGTGACAGATGAGACCAAGAACTCTGCATCTTTCCTCTGGTCCTGTCTCATATTCCTTGCCGAGAGCATGCTGTTTGCGATAATTGCCTTCTCCAAACTGTATTTATATATACACACTTTCGGATTCACTCCATTGAGACTTCAGAGCACCTGGCTCGTCTGCGTATGTTTCGCGGGATGCGCGTTCTGGATGTGGTCACTTGTCACCGGGAACAAATCCTTCCGCAAGTGGGTCATCTTCAGCGCAGTAACTCTCTGTCTGCTCTGCGTCTTCTAAATGATTTCGTTACAAAAAACACAAGAACCGGCAATTGCCGGTTCTTTTCTTTATGCTGCTTTGTATCATCTGATCCTGGAAGTAAACTCCGGATCCGAATCGGCAAATAAATATTTACTGCGTTCTTCCGGATCTTCATGCCACGGTATCTCTGCATGCAATTCTGCTTTAGCTTCTTCTTCACTGACGGGCAGGAGATCGTAGCCTCCCCAGTGATAGTAGTTGTCATCCGGACTCAGGCGGAAGAACACTTTCATCTCTTCATCGAAGCAAACACATTTGCAATAAGCCCCGTAGGAGCCTGAAAGAACATGGATCGGCTTCCAGAGTCTACCGGTCATTTCCTCAGCCATCCTGTATATACGGGATTCGCATTTCTGAATATCCGTACGCGGTTCGGAACCTATTGTACTGTACTCGTTCCCTTTGTAGTCTAGACTGTGCAGTATTCCGTATTTGACAGCATTGTATATGTCGCCCGGTCCTTTCGCTTCGGTTTTCAGAAACTCTTCCACACCTTTTCTGTATGCTTTGAAGATATTCGCATGCTCATTCTCCAGTTTTCCGAGCACATGATCCGCAATCATCCTTTTCCATTTCTCTTCCTTTTCAGCACGGAAACCTCTGCATTTTCCCGCATTTCGGCTTTCCGCAGATGAATAGAACTCTTCTGCATCGGAAGAAAAACTGTCTTCTATTGTACCCATGCCTTCCAGAGTAAGTTCTGAAAGGATCGATAGCGTTCTTTCAGCTATCAAGATAGCTGTCTCTTCATTTTTGATCTGCTCTTCAGTCTTAACTGTCTCGGTCTGATGTTCCTGACCGGGGAGCTTTCTGTCGACGCTCTTCCATCCGTCTCTCAGATTCTGCACGAAACCGTATAAACACCCGCAGAAGAGCAGTACCGTCAGGACCGCAGGTATGATCATTCCTGATACTGCAAGAAAAACAGAAGCAAGGAAAAAGATGACCAGACAAATCACGAATTTGACTATTGTTTTCCTTTTTCCGCGTTCACTTTTTGATCCGATATTATGCTCATCAGCCATGTGAAAATCTTCCCCATTCTATGATCTGGATGGTTCGATACTGTAAGGTTCGGGCTCTCCGAGAAACCTCAGGATTTCCGTAAGGAGTTTTTCCAGCTTCTTCTCGAATCCTGTCGAGTTGTCAAAGATCCTCAGGTACGGATGGCCTGTCCAGGCAGCGACAAGTCTGTCATCCAAGGCTACCGCTTCCTCCACGCTCTCATACCTGGCGGCATTGTTTGCGTTGGTATAGGCTTCCACCGCGCCGTTCGCGGCGGTGACGAGATGGAACACCGCGTCATATCCGTTCCGGAACTGTTCTTCCGTTGTTCCGAATTCGTCGCAAAGCTGCAGGAAATCCTCTTCCGCCATGTACGCTTTGTTGTCCATCATGCCGCGGTCGCAGACTATAAGGAGCTTTTCCGCATCCATCGTCTTTCCGGCGCGTTCAAAGAGCTCCTCCTTTTTCATCTGAAGCTCCATCTGGCATCTCTGGTAGTCGATATTCGTACCGCAGCCCCAGGGCGTGACTCCTCCGCCGATCAGTTCGGTGGCTGTCTCCGGAACGAACAGCACTTTGTACCCGTACTTTGGGATATTGTCCCTGATCCAGCTGAGAGCTGTCGTCTTTCCCGCGCAGGGACCGCCTGTAAGGACTATCTTCTTGATCTCCATTTATCATTCCGTCTTTCTCTGGTCTTTTCTGATCTTCCGTCTGTATTATACCTCATGCATGGATCTGTCTCATCACTGCTGTTTTTCCCTGAAATATCCGTCGAGCTTCCTGCACAGCGGATACGCGAGGATCAGGACCGCTGCGTCGGCGATGAAGGCATAGATGTTCATTCCTGCACGCACCAGGAACGGCTGAGATCTGATCAGGCTGTCGACCAGAGATTTTACCCCGAGGATCCCCAGTGCCGTGCTGATGACAGCCGTTACGGTCCAGGCAGCAGCGCCTAGCAGAACGTTCGGTAAGTCTTTTATTCTTTTCGATACGAGGCCGAGACAGATACCTATTGCTATATTTCCCAGCGCCCAGCCCGGCATCCCCCTGAGCCCGCTGGTCAGAAGGCAGTATACTATCACCCCGAAGGATCCCACTATAGTGCCGCACAAGGCTCCCAGGATGTAGCAGTAAGCAGCCATCGCGATATATCCGAGACACAGATAGTAGTTCTGGAAAACGGGCACCTGCAGGCAAAGCGTAAGGACTGTGAACAGCGCGATACCGATACCGGTGAGAACTGTTTTACGAAGATCCTCTTTCATTCTCTTCCTCCTTCAAGTCCAAAAAGTTTATACGGTATATGTTCCTGTACTGCTTACAGCTCTGCATCCTCCCATCCGGATGAGAGAGCTGCGTTCCTGTACCTGAGGTCATCTGTCACTTCTCTGATGACCTTAAGTTCCTTCGGAAGTTTCACCTCCTGCTCCTCATCTGAAAGTTCGATCTCCACGACTGCTCTGTCGTTCCAGAACGGATAGATATCTATCTCAAGATACTGATCTTCATACATCATGCAGTATCTGGTCTTGCGTATCTGCCGCTTTTCTGTATCAGCACTCATCAGAAGATTCAGATACTCGCTTTGGGTAAGCTTTCTCTCAGTCTCGATTCGTTTCAGATCGCTAACCGGCTGTTTCACCGTCTGATAATAGGCGTAGTGTCCATCCGAACCTCTCTGTCTCAGTCTGACTTCATCCCCTGTCTCCGACCTGAGATAAGTCTGTATGATATCCACCTTGCTGCAGTTCGGCAGTGAATCGAGCCATTTAAGGTCCGGATAAGCGATCAGGTATTTCCTTTCTATCTCGAACGGTTCAGGCTCTCCGAGGAATGAAAGGATCTCTTTCAGCAGTTTTTTCAGCTTGTCTTCGAAATCGGTGGAGTTGTCTATCACTCTCAGATGAGGGTGTCCTGTCCATGCTGCGATGAGTCTGTCATCCAAAGCAGCAGCCTCTTCCGGCGTCTCTTTTCTCGCGGCATTGTTTGCTGTAGTGTACGCTTCTGCCGCACCTTTTGCCGCCGTTACCAGATGGAACACTGCAGCGTAATCATCCCTCAGCTCCACTTCATTTGTCTCGAGCGTCCTGCAAAGCTGCAGGAACTCAAGATCAGTCATATACGCCTTGCCGTCTATGGTGCCCCGGTCGCAGACGATGAGGACCTTTTCTGTTTCCATCGCCCTCGCCGCGTCTTCAAAGATCTTCTCCTTTTCGATCTGCAGCTTCATAACGCTTTTCTGAAACTCAAATACGGATGCGCAGGTCCAGGGAGCGACTCCGCCTCCGATCAGCTCTGTCGCTGTTTCAGGAACATAAAGCACCGTATATCCGTACTTGGGAAGATTGTTCTGTATCCAGCTTAGAGCTGTTGTCTTTCCTGCACATGGACCGCCTGTAAGGACGATCTTGGTGATCTCCGGTCCGTCCTTCTTTTCCCTGCTCATAAGCAGCTCCTCTACAGGTACTCCAAACAGGGCAGCGAGCTTGCGAAGCATATCCGTAGTAGGTTTCGACGCTCCGTTCTCCCACTTGGATATCGCCTTGCTGCTGTTCCCAAGCTTTTCTGCCAGTTCCTTCTGCGTCAGGCCTGCCGCCTTGCGGAACCCGTAAAGTTTTTCTCCGAAACGATAGTCGTTCATCCGGTCCTCACTGTATCTCTGCCTCAGCAGTGTTATCTGTCTCTCCGTCTTTATTGTATCCTTTATGCCTGCTCTTGTGTTGATAAAGAGGGTGAACTTCGGTAGAGCTTTGAACCATCACCGTTCTTTCTTTTTAATGCATTTTCTGCACTTTAAAACGGCGCCTCGCCTTTCTCCGGTCCAGGGCGCCGTTACCGTTATGTTTTCTTTTCTATCTCGTCAGTGCTGCGAACACGATAGCTCCTATCATCGCTGCCAGTGCCAGATAAGCCAGCACCTTGAGGAACAGGCTGCTGTCCGCCTCAAACACAGGAACAGATTCTTCATCCTCTGCATGTTCTGTCCTGTCAGCAGGCAGATATCTGTAGTTTCCCTTTTCTGTGAGAACTCTGGCGGGATCCAGAGCTGACAGAATGACATGCTCCTCCTCCGCTCCGATCACATCCCTGCTGACCGCTCCTCCTCTGGGCAGCGGGAAATCAGTACTGATCATAAGGCCCAGTACTCCCGGGGTGAGGAATCTCACTGCGTAGCAGTCATCGAATCTTATCAGCCTGGATACATCCCCGTTCTTGGCTCTGAACGGAAAAACTCTCCCCGCCTGAATGATCCCTCTGTCGGACACGGTACAGAAACCGTCGTCAGAAGCTGTCCTTACGATGTCCTTTACATAAGAGATGAGCGTCACAGCGAATCCTGCGACAGCCGCAGCAGCCAGTACTATCATGGAACTCACGCTGCCACTGCGCACATAAGACAGTGTGAGGAGCACAGTGAGAACAGTGAGCAGAAATGCGTAGCACACGAAGTGTTCTCTGGCGCTCTGTCTGGAAAGCGTTCTGCTGATCAGCTTCTGCTGATCATGCTTGAGCCTGACCGCATAGACCGAATCCTTCTGTATCTCAGCACATGCCCTGCGGTCAGCAATAGATGAGAATAACTTCAGCACGCTGTAAAGCAATGCTGACAGGACAGCAGATCTTATTGCCATCCCGTATGCCGCCGCCCATTCCGGGAGCACTCCGAAATACATGAGCCAGAACATCGCTCCGGCACACACAAGGACCGCAGCGGCAGCCAGGATTATGTCCATGGTGCAGTTGCGTTCCGCGCGGGAAAGATCCCTGTTATAGTTCCTTCTTCCGGAAGTTCTTTTTTTCTTATCCGCCAAACCACCGACCTCCGGTATTCTTTCTGACTGTAGCTCTTGCTGCTCTTGCTGCTCTTGCAGGATCGACCGCTGCGTCAGTCATTGAGTTGAATGTCATGATCGGAAGATCGGTCACAGCCTTCTCCCACTCATCGTGGCAGAGCCTCTCCGTCTCTTCCAGCACAGACCCCAGTTCTGCATTGAGAGTCCTTCCGGGCATCGTCCTGTCTGCTTCCCTGAATGTGACTTCATCCCTGTTCCGGTCTGCTGTATTCACAGCATCGCTCCTGCCGGCATTCCGGATCACTTCGGAATTCATCCCGGTGCGTTCTTCCAATGGGCTTACCGAGTTCCATTCTTTCGGGAACACGCTCATCTCAAAAGAATCAAGTATTCCGTCATCAGCGCAGTACTGTGCCAGTTCCAGTGTGTACTGACCTGCGCAGAACACTCTGTCACCCGTTTTGGGATCGCGGATCATGAAATCAGATGCTTCTACTTCTATGTGCTCATTCTTGATCTGTCCGGGAAGCAGATATATCTTCCGGAAGGCGACCATCTTTCTTATTGAGCTGCTGCCTCTTCTCAGATATACCTGAGGGACAAATGCTGCTGCCCTCTCTCCGCTGTTCTTTACGCGGAAAAGGATGTCCACTCTCTGATGTTCCCCTATTATCACGTGTTTATCTATCCTGGCTCCAAGGAATTCCGTCGGTGCATATCCCATTCCGTAGCCGAAGGGATATCCTTCGAAGTCTCTCCCGAGCTCACGGGCTCTGTGTCCTGTAGCCATTCCTTCACTGTAGACACGCGAGCTCTCCGGCGCTGTCATTGATGCCCTTACAGGCCATGAGAAAGAGAGATGTCCTGACGGATTGGCTCTTCCCGTGATTATGTCAGCTGCGGCAAGTCCTGCCGCACTGCCGCAGTACCCACAGTAGAGAATAGCTTTCATTCCGTATTCAAACGGCATATTTACAGGTGATGCAGTCATTACGACGCATGCCAGCGGATATCCGTCTGTGATCAGAAAATCTATAAGTCTCAGAATGCCGTCCGGAAGCTTCATATCCTTCCTGTCGTATCCCTCGCTTTCGACAGCCTCCGGAAGGCCGATTGCGACTATCCCTTTACCGGCTTCTTTTACGGCATCTCTCGCTCTTGCAATAAGATCGGGATTAGTGCTTCCGTCAGTATTGTATCCCTGTTCATATATGAAATCTGTGCCGCAGTCTCTGAATCCGTCAAGAAGACTTGTACCGCAGGGTGAAGGTGTGCTGAATAGACCGGGCAGTTCACGCGGAGCATCTTCAGCAGCGCAGCCTATGACCGCGATCTTCTCGCCTGAGAGAAGAGGCAGCATACCGTCCTCATTCTTAAGCAGGACCATAGATTCCCTTGCAGTGTTTCTGGCAGTACTCATAGCTGCTTCGATGTCATCTCCTGTTATCACGGGAATATCACCGAAGTTCTCCATAAGTGCACTGACCCTGATCGCGGAATTGTCCAGGGACTCTCTTGAAAGATAGTTCTTCCTGACAGCGGTCTCGATATTTCTGACGTCGCGACGGGAAGCTCCCGTAAGCAGGTCCGCACCGGCAGACATCGCCGATATCCTGTCTCCCGGAACATGTCTCGGAAGGATCACTGTTCCGTCGAATCCGGTCTCTTTTCTGAGCCTGCCCAGAAGCTCGCTGTCAAGCCAGATGTATCTCCCGTTCACCTTCCCGGGCGAGAGCATCACAGCGGAAGGTTCTCCGTCTCTTACTGCTATGCGGAAAGATTCCAGGTAAAGTTCCCCAAAAGTATCCGGATCCACTATGTGATCTGCGGAATACAGTCTTTCCTCTGAATGAGCGCATCCCAGTTCAGTCAGACATCCCTCGACTCCGGTATCCCTGAGTCCGTTCAGGAACGCAGCAGCCATCTTTCCCGTAAGAAACGGCTCTTCCGAGAAGCGCTCGCTGTTCCTTCCGTCCAGGACGCTCCTCATCACAGCTGCAGAAGGTCCTATGACCAGCTGTCTTCCAGCGACCCTGTTGCGGCGTCCGAAGGATGCCGCGCTCTTTCTTACAGTATCAGCATCGAAACTGCAAGCCAGCATCGACGGAGACGGATAGATGATATCTGTCTGAGACGTCTTTATCAGTCCTTCTCCCTCGTCCTGTGTCCGGCAGGATACAGCACCTTCGCCTGCAACGGGTCCCCTGAGGCCGCAGACGATCTCTGCCTTCTCCGTCACCGACATAGAAGACACTCTGTCCTTTATCCTGTTGTATCTGGCCTTGTAGTTCATACGATCTCCGGTTCTTCTCTTCCGGTCAGTTCTCCCTGTGTTCTCAGGTCCCTGAACCCCTGCTGTCTGAGCACTTCATAGACAGCTACAGCCACCGAATTGGAAAGATTCAGGCTTCTGGCCGAATCATCGTCCAGCATCGGTATCCTCACGCACCTGTCATAGTTGTCAGCCAGGATCCTCTCGTTGATGCCTCTGTCCTCTCGACCGAAGACAAGGTAGCATCCGTCCGGGTATTCCTCGTCACTGTATATCTTCTTCCCCTTCGTGGTAAAGAAGAACATCTCGCCTCCGGCGTTCTTCTCGAAGAACTCGGAGGTGCTGTCATAATACGTTATGTCCAGCAGGTGCCAGTAATCCAGCCCTGCTCTCTTAAGCTTCTTGTCGTCAGGAGTGAATCCCATCGGTCTCACAAGATGCAGACGTGCCCCTGTGGCGGCGCATGTCCTTGCAATATTGCCTGTGTTCTGCGGGATCTGCGGCTCCAGGAGCACGATGTTAATCATTCTCTGTCTTCTCTTTTTGTAAAATCGGGCACGATCCCGGCTTCCATGAGCGTAGGTCTGATGGCTCTGTTGAGCAGGACCGCGAAGACAACGGCTATTATTCCGTTCGCAAGGGATGTGACCCCTTTCGTCAGCATAGTGGCAAGTACGGTCTCAAGTTCGTAACCCAGCACCAGTCTGTTCTGCACGAATGTCTTGAGGACATAAAGCACGACATATGTAACAGATCCGCATGCTGCTGATAAAGCATACTGCGGCTTTCCGGAAGCAGCCGTCTTTTCAGTCAGTTTTCCTGCGACCCATCCCATCATGAATTTCATGATGAACGTGAGCCAGCATGTTGGCAGGTAGCGGGGATCCAGCATGTCATAGATCATGGATCCGAACCCTGCCGCCAGCCCTCCTCTGAATCCTCCGAAAAGCAGAGCGCTGAGCAGGCTCATCACGTTTCCGAGGTGGATCATGGTATTGGAAAGAGGTGTGGGAATGTCAATGTGCAGGTAGGTGAATATGAATACCAGTGCAGACATCAGGCCTACCATTACGATGTCTCTGGCTGTCGAAGATTTTTTGCGTGTATTATCCATTGATTTCTCCTTTCCTGACTTCGCAGGGTCTTCCCCTCGTGACCTCCTACATCACGATCTTGTCGGGGCTATAATATGCTGTTGCTTTCTCATCAAGTTCTATGGTGAACTTCTCTGCTGTCTCCGCAAGATATTCCTGGAACATTGGTGCAGCCGCGGCTGTGATTATATTGTTGAAGAGATTATCAACAGTATCTTCTGCCTGAAGGCCGTGTCTGAAGACGATGCTGTACAGTCCGTTCGCGCCTTCTATGACGGCATATTCTCCTACTTCCACCTTGAATATCTGTTCGTACTCGGCAGCCGTGAATTTGCCGTCTCCGTCCAGAAGCAGCTGATTGTCATTGGTGATGGAGTCCATCTCCTGGTGATATCCGAGTATGTTCTGATATCTGTCCGCGTATCCTCCGGCAACTTCCGCGATTATATCCTTGGGAGGAACAACGTCTGCACGCTTTTCTTCCTTGATCGCTGCAAGTATCTCGTTGGCATATGCCTTGAGGGTATTGTTCTCAGCCTGTGTATTGTCTACGTTCATCACCTTGCGGTACGGGAGCTTGATATATGTGAACCTTCCGACTTTCGTCTCCATGAATTCGTTGACGAATTCCTCTGACAGTTCCTTCTCCCCGCCTTTTCCGTAAAGAGCATACGGAAGCTGGGTCCCTTTGAGGATCTGCATCTCATAATTGCGGAAGCTCTCATACCCGATGCCGTTCTGCAGCATGAATTGACTGCTCTGCGCCCAGTCGTTCTGGATGTAATTCTCGTAATACATCTGGGTCATGGCGTCATCGCCCAGATCGGTCTTGTCGTATAGGTAATCTGTAGCTGTTCTGTTTATGAGTGTCTGCTTAACGGATCTCGCTACGAAGTCCCTGATGGTGCCGCCGTCCGCTGCTTCCAGATCCATCAGTTTCTTCATGTCTATCTGCTGATTGTCGGTGATCCCCGCCTGCTGTACGATCTCATAGACCACCTGGTACTGTGCTGCGAGATACTCGCCGCATGTTATCTCCCTGACCAGTCCGTCAGGTCCGGTTATGGTCCCGACAGTCTCCGGATTGTATCCGCAGGATGCAAGGCTAAGGCACAAAGCCGCTATCAGCAGTACCGCTGCAGTTTTTCTAATAATCATTTTTGTCCTCCGTAAAGGGAAATTCCTGAAATGCTATTATACCCTCTAAGCAGATATTGTTCAACAGACGGCACATTCCTGCCGTAAGAGAGATCCCCCGCGGCCGGGCCGCGGGGGATCGGTATTTCAGTTTTAAGTCAGGTTATTTCGATGTCTCTTTGAACAGTGTGGCGATCCCTGTAAGATCCTGCAGGCTGGAGGGCACGATTATCTTCGTGGCCTGTCCGTCAGCCATCTTTTCCGCAGCTTCCATGGAGCGGATCTGCAGGTATTCTGCTGTAGGCTGGACTTTATTGATCATCTCGATCGCTCTCGCCTGGGCTTCAGCTACTGCTGCGATGGCTTCCGCTTCACCCTGTGCTGTGCGGATACGCTCTTCGCGGATAGCGTCTGCTCTCAGGATCGCGGATTCCTTCTCACCTTCAGCCCTGGTGATCGCTGACTGTTTCTCACCTTCTGCAGCGAGGATCACGGCTCTCTTTTCGCGCTCAGCCTTCATCTGTTTCTCCATCGCTTCCTGGATGGAGAGCGGAGGCGTGATGTTCTGGACCTCTACTCGTGTGATGTCGATGCCCCATTTGTTGGTGGCTTCGTCAAGCACCTTGATGGTCTCTGCGTTGATGGTCTCGCGTCCTACCAGTGTCTCGTCCAGTGTCATGGAGCCTATGATGTTCCTCAGCGTTGTTGCGCAGAGGTTCTCGATGGCTGCTATCGGTCTCTCGACACCGTATGTCAGAGCCTTTGGATCGATGACCTGGAAGTACACTACCGAGTCCACATTCATCGTTACGTTATCCTTTGTGATAACCGACTGGGGCTCGAAGTCTGCGACCTGCTCCTTCATGGAGATCTTGCGTACTACCTTCTCCAGGATAGGGGTCTTGATATGCAGTCCCGCTTCCCAGGTAGCTGAATACTTACCTAATCTTTCTATCACCCAGGTGTTTCCCTGAGGCACCACGCACAGGTTGCTGAACAGAATGCACAGTGCGAGGATTACGAATATCACTATCAGTGAAATGATTATTACTTCCGGACCCATTGTTTTTCCTCCTTATATATACCTTCATTTGCTGTTATTTAATTTGTTCGCTCTTATTGCAATCCCTACTATTATCACAGGAAGCAGCGGAATCAGGATAGGAGCCGCAGCTATGACCGCTATGAGCATTGCCATGCCTATAACGGCTGCTTTTTTCGGATCGATATTGCCGTTCTCATCTCCGGCAACATTCCCCAGCGCTTTGCGGAATCCCGGCGCCATCTGTTCGGCTTTATGTTCAGTCCTGTGCTGTGCGGCGTTCTCTTCCGCTTCGCAGTTCAGCGCATGCTTTGCTGCAAGATTCCTGGCATCACAGCTGGCTTCATGTTCCATCCTCAGCTGTTGTCTGCCGCCGTCCATGTCCCACGCAGATATCCTGCTCTCGCGTTCCAGTTCTTTTTCAAGCCAGTTGTCAGCCCCGAAGATCTCTTGGGTCTTTTTCCTAAGCATTCGTTTCTGCCTCCCTTCTTCTCTTTGTGTCTATAGTATATCCCCGGTAACTGTTTTCATAAACAGTCATCTCAGCAAAATAACACCCCTATTCCGCCTCTTTCCTGCAAAAAGAGCAGCCTTCCGGCTGCCCTTCCGTATGATCTTCCGTCATTCGTATCTCAGCGCTTCTATAGGATCCAGCCTGGCTGCCTGTATCGACGGCAGCAGCCCGAAGACCAGTCCCACAACAGTGGAGAATACCACTGAAACTATTATCGACGGTACGCTTATTGCTACAGGCACCTGCGCCACGAAATGTATCACATATGCCAGCGCTATTCCCACCGCAACGCCGAGCACCCCTCCTATACTGGTGAGCACGGCTGCTTCAGTCAGGAACTGGCTGAGTATCCTTCTCTTCCTCGCGCCGAGAGCCTTCTTGAGGCCTATCTCCCGCGTTCTCTCCGTGACGGACACCAGCATTATGTTCATGACGCCGATGCCGCCGACCAGCAGGGATATCCCCGCTATCCATATCAGCATGCTGTTCGTGCTGCGGCTCAGGTCCTGTATCTGTCTGGCCTGCTCAAGGAGGTCGTCAGCCTTGTATCTGATATTCTGCTCATCGCCGCCCTCCGGTGCCTTTTCGGATGTATCAGATATACCCAGCGCGCTGTTGAGGATCTCAGCTGTTCTCCTGCCTATCTCAGTCATGCTGTCCGTATCCTTGGCTCTGACCATTACCGCTTCCGGCTCATCGAACTGGAATACTATCGGCCATTCCGCGATGGTCAGATAGACCTTTGGGGTACTGTTGCCCATATAGGTATAGTAGTCATCCATGGTCTCGATCGTGGGACGGAACGTGCTTCTGGTATCGATGACTCCGACTACCATGAATGCTTCGTCTCCGATCTCCACGGTCTTTCCTACCGGGTCAGCCGTTCCGAACAGGCTCTTTGCCGCGGAGCGGTCAAGGAGCATCACTTTGGAGAAGTTTCTGTAATCCACATCTCCGAAGAGCCTTCCCTTTACCACCTGAAGCCCTGCGGTGTCGAAATAGTCCTTTTCCACTCCGTATATGCCGCATCCGTCAAGCCTCGTGGTCCCTGCGCTGACAGGCTGGCTGGAGCTGTTTCTTCTGACGAATCTCGCTGCAGATCTTACTCCGGGCAGTTCTCTGATCTGCTGCATGCTGTCTTCCGACACCGGATAGAACCCGTCGGGGATGCCCATCCAGTCGAACTCATAATCCCAGTCGTTCTGCTTTATGCTGACAGTGACACTGTTCGTTCCCGCACCGATAAGGTTCTGTTTGATCTGTTCATTCGTCCCTCTTATAGTGGAGACTATGGCTATGATCGCCGCTATGCCTATGATGATGCCCAGCATAGTCAGGAACGATCTCATCTTATGTGTGGAGATACCGCGGAAAGCAAGCTTCACGTTCTCTCCGAATCCGCTGTTTCTCACCATATCATCCCCTCCGCGTTCCTGTCCGCTCTCGCGCCTTCCACCGCATTCTTTCCGTAAGGGAATGCTATCCAGTCGTCAAGGGACAGTCCTCCGGTGATCTCGACGGACCACCCGCCGTAGAGTATCCTTCCGATCTCCACGTATTTCTTATACAGACGGTCGTTCTCATCAGCGGCAAGAACGTAACTGCGTCCGTTCTCCTCCCTGATGAACATTGCCTGTATAGCGAAGGTATCTCCCTGTCCGCCGCTGCCTTCTCCGAACTGTATCTCTCCCCCGTCCCAGGGCTGCAGTTCATCCTGGCAGTCCAGATCTGCGATGAACTGATAGTAGGAAACGTTTCCTCCGCTCGAATAGCTCATGGAATACTGTGTGGGATACTGCGAGATCTTCACTATGGTCCCGTCATATGTCATCCCGTTGGACCACATCATCACCGTTATATGATCTCCGACGCTTACCTCTGACAGCTGCATCTCCGATAAAGTGCTCATTATCTGGTAACCGTCGCCGCTGCTGACCTGTATCATCGGTTCTCCCTGTGAGGAGTAGGGGTCTCTTGCGGATACCACCACTCCGTCATGTGCAGCTCTTACGATGCCGTCTCCGGCAGACTGTCTTGCTTCTTTCCAGTCCAGTTCCGCCTGAGCTACATCTATCCTCAGGCTTCTCACCAGGCTGTTCTGTTCCTGGAGCATGCGGCTGATCTCGCTCTGGGAATATCTTTCAGTCTCCGGAACTTCCGCGCTGGCCCGTTCCTTCTTGAAATTGAGCACCGGCTTTATGAGTTCGTCGGGAGACTCTTCAATCTTTCCGTTCATCTCGTCGACGCCGTATACCGTAGAGAACGTGAATACAGGTTCCTCTTCGTCATCCTCATGACGGAAGAAAGTCTCCAGCCATCTCTTGCGTGGAATACCGTTCTCTTCCGGTCTGTTGCTGACGGATGCGATCTGCACGCTGTCCATGTCGATGCAATGAGCCCAGATGCGGAATATGAATTCTCTCTGCGGCTGCACTTCTTTCCCCGGAGGTGTCGGCTCCGGATCGTCCGGGTCTTCCGGATCTTCGGGATCAGAAGGCTCACCCGGATCAACTGGCGCGTCCGGATCAACAGGCACTGACGGATCTTCCGGATCCGCAGGCACTTCTTCGTCATCATGCTCCGGAACGACAGGTTCAGGAAGTATCGCATCCGGATCATAGTTCAGCAGTGTCTCGAAGGTCCTTCTCGTGATAGGCGTATCGGTGTTGACGTCTATGAGTATCCTCCTGACCTGTCCGTCGATTACCTCGAGCACTGATCTTTCCCCGGAGACGATAACGAGCTGGCCGTCTTCGCTGACAGCGATGTCCACCGGATCAGGATAGAGCTTCCTCTCCGGCTCCGGCTTCTGATTCGGGCGGAATGTCTTTATATATGCGAGCCTCTCCTCGGCATTGGAGAGATCCCTTCTCGCCATCTCATACTGGATGCGACAGTCATCCGCTCTCAGTTCCGCCTGAGCGGTGTCATACTGGATGAGCGGATCGCCTTTTTTAACTCTGTCTCCTTCCGAGACATATATCTTCTGGATAAGCATGCTGGTGTCGTTCCACACCTGCTGGATGCCTCCCTGGCTTATCTGGCCGTATCCCTGAGAGCCGTAATCTATCCATGTGTCTGCGATGTTCATGACCTGGATCACTCCGACGGAGCGGTTCCTGTTGATGATCGCTCTGGCTCCGAACATGGCTCCGGCCAGCACTGTGATCACAGCAGTGATCACCAGCGCTTTGCGGAGGGCTGAACCTTTTTTCTTCATTTGATCCCTCCTTCTCCGGAGATATCGCCTTCCGTGAGCACTCCGTCGTTCATAAGAAGGACCCTGTGCGCATACCTTGCGACGCCTCGCTCATGAGTGATCATGACGATGGTCATTCCCTGCCTGTTCAGATCGCAGAACAGATCCATCAGCTGTTCTCCGCTCTTGGAGTCGAGCGCCCCTGTGGGCTCGTCAGCCAGCAGGATACTGGGATCGTTCACTATTGCCCTTGCCACTGCGACCCTCTGCTTCTGGCCTCCCGACAGCTGTGTCGGGAGAAAGTCGGCTCTGTCAGAGAGTCCTACCCGGTCCAGCGCTTCCCTTGCCCTGCGTTCCCTTTCCGCCGCCGGTACGTTGGCATACACAAGAGGCAGCGCGACGTTCTGCGCCGCCGTCTCTCTCGGAAGCAGATTGAACTGCTGAAACACGAAACCGACTCCGCGGTTCCTGAGATCCGAGAGCCCGTCGTCCGTCATGGAAGCCACATCTTCACCGTTGAACAGATATGTTCCGCTGGTAGGTCTGTCCAGACATCCGATTATATTCATAAGCGTGGACTTTCCGCTTCCGGAAGGTCCCATTATAGAAACGAATTCTCCTTCGTCTACCGAAAGACACACGTCATGAAGCACCGGCACTTCCATCTCTCCGTTGACGTAGGTCTTGCAGAGATCCTTTATGTCGATGATCATTCGCCGGCCCCCTCGTCTTCTGCGGACCAGTCTTCTTCAGGGACTTCCTCAGGCTCCGGGATGAATTCGGCGAAGCCTTCTCCGCCGTCATCTGTCCATGTGCCTTCCTCCTCATAGCTGTATTCCGTAGTGGTCTTCATCCCGTCGGAGATCGTTCCGTCGGGGTATGCTATCCAGTCACTGACTGTGAGTCCCTCAAGGACCTGCCAGCTTCCTGTATCTTCGGCATATTCTCCCAGGACCAGATGTTTCTTCCTGATCCTCCCGTTGTTTTCCGCCCACACGTAGGGGTCGCTGCCTCCCGCACCGACGATATAGTCTCCGAACAGCCAGAGTCCGGTCCTGGCCCCTGCCGGTTCCATTATCACGTGCTGTCCCAGGAACAGACCGGTGCTGTCCTGCAGCTCGACGTAGAAGTAATATCTGGATCCTTTGTCGGACTCCTGTCCTCCGATGTAATAGCCTCCATTTTCATCCTGTGCCGTCTGGCCGGTATCTATCCTGGACACTGTCCCCTGCCAGGTCCTGTCATCTATGCGGCTCCTCACCGTCACAGGCGTCCCCTGGGGGAACTGGGCGATATTGAGCTCGCTGATCTTCCCTTTTACTACGAAGTCTCCGGCTTTCATGACTGTGATGTAGACATCGCTTCCTTCCGTTCCGTCTGAAACGCTCTTGACTGTTCCGTCAACAGGACAGATGACGTCCGTGTTGCCCAGCGAAGCCTCGAGACTGTTCAGTTCATTGCGGAGGGCTTTTATCCTGTATTCAGTCTGCAGGTTCTGGTTGCGGAGCCTCTGTCTCTCCAGGCTGTCTTCTGTGATAGCTATCAGTTCATTGTTGCTGGTTATGGACGCCTGTTCCCTTCTGATGTCCAGTTCCTTCTGGGATATCTGGAGCTTAACGGAATCCATGTCGTAGGAGAAGAGCCTGTCTCCGGCTTTTACGGTGTCTCCTTCCTGGACGTAGGTCTCCCTTACAGTCTTGGAACTGTCCTTGCGGAACTCCACCGTCTCCTGAGGCTCCACGACTCCGCTGTATCTGGCTGAGCTTCCCGAACCGAACTGGGACACGGAGCTCACCGGCATCACATATACCGCACTGCCGCTGTTCCTTCCCGAGACTATATACCATATGCCTGCGCCGGCCGCTGCGATAGCTACGACTGCCGCAGCTATGATCCATATGCGTTTCCTGCGTCTGTTCTCCATAAAAACAGGACCTCTTTTCCTTTTTGCTCTCCCCAAAAAAAGGGATCTGTCTAATATAAGTGTCTCCGCCGCATGCTTTTGTTGCGCACACGGCGGATATGTTTTTTCAGTTCTTCCAGGGATTCTTGTCGTCAGGGTCGGTCGGATCCCATCCCCTGAATGGGCTGGATTCATCTATCTTCATCATGGAGGGTTTTCCGAGCGGTCCCGGATTCTCTGCATCATCATAGAACGTTACCATAGTCCCGTTGGGACAGTGCGTGAATATCCACATGACGTCTCTGACGCAAAGCCTGACGCAGCCCATGGATGCGGATTCTCCGAGCTTGTTGAACTCCTCGTACTCCAGTTTCCACCTGATCGGACTGAAGTAGGGCACTGAATGGAACAGGGTAGATCCTTCTATGCCGTACGCGAACAGTCCGTATACATCTCCGTAAAGCGGCCACCACGGGAATTCCGGATCCCACTTGCTGTCTGTAGGATCGTCGTAAGTGTAATAGGTCCCGAGAGGCGTGTCCTCTCCCGTTGAGCATATCATCGCCCTTACAGGCACTGTATACTCGCCACTGCTGTCTCTCTCATAGACTGTCAGCGTGTTTGCAGCCCTGTTGACCTTGACGGCGTATTTCCTGATACCGTCGGAAGGCACTGCCGCTGGAGCAAAATCCTCCACCGTGACTGTGTAGGAGGCTTCGGTGACATGTCCGTTCTTATCGGAAGCAGAGATCTTCACTGAGTACTGCCCGGGCACTGAGCTGTTCACATCGGAATCCACGGTATATTTCACAGCTCCTTCTGCGGGGTCTTCCACCGCTATTATATTCATCTCGGGATCGAACTTCTCTCCGGTGAACACTATCATGTCAGGCCACGCCAGGACCACCTGCGGTCCCGTGTTGTCTTCGACCATAAAGATGCCGGTGACTTCCCTGGTTACTTCTCTTCCCCGGCTGTCGGATGTACTGAGTCTGTAGACGATCCTGTACTCCCCGGTCCTGGACGTGTCTATCGTCTTTCCCTGCACCATCTCGATGGAGCATCCTCTCGCGGACACGAGAGAAAGCGGATCCACTTCCACATTCGACAGTTCAAAAGTTCCGCCTTTATCATTGACAGTATATGTCACGCCGGGATAGATCTCCCGGACGCGTTCGCTGTCCAGGAAGTCTAGTTCCATGGATCCGACGGCAGATCTGTGCGATACGATGAATCTTACCGCAGCCCTGATTCCCAGGAATATCCCCGTCAGCAGAGCAACGAGAACGATCAGTCCTACTGCTCTTCTGGCAGCATATACGCTTTTTTTCTTTTTTCCTTTCACAGTCCTGTACCTTCCTCTTTGCACCGGAGCCGCTTCAGCGGCATGTACTTATCCGGACATTGTCAGACCGTAACGCCTGTCTGCGCCTCCCTCAGCGCGTCAAGAACAGCGAACACGTCCTCCAGCGGATCCTGCGGATCCACGTCGCTGATGGTCAGGTAGCTCTTGCCTCTCGCAGAGTAGAACACCCTTCCCGGAAGTGCTTTCGCTGCGGCTCTGAGTGCTTCCTCAGATAGTCCGTCGATATACATAAGCACCGCCCCGTTGCTGCTCTTGATCTCATAGAACCCGAGTTTCACTGCGTTCGCCCTTGCGGAAGAGACGCTGCACAGCTGTCTCACGCATTCCGGGAGCGGACCGAATCTGTCTCTGAGCTCGCTCACTACCTCATCGTAGTCCTCTTTGCAGGTTATATCTGCTATGCGCTTGTACATCTCGATCCTGCTCTCGATGTCCTCTATATAATCCTCCGGGATATATGCCGACATCCTGAGGTCTATCCTGCATTCCGTTTCCTTCTTGGGAGCTTCAGTTCCCTGCTCATCGCTTACCGCCTGCTCCAGCAGCCTGATATATGTCTCATATCCAACGTTCTGTATGTGTCCGCTCTGCCTTGCAGACAGAACGCTTCCCGCTCCGCGGATCTGAAGGTCCCTCATCGCGATCTTGAAACCGGACCCGAAAGCCGTGAAGTCTCTTATCGCAGCCAGTCTCTTGGCGGACACCTCGTTAAGGACCTTGTCCTTGCGGAAAAGCAGCCACGCATATGCTCTCCTGCTGCTTCTTCCGACACGGCCTCTGAGCTGGTACAGCTGCGCCAGTCCCAGATTATCGGCATCCTCTATTATCAGCGTATTGCAGTTGGAGATATCAACACCTGTCTCAATGATAGTGGTGCAAACGAGAACATCGCATTCCCCCTCCACCATATGTCTCCAGACTTCAGAGAGCTGCTGTTCGTTCATCTGTCCGTGGGCTATCTCTATCCTGGCTTCAGGGACCATCTCCATGAGCTGGGCAGCGGTCCTCTCTATGGTCTCCACCCTGTTGTGCAGGTAGTAGACCTGACCTCCTCTGGAAAGTTCTCTTCTTATGGCGTTCCTGACGGTGTCCGGGTCATACTCTGTCACATAGGTCTGCACCGGATGCCTGTCCACCGGCGGGTTCTCTATCGTGCTCATGTCCCTGATGCCGCTCATGGCCATATTCAGGGTCCTCGGGATAGGCGTAGCCGACAGCGTCAGCACATCGACGCCGGGGAACTTCTCCTTGAGTTTCTCTTTATGTGCCACTCCGAAGCGCTGCTCTTCATCGATGATCAGAAGTCCGAGTTTTTTGAACTCGACGTCTTTCTGCAGCAGTCTGTGGGTGCCGATGGCGATATCCACCGTACCGTTGCGTATCCCTGCTATCCCGGCTTTTATCGCTTTCGCGTCCGCGAATCTTGAGAGCAGAGCAGTCCTTACCGGGAAAGGATCCATCCTCTCCAGTACGGTCTGATAGTGCTGCCAGGCCAGGATCGTGGTCGGGACCAGTATCGCGACCTGATAACCGTCGCTCACGCATTTGAATGCGGCTCTGAGCGCCACCTCGGTCTTGCCGACACCGACATCTCCGCAGAGCAGCCTGTCCATGGGTCTGGGACTCTCCATGTCATGCTTGATCTCTTCCGCGCTGCGCAGCTGATCTTCAGTCTCTTCGTAGGGGAATCTGGCTTCGAAGTCTCTCTGCCACTCAGTGTCAGATGAGAACATTATCCCCTCAGCCTGCTGTCTCTTGGCGTACAGCTCTATCAGTTCCTTGGCCATCTCTCTGACGGAACGGTAGACCTTCTGCTTGGTCTTCTTCCATTCGTCGGAGTTCAGTTTGTTCAGAGTGACGTTCGCGTCATCCTTGCCGGAGATGTACGGGCTCACCATATCTAGACTGGTGACCGGCACGTACAGCATGTCCCCGCCGCGGTAGCGGAGCGTTATGTAATCCGCCACATACCCGTGGTGGTCTATCCTCTTTATTCCGTCAAAGACTCCTATACCGTGATTCCTGTGAACGACATAGTCTCCCTTGTTAAGGTCTTCAAGACTTCCGAAATCGTCGGAAGGCCTGCGGTTCTCCCTCCTCGGCGCTGATCTGCGCTCTTCGTTGGAAGAGGTTATGACCGCAAGTTTCAGAGGGCCGAATTCGAACCCGGACGACAGGGAACCTCCTGTCACTGCGACATGTCCCTCAGCGGACAGCGAGGCTCTCGTGACCTCAGTCTCGAAGCCCTCATCCTCCAGGTCTCCTCTGACCGCGTCCGCGGCTCTTTCGGTGCCTGTAAATATGACGCAGCTGAATCCGATGTTCCTGTATGCGCGCAGGTCGTCAGCCAGGACCGCGATCTCTCCGCTCCATCTCGGCACTGTATTGGAGTTTATATTGACTATCGCCGAGAGCACCCTCTCACCGACAGCTCTCGTGAAGGTCTCGCACAGCACTCTGTCATGCTGTCTGAATATCTCCTGCATATCGGCATAGAAACTGCCGAGCTGTCTCGTGTAGAGGCCTTTCTGGGAGTAATCCTCAATGTCGAAGGTGTGGCGCTGCATGAGGTTCTTGTATCTCTCTTCCAGCTCCACAGGCTCGGACAGGAACAGTACCGCGTCCTCCATATAATCGGATAGCGTTTCAGGCTTCTCGTAGCATATGTTGAGATACCTGTCCGCGCATGCGGGCAAGATCCCTTCCTTCAGTTCCTGCAGGTCAGAACTCACTGTATCCTTTAGTGTTCCTTCTTTGAGGGACTCGAGGAATCTCTCCGCTCTTTCCATATCTTCATCACGGAAGGATATCTCCCTGGCCGGAGAGACTGTCATCTCTTCCCTGTCTGCAGTGCGGCGCTGATTCTCCGGTGAGAATTCCGATATGCGGTCGACCTCGTCTCCGAACAGTTCGATCCTCAGCGGAACGTCGCTGTCGGTCGGAAAGATGTCTGTGATATCTCCTCTTACGGCATACTGGCCTCTGCCTTCCACCCTCTCCGTCCGGGTGTATCCCGCGTCCAGCAGGAACATGCCGAGTTCCCTCTGGTCCACTCTGTCTCCTCTGGAGATCTTTCTCAGTCTGGAGAGATACACGCTCTTGGGCATCGTGAGAAGACAGAGCGCTTCCACAGAACAGCAGATGACGTCCAGTTCCCCTTTTGCAGCCCTTCCCAGCACGGAGAGCCTTGCGGTCTCCTCCTCTCTGGAAGCTCCTTCCACATCAAGAAGAGTTATCTCCCTGGAACCGAGAGCTTCTGCTCTGGCAAAGCCCAGAGTCCTTATGTCCTGTGCGGACCGGAAAGCATCCGCATCGTTGGCAAAAACAGCGATGACCTGCCTGCCGGTGTTCATAGCGAACGCAGCAGCGCATACCGCACGGTGTATCCTGTGCGCACCGAAAAGCGCCGATGCTCTCTTCCTTCCTTTGAGAGAACCGGCCAGTTCCTTTATCTGATCGCTCGCAGCGATCGCTTCGAGGATTGTCATCTGCTCACTTTCCCCTGTTGTATCTGCTCTGGGCAAGTTCCAGCCTGCCCTCCTTTATCAGATCCTGAGACGCCATGATCTCATCCATTCTGGACATGATCGCTTCCATGTCTTCCTTTGAAGGACTGGACAGCACGAAATCCACCAGCTCATCACCGGAAGGAGTATTGTTGCCGACACCGATCTTTATCCTCGGGAACTCGCTGCTTCCCAGTTGCGAGATTATGCTCTTGAGCCCGTTATGTCCTCCGGCTTCCCCTTTTGCCCTGATCCTTATGGTCCCAGCAGGAAGCGTGATATCGTCGCACATGACGATCACATGGTCGGCAGGGATCTTGTAGAATCTTGCCGCCTCTCCGATGGCGTCGCCTGAACGGTTCATATATGTCAGAGGTTTCATGTAGAGGACCTGTCCGGCTTCCTCCCTGTGCAGGCATGTAAGAGCCTGGAACTTGACCCTGTTTACGCTGAAGCCCTTTTTCTTCGCGATATAGTCCATGGCAATGAATCCCATGTTGTGACGGCTTCCGTCATACTTAGCGTCGGGATTACCGAGTCCCGCCACTATCCACTGGGCTCCGCCGCCCTTTCCGAACAGTTTTCCGAACATTTCTCTGATTCTCCGTTGCACACCGCATTGGCCGGCAGATATCATCTGCCGGCTGTGCTTATTTGTTTTGATATCCGTCTGAGTGTCAGTCATCAAGCTTGAGCACTGCTGTGAACGCCTCGCTGGGCACTTCCACAGATCCCAGCTTGCGCATCTTCTTCTTGCCTTCCTTCTGTTTCTCCAGCAGCTTTTTCTTTCTGGAGATATCACCGCCGTAGCATTTTGCGAGAACGTCTTTCCTCAGCGCCTTGACGGTCTCTCTGGCAATGACTCTTCCGCCGACTGCCGCCTGGATCGCCACCTCGAACAGCTGTCTCGGTATGACTTCCTTCAGTCTCTCTGCCGTCTTCCTGCCTCTGGCATAGGCGTCATCCGCAAAGATTATGAAGGACAGGGCATCGACCTGTTCTCCTGCGATAAGGAAGTCGAGCTTGACCAGTTTGCTCTCTTTGTATCCCTTGATCTCGTAGTCCAGGGAAGCATATCCCCTGGTCTTGCTCTTGAGAGCGTCGAAGAAGTCATAGATTATCTCTGCCAGCGGCAGCTCATAATGCAGGTCTACCCTGGTCTTGTCTATGTACTGCATATCGACGAACGTACCTCTCCTGCGCTGGCAAAGGTCCATTATCGCTCCGACATAATCAGTAGGTGTGAATATGTGGGCATCCACGATCGGCTCTTCCGTCTTGGCGATAGTGGCAGGGTCGGGATATGATGTCGGGTTGTCTATCTCTATGACTTCACCGCTGTTGAGCGTGATCCTGTATACGACGCTGGGCACTGTAGTGACCAGATCCAGATCGAATTCCCTTTCCAGTCTCTCGGTGATGACTTCCAGGTGCAGAAGGCCCAGGAATCCGCAGCGGAATCCGAATCCCAGTGCTCCGGATGTCTCCGGTTCGTATGAGAGCGATGCGTCGTTGAGCGACAGCTTGGCAAGAGCATCTCTGAGTGAATCATAATCCGCTCCGTCCGCGGGGTAGATGCCGCAGTAGACCATCGGCATGACCTTGCGGTATCCGGGAAGCGGCGTATCGCAGGGTCTGTCAGCTGATGTCACGGTGTCACCCACACGGGTGTCCGATACCCTCTTTATGCTGGCGGTGAGGTATCCGACCTCTCCTGCAGACAGCTTCTCGCAGGGCTCGTGGCTGAGAGCCCGCATCCTGCCGACTTCCACGACCTGGAACTCGGCTCCGGTATCCATCATCCTGATCCTGTCTCCGGCTCTTACTGTACCGTCAAAGACTCTCATATACACGATGACGCCTTTATAGCTGTCATATGCTGAGTCGAAGATCAGGCATTTGAGAGGAGCATTCTCATCTCCTCCCGGAGCCGGGAAGTCGGTATGTATCCTTTCCAGAACCTCCTCGACATTCGTTCCGAGCTTTGCTGAGATGAGCGGAGCATCATCTGCGGGTATTCCCACATAGTCCTCCAGTTCCTGTTTGCACCTCTCGGGATCGGCGGAGATAAGGTCGATCTTATTGATGACCGGCAGTATCTCAAGATCGCTGTCGACGGCAAGATATGCGTTCGCCAGCGTCTGCGCCTCCACTCCCTGAGTGGCATCGACTATAAGTATCGCGCCTTCGCAGGCTGCCAGGCTTCTGGAGACCTCATAGTTGAAGTCCACATGCCCGGGAGTGTCGATGAGATTGTATTCGTATGTTTTGCCGTCCTTAGCTTTGTATTCGATCGTGACGGCGCTTGCCTTTATGGTGATGCCCCTCTCCTGCTCCAGCTCCATGCCGTCCAGTATCTGGCCTCTCATGTCTCTGGAATCCACGGATCCTGTCATCTCAAGAATACGGTCAGCCAGCGTGGACTTACCGTGATCTATATGAGCTATTATGGAAAAATTCCTGATGTGGTCGTTCATTGATATCTCCTTAAAACTCCACCAATTATAACAGGAACTGCCGTGGCCTGTATAGAAGAAACGGGGTCTGACGGATCAGTCTGCAAAGGTGATCTCGTTGCCCTTCCTCGGAGTAGGCTGCCTGTTGGGCATTCCGTCTTCTGTGTCGGGATATCCTATCACAACGCCTCCGTATACCCTCTCTCCCTCCTTGAGGCCGAGAGAGCTCAGATACGCATTGATGTCGGCATCCTCATTCAGCCATTTGAGCTGATTGACCCAGCAGCTGCCCAGATCCAGCGCGTTTGCCGCGATCATCATATTCTCCAGTGTGCAGGCGCAGTCGGCGATATTGTTGCTGTAGTCATGCCTGTTGGCGACCAGGATCAGCACCGGCGCGTTGTAGTGGAATACATATCCGCCTCTTTTTGAAGCGTTGATGGCATTTCTGAGACTTGAATAGGTGTTCTCATCAGGCTCCATCGCAGCGAAGGCCTTCTCCGCCATCGAAGCCAGTCTGTCTTTGATCTCTTTGCTCCTTATGACCAGAAAATGACTGGTCTGGTTGTTTCCCCCGCTCGGTGCCTGTACGGCGGCTCTGAGGATCAGGTCGAGCTTCTCATCCTCCACCGCGTCCGGTCTGAATCTTCTCGTGCTTCTTCTTGTCAGCAAAGCTTCCAGTGCTTCCATAACTTACCTCCGGGTCTGCCAAGTCTGTCCTTTATTTCTTCTGATACAATCCTACCTCAGCAGCGCCTTGCGGACAAGCGTGCACGACGCACCTCTCTGCTATAGACAAAACCTTTTCGGTTATTTTAGAATTAGACAAACCAAGGACGATTTTTCCACTCTGATCTGCAGGGAGGTCTTAAATGAATACAAAACAGATTACACTGCTTCACTCCAACGACATGCACGGAGATTTCCTGGTAGATACTGTCGATGAGAAGCTCACCGGCGGAGTCTCCATGCTGTCAGGATATCTGACACAATGCCGCAACGAGGATCCCAACGTCATATATGCCATAGCGGGCGATATGTTCCGCGGATCTGTTCTGGACAGCGAATATCTCGGTCTTTCCACCATCCAGATCATGAACCTGCTCGCCCCGGACGTGGTGACTCTCGGAAACCATGAGACCGACTACGGCGTAGCTCATCTTCTCTTCCTGGAAAAGATGGCGCAGTTCCCGATAATCAACGCCAATCTCTATATCAGGCAGACCGATACGAGGCTCTTTGAACCGTGCTACATCATGGAGATAGACGGCATGAAGATCCTGTTCATCGGGATCATCACAGATGAGGTCATCTCCCAGACCAAGGGTGAGCGCATCATTGGCTCCTTTATAGGCATAGAGGACGCTGCCAAGGAGGTCGGCAAGATCTGCAACGCATACAACTCCCTTGATATAGATATGACCGTCCTGCTCACCCATATCGGATTCGAGGAGGACAAGAAACTCGCCGCCATACTGGATCCTGACTGGGGCGTTGACATCATAGTCGGCGGGCACTCCCACACCTTCATCGAGCAGCCCGCACTGGTGAACGACATCCTCATCGTCCAGGCAGGCACCGGAACAGACCAGATAGGCCGTTTCGATCTTGTGATAGACACAGATGAGAATCAGGTGGCATCCTGGAAATGGTCTGCAGTCCCGATCAATGAGTTCACCTGCCCGAGAGATCCCAGGATGGAAGAACTGATCGGTTCCATCAAAGCCAAGACAGACCTCAAGTACGCAAAAGTCGTGGCCAACTTCGACTATGAGCTGGAACACCACAACAGATGGATACAGACGGAGCTTGGAGGCGTATTTGCCGACGCCATGAAGGACAGTCTGGCCGTGGATCTCTTCTTCATGGGATCGGGATCGGTCAGGAAGAGGCACATGGGACCTATCGTCACTCTGCAGGACTTCACTGAATGCTACCCGTACGACGGAAAGTCCTACGGCGTGAAGCTTACCGGAGCGCAGCTTAAGAAGGCTCTGCTCTTCATCTACCGCGACGAAGCATGGCTCGGCGACCACACTGAGTTCTACCAGCTGTCAAAGGGCATGCATGTCATCTACTCCAAATCCAGACATGAACTGCTCAAGTGCGAACTTGATGGAGAAGAGATCGACGACGGGAAGATCTATACTGTGGGCATCCAGGAATTCCATTACAACAACCTCCCGGAATTCTTCAACCTGACATACGATGAAGTCAAAGCCAACGGAGAAGTCACGGTGCTCACCACCAGCGATGTCCAGACCCTTTTGGAATACTTCGACAAGAACAAACATCTCGGCTTCGGTCTTGAAGGAAGGCTGGAAGTAGTTGACTGATCTTCACTCTGTCCCGCGCGCCTTGCACGGGACTTTTCTTATTCTTCTTTAAATACCGCCGCTCTGTTTTGTTGATTTGTTCATATCAAAAGGCTAATATTTAGGTATGGAAAACGATAATAATAAAAACATATTTACATTCGATCCCGGCGAGCCTCCTGAAGAGGTAGCTCTCGACGATATCTTCCCGGAAGGAACAGACGAATTTCTTCCGGAAAATGCTCCTGACTTCGATCCGGATGATGACGGCGAATACTACGAGTATGAGACTGACAGCCCGGAAGACGATGAGGAGGAAGGTCCTTCGTTCTTTGAGCGTCTGAAAGCCAGGCTCTCTTCTGTCAAGTTCAAAAAGCCGGAGATCAACATTCCCAAACCGGAGGGCGGGATAAAGCTTCCTCAGATCAGGATGACTATGAAGACGAAATATCTGATCAGAAGGATCGTGGCTCTTGCTGTGCTTCTTGTGCTCATTCTCTTCCCGGTCATCAAGCTGATACAGGGAGGCCGCGGAAGCAAGAAGATCGTGACATCCAAGAATGTCGGACCTCTCCCTTCTGAAGAAGTAGTCGTCCATAAAGTCCCCGTCTACTATGATTACGGCAAGCCTGTTCCGGAGTCTGATGAGAACAACGCTCACTTCACAGACGCACTGATCGCCGGTGATACGAGACTCATCCAGCTGCTGTCGACATTCGGCATAGGATCCTTCCAGACAGAACTGTACGGTACGGCCATCAACGTTTCCAACGCTCTGTCGTATGACAGTGTCGACGGAGACGGGAATGCGCGCACTCTGGGGGATGCTCTCAATTCAGCGACTTACGGCAAGATATATCTTCTTCTCGGTGTCAATGAACTTGGATGGTCCTATCCCGACGTGTTCGAGAGCGACTACAGGGATCTCCTCGCAGAGATAAAGAGGATGCAGCCTGCCGCAAAGATCTATCTGCTGCTTCTCGTGCCGGTAAACGAGACCGAATACCAGAACGATTACGTGAACAACACCCGGATCAAGGAATACAATGATATGATCCGCAAGATAGCGACAGAGAACCAGTTCTATTTCGTAGACTGTTACACCGGAATGTCCGACGCCTCCGGAAACCTTGACAGCTCATACACATCGAACGGTTTCTATATCAACGAAGACGGTGCCAGAGCATGGTGGAAATACCTTGCGACACACACCGTGAACCCGGAGGAGTTTGCCAATTGAAGAAGATCCTGACTATTGCCGCGATCATAGCGCTGCTCTCGCTCACCCTGACTTCCTGCGGAAAAGCATTCGAGCTCGACACAAACGCTCTTATAGGCGATATCATCGGTGCAGATCTTTTCCTTGACTCTCTGGAGCCTGTATCCGAGAGCGTCGTAAAGAAGGTTGTGGGCCTGTCCACAGAGCTTATCAAGGATTTCCATTACGAGATAGGCACAGGAGCCACAGGCGAGGAATTCGCCGTGATCACCTGTGACAGCGAAGAAAGCGCGAAGAAAGTAAAGGAAGAGATCATCAAGAGACAGGACTCCCTCTATAACACCTATGAATCATACAGTCCTGAATCACTGCCGCGCATCAGTAATGCAGTGATCGAGCAGAAAGGCATCTATGTCATCTTCATCTCGTGTGATAAAGATGATGATGCTCAGAAACTCGTAGACAAATATCTGTAAAGACACATCAAAAAACATCAGGCTCAGGCGGAACTGCCGCTCTGAGCCTGTTCTTTTTGGTATAATCATGCAGAACAGTTTTGCATGACATGATTAATAGAGGTCACCGAATGGATCATTATTACAACGGCATCATAGATACACATGCTCATTATCTGGAACATGCCTTTGAAGAGGACAGGGATCAGGTGCTGGAGCTTCAGCGCGAGAACGGCATTATCAGGATAATAGAGAACGCAGTGGATCTTCCCTCCTGCGCTTCCGCCATTGCTCTGGCTGAGCGTTTTGACCACGTATCCGCAGCTGTTGGAATACACCCGGAGGATGTAGTGGGACTGCCGGAAGACTGGCTGGATCAGATCGCCCGGTTCGCCGGACATCCCGGAGTCGTCGCGATCGGCGAGATAGGCCTGGACAATTACTGGGACACCCCCAGGGACCTGCAGAATGACGTTTTCACCAGGCTGCTTGAACTGGCAGCAGACCTCGGCATGCCGGTGGAGATCCATGACCGGGAAGCGCATGATGAGGTCATGGAAGCCGTCCGCAGGTATAAGCCTTCCGGATGTCTGCACAGGTTCTCCGGATCCGTTGAGATGGCTAAGGAAGCCGTGGCATCCGGTCTCGTTCTCGGAATAGGCGGAGCTCTGACGTACAAGAAATCAGTCGATGAGAAAGCCGTCGTTCAGGAACTTCCTTTGGACTGTTTCATTCTTGAGACCGACTGCCCGTATCTCAGTCCGACAGGATACAGAGGTAAAAGATGCACTTCCGACATGATCTCTATCGTAGTAGATGAGATAGCTTCCCTCAAAGGAGAGACTCCGGAAAAGATCATCGAAGTCACGAGCGATACGGCAAAACGGGTATTCCGTCTGCCCTAAATAACTTCTTATACAGAACAGCAGCCTCTCCTTCATGGAGAGGCTGCTTCTTTGAACAATTATTAGTGGATCTCGCTTCCTGCAGGTACGTCAGAGTCGACGAACACTACTCTCGGCACTCCGTCGATCTCGCTGGCGAGGAGCATTCCCTCGCTGTCTATTCCGCGGAAGTTGTGAGGAGCAAGGTTGACCACGCAGATGACCTTCTTGCCCTTCATATCATCGGGGCTGTATGCTTTCGCGATACCGGAGACTATCGTCCTCTCCCTTTCACCGTCGAACAGCGTCAGTTTGAGGAGCTTGTCTGCTTTCGGGACCTTCTCGCAGTCCAGGACTTCACAGACTCTGAGTTCGGTCTTTCCGAAGTCGTCTATGGAGATGGTGTCCTTATGCTCGAGCTTAGGAACTTCCGGAGCCGCATAAGACTTCTGGATCTCCTCCACCTTCTTCTCGATCTCTGCAGGGTCAAGACGGGCAAAGAGTATCTCGGGAGACTCAGTGACCTTGTTGCCGGACGGATAGAGTCCGAAAGTCTCCATCTGCTCCAGTGAGCGGTGCTCGGTGTTCAGCTGACTGAGTATCTTCTCAGAGGTCGAAGGCATGAAGCTGCTGAGCAGGGATGCTCCGATCGTGATGCCTTCTGTGAGGTTGTAAAGGACAGTCTTGAGCCTATCAGCCTGATCCGGTTCCTTGGCCAGCTTCCAGGGCTCTGTCTCGTCGATGTACTTGTTGCAGCGGCGGAATATCTCAAAGATCGCAGTGATGGCATCTGCAACTCTGAGCAGATCCATTCTCTCCTGAACTCTCTTCACAGCGTCCAGGATCGTCTGCTTGAACTCTGCATCCGGTTCCTGCTCTGCTCCGGCATTCTCTACAAGCCCGCCGAAATACCGGTTGGTCATGGCAATGGTCCTGTTGACCAGGTTGCCCAGTATGTTCGCAAGATCAGTATTCACTCTCTCTGTGACGAGATCCCAGGTGATCGTTCCGTCGCTCTCGAATGGTGTCTCGTGCAGAACGAAGTACCTTACCGCGTCCACACCGAAGAGATTCACCATGTCGTCGGCATACATCACGTTACCAGTGGATTTGGACATCTTTCCTCCGGACATGAGCAGCCAGGGATGTCCGAATACCTGCTTGGGCAGCGGAATATCGAGGCTCATCAGGAAGATCGGCCAGTATATGGTATGGAATCTCACGATGTCCTTGCCGATCAGATGAAGATCAGCAGGCCAGAACCTGTTGTAGAGTTCTCCGTTGTTTCCGTCCACATCATATCCGAGTCCGGTGATATAGTTGCTAAGCGCGTCGAGCCATACGTATACTACATGTCCTTCATCGAAGTCCACCGGTATGCCCCACTTGAAGGAGCTTCTGGACACGCAGAGATCCTGCAGCCCGGGAAGCAGGAAGTTGTTCATCATCTCGTTCTTCCTGGATACCGGCTGGATGAATTCCGGATGGGTATTGATATGCTCGATGAGCCTGTCGGCGTATTTGCTCATACGGAAGAAATAGGCTTCCTCCTTGGCCCTCACGACAGGACGTCCGCATTCCGGGCACTTTCCGTCCACTACCTGGGAGTCAGTCCAGAAAGCTTCGTCAGGTGTGCAGTACCATCCTTCGTAGTAACCTTTGTAGATGTCGCCCTTCTCATACATCTTGCGGAACATCTTCTTGACCTGTTCCTCATGATCCTCATCGGTAGTGCGTATGAACTTGTCATAGGTCGTGTCCATGAGATCCCAGATGTCCTTGATGACAGCTGCGACTTTATCCACGTATTCCTTGGGGCTCATTCCGGCATCGATCGCCTTCTGCTCGATCTTGATCCCATGCTCGTCTGTTCCTGTCTGGAACCTGACATCGTATCCCTGCTCTCTGCGGAATCTCGCAATAGCATCGGCCAGCACTATCTCATAAGTGTTTCCGATATGGGGTTTTCCGGAAGCATAGGCGATAGCCGTTGTGATGTAATAGGGCTTTTTCTCCATTTTTTCTTCCTCTGTATCTGTTATTGGCTTTTATATCATATATCGTGAAGAGCCATTTGACAACCTGACAGCTGTCTGCATCCCCTCTTTTTGCAGATATGCCGGAGCTTTTCAGCTCCGGCATTCGTCATTCTCGGTCCATTTCAGAAGACATCAGTTTTCCACAGCATATCTCACAGAATAGATGTGGTATTCATTGCCTTCCTTAAGAAGGACGTATTCCATCTTCTTGTATACCTCGGCTTCTGTATCCTCACCGGGGACCAGTATTGATGTCGGGTCAGGATATCTGATGTATTCGACAGTAAGTATCTTCGTGCTTCCGCTCGAACTGATATCCTGTATCCTGGGAGAATAGGCTCCGCTGAAACTCACTATCGGTATCACATAAGAATCCGTTTCCTCGCTGTACTCAAAGGTCAGCGTACCGTCCGAGAAAGTAGCATGTTCCGGAAGCGTTTCGGATCCGAACATCTTCTTGAAGTAGCGGTCAACATCAACTGTCGGAATGAGAAGCTGATCGGTTTCGTTTCTGGCGTATTTACTGGTATCTTCGTTATAGATGACACCCCATATGGAAGCTTCCTCAAGGAGTTCCGGTTTCGCCTTTTCTATGCTCTCAAATGGTACCGGGTCAAGAGAGACCATCGGGGCGATGAGCTTGGCAAATTCAAGCTTCTGATCGTCATCGTTAGAAACTGTACGTACTTTTCCGATAACGAATGAGACGACAGAGATCAGACCGATCACTGCAAACACAAGGAATATCGCTCCGCGTATTTGTCTGAGTCTTCTTCTCCTTATTCTGGCTCTCTGTGCCTTTGTATATTTGACTTTTGCCATTATTTCACCTCTTCGTCAGAGTGTTCTTCCGATACCGCAGACTCATCCGGGATCTCCTGCAAAGTGACAGTGACTACTTCCGGACCTGCCGCTGCGTTATCCTTTGATCCCGGTACTGAAGGAATCTCAGTCTCCGCTTTTGCGTCACGGTCAGAAGACACGGGAAGATTCACGCTGTAAACGACCTCTGTATCAGCAAGTCTGTCATGAAGCGGCAGGTGCTTCTTCCCGAATATCATAAGGCTGCCGACCACCGATATGATAGAAAGGAACTTGCCGAAAGTCTCACGGAAGAATACTGTCCACAGATCAGGTTTTCCGTAGGTCTCGCTGCTGACCAGAGTCAGCCTGAGGGCTCGCTTCCCAAGAGTCCGTCCGAATTTCCACTGAGACAGAATATAATAAAGCTTTTCCGCAATGTAGAACAGTACTGTGATCAGTTTTACGCTGAAGAAGAACGGCTCGTCCATACGGTCTGTAAATATCGATACCACAAGGTAAAAGAGGAGCCACAGTACAGCAGATATCAGTAGGTCTATGATCACAGCAGTCAGTCTCGGCCAGAAACCTGCACGGTCACCAACAGGATTTCCTTGAGGATCCTCTCTTTTCTCCGGCTGCACCTGAGCCTCATAAGCTCTGTACGGAGACGAATATGTGACCGGCACGTTCTCATGAACCTCTCTCGGGATCTGAACCGGTACCGTAAACGGAGCCTGCGGGAATACAGGCTGTTTCTCTGCCGGCGATCCTGCCGTGACAGCATCCTGCTCTTCAGAGACGCCGAGTTTTTCCAGATCTCTGTCAGTCATGATACATAGCCCTGCCGTTGCGTTTCTCAAGAAGTTCTTCCAGCTTCTCGACTTCGCTCTTTCCGAAAAGACCAAGCGGAAGCCTGCGCAGGATGGCGCTTATGATATCTTCTTCTGCCACTTCAGGTGCCAGAAGGGTGTATACACCGAGTTCATCTTCGAACTGAACAAGAGCATCGTCATATTCGATTATGCCGTCGATAAGTCCGTTCTCCAGTCCCTGTGTAGCTGTGTACGCTCTTCCGTCAGCGATCTTCCTAAGTGTCTCCCTGTCATATCCTCTTGCTTTCTGAACGATATCCAGGAATCTTTCATAATGTTCGTCCACGACGCTCTGGAATATTGCCCGCTGCTCTTCTGTCATCGCATTGTACATGTTGCCCATCGCCTTGTTATCTGAGGACCTTATATAGTCCACCTTGACACCGAGCTTGCCGATGAGTTCGGAGACATCCATCATCTCGATATATACGCCGATAGAACCTACATCCGCTGTTCTCTCGGCATAGATCTTATCAGCGGCGCATGCTATGTAGTATGCGCCGGAGCACATATAGCTGAGACAGGACGCAACGACCGGTCTTCCGGTCTTCTCTTTGTACTCCATGATAGCCTGATAGATCTTGTCGCTGTCGTAAACAGATCCTCCGGGCGAATCGATCTCAATGAACAGTCCTTTGTTATGCCTGTCAGCTGCGATCTGGTCCATATAGTCGCAGATCGCGAACGTGGAGAGCGATGTCTCGTTTCCGAATATGTCATACGATGTCTCTCCGATGGTCCCGCTGATCCAGATCACCGAGATATATGATCCCACATACGCTTCTTTCTTTCCGAAAAATCCGGAAGAACTGACACCGGCAAGTCCGATGACCAGTATCAGTATGCAGGAGATTATTATTGATACGAGCTGTTTTGTCTTCATAAAAATACTGAGAACTCCTAAATTTCGATTGAATCACCGATTATTATACTATCCATATGTTAAAAAACCAAATACAGCGGTGAAACTGCGTATTCACAGCAGTCCTGACTGTCAGAAAAGGCGTGAACTGTGCGTTCACGCCTTTTGCAATGATCCGAGACCGGCTTTTCAGAACCTGATACCGTTTAAACTATCCTCTGCGCCAAAGCTTCGCATTTCGTTCTGCTCTCCTCGATTCTGATACCGCTGTTATAGCCAGATGCCGCCTGTGCCAAAGCGACCATGTCTACCGTACTGCCGGTCACTTCATTCTCTTTGACGAACAGCTGCACAGCCCAGTGGCTTCTCATAAGGTCCTTGTTCTTCCCGTAAACGACGACAGCAATATCATACTGCTCGCTGTATTTCTCAAGCGGATCATCTTCGATCTTGTCGATCTCAGCCTCATTCTCCGCAGCGAACCGTTTGATCTCGTCTGCTATCTCCTGAGCAGATTTTGCGCTTTGTATTCTCCGCTGCTCATTGGGGTGCTTCTTCATAGAGCGAACGAGCATCACGATAAGCCAGACAAGGACTGCAAAAAGTATCAGAACAAGTATCATCGTTTTAACCCTCCAACATCTTCTTTTTCTTAGATAATATCACATCTTCAGTATTCCCAAATATACTGTACTTTCTTGAGACAGAAGAAAGACGGGTCTCCCCGTCTTTCTGTTGTTATCAATATGTTCCGATAGGAGGCTTGACATAATCCGGAAGTGGACATGTGTATTTCCCACCATTCTTTCTGAGAAGCTCCTGTCTTGCCTTTTCTATGAGTTCAGGATCATCCATCGTGTTGACTGCCGCCAGAGCCATGACCTCAGCTGCCTTCAGCATTCCTTTGATTCCAATGGGAGAATTGGCCAGCGCTGTGTTCTGCCAGGAGTGTCCGACGTTTCCGAGTCCTGCTGTTGCGACATGCAGTGTTACTGTAGGAGTTGCGTATCCGACATCACCGACATCAGTGGAGCCGGATTCATATCTGGTCTCTTTGGGATCAAAAGGTCTCGTAACAGAGTCCAGAGGTTTGTCTCTCATAGTCCTCTCGACATCATCAGGATCGATGTATTCCTGCAGCTGCTCAAGGATGCTCAGCTGTGTGCTCTTGGGATATGTGCGGAAGAACTCGCCTGCAAGTTTATAGTCCTCATCTGTCCACTGAGGCGGACCTGCCTCTTCCAGCGCTCTTGACATGACCGGTGCGAGCGTCTTGTTCTGGATGTAATCAGAAAAAGCCATCGTGATGTCATATTTCATGGTAGTACCTGTCATCAGCGCAGCACCTTTTGCGACATCCACCACCCTGGTGAAGAGCTCCTGCATCTGATTGACCTTCGGGGCTCTGACCTCATATTTGATCACGGCATGCCCCTGTACTACGTTCGGCGCTGTGCCGCCGGCATCGGAGTACGCATAGTGTACTCTAGCCTGATCTATCATATGTTCTCTCAGATAGTTGCAGCCGACGTTCATGAGCTCCGCTGCGTCAAGCGCAGATCTTCCGAGATGCGGTGCACCTCCTGCGTGAGATGCGATCCCGTCGAAGATAAAGTTCGCACCCATGATAGCGACGCTCGATTTTCCGGAGACCTCATTTCTGGAATTCGGATGCCATGTATAGGCAAAATCCACGTCATCAAAATAACCAGCTCTGGCGATGAACTGCTTGGATCCTGCTCCTTCTTCTGCAGGACATCCGTAATAGCGGACCGTTCCGTCCTTTCCGTTGTTGACCAGATAGTTCTTAAGGGCTACCGCGGCGGCGAAGCATCCGGCACCGAGCAGGTTGTGACCGCATCCGTGACCGCAGCCTCCGGGGATTATCGCCTCTCTCTCAGGCTGTCCTGCTTTCTGGCTGAGTCCGTCAAGAGCGTCATACTCTCCCAGGAAACCAACGACAGGTTTTCCGCTGCCCGTCTTGAACTCTGCCAGGAACGCTGTCGGTATCTCGGCAATGCCTGTAGTAACGGTAAAGCCTTCCGCTTCAAGCGCGTCTTCCAGTTCTTTTGCTGACTTCGTCTCAGTATAGGAGAGTTCCGCATATTCCCAGATATCCCTGGCGATGCGGACGGTCTCATCTGCCTTCTGCTGAACGTAGCCTCTTATCTCTTCAAGAACGCTCATTTTTATATATCCTTTCTTTTGATTACATGACCATGCTCAGGAATCTTCTGGTCGCTGGATCTCTCGGAGACGCAAACAGTGTTTCCGGACTTCCTTCTTCCTTTATTATCCCGTCGCTTATGAAGACTATCCTGTTGGATACGTTCCTTGCAAAACCCATCTCATGGGTAACGATCACACATGTCATGCCGGTATTAACAAGGTCGTTTATTACGTTAAGGACCTCCTTGACCATCTCCGGGTCAAGTGCTGAGGTCGGTTCATCGAACAGCATCACTTCCGGCTGCATAGCCAGTGCTCTCACTATGGACAGTCTCTGTTTCTGTCCTCCGGACAGCTTCCTGGGATATTCGTTCTCTTTATCCAGCAGGTTGACTCTGTCCAGCAGGGCTCTGGCCTCATCCTCTGCCTGCGCTTTTGGGATCTTCTTCTCCAGCATAGGGGCCAGAGTTATGTTCTCCAGCACTGTCATGTTGGGGAAGACGTTGAAGTTCTGGAACACCATCCCGATCTTTCTTCTGTACTGCGCTATGTTCTTCTTTTTATTCGTTATATCTTCGCCGTCAAAGAACACTTTGCCTGAAGTAGGCTGTTCCAGAAGATTCAGGCATCTGAGGAACGTGGATTTCCCTCCTCCGGAAGGTCCGATGATAGAAACGACCTCTCCTCTTCTTATGACAGTTGATATGCCCTTCAGGACTTCAAGCTTTCCGAAGTTTTTCGTAAGGTCTTCAGTGCGGATTATCTCGTCAGTCACTTTCCTGAAGTCTCCTTTCAAATATACCGAGCAGCCATGACAGCACCAGATCCAGCAGGAAATAGATGATGCCTACTATCGTGAGCGACTGCAGCGCCAGAAACGTGGCTGACTGCACCGTCTTGTAGCTGGTGATCAGCTCCGGCAGGAAGAACGTGGACGCAAGGGATGTTCCCTTGACTGTAGAAACGAACTCATTTCCCATAGCGGGAAGGATGTTCTTGACCGCCTGAGGCAGTATCACTCTCATGAATACGTTCTTCTCGGAAAGACCGATGCTGCGTGCAGCCTCCCACTGTCCCTGATCCACCGCTCCTATGCCGGCTCTGATGATCTCCGATATGTAAGCGGAAGAGTTGATTATCAGAGCGCAGACCACTGACTGCATGTCGCTCAGTCCAAGGCCCGGGAACAGTTTGGGAAGCCCGATCCAGAAAAAATAGAGCTGCAGAAGGACCGGCGTGCCTCTAAGCAGTTCGACATATCCTGTCGCTATCGCATTTAGCGGCTTCACCTTGCACATTCTCAGTACAGCCACGATCAGACCCAGTATGGATCCGAACAGTAGGGTGATAGCTGAGATGACAAGCGTTCCTCCAAGGCCTCTCAGAAATACTGCCTGATATTTCAGCCATAATTTATATGTCTTAACAAAAAACATCTTAATTCTATTCCTTTTCCGACAAACAGCCGGCGGCTATAAGCTGCCGGCTGTTTTGTCACATATCTTTTTGGAGGATCAGTCCATAAGTCCCAGAGTCTTTGCATAGGCTTCCGCTTCATCGTGCCACTTCTGCATGTCGCCGCTTGCAATGACTTCATCTATGCATTTATTCACTACTTCCATCAGTTCATCAGTGCCTTCAAGGCATGCGGCGATACGGGTCCCCGTCAATTCATCTGATACATCGAATCTGAAATCGGGGCACATGAGTCCGCCGTTCGCTTCCGCATAAAGCTTTGCAGATCCGATGGAGCAGATGCAGCAGTCAGCTTTTCCTTCCGCCACTGCGAGATATCCGTCGGTCATTGACGATACCAGTTTGAATTCCTTGCACTTTGTGACGTAGAGGTTGTACATCGCTTCCTGCACAGATCCGCTCTGTGTGACGACCACTGCGTTCTGGATGTCCTCGATCGTCTCGTACTTTCCGGCATCTTCTTCTCTGATCAGGATCCCGTATCCCTCCCCGCCGAACCAGTAGCCTTTGGACATCGCCATCGCTTCTGCTCTTGCGGGAGAATATGCCAGTGCGGAGATCGCGAGGTCATATTTTCCTTCTGCGATTCCGGCAAGAACTGCTGTGAATTCCAGCGGGACGATCTTGAGTTCGACGCCGATCTTGTCAGCTATATATTTTGCAAGATCCATATCGTATCCTACGAACTGGTCCTGTCCGGACTTGGAGGAGTCGATGAATTCGTTAGGGGCAAAATAGGGTTCTGTGCAGACTTCGATGTATCCCCTGTCGATGATCTCTTCAAGTCTGTTTGCAGGTTCCTTTTTTCCTCCGCAGGAGCTAAGAGCCAGCATCAGTACAGCAAGCATCAGGATGCAGATGGATCTTTTGATGTTTTTCATGGATTTGTTAGCCTTTCTTTTTCACTTTTTCCTTCGTTGTGAGAAGAGTATAACAAAGGCGCTTTAGCAAGTCAATATGCTACCATGCTACTATATGAAAGTATTTTCCCGCTATGGCATATTTGCTGTTGTGTTATAATCTGTACAAGTTAATTCGGGAGGAAATCCGATGAGAATCAGAAAACTGCTGGCATTCTTTTTAATAACAGCCATGATGGTCTGCCTCGCCTCCTGCGGCAGCAAAAAGCAGGACGACCCGAACTCGGGAATGAATCTCGATCCCATTCCTTCTACTCCTGCACACTCCGGAAAAACCGTGAAAGGCTCTCCTTTCGTCGGCAGTTTCAGCTGCACCTGGTCGTCCGTCGAACACAGCCCGACAGATGATCCGAGCTGGGAAGGCAGGATCTCCACGCTCAGGATCGATGAGGACGGGACCTTCACCCTTGTCTTTGACTCTTTGTCCGACGGTGCAAAAGTCATAATGGCTACCGTTACGGGAACAGTCACAGTCAAGGACGATACCGCAACATGTACGGTGACTTCCAGAAGCACAGAAGACTTTCTCGGAAGCGATGTAGAGGAATTCTCCCTGGTGCTCATGGATAAGGACGAAATGAGATACAGAGGCGACCAGCAGGGACTTGTCGGCGACAGAGACGTATTCACAAGACAGCCATGATATTTCCCCGTTTCAGCCTTCTATAACGTTTCAGAGCCATGCGGATGTTAGACCCGCATGGCTCTGTTTCTTTTTTATATGTCTTCAGTTTTTCACTCTCATCCGGATATCTCCCGAGACTGTCCTTATCATGCAGATCCCTCCGGCTGAAGCTCTAGGCACATCAACATCTCCAATCCTGCTTTTCGCATCGAACTTCTTTTCACTGAGCAGTGTACCGGATATGTCTCCGGAAGTAGACTTGATAGACAGTTCTGAAGCGTCACATCTCCTGAGGCTCGTATCACCCGAAACACTTCCTACCTCTAGCTGTTCTTCCGCTATGACGCCCAAAAGATCCAATTCACCCGATGCTGTGGTTATGTCCACATTTCTGCCTCTGACCTCCTCCATGCAGATATCTCCTGAAGCACTTTTGATCTTAATGTCTCCGGAACTTTCTACAGAACGCATATCCGTATCGCCTGATGCCGTAACGATACTTACTTCCCCTGCAGACATATCCTCCAGAGTGATATCTCCCGTACCGGTCTTTACAGAGGCCTTTCCTGAAACAGAAGCGCGGCTTCTAATGTCGCCGGTGCCGACAGCAATATCCACATCTTCGAAGGATACTCTCTCTGTCACTTCTATATCACCGGTACTACTCTTTATCTGCAGAGATGAATACTGCGTCTGAGACAGATACAGTTCTATTCCGGTCTTCTGTGAAGAAAAGAATGCGATCCGGTCGTACCATTTCCCTTCTTCAGTGATCCTGATGAAGAGAGTTCCGTTTTCCACACGGACTTCGTGCTTCTGTCTGTCGCTCCCGTAGAAGACTGCTTTGCATACTCCGTCATCCGCGTGGAGTATGGTCAGATCTTCTGCCCTGGAATCTATATCGATATCCCGGAATATGCCGTCTATCTCAACAGTCTCACTGCTGTACTGCGGGAAACTGTTCCTTATGCTCTCTCTTTCTCTTTCTGTCCTTCTGACCGGCGTTTCAGCAAGTATCTGCTGTGCGATCCTTTCCGGCTGGCCGATCCCGGAGACAGCCTCGTCTTCTGTGAGTCCGTCCTCCATCCGGTCATCTATCATCTCTCCATAAAAGACCAGACGCTCAGCCACATCTTCCTGGGGTAGCTCAGACAGCATCTCACGAAGTCTGAGCAGGAATTCTGTCTTAGTCATTGATTTGATCCTCCCTTGTCACGAACCGGTATATAGCCATGATCTCTTTCCAGTCGTCCCGGAATTCATCGATCCTCTTCGAACCTGCGTCCGTTATTCTGTAGTATTTTCTGAGTCTTCCGTTGTGTTCTGCGCTGTGCACTTCAAGCAGCCCCGAAGTCTCGAGTCTTTTCAGTATCGTGTACAGCGTAGATTCCGACATCTCCATATAAGGTTTCATGTCCTTTATGATCTTGTATCCGTATGATTCCTCATTCTTGATGGCCGCCAGAACGCACACATCCAGAAGTCCGCGCTTAAGCTGGATATCCATGTCATACCTCCTTTTGTGATATACATCGTATCACGAAGTATTCTGTATGTCAATACCATAAACAAAAAAGGGAGATGCTGTTTTATAAGCATCTCCCGCTGTTGATCACCTGTTATTCTTTGTGATTGCTTCCTTCATAGAGAAGTTCTGTCTTGATGTCGTACAGTTTCTGCGACAGGTCGACATAGTAACCGTGAGGATTCTCGAACCTCTTAACCTCGTCCCAGAGTGAATCCACTTCCTTGGCGCAGTAATCCCTGATCTCTTTCATGGAAGGAGCATCATAGACCAGCTTTCCGCCGAGGAATATAGGTTTCATGAGTTCTCTTGCGGTGAAGTTCTCTATGGTCTTTCTCTTCCAGGGGTTGTGCTGGTCGAAGATGACCAGAGGCCGGCTCTCATCTATGGTCTCGTCGTATACACAGATCTGATCTGCTATGGCCTTGCCAGTCTCCTTGTCGTAGAGCCTGTATATCTTCTTGAAGTGAGGAGTCGTGATCTTGATGACGTTCTCGCTGATCTTTATCCTGGGATGGATCACTCCGTCCGCATCCTCTATCGCGGCAAGCTTGTATACTCCGCCGAGTATCGGATCGCTCTTGGCGGTGATCAGTCTCTCGCCGACGCCGAAGCTGTCTACACAGCCGCCCTGCGCGATGAGGTCAGTGATGAGGTACTCATCGAGAGCGTTGCTGATGACTATCTTGCATTCCTGAAGGCCGTTCTCGTCAAGAATCTCTCTCGTCCTTCTGGTGAGATATGCAAGGTCTCCGGAGTCTATCCTGACAGAGCATTTATGCACACCCATCGGCCAGAGGACCTCCTTGAATGCTCTCATGGCGTTCGGAAGTCCGCTGTTGAGCACGTCATAGGTATCGATCAGGAGACATGCGTTCTGAGGATACTGCTCGCAGTATGTCTTGAATGCCGTATACTCGTCGTCAAAGATCTGCACCCAGCTGTGGGCCATCGTTCCCAGCGCGGGGATGTCGTAATCTTTACCGGTCAGAGTGCAGCTGGTCCCTGCGCAGCCCGCGATATAGGAAGCTCTCGCGCCGTAATACGCGGCGGAAGCCCCGTGAGCGCGTCTGGCTCCGAACTCCATGACAGGTCTGCCCTGCGCAGCCCTGACGATCCTGTTGGACTTGGTCGCTATCAGCGACTGGTGGTTTATGCACAGCAGAAGGAATGTCTCGAGGATCTGAGCCTCGACTGTCCTGGCCCTGACTGTGAGCAGCGGCTCTCCCGGGAACACGACCGTTCCTTCCGGCACCGCGTAGATGTCTCCGGTGAATCTGAAGTCCTTGAGGCTCTCGAGCCATGCTTCGTCAAAGCAGTTCTGGTCTCTGAGGTACTGTATGTCATCCTCGTTGAAATGGAAATCTTTGACGTAGTTGATGATCTCATCAAGGCCTGCGGCTATAACATATCCGCCGTCGTCCGGTACCTCGCGAAAAAAGATGTCAAAATAGGCGATGCGGTCGGCGATCCCCGCCTTCATGAAACCGCTTGCCATCGTATATTCATAGAAGTCATTAAGCAGTGCAAGATTCTTCTTATCCATAGGCTCTGTCTCCTGTATCTTACTGTTTTGCGGCAGCCCGCATCTTTCATTATAGCCCTCCTGTATTTTCTTACAAGGATATATGTTTCAAACTCATCTTTCTCTTCTTCAGCATGATTAGATGGTATATAATTGCCCTGTGATTTTAATAAGAAAGTGAGAGATCCCGATGCCCGTATCTCAAAACGCTTCTGTTAATTCAGACAGGATGTGGAGCCGCAATTTCATATGTGTGTTCCTCACCAGTATGTTCCTGAACTCCGCCTTCTGGACCATCGTCCCGATGGTCAGTTCATATTGTCTTGAGCTAGGTGCAGACCTCAAGACAGCTTCTTTCGTGGCTTCGCTGATGTCCTTCGCTGCGATGATTCTGAGGCCTGTCGCCGGAATGGTCTCTGATCAGATCAACCGGAAAAAGCTGATACTCGTCACTGCACTGGTCTATGCTCTTCTGGCATTCATGCATGTTTTCGCCAAAGATGTTCGTATGCTGGCAGTATGCAGGATCCTCGTAGGCGTGGCATTCTCCTTCTCCAGCGTATCTATCATGGCTTTCGGGACTCTGTTCATACCCGATTCCCGTCTCGGAGAAGGAATGGGATGGCTGTCTCTCGGACAGGTCATCTCCCAGTCACTCGGGCCCGGTATAGGCATATTCCTGATCGACAATTTCGGATATACTGCATGCTTCATCGGAAGCGCAGTCATGGGACTCATCTCTCTTGTATGCATGCTGATGATCAGTTATGAGGAAGAAAAGAAGAAATTCACGTTCAGGAAATTCTCCTTCAACGATATCATCATGGTACCCGTCATCCCGTATGCGCTGATTCTAGGTCTCTTCAGTGCCTGCAGCGGACTGGACAACACCTTCGTGGCGCTCATCGGTAAGGAGCGTTCCATCGCAGGATATTCTCTGTTCTTTACAGCTTACTCAGCAGGCATGTTCCTTACGAGGCCCGTCTTCGGAAAGCTGCTCGACAAAAAAGGATTAGACCTCATGTTCTATCCGGCTCTTGCAGCAATGTGTCTGGCTGCATTCCTTACCGGATCTGCTGCGTCGACTCTCGTACTTGTTCTTGCGGCATGCTTCAAGGCAGTCGGTATGTCTTCCGGTTCCCAAGGCATCCAGGCTGACTGCATCAAGAAATTCGGGAAAGACCGCGCTGGCGTCGTCAGCAGCACCAACTTTATCGGCATGGATATCGGAAACGTCCTCGGTCCGATCATCGGCAGCACTATCGTAGAGAATCACGGATACAAGACGATGTATCAGGAATACGGAATGCTGGTCCTCATTGCAGGAGCTGCCATCTATACGGCAGTCCGCGCATACGAGAAGAAACATTCTTCAAACAACGTATGATCAGGCAGCAACTATAAAGAAAAGCGGACCTTGCGGTCCGCTTTTTTCTTGTTATATACCCGTTATCTGAAGATGAACCTGATCACGGTCAGATCATTTCCTCATGAAAGATCAGGCTTTCTTTCTCCAGAGGAGATCCGCAGCCAGACTGTACATTCCCTTTATGGAAGGCGCCAGTTCCTTCTCGGACATATGAGCTGTGTCGTCAAAGACCATGGGCTTTGAATCATCCTTTGTGAACGGGATCCATGTAGGCATGGGCTTTCCGTCAGCATCGAGTCCGTTCGGATCTCCTGTCTTGGCGAAGTTCGTCCAGTAATTGCACATAAGTCTTGCTAGATCATAGTGCTTACCCTTGAACGGTCTCCAGCAGGTGGCGAGATTCTCAAACACGAAGTTCAGCTCGGAGGAATGGTAGTCGCCCGGGTCGTCCTCACCGGGTATCTCTGCGTCGAACTCATAAAGCCATGTGGGCAGCCCTGCGTCAACTGCGCGCATGAAGAGCAGTCTCATTCCGAAGGGAGACCCGTTAACCTTTGACAGCTCGAGGACCCTGTCGATGTCTCCGCTCTTGAAATCGCAGAGATCGAGGAACTCTTCCGCATATTCTCCGTAAAGGATGTGTGCTTTCTCCTCGAACTCTTCGAGGGTCTTAGCAGAGATGACGTCGAAGAACTCTCCGGTGGTGTATCCGCCCATAAGCGGTATGGGTTTGCGGTCGTTGTTAGCCATCATATAGTTCGGCTGATCAGTAAGGAAGTCTCCGTCCACTACGAACTGGAACTGTCCTTCTCTCTTCGCCAGGTACTCGAAGCATTTATCACGGACGAACTCAGCCGGAAGCGCTCTCGCTTCTTCCAGTGTCTTTACTCCGAGATACTTCTCAAAGAAGTATTCACCCTGCTTTTCAGCCTGCTCAAGAGTCAGATAGTCGGTGCCGTGGCCTCCGATGGCAAAGTTGATGCCGGTGCTGCTCTGTGTGATGGCTCTCTTTATGCAGCTGTTCCTGTTAAGGGGAGAGATCACCTGACACAGAGTGCTGCGGCCGCCTGCGGACTGTCCGAAGATAGTCACGTTCTCAGGGTCTCCGCCGAAATTCGCGATGTTCCTCTCGACCCAGTCGATACCGGCCTTCTGATCGAACAGTGCAAAGTTGGTGCAGTGCTTTCCGCCGCTCTCAGCGCTGATCTCGGGATGAGCAAAAAGCCCGAACACGTTCGTTCTGTAGTTCACTGAAACAAGCACTACTCCGCGGCGGGAAAGATTCTCTCCGTCAAATTCCATCTCTGCGGGGTTTCCTCCGATGAGTCCGCCTCCGAAGATCCAGATCATGACAGGAAGTCTGTCTTCCGGAGATTTCGCTGGAGTCCAGATGTTCAGATACAGGCAGTCCTCGCTCATTGGGAACTCCATGTCCCAGTGCCATTCTTTCTCATAGAAGGGACCGTATGCTCTGCTGTAATCCGTCATGTTCGCAGGGCCGAACTCAAGGCAGTCACGTACGCCTTCCCAGGGTTCTACAGGCTGCGGAGCCCTCCAGCGGTTTTTTCCTACAGGAGGAGCTGCAAACGGTACTCCCTTGAATACCGAGACGGCCATGTCCTTGCCGTATGTTCCGCGGACCAGTCCGCCTTCTGTTTTCGCGATCTTGATCATGTGCAGTGGTTCCTTTCTTTTATTATTTTTTCTGTATCTTAATTATACGTTCGCCGCATCTGAATATCATCACTTTTGCTGATTTTGTTCGGAAACAGCCATTCATGTTCTATAAACCGATCAACGCCGTCAGATCACTGGGCCCTCTCCATAAATTCTTCGATCTCATCCGGATCTTTGATGATGTCCTTTGACAGGACTTCACAGCCATTCTCAGTGATCAGAAGATCATCCTCAATGCGGATGCCGATCGCTTCTTCGTCGATATACAGTCCCGGCTCATTGCTGATGACCCAGCCGGGCTGAAGCACATCACCTGCCAGAGAGATATCATGCACATCGATCCCGATGGTGTGGCTCACGCCGTGCATGTAGTACTTACCCACTTCAGAAACATCCTGGATCATGCCCATGGCGACCAGTCCCTCACCCAGCACCTGACGTGTGATATCGTTCAGATCTCTCGTGGTCATGCCCGGCTTCGCAGCTGCAGCTACAGCTTTATTCGCTTTGAGTACCAGTTCATAGATCTCACGCTGTCTCGGACTGAACTTTCCGTTCGCCGGATATGTCCTGGTTATATCACTGCAGTAGTTTCCATACTTTGCTCCAAGATCCAGCAGGATCAGTGAGCCGTCCTGCACCTCGCAGTGATTTGTTTCGTAGTGCATCATACAGCCGTTGATGCCTGAACCCGCGATGGTGCTGAATGCCTGGCGCTTTGCCCCAAGCCTTCTGCAGGTATACTCAAAGTCCGCCTGCACCTGATATTCCATCATGCCCGGCTTCAGATTCTTCATCACGAACTCCAGTCCCTGCCTGGTGATATCCAACGCTTTGCGGATCCGTTCCAGCTCCTCAGCATCCTTCTGCTCCCTGAGCGGCGCGCATGCTGCATGCAGATCCTTCAGGATAACCTGAGGATAGATCTGCTTAAGCCGTTCTGCCATCACCTGATTATAATCCGGCAGATCGCCCATCCGGCCGCGGCTCAGGTCAAAGTACACCTGTTCCACACGGAACCGTCCTATGAAGCCGCCGATCGCGTTTTCCAGACCGTCCGTATAGCGCACATCACTGATCCCCGAGATCTCACGGACCTCATCCTTGGTCGGCATTTTCCCTGTCCATCTCTCGGACAGCGGATCCGGCTCCTCAATAAAAAGGATCTCACTGACTGTTTCCGCAGACTTGTAAGCTATGAATGCCGTGTTTTCCCTCTCCAGTCCTGTCAGATAGAAGAACTGGCTGTTGACCACGAAATCATGATATCCGTCCTGATTGGTATGGATCGGTACACCGGCATAAGATACCACCAGTGTATTCTCTGCCAGAGTCTGATACAGTCTCTCCCTGTGTTCTGCAAATGACATGATATTTTCGACCTTTCTTTGTTGTGTTTATACGCTAATACATTATATACGCTTTTTAATATCCGATGCCCATTATTCCCGCATGCAGATAAGGCCCTCCCCCGGACACGGATATTGAAGCCGGGATCATTCCGCACGCAGCTGAGCAATGAGAACAGTGCCGGTAATTATGACTCCTCCGAGGATCTCCAGGACGGTCGGCACCTCTCCCAGCAGCAGCAAAGCAAAGAGTATGCCGTAAACGGTCTCCATAGATGAGCAGATACCTGCGATCCGCGCCGGAAGCGCCTTCAGGCTCTGAATGAACAGTGTGTGCGCCAGGGCAGTCGTGATCATACCGAGGACAAGAAGCAGCATGACGTCAGATACAGAAGGCTTCGCTCCTGTGCCTGAAACAAACGGAAACAGAACGACCGCTGCGGTCGCCTGTTCATAAAGAGCTGTTAAAGTGCTGCTGATCCTGTCTGCAGTAATTTTATTGATGACCGTTATGACTGCATAGGACAATGCGGAGACCATACCTGACAGGATGCCGAGAAACATTCTGTTCCCGAATGAGAACTCAGGGACAGTGATCAGCACGCCGATCAGGATCATGACAGCCAGAACGACATTCCGCTTTTCCAGCTTCCCGTGAAATATGAGAGGTTCGAGGAATGTCACGAACAGCGGAAATGAAGAGAAAGTGATCGTTCCGACGGCTACGGTAGAAAGCTGTATCGATTCGAGGAATGACCACCAGTGCAGAGCGAGGACGCCCCCGGCGATCATCAGCAGAAGCGCATCTTTCTTCCCTGTCCGGAAACTGTCTTTTCTTATCAGCATATACAGACCGAGGGCAGCAGATGAAAACAGGACCCTCCCAAAGGTGATGCAGATGGCGGGGAGCTTTATCCATTTAGCAAAAAGTCCGGCCATTCCAAATAGCAGGACAGCAATATTGACGAATATGCCGCCGCACGCCAGTGATCTTCAGTCAAGGGTAAGGAGGCCGATATAAGTACTACTGTTGGTGAATCAATGAAGCGTATGGTATAATAAACATATGGAAGAGATTGATTATAATTATGAGAATATAGATGTTACGCATGGTAGAGGATACGTTTATTCGTTGCGCTACCACATGGTGTGGTGTACCAAGTACA
>JAFRAJ010000013.1 GCA_017405465.1 Oscillospiraceae bacterium
AAATCAGTGATGGCCGAGATGTTTTTGGTTTCTATCGGCCACAATCTCTACAAATACTGCAACAAAAGAACAAAACTCAGGGATATCGCGTAATACCTGAAAGACTGTCCCGAATGGGGTAAGGGGTATTATGCGCTTTTTGTGCCCTGAGTTATAAACATGTATGTTAAAGGCGCCATGACTGGCTACCTAAGTAGTTTTGTCACAGCGCCTATTTTTAGAACGCCTTGGTATAAAAAAGAAGCGGAGAGATCCTCCGCTTCTGAACTGTATCAAAGATGATCATGCTCCGACCAATTTTCTCGCTGTCTCTGCTGCAGAAGCAGCATCGGTGGAATATGCATCAGCGCCGATCTCGTCACAGAACTCCTGGGTGATCGGTGCTCCGCCGATCATGATCTTTATCCTGTCCCTGAAATCCTGCTGATTGAGCAGTGCAACTGTCTCTGCCATCTCGTTCATAGTGACTGTAAGTAAGGCTGAGAGCGCTACGATCTTCGCCTCAGGATGCTCGATGCAGGCCTCCACGAATTTCTCCTTCGGAACATCGACGCCAAGGTCGATGACCGTGAATCCTGCGGACTCTATCATCATCGCGACCAGGTTCTTGCCTATGTCATGCAGGTCTCCGGAAACTGTCCCGATAATAACGGTCCCGAGGGCTCCTACGGCTCCGGAGCTCAGATACGGTTTGAGCTGCGCTACTCCGCCCTTCATGCTCTTGGCTGACATCAGCATCTCCGGAACGAATATCTCTCCGTTCTTGAAACGCTCGCCAACGGTATCCATGGCTTCCGTCATGGCGTTAAGGATCTCATCGGGTGCGGTATTCTCCGCCAGGAGCTCCTGTATCGCTGCCACCGTCTTTTTCTCTTTGCCCTTTATGACCTGGGCCTTCATCTCATCTATGGTCGCCATTTTATCTCTCCATTTGGGATATTCTCTTAGATCTCAGTCTAATCTGATTATAGATATTTGTCGCGCTTTTGTCATTATCCAGCGGTATACACTTCAGTCTTTACCGAGCAGTACCAATGCGATAAATGTTGCTGCCAGGATACATACTGCTGCAGTCAACAGTGTCATCATCTGTTTCCTGGGCAGTTCTTTCTCTTCTGTCTTCCGGTTCTCTTCAGGACTGAATTCGCATTTAACGGTACAGCTCCCGTCTTCGTTCAAGACTAATTCAGCTTCTTCTCCATTGACTTCTGCGGAACATTCTTCACTGAACCTGTAGTCATTTTTCTCGGTCACGAGCCTGATCTCAGCGACGTATCTCAGGTCCGACCTGAAGACTTCGCCTTCCACGATCCTTGTCGTCGAAGTTCCTATCTTTGTGAATACCTTGAGAGCTCCGGCTTCCGTTGAAACACTGTACCCTTTTCCTCCGAGAACGGAGATCCTCGGAAACTGTGTAGTTCCTTCAGCCGGAGGTCTGATCTCAAGTGAGACCTTTGGTATATACACCGTTTTTTCCTTGAGCGGGCCGAATTTGCAGACGACAGTACACTTCTTGTCGCCGCTGTTCATGCTTATGTCAGCATCCTTTCCGTTAACCGACGCGCTGAACACATCCTCAAAATAGTATCTCCCGTCTCCGACGAAAGGTCCTATAGTGACCTGATATGTCTTCCCTGACTCAAAGAAATCCACTCCGTTCTTGAGTTTCCTGTCGTCATCGACACAAGTCCAGATACATACAGCCTCGCTGTCCCCTGTATAGTCAGTCAGGTCCGTCTTGAACAGTCCTGTGCAGACATAGCCCGCCTCGATCTCCTGGAACTCTATGTTCAGCTCGGTTATCATCTTGGGCCATTTGATCTCGACCACTTCAAAGATGAGCATCGCGGAGTACACTTTATCGCCTGCGACACTGACCTCTACATATTCTTCATACTTGCCTTCGTCAAGTCCGGGACGCGGAGATATCGAAACGATGAGCTGATCCTGATCGTCGGTTTCCGCCTTTACGTAGAAGAACTGCGTCCCGGAGACCGTGACCTCCCCGGTTCTCTGCAGCTCGAACGTCCTGGTCTCGGTGCCTGGATCTTTGTAGCCTCTCTCTTTCGAGTTGAAGATGACTGTCTCCCTGATGTCCGTCTCTGACTGTCCGAAAACACAGAACGCATTTACGAGCATCAGGACGATTGTCAGGAAGACCGCAGCGGTCTTCCTGACTGTATACGTTGACAGTATTCTGTTTTTACTTCTGTTACAGATAATGTCTACCTTCTTCTGAGATTCAAGCGAACAGCATCTGCAGCATATGCCAGGCCGCATTTCTCCAGGTATCCCATTCATGGTAACCGGGACAGCTGTAAATGTGGATATTATCAAAGCCTCTGCTGTTATAGTCCTTCACTGTATTAATGAGCATATCATTGAAAGGCTCCTGTTCTCCTCCTGCCAGGAAGATGAGATCAAACATCTCCTTTGCGGATTCAGGATTGGAGAACTCTTCAGTTCTGTCATACCCGAAACCTTTTACATTGAATCCGCCGCTGAGGCTGCCCACCGCAGCAAACACTTCCGGATGCTTCATTGCGGTATCGACTGCCTGCATGGCTCCCATGGACAGTCCGGCCACAGCACGGCTGTGCCTGTCGCTAACAGTGCGGAATCTGGAATCGATGAAAGGCACGCAGTCATTCACCAGCACTTCATCTATGCAGCCGCTGGCAGGGTTTCCATGGCCGTCATCAGGGAAAACATAACCGTCATTCATGACGATTATCATCTCTTTCATCTTTCCCTCACTCAGGAGGTTGTCTGCGATGATATTGATCTTGCCCTGCCATACCCAGCCTATCTCAGTCTCTCCTCCGCCATGCTGCAGATAGAGGACAGGATATCTCTTCCCGGGTTCCTCATCATATTTGGGAGGAGTATATACCCAGCACGCTCTCACCTTTCCCGTCACTGAGCTCTTGTACTGCACCATCCTCACCTTTCCGCGAGGTACATCTTTTATGAGATATGATTCGGGAAGTATCCCTCCGGGGACTTCAAAGAAGTTTGCCGGAGCAAATGCCCCGAATCCGTAAGGCATCAGTCTGTTCGGAGTCTTGACTCCGTCCGCATAGAAATCGCAGTAATGGAATCCGTCCCTGATATCATCAGCTATGCAGGACCAATATCCGTTGCCTTCCGGCTGAAGTTCGTATTCACCGGGCATGGATCCTCCCCAGCCCTTCACTTTTATGCTCTTTGCATCGCCGTCCAGATAGAAGTTGAAACGTATCTTTCCGCCTTCCAGCAGTTCAGCTCCGTGTCTCATCTGGACGAAAGCGCCTTTGGTGTTCCACTCATCCCTGTTGAAATTGATCTTCCTGAGAGGATCGTCGAAGAACAGCGGATGCATGTAGTAAGTCTGATCGCTTCTGACATTGTCACTCATTTTCATACCCTCCTCATCTGAAGATCAGCTGCATGAATCTGGCTGCGGCATGACGCCACACATCCCACTCATGCCAGCCGAAGAATGTGTCGTGCGGTATCTCTATACCGTTCTTTGCGACATCCTCTATAAACTCCATATTGGAGACGCCTACAGGCTCCTCAGAGCCCCAAGCCGCATAGAGGACCTTGAGGTCATGGTTGAATTCTTCGCCGTTGTCAAAAAGATCACCGGTATCGTAGCTTCCCCTTCTGCCGTCTCTGCTTAATCCGCCGGAGAACATGCCCAGGTATGAGAACAGTGTCTTGCGGTATTCAAGTCCTGTTTTCCATGCCACTGCAGAACCGAGCGACAGTCCGGCTATCGCCCTGCTGTCCTTCTCCGGGATGGTCCTGTACCGGCTGTCGATGAAAGGTATCAGGTCCTCTGCGATCTGTTTGTCGATATCACCGGGGATCATACCGTAGATCTTGCCTTCTTCGAAGGCATATCCGGTAGTCATGACTATTATCATCTTGCGCATCTTTCCCTGCGCTATAAGGTTGTCTGCAATATAGTTGACCTTGCCGAGCCATACCCATGCAGGTTCGGATTCACCGCCGCCGTGCTGCAGATAAAACACGGGGTACCTCTCTTCAGGTTCGTCGTCATACTTCGGCGGAGTATAAACGAATGCGGCTTTCATCTTTCCGGTGACCGATGACGGATATATCTCAAAGTTGACATCGCCGTGAGGTACATCCTGGAGCATCCAGAATTCCGAATCCTCTGAGGGCATCTCAAAGTAGTTGGCGATACGGAAATCTCCGTAACCTATCGGTGCCAGATCATTAACAGTACGCACTCCGTCCACGAAGAAGTCACAGTAATGGAATCCGGGAAGTATGCCGTCTGCTACACAGGAGAAGAAATCACTGTCTTCTTCCTTTTTGAGCTCAAATTCCTGGGGAAGGGACCCGCCCCACCCTTTAATAGTGACGGTCTTTGCGTCCGGAGCTCTGAAGTTGAACTGTGCTTTTCCATAGTCGAGTATCTGTACGCCTTTTCTGTCCTTTTCATACTTGATACCGGGCATCCCACCTTCGCTGGGGACCCTCACCGGTCTCTTTCCGAGAGGACTGAAGAAAAGAATGTGCTCATCAAGAGCCTGATTGTTCAGTATCTCTTCCTTGGTCATGTCTCTTTTTCTCCTTAACTTGTTAGGAGGTGCATTGGCGCCTCTGCAATACATTATATCAAAACTGTTTATCGTTAAAAAATCACGCCGCGGACATCCTCTTCCTCCCAGCGGCGTGATCTTTCTCTGTTTCTGTTGTATGCGCCGGGATTCTCCGGCTTTCTTGTGACAGGGTTCAGTGCACCCCAGTCTCTTCTCTTCTTCCTGTCCAGTTCTTTTTTAGCTTTCTTGGACATCTTTCCGTAGGGGACGATCTTTTTCTTCTCCATAATTATCACCTCCTGAGAATGGAATACTATCATCTATTCCCGGAAGAAACAATTAACAGACTGTTACATTTCTCAGAACGATCTGTAATAGAACAGCTGACCCAGCAGAAAACTGACCAGATTCGCTGCAAATGTATGGAACAGAAGCCGTTTTCCCCTTCCAAGAGCTGCGCTGTAGCAGAAATATTCTGTAGCTACCACCAACAGCTCAAGGCCTATGAGAAGGATGTTCATGATATCCTTCCTGAGAAAAAGCAGTGCCGAAAGTATAAGATTCAGCGTAAGATTCGTCATCAGGTTTACTGCAGCGCAGAGCGCAGCAAACCATTTCTCCCTGTAACCTGAAAGGAGAAAGAACGCTGTCTCGATAATGACGGTAAGAACGGCAGGTATCAGAAGTTTTATCAGATCTACCTCCCGCGGCGTATACGTCTGATGATCAGGACTACAGCCACCACCAGGACTGCGACCAGCAGAAGGATGCTGACTACACCGCCGGCAGTTCTTACCGGATCCGGACCTGCTATATCAGCAAATACCGACTGTGCCGACAGTATGAGCAGTGTGAAAACCGCTGCGAGTGAGATAAGACGTTTCTTCATTTTATTTTACCTCCGTCTTTTAGTTTCTTGACTGAATAAAGTATTGCAGCTGTTCCGCATGCGAAACAGATTATTACACATAACGCCCGCCATACGCCCGTAAAAGATACCAGGATGCCGGCGAGGACTCCGGGCCACAGCGCAGCGGCAGCAAGTCCGAACGCGAATCCCGGCTCATACGGTACCGCAAGGCACATCAGCCAGAGAGTAACAGGCATTGTCAGATTTATAAGGAACTGTCCTATAAGGGAAATGACTGGGTTTGAATGCCCGAAAGCGGTCAGCAGAGAAGCAGCAGTTACAGAGATCGCGGCAAGTTTTCCGATGTCGCTCCTGTCAGCGATGAAGCCTCCTGCGAATTTACCCGCGAAGACTGCAGCGGTCATGATCAGCGCTCCGGCGGTGCCTTTCTTCCATTCAAATCCCACAGCCGATCCTCCGAACGCCCTGACTGCGACAGCAGCGAACAGCAGGAGCATCACAGCTGTATCACTGTCTTTTTTATCAATGTTTATCTCTGCAGCAATTTCCGGTTCTTCAGTGAACAGCATGAGCGCAGCGCATATGAGTATCCCTGCGGCAAAGTAAGGCGCCATATCACAGAAAACAGTTCCGAGCGTAAGTCCTATCGCTCCGGGAGCTACGAACACACCGAGAGGCGCTGCTTTTCCCTCAGATTCTTTTATGACTGCAGTTCCTGCAGCAGTGTGGAAGAAACTGTTTCCTATCCCTGCAGCCACTGCTTTCATCATGGAAGAAGCCGGTGCAAAAAAGCTTCCTGCTATCATTGCACAGGATGCTGCTGCAATGAAGTTCAGACGGCCGTGGCATCTGTCTGCTATCATGCCGGTGATGCACTGTGTCGTAAATGCCAGCGTATCATAGACCGAGATCTCAATGAAACCTGCACCGGATGAGTACAGGACAGCAGCACAAAGAGCATCCACGAAGAGGTGGGATATCGATCTTATAAAAAGTGATGACGTGCGTCCCATACATCGGCCTCCGGCTTTTTTCTTATTATAATCCTGCCGTCATTGTTTTTCATATATAGCGTAGTTGCTGAACCGGAGCTTTACAGCTCTGTCAAAAGTGGTACTATATGTATAATTTTTCTCCGGAGGGATAAGAATGGAAAAGATGGAAAGACGGTACGGACTGCCTACCGCCATAGCCGCATGTGTCGGAGTCGTCATAGGATCCGGGATCTTCTTCAAGACAGAAGCTGTTCTTAGGATGACACAGGGAAACGTGATCATGGGGATCACTTCTCTAGCGATAATGGGCGTCATGCTCTTTTTCTGTTCTTACTCCTTCAGTCTTCTTGCACAGAAATATGAGAAGGTCAACGGTATCGTTGACTATGCAGAGATGACGATCAGTCCGCGATATGCATACTATGTCGGCTGCTTCCTCACATTTATCTATACGCCTGCGATCACTGGCTGTCTTGCCTGGGTCACTTCCATGTATCTTTGCGAGCTGCTGGGCTTTGAGAATCCTGCAGCTGGTCCTGAATGTCTTGCTCTTGCAGGTCTTATCATCGTTCTGGAAGCTTATGTTAACGCACTCGCCCCGAAGCTGTCCGGAAAGCTGCAGGTGAGCGGCACAGTTATCAAACTTATACCTCTTTCACTGATGGCCGTAGTCGGCATAATCGCAGGTCTCGGCAACGGACAGCTGGCTGCGAACCTGACACGTCCTCCGGTCCCGGGATCTTCACCGATCTCGGATCTCACTGCTGTTACTGTTTCGATAGCGTTCGTTTTTGAGGGATGGATCCTTTCGACTTCCATAAACTCCGAGCTCAAGGATGCCAAGAAAAACATGCCCAAAGCTCTTGTCGTCAGCGCGGTCTTCATCGTAGCGATCTATATCGCCTACTTCCTCGGGATCTGCGGATCGATCTCTGTCGATGACCTGATGGCGTCCTCTTCCACAGCGGCCTTTACCAGGACATTCGGGAATGTATTCGGAAGGATCCTCAACATCTTCATCTTCATATCCTGTCTGTGTACTACTCACGGACTGATGATAGCAAATGCAAGGAACATATATTCTATAGCAGTGAGAGGTCAGGGTCCCCGCAGCAAGGTCTTCGCACATGTTGACCCCGTCACGAAGATGCCTATCAATTCAGCGCTCTTTGGTACCATGATCAGCATGGTCTGGCTGGTATACTTCTTTGGAGCTAATGTTCTCGGGACATGGTTCGGTGTATTTGCTTTCGATTCATCCGAGCTTCCCATCGTAAACCTGTATGCATTCTATATCCCGATATTCATAAGCATGTACAAGGACAGATCCCTGTCTGGATTCAACAGATATGTAGCTCCGACCATGTCCATACTCAGCTGCGTGTTCCTCATTGTCTGTGCCGTATATACCCATGGAATAGACAAATACAGACAGGCAGCCGCTGCCGGGCATTTCTCATTTCCTGTTCTGTTCTATCTGATCATCTTCGCAGCAGTGATGATCTACAGTTCTTTCTATTACAAACCCAAAAAATAAACCGCTCTTAAGTTTCAGTGCGGCAGGATGACCTGCCGCACTTCTTTTGTTTGGTGCTGATCCTCTGCTATAATTGATGCAGAACAGACAGGCAGTCCGGACTGCCACGAATCAAAATAAGGAGCAAAAAATGAAAACTATCAAAGACAAGTACATCGTAGTCGGCTCTGACGCAGCCGGTTACCCCCTGAAGGAAGCTGTAAAACTCCATCTCCAGGATCTTGGCTGGCATGTGGAAGACGTAGGCTGCAGCGAAGAAAACGGCATGCACGAGATGTTCCACCGCGTAGGTTTCAAGGTCGGTGCAAAGATCTCCGAAGGTGAATATGAGAAAGGTCTCGTATTCTGCGGTACAGGCATGGGAATCCATGTCGCAGCCGGCAAATGCCCCCATGTGCAGGCCGGCGTGGTAGAGAGCGTCCCTGCAGGCAAACGCGCTGCTGCTGCCAACAACCTCAACGTTCTCTCTATGGGTGCTCAGTATGTCTCTCCCGCTATGGGCATCGAGATCGTCGATGAATTCCTCAGCACTCCTTTCGGCGGCGACTACGGCGAGCAGTTCCTGGCCATGCACAGGCTCGCCTGGGAAGAGATCGATGAGTTCGATTACGAAGCATTCAAGGCGAACGGCTTTGAACCCATCCACAAATATGATGTCGAGTTCAAACCCGGCGGAAACCTTCCCAAGGGAATGGTCACCTACAAGCCTGTTCTCTTCGGTGCTCCGTGATATCTCTCCGGATAAACAGTTCATCCCGCGCTCGTATGAGCGCGGGATTCTTTTTTTCCTGTTCTTCGTCAGTTCTCTTCTCTGGCCCCGCATTCCAGCATTACAAGCCGGTAATAGTCTACTGCTCCTTTTATCTCTTCCGGAGTAGGACAGCCTTTATTGATCCCTCCGATCAGACGCAGCGGTCCGAAAGTATCATATCCTCTGCAGCAGTATGTCCCGTGGACGCGGCAGCCTCTCTCGACCGCAAGCTCCTTTATCTCCCTGAACGGATCCCCTACGATCGATCCTGCCGTAAAGATAAAGAACACATCCTTTTCAAAAGGCATCTTGTCGGCAGCCAGACTGAAGATCTCAGGATATATCTTTTTGAAAGCGATCCCCGATGCGAATCCTACAGTATCGTATCTGGAGAGATCACCTTCAAATTCTCTGGCATCACATATCTCTACCGGATATTCCGTTGCTATAGCATCGACCAGTTTCTTGGTATTGCCGTGATGGAGAGATTCATAAATGATGATCGTTTTCATATTTGTAGTTTCAGCTGAAGCTGTACTGCATCACAACGTTTCCGTCGAGATCCTTCCACTCCATTCCTTCTTCTGTAAGGATCATGTACATGTTGGTGCTGTCTCCTTTGGGAATCGAGACGGAACCAGGATTCACATAAAGGATATCTCCGGTCTCCTCACAGGCGGGAATATGAGTATGTCCCGTCATAAGGATGTCTCCCTTGCTCATTGGAGGCAGATTGCTTTTGTTGAACACATGTCCGTGAGTCACATAGATGATCCTGTTACCCACAGGGAGAACGGCTAAGTCTGCATTTACCGGGAACTGCATGACTGCGCTGTCAACATCAGAATCGCAGTTCCCCTTTATCGCTATGATCCTGTCCTTGTATGCGTTGAGCATTTCAATGACTGCAGGCGGATCATACTTTTCGGGCAGGGCATTTCTCGGACCGTGATTAAGGATGTCTCCGAGAAAGAGCATCCTGTCAGCTTTCTCTCTTTCAAAAGCCTCAAGCGTCTTCTCGCAATAGAACGCCGATCCGTGAAGATCTGAAAATACAAACCACTTCATCTTTCAAGTTCCTTTCGGGGGATTGATCGTTTTGATCCTGTGTTATTCCTGCTGAATTATATCACGGCAGTCCGGTGATATGAAAAGACCGGCGCACGGCCGGTCTTGGATGTGTCATTGGTCGAGAGCTGAACAGAATTCTGTTATCTTGGTTCTGTCTGCTTCATCGCTGTGTGTCAGCGGGTCGATCAGGATCAGTTCAGCGTCAAAATGATCTATGCCGAGCAGTTCAGCCATCCTCTTGAACGCCTTTTCCGCTCCATTGCCGCTCTGACAGGCAAAGGCTGCGAGCCGCTTGGTCCTCAGGACTTCTTTATTCTCACTCAGGAAAGTCCTTATCGGAGGCGCAAAAGTAGAAGCCCATACGGGAGTTCCTATGATTATCCTGTCATAATCTTCGGCTTTGAATGAGTAGCTCTTAAGTTCAGGCTTCTCAGCCATCACTGCGCTTTTCCCTCCCCAGAAGAACTTTCCGAATCCCTTGTCGGGATAAGCTTTGACAGGGTCGATACGAAGCAGATCCGCCCCTCTGAGGGAAGCTATCTTCTTTGCAGTGTCTTCCGTATTGCCGCTCATGGAGTAATACACTATCAGTTCTCTCATATCTGCTGCATCCTCCGGGATCACTTGATGAACCACTTCTCTCCGCCGGGCATAACTGTCATCGTCCCGGGAAACACAGCTATGAGTTTTCCGTCAGACGCGTCTCTGACGACAGTTTCTTCCCGGTAATCCGGATCTTCGAACCATCTGGAGAAATACAGTTCGTTACCGTCTCTGTAGTAGAAAGACTCTGTCTTTCCTATCGGAAAAGACAGCTTTTCCGGCCAGATGATATGGAACGTATCGTCGTTCGGCTGCCTGCTCAGAGTCACCGTGCGCTCATGAAGCATCAGATTGTAGCAGTCTTCCACTTCATCAAGGCTTATCCTGGCAGCTTCCTTGACACAGTGAGTACCGCAGTCAAACGTATCGATATTGATCATATTCCCCGGGAAATCAACAGACAGCATGTAGATGAGTCCGTTTTCCATCACCGGTCTGCCCATACAGACTCCGGGAACCGGTTGAACAGGCTGAAATCGTTCGCCTGACGGATATCTGAACAGATAAAACGCCGTTCCTTTCAGCTCTCTGCCCATCCGGAATATCTCTTCTGCCTCATACAGATCTCCGTAAGGGAGATCCAGACAGTAATACCATTCGGTGCTTCTTTCGCTTACAGGAAGGATATATGTGACACCGCCGTTATCGATTATCCTGCGGCCTTCGCTCATACTTTGGCACCGAGGAGATACGCTCTCTCCATCACATCGTGTCTTACGATGACATCACCGGGTCCGTCGACTCCTCCGCAGAATAAAACTCCCTTGAGTTTCGCATCTTCAAAGCAGGAGAGCCAGTTCTCTATACCGGAGACAACGCCGTTTTCTGTTCCTTCCGCGTCATCAGCTGCGGTACATACGGCATATACTTCACGGAATCTGTAGTCGGATCCGTACAGCGGATTGAGACGGTCCAGCATGGTCTTGAGCTGGCCGCTCATACCATAGTAATAGACAGGTGTGGCGAATACCAGCACGTCGGCGTACTTGACCTTATCCACGATCATGGACATATCATCATTGATAGTACATACATGGGAACGCTGACACGCGAGGCATCCGGTGCAGAAATTGATGTCTTTCTCTGCAAGTGACAGAAATTCAGCCTCGTGTCCCGCTTCCGTAGCTCCTCTGACGATCTCGTGAGCGAGTATCGCGGAATTGCTGGTCACCCTAAGGCTGGATGAGATCACTAAAACATTCTTGCCCATTGCTCTTTCCTCGGAATGAATTATTGCTGTTTTTTCCTTTAAATAAAGGGAAATTTCACATAACTCAATTATATTAGAACGTATACGGAAAACCATTGTAGGTTGAAACGAAAATACCCTGCCAAAAGCAGGGTATTTTGTGCTTTCCTACACTAAAACATCAAAGCGGCAGTTCGGAAGAAGGAAGATCGACAGGCAGCCAGCTCATGAATGTCTGTATCCATCTGTCCCAGTACTCCCATATATGCTCACCGTAAGGTTCTTCGTAGTAGCTGTATCTGAACGGATCCCCAGGAAGGCTGCGGAAGAAATCTCTCATATGCTGCGCCATCTCCAGGTTGCGGTCGAAGCTTCCGCAGGTGTGGAACAGTGCAGGCAGAGGTCCTCCCTTTTCAATGGCTTTCTCAGCAAGGACATAAAGGTCTTCCTGTGTTCCTCTCGGATCCTCCCCGAGGCCAAGTCCCCAGCAGAGAAGATGCCTTGCGTCCATAACAGGAGAAGGAAACTCTTCATTTGAATTCCTTGCATGAAGCCCAATAGGTCTCATGTACGCATGGTTACCGTTTGAGATGGCACCGATCGCTGCATACCTCTCAGGATATGTCAGTCCGATCTTTGCCGCGCCGTACCCTCCCATGGATACGCCCGCGACGAAAGTATCTTCCCTTCTGGAAGATATCCTGTAGAGGCTCCTGACTACAGCAGGCAGCTCATCAGTCAGGTACCGGAAGAAAGCTTCCCCGTATACCATATCTGCATAACCGGACAGTTGAGCGGAAGGCATCACCACCGCCACTTTTCTGTCTGTGCTGTACCGTTCAATACTTGTATACCTCAGCCAGTGACTGCAGTCATGACTGGTCCCGTGGAGCAGATAGAGGACCGGATAACCGTATTCCGGCGGAAGCGGTTCAGCCGGGGCAAGCTCTCCTTTATCAGGCATCACGACATATACTGTCTGATCCATGGAAAGGACTTCCGAATAGAAATCAAGTCTGCTCAGTGACATTATCCTTCTCCTCCTTTCCACCATCTCATGAACTCGCCAAGAACATCTGACCATGTTTTCCAGTCTGATTTTCCTTCTCCGGTCTTCATCAATGCTTTCTTTTCCAGGAATTCAGCAGCCTTGAGCGAGTCCCCGTATCCGGGATCACAGTTTGCGGAGAAGATATAACATCTGGTCTGAGCGGTCTCTCTGCAAAGTGTAAGAAAATCGCTCCATGCCTCCTCTCTCTGCCCCTGATCTCCGTACAGGCAGAGCATCCTGTTCTGCGTGAACCATCCTCCTTCTTCCCTGGATGGATCGAGCAGTCCTGAGAAAGACGCGCAGGCGGAGAATGCATCAGGCTCTTCCATTGCCCACCTCAAGGCTGCCGCGCCTCCTGCCGAAGCTCCGGCAGCGGCTATGTGTCCGTCCGATACATCTATCCCGGGAAGATATGTTTCTATATATTCTCTCGAGTATCTCAATGAATCATAGAAGCGGTATCCGTATACCATGTTCGTGTAGCAGCCCTGCAGACACGGGACCAGAACAGCTGCGGTGTCGTACTTGTCGCACAGCACCTTCAGCTTCGTGGAAGTGATCCAGTCACTGCCGCTGCTTCCCTCCGGAGAAAGCAGGAACAGAGTGCTTCCCGGTCTTCTGCCCTCTTTCAGTGCGGCATCCGGGATGACCGCTCTGAGTTCTGTCGCCATTCCTATAGCCGGGCAGAAATAATCTTGAGTGATAATCGCCATAAAAGGTCCTTTCTTGTAAGGCAGAGTCCGGCTTATAAGCCGGACTCTGTTCATCTGATTCTGGATCAGCCGAGAAGATTCCTGTTGATATCGAGCAGGAACGTCGTCTTCTTGTCGATATATGTTGTGGGCTTGACTTCATCGAGGAACAGCATGGTGTTGGGCTCTTCTCTGGAATATGTCTGCCACTCAGGCATCGGTGTTCCGTCCTGATCGAATCCGTTCGGATTTCCGGTCTTGGCGAAGTTCGTCCAGTAGTTGCACATCTTTCTGGCGACATCATAGTGATGTCCGTCGAAAGGTCTCCAGCACTTCATCAGTGTCTCGAATGTGAACCAGAGCTCGGAACTGTGGAATGCACCTGCATCATCGCCGGGGATCGTGGGTCCGAAGTTATAGTAGTATGCGGGACGGCCCACTTTGGCAAGTCCTTCGCACATGAGTTTCTCACAGACGTCGAAGCCGACGATCTTGGTGCTCAGTTTTCCGTCAACAGCCTCGCGGTATCCTTCTGCATATTCACCGAACTGCTTCTGGAGCCACTCCTCCTCATCGCCTCTGGGCATGAGCAGGAACTCATTGGTGGTGTTTCCGGTCATGAAGTATTCGGGGTTCATCTCTCCTGCGATAGCCAGTTTCCACCACTGATCGGTGATGTATTTGCCGTCGATGGTCGCTGTCATGAAGGGATTGACTTCCCAGTATTTCTCTTCCACGAACTCTTCAGGAAGTTTTCTGGCTTCTTCTATCGTCTTTACGCCGAGAGCTTCAAGGAACTTGACGCCTTTTTCAAGAGCAACTTCCATTGTGTCAGCTACAGGCATGAAGACTGTCGGATGTGTGGGCACCACACCGCCGGCAGACTGGGCGATAGCTCCGCGGAACAGTCCCTTTGCTTTGGGGGAAGTACAGTGATACATCGTGCTGCCGCCGCCGGCAGACTGTCCGAAGATCGTGATCTTGTCAGGATCTCCGCCGAAGTTGGCGATGTTTCTCTTTACCCAGGCTATACCTGCGTTCTGGTCGAGAAGTCCGAAGTTTGTCGGATGCTCGGGATCTTCCTTGCAGAGATCGGGATGGGCGAGGAATCCGAAAACGTTGAGTCTGTAGGCTATGGAAACAAGAATGACTCCGCGGCGGTTCATGCTCTCACCGTCGAATTCCATCTCGTGGCAGTAACCTTCCTGGAATCCGCCGCCGAATATCCATACCATGACCGGCAGCTTCTCGTCAGCACTCTTGGCAGGCGTCCAGATGTTGAGGCAGAGGCTTCCGGCTTCGCTCATCGGAACTTCCGGATCCACGTGCCACTCTTTGGAATAGAAGGCCTCAGGATCTCTTCCGGGAACTCTCTGTCTGGTGATGGGTGCGAACTCAAGGCAGTCACGGATGCCTTCCCAGGGTTCTACCGGCTGCGGGGCACGCCAGCGGTTCTCGCCGACCGGATCTGCTGCAAAGGGGATTCCTTTGAAGATAGTAGTACGGGCATCTGAACCCTGAATGCCGCGGACCAGTCCGCTTTCAGTCTTAGCGATACGTAACATGTTGTTTGTTTCCTCCTTGTATCTATGAATACATAATGATGAACATAATGAGAGCCCTTACAGGTTGAGCTCTATCAGGCAGCGCGTCTTCGGATCAACAGGGCCGTGTCCCACTGTGATCTCATCCAGGAACTCGATCTGGCAGGGATCTGCCTCGGTATAGGGATCCCACTGGGGCATCGGCGTGCCGTCCTTGTCGTTTCCGTTGGGATCTCCGGTCTTGGCGAAGTTGGTCCAGTAGTTGCACATCTTGCGTGAAAGATCGAAATGATGGCCGTCAAAAGGCCTCCAGCATTTCATAAGGGTCTCGAATTCGAACCACAGGTCGCAGGAATGGAACGCTCCGGCATTGTCACCGGGAATGGATGGACCAAAGTGATAGATATATGTCTTCTGCCCGACACGCTCACGCTGTCTTGCCAGCACGTAGAGCGTGAATCCGCTTATGAAGCAGGTCGCGGCTTTCGCCAGAGTGATGCCCTGCTGGGCAGCTGTCTCTCTGCATGCTGCCAGATATTCTTCTGCTTTGTCGCCGAACTCACTGCGGATCCAGGCTTCCGTGACTTCATCGGAAGCGTTGGGATCTGCGGGAACCATCGGATTGGCCTGTCCGGGTCCTCTGTAGAATCCTTCATTTGTGTTATAACCGGTCATTATCGGGACATTGACCATCCGTCCGTCTCTGGCTGTCTGGGCATAATCTTCCTTTACATAGTTCCCGTCATCTACGACTCTCAGCCAAAGATTGGCTTCCAGGAACTTCTTCTCGACGAAATCCGCATCCAGTTTCCTGGCTTCTTCCAGAGTCTCCACTCCGAGATACTCACGGAAGAACTTCACGCCGACTTCCTCTGCTTCCTTGAGGGTACCTACACCGCCCATGAAAGACCTGGGATAGACTGTACCTGTTCCTCCGAATGACTGGGGGATCGCCTTCTGGAAAAGTCCTTCGTTCTGTGCTGCGGCGAGATGATGCATGACAGCTGATCCGCCGGCAGACTGACCGAATACCGTGATGTTTTCGGGGTCGCCGCCGAAGTTGACGATATTGCGTTTCACCCATTCGATGCCGAACCTCTGATCCAGCAGGCCGTAGTTGGCCGGAGCATCAGGATTCTCGGCAGTGATCTCAGGATGGCACAGGAAGCCGAAACAGTTGAGACGGTATCCGATGGATACAAGGATCACTCCGCGCGAAGCGATGCGCTCGCCGTCAAATTCCTGCTCGTGCGGATACCCTTCTCTGTATCCGCCTCCGAAGATCCACACCATGACCGGCAGTTTGTCCTCTGTTGTTTTGGCAGGCGTCCAGATGTTGGCTCTCAGGCAGTCTTCTCCCATCGGAACTTCCGGATCCACATGCCACTCTTTTGAATAGAAAGCTTCAGGGTCTTTGCCTGGGATATCCTGATTGGGGATGGGACCGAATTCCGAACACAGACGGACTCCATCCCAGTCCTTTGCGGGCTGCGGAGGACGCCAGCGGTTCTCACCTGAGGTATCAGCTGCAAAGGGAACGCCTTTGTAGACAGTGATACGCGCATCGGTACCAACGACACCTCTTACGCGTCCGTTTTCAGTTCTGGTTTCTCTCAGCATTTAACAGTTCCTTCTTTCTGTTTTTTTGAAATAGGATCTCATCGTTTGAAACCGTATCAAAGGGAATCGCTTTCTGTATAAGTTACAGTTTTCTTACAGAAATTATATGTCAGCAGGATACCTTCCTCAATACCGGACGGGTACCCGGACAACAAAAAAGACAGCCGGCGGCAGCGCTATAAAGCCCTGCTGCCGGCTGCAGCTCTGATCACTCTATCGGTTCAAAATCAGCCGGACCGTGTTTGCACAGCGGACATACGAAATCATCCGGGAGCGTATCTCCTTCATAGATGTATCCGCATACCTTGCAGACGAAGCCTTTCTTGCCTTCTGTCTGAGGTTTAGGCTTAACATTTGTCTGATAGTAAGTGTATGTCATGGTGTCTCTGTCGGACATGACTCTGGCTTCTTCTACAGAGCAGATGAACATCCCGTGGCTGTCCAGGTCGATATACTGTTCAACCTTGAGAGACATGAAAGCGTTTATGTATTTCGTCAGGAAGACCAGTCCGTTGTCAGAGCGGACCAGTTCCTCTCCGGCAAACTTGTCAGCATTCCTTCCGCTCTGGAATCCGAAATTCTGGAATACGCTGAAAGGAGCATCCACTGACAGACAGTTCACGTTCATGATACCCGTCTGTTTGATGACGTGATGAGAGTAGTTTGCTTTATTAATGCATACCGCTACCCTGTTCGGACTGTCCGTGACCTGAGAAACCGTGTTGACGATAAGTCCGTTATCCTTGGTGCCGTCATTTGAAGTCACCACATAGAGTCCGTAGCCTATCCTGAACAGCGCCGTGAGATCTTTCTTATTGGCAGTCTCGCTGCTCTGGGCCATATAATCCATACAAAGTTCATCAGCCAGTGCATCCACCTGTGCACGGCTCTCATCATTCAGGGCAGACAGCAGCTTTACGCTGTGTTCGGCAAAGATCAGATCCTTGCTCTTCTCGAACATAGCTTTCATCGTCTTGGCGGCAAGAGGCGCCCATGAGCCGTTCTCCATAAGAGCTATCTGCCTCTTCTGGAATCCCCTCTCCGTCAGGTGATTGATGAATTCCTTCATGAAGGGGTAGATGTCAGCATTGTATGTAGTCGTTGCCAGGACTATGCGGCCGAACCTGAACGCGTCGGCGACAGCTTTGGACATATCCGATCTTGCCAGATCATATACTGTGACATCCGGACACCCTTTAGCCTTGAGTTTCTCTGTCAGCAGGTCAACTGCTGCCTTGGTGTGACCGTATACCGACGTATAAGCGATCATGATGCCGTCTTTCGTAACGGAATAGGATGACCACTTGTCATACAGTCCGATATAGTATCCAAGATCCTCCTTGAGGACCGGTCCGTGAAGAGGACATATCGTCCCGATCTCAAGGGCTGATGCCTTCTTGAGCAGCGCCTGTACCTGAGCGCCGTATTTCCCGACTATTCCGAAATAATATCTGGCAGCCTCATCCTCCCAGGGCTCATCGCGGTCCAGAGCTCCGAATTTGCCGAATCCGTCTGCAGAGAAGAGCACTTTGTCGGTGCTGTCATATGTGACTATGACCTCCGGCCAGTGCACCATGGGTGCTGTAACGAAGCTGAGGACATGTCTTCCAAGTTCCAGAGAATCTCCCTCTCCCACTACGATGCGTCTGTCCTCAAATTCCGTTCCGAAGAAATTGGTCATCATAGTGAATGCTTTCTGGGAGGATACGATCACCGCTTCCGGATAGTTCTTCATGAAGTTTACGATGTTCGCGGAGTGATCCGGTTCCATATGCTGCACAACCAGATAATCCGGCTTCCTTCCGGCGAGCTCTCTGCTCAGATTATCGAGCCATTCGTGAGTGAAATTGCGGTCCACAGTGTCCATCACTGCAGTCTTCTCATCAAGTATGAGATATGAATTGTATGACATTCCGTTCGGGACTTTGTACTGCCCTTCGAACAGGTCTATCTTGTGGTCATTGACGCCTATATACCGGATATCTTTCGAGATCTCCATGCAGAGCTCCTCCTGTGATCGTTCATGTGAATTCTACTGTACTAATAATTATACCTTTAAGATGCTGCTGTTAACACCGAACAAATGATTCCGACCATTTTTCTTTTGAATAATGATCCAGCCAGACAGCGGCCTCCTCTCTCGTACGGAAAATATGTATGTCTTTGTCCGTATACTTTTCGATCAGTGCCATCACCACCGGTCTGTTCTCTGTCCGGTACTTCCTTACTTCCTGCACGAGTGAAGGATCCGTTACAGTGTCGGTCCAGGGCATATCTTCTCTTTCAGTTCCGGTCCTGGAAACTATTCCCTCAAGACATACTTCTTCCGGGAGATCAAAAAGCAGCACCGTATCGCAGTGCATGAACCTTATCTCATACGTACGGCTGTAGTCCCCGTCTATTATCCATCTGTCCTGCGCCATGATCTCTTCCAGTCTGCGGTCGAAATCGTCTCTGCTGATATGCGTCCTGTCAGCCTTCCACCACACAGAATCCAGATGGATGAGCGGCAGTCCGGTCTTTTCAGCAAGTTTCTTTGAAAATACTGTCTTCCCGCTGCCGGGGCAGCCGATCACGATAACCCTCTCCATCACCACATCAGTCCTTTTCAGTCAATACTCTTTCCGTGAAGGACTCAAGCAGCTGCAGATATTCTTCCGGAGCAACTACGGCCGAGACTGCATGAGCCGCGCCTTTGATGAAATGGATCTCCTTATACCCCTTTGCGGCATCGAACATGTCCTGTGAATTGGAAGGTGTGATAAGCTCGTCGTCCTCACCGTGTATGAACATCACAGGTACTGTGCTGTCTGTCAGGGCATCGATCGGCCTCATGTCCTTGAATGAGCATCTGTAACGGATCATTAGTCCTATATTCTGCATGTCGACAAGGAATCCGGGCAGTTTCATGTACCTGACTCCTTTTCTCAGCACATTCTCTATATCTGAATAGCCGCAGTCTGCAACAGCAAAATCGACCTCCGGCCTGTACTTTAGGCACATAATCGTCGTCGCTGCACCGAGAGACTCCCCGTGGATCCCAAGGGTCTTGAGATCCGGATACCTCTTTCTGGTATCCTCGACGATCTTTGCGAGATCTCTGCCTTCTTTATCTCCGTAGGTAGTGTACGTCTTTTCGTTCGCACCATGTCCTCTGAGGTCATAGATGACGCAATTGAATCCCAGATCCAGATAGAATCTCGCGTATTTGAGAGCCCCGAAACGGTTATCTGTGATACCGTGAGTGATGATCACATATCTTCCGTCATTCTTCCAGGTCCTCAGCAGCTGCACATTCAGGCGATATCCTCCGTCACCTTCCACTAGATAGTCTCCACTGAGTGAAGACGTGTAAAAGGATGTATCATATCTTTCCTTCTGCCATTCCATGGACTCTTCAAAGGTCTGCCTTCTTCCGTTGGTAAGGAAGGACGCAAGGAAGACACATATGCCAAGAAAAAGGGCCGCTATTGCTATAAGCGCATACAGCATGATCATGTAACCTCTTCTGTTCTCCGCTTCATTCATTCTGTATATTCTGATCATCCTGCGGGGTCACATCCTGCAGGTATCTACAACCGTTGAATCTCGCCAGACGTCTTACTGCGCTTTCGATCTTCTGTGACAGTTTCTTTGTAGGTCTAACATCCGGTTCGAACCAGATATTGCTGACTGTAAGCACACCGGCTTTTCTGTCCGCTCTGGGCTCGATCCTTCCGATCAGCTTGTCTCCATAAAGGACAGGCATCGTATAATAGCCGTATCTCCGTTTTGATGCCGGAGTATATATCTCCCACGAATAACGGAACCCCCATAGAGCTTCCACCAGTTTCCGGTCCCACAACATCGGATCCAGCGGTGCCAGGAACTCAGTTCTGGGCTTCACATCTGTCTGTCCGTCCCTCACTGTATCCAATAATGGCATATCACAGTTCAGTATATAGAGAGGAGTCCGCATGTCGTCGACCTTGACCGCTGTGATCCTTCCGCTTTTCTCCAGCCTGCTGAAAGCCGCCTCTCTCTGCTGTGTTGTCATTCCAAGCCCCAGCCATGCATCGGAACGCCTGTTCCACAACATACCCACGGCTCCTATCCTTCTTCTGATCCTCCAGTCAATGAAGGAGTCCTCATCAGGACACGGGTTTGGTCTCTCCAGCAGTTCCCGAGAAAGATGATTCTCCGCGAGATCATAGAATTTTCTGGATCCGCTCTTGTGATGTATAAGAAGAACACCTTCTGTATACAGCTGTTCCAGCACTGAGCGGGAAGCCTGCGAATCTTCGTGCCAGTTGCCGCTCCAATGCATTGAAGAATGCCAGAATATCCTTCCTTCTATAGGCAGAGTATCACTGCTTACAGGTCCGTTGCGCCTTATATAATCGACAGCCGCCCGTTCCAGTTCAGGTATGCCTTCAAATGTCTTTCCGTGCTGTATGCTTCTCTGCCTGTAACCGGAGAAATATGGCCAGTCTTCCGTTGGGATGATCGATATCTCCTTGTCAGGATAATCAAAGAGCAGTCTGTCACGATAAAGCAGATCATCCAGCATCGCCTTCCTGAATCCCTTGACACGGGACTGCAGGGTCAGTTCAGCATTTCTGCCGCAGACGTCGACCGGGTCATACTGGATACAGCCTGCCTGACGCACATAAGCATACGCACCGTCTTTTCCAGCGAAACGGTGCTCTCCTAATAAACCCTGTTTGAGCAGTATGAACTGCCTTGCCTGTGTGCGTGTGACTGTCAGCATATGCGTTCTCTGAATGTCTTCTAGTCCGTATCGGTCAAACAACTGTATTATTTAAAATCATATCACACGGCATAGCTGCTTCTTGTTCCACAAAACAAAAAACGTATAATTAACTGAACAGTATCTGCCAGATCTCAGGAGCCGGATAACATGCACAAAACAGCACAAACAGAACACAGACAGGTCTTTCTTACAGGAGCCGGAGACGGCATACCTATAGGACTGGGATACTTTGCTGTATCTTTTTCACTCGGTATCTCGGCCAGGACTGCCGGTCTGGATCCGCTTCAGGCATTCATCGCAAGTCTGCTGACCATTGCTTCCGCAGGTGAATATGCTGCGTTCACGCTCATCGCAGCAGGTGCTTCCTATCTGGAGATGGCTGCTGTAATCTTCATAACCAACTGCAGATATATCCTGATGAGCTGTGCCATGAGTCAGAGACTCGATCCGTCCGCTCCGACCGTCCACCGTATTGGAATGGGCGCATTGATAACAGATGAGATATTCGGAGCCGGCATCTCAAAGCCCGGATATATGGATCCTTTCTACACATACGGACTGGCTTCGACTTCCGTGCTGCCGTGGGCTCTCGGCACGATGCTCGGAGTCATAGCCGGAAACCTTCTTCCACAAGCGGCTGTAAGCGCTCTGAGCATATCCATATACGGTATGTTCCTGGCAATTATTGTTCCGCCTTCCAGGAATGATACCGTCATACTGGGCTGTGTCCTCATATCGTTCATCCTGAGCTGGCTGTCAGGCAAGCTCACGCTCTTCTCTTCCATGTCAGAAGGGACACGCATCCTGATCCTCACTCTTCTGATCGCTTCTGCCGCAGCGCTGTTTTTCCCGAGAAAGGAGGAACCAGATGCACAATAACTGGGTCTACATAGCCGTCATGGCCGGCGTTTCCTTTCTTATCAGGGTCCTTCCTCTGACACTGATCCGCAGACAGATAAAAAGCAGGTTCATACGATCATTCCTGTTCTATGTTCCCTACGTCACTCTGGCTGTCATGACTTTTCCGGCAATAACTCAGGCTGCTTCTGCTCCTGCAGCCGGGATCGCTGCTCTGTCCGTGGGTATCCTTATGTCCTGGTTCGGTGCAGGGCTGTTTCCTGTCGCTGCAGCATGCAGCATAACCGCATTTGCTGTGAGCATGTTGTTCTAAGAAAGTTGAGAATCCTTTTAAAAGGTGTAATACTTATATCAGTAATGATCAAACCATCCGCCGCTTTCATGAAGCGGCGGTAAACATCAGAAAGGAATAGATAATGTCTGATTCAACGATGGTCAACAAATTCAAACTCGGTTTCGGCCTCATGCGTCTTCCCAGACTCGACAGCGGCGAGATCGATGTTGAGCAGGTCTCAAAGATGGTGGACCTCTTCCTCGAAGCCGGCGGAACATACTTCGATACCGCCTTTGCATATCCTGGTTCAGAAGAGGCTATACGCAAGGCACTGGTAGAGAGATATCCCAGAGACAGCTACACTCTTGCCACCAAGCTGATGTGCAATGAGGAAGTGAATGACGAGGAAACAGCCAAGAAAGAGATCCTCACCAGCCTTGAGAGGTCAGGAGCCGGCTACTTCGATTATTATCTGCTCCATGCCCTGCAGAGAGGCAACTATGAAAAGTATGACAGGTTCCATCTCTGGGACTATGTCAAGGAACTCAAGGAAAAAGGCATCATCAAACATTACGGCTTCTCATTCCATGCAGATCCGGAGCTTCTTGAAGAGCTGCTGACCAAGCATCCTGATGTAGATTTCGTACAGCTGCAGATCAACTATGCAGACTGGGAGAACCCCGGAGTCAATTCAAAGAAGAACCTTGAGATCTGCAAGGCACACGGCAAGCCCGTAGTAGTCATGGAACCCGTTAAGGGCGGTATCCTCGCTGATCCTATAGACTCCGTAAAGGAGATCCTCGATGCAGAGAATACCGGAATGTCATACTCGTCCTGGGCGATCAGATTCGTCTGCAGCCAGGAAGGCATCTTCACTGTTCTCAGCGGTATGAGCAACATTGAGCAGATGGAAGACAACCTCTCCTATATGAAAGATTTCAAGCCTCTTAATGAGCACGAGAACGAGGTCATCAAGGCCTGCCAGAAAGCTCTTGATGCCGATCAGTCCATCCCCTGCACAGGCTGCCGCTACTGCACCGCCGGATGCCCGATGGACATTCCGATCCCGGATATCTTTGCTGTAGAGAACAGGAAGAAAGGCAGCCCCGAATTCCGCACCAAGAGGGAGTACGTCATAGTCACTCAGGGCAAAGGAAAAGCCAGCGACTGCGTACACTGCGGTCAGTGCGAAGGCATATGCCCGCAGCATCTTCCGATCATTTCTCTACTGGAGAAATGCCGCGCGATAGAAGATTTATAAGTATCATTCCAAAAAGGGACGCTCCGCGGGGCGTCCTTTTTTCATTTGCACAAATTCAGTCCGTCAACTGCACCGTCTCTTCCGGTCCGGCTGCACTGTCCGCGATCTCCATGAGTTCAGCCTCGGCAGCGATATCGGCTCCTGACGGATAAGTCAAAGCGATCTTCCTGAACCTGTCAAGGATCTTCTCAGCCTCATTTCTGTCCTGTTTTGCGATGAGTGCTGAGGCGTAGTCTGTTCTCATGACAGAAGGATAATTCCTCATCTGTTTGAGGACAGCTGCAGCATCCTTCTCTTCAAGATATGAAAGATCCGCGTCTTTTCCCTTCTCCAGGATATCGATGTAAGCTCTGTCATTCAGCATCAACACCCTGTACAGTTCCACTAACTCACACTCCCCTCCGAGGAGCCTGTCCAGTATCTGCTTTGCTTTTCCAAAATCATGAAGATCCATCGCCCTGTTCTCTGTGAGGGTCAGCCAGGAAGCGATCAGATTGTTGCTCATGTCTGCCCCTTCGGGGATAATGAACCATTCTTCCGGCATATCCTTTATCCGCTTTTCCTGTGCGGATTCGGCATTCACTGCAAGCTGTACCCAGAAAGAACGCAATCCAACAGGATCTTTCCCGAGATAAAAAGCGTTATGTCCGTCATTAGGTACTGTGGCGTTGAGTGGTATGCCGTTGGTCAGAGCTATATATACTCCTGCCAGCGCCATGATCGACAGGAACTCCGGATACTTTTCTCCGCTTCTGAGAAGAAAGAACAAGCCGGCACACAGTGCCGATACTATAAGATTCATCAGGACCCCGCCTAGATTATAGAGCACATACGGGATCCTGCCGTCCTTCATCCCGGGAGGGCTCATCAGACACTGTCCGGAAGTTCCGCTCAGGCTGTGCTTCTTCAGCTCTATCCTGTTCCCTTTCCTGATCAGCATGAAGTTCAGGATGCGGAATGAAGAGAAGCCGTAACCTGTAAGGAGTCCGAATATGAGATGTCCTCCTTCATGGAAGATTAACTGAAGAAAAAACGCCAGGTATATCTTGATCAGCAGCAGACCCAGTCCGATCAGATACTGTCCGAACGTAATATGCCGTATATTTCTCATGACAGGAGACATAATGGCGATACCTGCACCCAGCCCCAGTCCGAGCAGTATGTTCAAAAATCTGACAGTTTTGTTCCAGATACTGTTTTTCTTCATAAATGCTCCTTCCGGGAATCCGTCAATCCTGTTTTCCGTAATCCCTGAAAGCCAGATTTATATCTACGTTGCCGCTGATACCGTCCACATGGGCTGTGCTGCTGTACTGCCAGATCCCGAAATCGTAGCGGTATGTGGGGCGGTTGAAGTATTGCGCGAGCCATTTGTCATACTTGGCTATCCTCTCAGGTTCAAGATCACTGCAAAGCATACGGATATTCCCGTAGATCATAGGTGTGTATCCGGCCGCCTCTATAGTTTCGCAGAAAGCGATAACTATATCGGTCCTCTGTGACGGAGTCAGATCTTTCGTCCTTGAAGTATCGGAATCTTCCCGTTCAACGTCTACGACTATCGGCCATGTGACCTGATAGCCTTTTATGAGATCCAGGACCATCTGGGCTTCCTGTATCCCTTCCTGAGGAGTAGCTGCCTGCGTATAGAAATAGACTCCTACGGGAATCTGATTCATTATCGCCCCTCTCAGATTTCTTCTGAAAGTCTCATCCTCAAAGATCTGTCCGCTCTCATATCCTCTGACTCCTGCTCTGAGGAATGCGAACTTTATTCCGGCCTTTTTGACTTTATACCAGTCGATATCGTCCTGCCATTCCGATACATCGATGCCTGTGAGCGAGACCGCTTCCTGAGTTCCGGTATATACCTTCCTTCCGGTCTCTTTGACTGTCAGGATCTTATCGAGATCGTAATCATGCTTCTTGATATTGTCAGACAAAAGATCATATGAGTAGCGTTCCCCGTTGAAGTAAACGTTCCTGTCCGGGAAAAGATGCCCCATCAGCTCCGTCATGGATTCCGCCATGTCTGCTTCCTCAGCAATGCTGCTGCGGCTGTAGTACATCTCGCCGTCACCCAGCAGCCTTCCTTCCGATTCTCTCATCACTGTCTCGGTATCCGGAACAGCTGCGAGTTCAGCTTCAAGTTCAGCTACACGGACTTCCAGCTCGTCCTTTCCCTGTTTGAGACTTACCGCGGCATACACCGCTATCCCCAGAAACAGCACAAGAACTGCGATCACGGCTGCCGGCAGCCATTTTGATCTTGTTTTCTCCATGATTACCTCAAGTAAATATTAATATTATATATACAATACGTAATAACAGTGCTCTCCGCTTCCTAAACATAACAGAAAAATGCTGTATGTTCAATGACTGCCGCGTATCCTTGACACGCGGCAGTCTCATTATCTTTTTTCAGATCTTCATCGCGGCTTCATAGGCTGACCAGATCACTGTCCTCAGGTTTCCGACTCCTGCACAGTCACCGACTGTATAGGTCTGTTTACGTCCTTTGACATCGATCGGCGCCGGCCTGTACCTTACGGCTGCAAGGGCTGTATCACACGGGATCTCAACAGTGCTCCCGTCCTTGGCAGAACAGATGACCTTTCCTTCCTCCACCGCCGTGAGGGTGGTCTCAAGATATACCGGAACATTCTTCCACGAGAAGAACTCCCTCAGATAGGAGCTGTTCGCCAGACATACGCCTTTCTGGGCTACCAGGTCGTCCTTCATCTCTATGATGACCGGTTCCTTGCCCTGCAGATAGAGCTCATAAGCTATCTCGCAGCCGGTAAGTCCTCCGCCTATGACAGCGACTTTCTGACCAACTTCTTCCTTGCCAAGCAGATAGTCGCAGGCTTCCACGGTCCTGTCGAATCCGCTGACCTTACCAAGCCTGATGGGCGACGATCCTGTAGCAACTATCAGGGGCATCCCGTCGAACTCTGCGAGATCCCTGACTTCATGATCAAAGTGCACTTCGATACCGAGATCCTTCATCTGTTTGCGGTACCATGCCAGGAGATCCCTGAGCCTTCCCTTATATGACTCTGCGCTGGCTGCGATGAATGCGCCTCCCAGTTCACCGGATCTCTCATAGATCACTGGCTCATGTCCGCGCAGTTTGAGGACTCTGGCCGCTTCCATTCCGCCTATACCTCCTCCGATGATCGCCACCTTTTTAGGAGAAGAGGTCTTGCTGATATAGTGTTTGTTCCACTGCATGGTCTCAGCATAGACTGCACAGCGGCTCATATTCAGGCTGTCAGACAAGTCCTGATCATTTGGAACTCCCTTGTAGTGAGCCATGTTGAAGCAGCCGTTATGACAAAGGATGCAGGGGCGGATCTCGTCCTCTCTCCCCTCCATGAGCTTTGTGACCCATTCCTGGTCAGCCAGGAAGTTGCGGGCGAATCCGGCACCGTCCAGTTTACCCTCAGCTATTGCGTCTGCCGCAGTACGGGGATCGAGACGTCCGGCACAGACCAGCGGGATATCCACATATGGTTTTAGAGCCTCAACATCTTCGAGGTTGCAGTTTTCCGGCATATAGATCGGCGGATGTGCCCAATACCAGGCGTCATAGGTACCGTTGTTGCAGTTGAGCATATCGTATCCTGCATCCTGCAGATATCTGGCTGCTCTTATGGATTCCTCCATATCCCTTCCGGCTTCTTCATATTCCTCTCCGGGCAGAGCACCGCTTGTCAACGACCCACGAATGAATTCGCGGGCTTGCACCTGCCCGGTGGTACGAACAGCTCGCGCCTCCCACCTTTAGCAGGACAACACATAACTGTGCTGTCCTGCTTGTTCCTGTCATTCACATGACAGACTGGCGGCACATCGAGGGGTGGTTGACTGCACCCCACCTGCGGAAGCATGCTCCCGCAGGTATGGTATCGCTCTAATGCTGCGACACCTCAATAT
>JAFRAJ010000001.1 GCA_017405465.1 Oscillospiraceae bacterium
CCTCTTCCCTGCAGAAACTGATCAGTCCGTCCTTCTCCATCTTGGACAGTGCCCCGTACATCGTACCTGCGCTTATCGATATCGCTCCGCCGGTCATTTTCCTGACCTCCTGACTGATCCCGTATCCGTGCTGCGGTTTTTTCAAACAGAACAGTATATAGAAAGCAGACTCAGTCATCGGCACATATATCTTCTTTATCCTGTCGTCCATATCATCCTCCTTAGTATCGTATTTCGATGTATCTGACTGCGATATATCGGACTGCGATATATAATATATCGGACCTCGATATACTTGTCAAGAGCTTTCACAAAAAAAATGAGAGAATGCGAATTTACCGCATTCTCTCTTATTGTTGGTTCTGTTGACGCGGTATGCGTCAGTAAGACCATCAGCCGTTGGATGAGTTGCTGACCGCTGTCGTTGTCGGTGTGGGGAAATACGGCTTGAGTGTCTGAGCGAAGGTGGAAAGCGGCATGGACTGCAGTGTTACACGGCCGGGGCCGGTGACGACTGTATGGAAGATGCCTTCTCCGCCGAGAAGCATGTTCTTTACGCCCTTGACAGTCTCGATATCGACATCAACTGTCTCGTCCATCATTGCGAGGTTGCCTGTGTCGACAATGAGCTTCTGGCCTTCTGCGAGTTCATATTCAACAACAAAGCCGTCGAACTCGAGGAATGCTATTCCGTTGCCGGTGATCTTCTCCATGATGAAGCCCTCACCACCAAACAGACCGGCGGCAAGTTTCTTCTGGAAGAACACTTCGACATCAACACCCTGAGTAGCTGCGAGGAACGCGCTCTTCTGGCAGATGACAGGCTTGTCGGGTGTGATCTCGATTGCACGTACTGATCCGGGGAATCTGCTCGCGAAAGCGATCAGGCCTTCACCGTCTTTTGCTGTATAAACGTTCTGGAACAGGCTCTCTCCTGAGAAGAGTCTTCCGAGAACCTTCTTGAATCCGCCGCCGACAGTCTCCATCTCCATATTGGGAGACATCCAGACCATTGAGCCGCTCTCGTTAAACATTGCTTCGTCTTTTTCAAGATTGCAGATAACTACTGCCATGGGTTCGCCTTGGATGCTGTACTTCATGATTCTCCTCCAAATAATAAGGTTTTGTCTTAATAATTATAATGCGCAGCATTTGATGCGCCAATATGCAATCAGCACTTTAGATCAGGAGCGGCCAGGAATTCAGTCAATAAATCATCTTCCAATTCTATATCGGGTCGGTGAGAGAAAAGGATCTTCTTTGGGGAAAACTTCATTATGCATTCCCAGTCGGACCTCAGAGCCTTATTATCCTCGTATGCACCGATATACTCGAAAGGTTCAAGATCTCCGGCTATGCACTCCCCGCTGTCCAGCACAAGACAGATGCTGTCACTGCTGTGGCTGCCGACACTGACTATCTCTCCTTCCACTCCGATACCGCAAAGAAAAGATCTGCTCTCCGCTGTGCTGATGACTATAGCTTCTTTCTCGTTCACCGGAGTAAAGCTCAGTCTATTGTCCCTCGAGAACAGTTCATCGGAAAAGTGAACGCTGTCTTTCTGAATATCTGCAACGATAAGTCTGATACCGAGTTTCTGCAGATCTCCGGCGATTCCCATATGATCCGGATGATAGTGCGTGCAGAGAAGATACCTGATATTCCTGATATCGATCCCTTCTGACTTGGCAGCACGGAAGAAACCCTGCAGTGTTCCCGCATAGTCTGTATCCACCAGCAGACCGCCTCCCGGGCAGTCTATATAATATGTGTTCGTGTTTCCGTAACGCAGTCTTCTGAACACAGTCTTTCTCCCATACATTTTATACATTCAGTATAATTACACCCTGTTATTCCCGAAAGAATAGCAGGGCGTTTTCGTTATCTCCAGGCCAGCGTCAGGATCACATCATGGTCTCTTAGGAGCTCCTGCAGTTCCTTCTCAGAAAGATCCACATGGCCGAGTCTGGTATATGCCCAGGAGTTGGATCCGTAGAAGATCACGATCTGATTCCCGGAATACAGAACTATATCTCCGTACTGAGTCTTTGTCTGCGAATCGTTTCTGGTGACGCTCCTGCCGACCGGTCCTACCTGCTCAAAGCCTCCGTACATGGACATCTCTATCCTGAGATCCTTCTCCATTGCCATGTCCATGAGTTCTTTCACTGAATCATTGTCGAGCCAGGTCACCGGAACTTCGTTTCCGTCTATATAGAGTCTCATCATCTCTGCAGCTTCTTCTTCCTGAACATCATCTTCCTGTACCGGTTCAGGGACATCCTGAGACTTAGGTATTACCGGAGCATCTGTCTCATGTTTTCCTGCTGCCGCACATGAAGAGAACAGCAGGATCAACACGGCAAACATCAGAGAAGGCATTAATCCTCTTCTGTTCATGATATCAGTTGTTTCTTGTTATGAATCTCACAAGTTCCCTGACTTTGGAAAGCGGATGATCGGGATAGTTCTGGTCGAACTCCGCGCGTTCACTGTAGCACATCAGAAGTCCTTCTCTCAGTTCCGGGTCATACGGATCCCTGCGCCATGCTTCTCTGGCTCTGTCAGCGTTTCCGAACCTGTCGCGTGCGATGCTCTGCATGATCTCAGTGTCCCTGTCAACACTGTTTCCCTCCTCAAGGAACGAACCGTTGATGAACCAGTTCAGATCAGGGAAGTCGATGTTCATGTCAAGGGTGTATTCCATGCACAGGAAAGCGTCGCTCTTGATGTAATACTCATGCTTGGTGATGCTGTACGAATAGGTCATTCCGGTCCTTGTCATGCCGCGCCCCACCTCTATAAGGGCAGTGCGTGTACCTTTAGTGCGTCTGCGGACGGCTTCTATGATGCTCAGTTCACTGGAGAAAGGCAGTGATCTCTCTTCCGGTCCTGCAAAACACAGCAGTTCCGCGGCAGCAAGACGCGAGTCGAGCTTGTAGATCAGCGCAGCAGGCACTCCCGGTCCTTCCGGCACCGGATCCTGAAGGATATAATCTGCCGGCAGCTTTATGGGTTCTTCTGTCAGTATCTTTTCAGCCATCTTCTTATCCGCCTTTCTCTGTAGTTGATCGATCGTACTGTTCGGGGAAGTCCATTATATACGAAATCGCCGGAATATGGTACTGCTCCGTGCTTTATCAGCTGCCGGAGAGCTCCAGCAGCAGTTTCGCTCCAAGGACAGTTGCAGGTATCCGCCTGTTCGGAGAAAGGTTGGAGAGCACCACGACTGCTATATCCTCCTCCGGAATGAATCCCATATAGCAGTTGTAGTGTCCTGTACCTCCGTTATGCCAGATGATCCCGTTCCTGTCGTCTATGACCCAGGACATCCCTATCTCATCCATCCTGACTCCGAGCGCGTCGTATTCTGCAGGCGTCGCTCCTATCTCCCTCAGCGGAAGATGACAGTATGAGAAGACATCGTCATCTTTAAGCTGTATTCCGGCATAGCTGAGCATATCCTCTATGTCCGATACAAAGCCTCCTGCGGGAAGGTAGGCATCTCCTTCCTTCCACTGCCAGTATTTACCGAGATCGCCGGTACTGTCAGAGATGCCGGTATTCTTTAAGGACAGCTGGTCTCCTGCAAAGCTGTTCAGAAGAACAGTCATGTCTGCGCCGTATACTTTTTCCAGAACAAGGCCTAGCACAGCATAACCGAAGTTGGAGTATGTGAATCCGTAAACTCCCTTGTTCTGCTGTTTCTTTCCTGCTTTCTTAAGGATCATATCCTTAGTGATGCCGCAGAAGTCATTGCCTCCTTTGAGATGATTCAGGATCATCGGGAATTCAAAGTAATGTTCTCTGTAGCCTGATGTGTGGGTCACGAGTTCTCTTATGGTCGGATAATCCTTTCCTGCCGGAACATCAAGATACTTATCGACGGTATCGTCGATGTCCAGCTTTCCTTCCTGAATAGCCTGCCTTGCCAGAGCCGCGGTGAAAGTCTTCGTGAGAGAGCCTATCTCATAGACATGCGCTTCGTGCGGGAGTTCCTTACCGTTCTCACCGTATACCTTATAAAATACCGTTTCGTCCCGGATGATCCCAATGGTGATCACAGCGTCCGAGTCGTTCTTTGTCGTATACTGCAGGGCTTCCTCAAAGGAGAGATCAGGTATCTTGTTCTTCTGGGATTGCAGATACCATGAGATTCCCAGGAATACTGCGAGTCCGACCACCATCACGATCCTGATGATCGTCAGGATCTTCTTTTTTTCGTTGCTCTTGTCCATTTTTCCTTATGGTCTCCCCGTTTTCATGAATCCTATGCATCCTATCTCCGAGAATTCCGAAAAGCCGAGCGATCTGTAGAAAGCTTTGGTCTCCGGCTCATTATCAGTCGTCAGTTCTATCTGCCGCACATCAGGATACCTCTCAAGCACAGCTTTTATAAGGGCAGTGCCAATGCCCTGTCTCCTTCTTTCGGGACAGACAAGGACATCCTGGATGAATACGATCGTTGAACCGTCACCTACCGTCCTTATGATGCCCAGCAGGTCTTCCCCGTCATAAGCTGCCAGTACCAGCAGCGAACCCTCGAATCCGCGTCTCAGCGCTTCCGGATCTTCCGTATATGCCTTCCAGCCCGCCGCCTGATAAAGCTGCAGGATCTCTTCTTCTCTGTATTCCCTGTATTCTCTGATCTCCATTTTATAACCTCACAGCAGACGGATACCTTATCTGGACCCCGGACAGATCAGCCAGACGATGCGGAACAGCAGACGCATGATCCACCTGTCGCCGCCGTCCTGCAGATCTATGGGATCTGCCCTGGTCACTATCAGATGCGGGCCCGGGATCTTCTCGAATCTTTTGAACCAGTAAAAAGCCCTGGTGTGGGAGTATATCTCCCGCGCCAGTTCCTTTTCATCCATATCGATAAGATCACCGTCGAGTATCTCTCTTGCCTTTATCAGACACTCCTTCTTTGAGAGATACTTCGGCTCTACTCTTATTGACAGAGAACTCATCCTTCTTCTCCCGGGCTGTTGTTTTTTTATTGAACTGAAATCATACCGGCTGCGGGGTTCCGCACTCCGAACAGAACCTGCCTGTATTGAAGTTCCCGCATTCCGGACACTTCCATCCGTCTTTTTCCGTCTCACTGCCGCTCACGCCGGGAGCTGACGGTCCCAGGCTCATCGAGAACGAGTCTATGTATTCCTTTTTTGTCATACCGTTGGGGAGCCTCAGTTCCTCAGTAGTCCGGTCCAGCAGGTTCTCTTCCTTTATGAAGCTCTTCAGGAGCTCAGTGATCTCAGAGATCGTATCGCCCTTCCCGTTCTGTCTTGCAGCATCAAGGTCGATGCTGCAAGACGATCCTTCTCCTCCAGCCTCCCCGGCGGCAAATGTCAGGTTGAACACAGCACGTCCGGAAACATCGGTGGGCCGCATCTCATCTTTTGAATAGTCATATCTGTAAGCGGACCAGGAGATCACCTCATCCGTGACAGCGTTCCTGAGTTCCTGCGCCGTTTCTGTATCCGTGCTGTATCTTTCCACCGTCCTGTGATCGCCTTCGCTCTCTTCTGTATATTTCAGAACAGAAGATCCGTCTTCTTCCCAGGATAGTTCTCTTTCCCACTTCTGTCCAGAGTACATCATCATCCCCGACATGGATATCGACCAGCACAAAGACACCAGCGGTCCGTGATCATCAGGTACTGTATGTATTGCAAATAAGCTCATTTTCTTTATACCTCCTGCTGAAGGATCTGTATCATATCAGCCTTTTGTATACATCGAGCATGCTCTCGATCCTGTATCTGAGCGACCATGCCACGTTGTTGTATTCAGGTCTCTTTTTCAGCACATCCACAAGAGGAAGCACATACTGTTCCGTCTCAGCGATATATCTCAGCTGCCGTTCGCGTCTGAGGCCCCATGACATGGTCGTAAGATTATTATACCTGTCTACACACTTTATGAGAGCGGCTTTTGGATCTGATGCCAGACCTCTGAAGTATTTATCCAGCATGGCCTTGCGGTCGTTTCCCTCATCGGGATGCGTCATGAGCATGACCAGTCTTCTCGTCTCGTCGTCCACAGGGAGCTGATCTGCAGTAACGCCGCAGTCCTCAACGACATCATGCAGCAGGCATGCAGCTATCACACAGTCTTCCCTTATACCCATCGAGAGACAGTCGCAGGCCAGCATAAGAGGATGCGATATATAAGGTATATCTGAATTCTTTCTCTTCTGGTCCTTATGTGCCTCGACTGCAAAATCCAGAGCGCTCAGAGTGTTCGTCATACCCAGCGTAGACGCTGTCGTCTTAACGAATGTCTTCTGATGCTCCCAGTTGAAGATCTCCCTCTTTGTCTCAAAATCGTAGGGCGAATCCTCCGTCAGTGAATTGACTGACACTCCCAGAAGTCTCGCCAGGCCTATCAGGTTCTTCGTGTCGGGAAGATACTCGTCTCTCTCCCAGGAGGACACCGCCTGATACGATACACCCAGCTCATCCGCTACGTTCAGCTGTGTGAGATCCGCTCTTCTTCTGGCTTCCGCCATTCTTTCTCCTGCCGTCTTCTTCATGATGACATCCTCCTTTCTTCCTGCATCTTTATTGTAAAACTGCTGCCTATTATATTGAACAGAGCATATATTGATATTTCCAATTATAACTCAAGCCATTCTTGAGTCCAATGTGTTAACAGAAGCGGACCGGAAAATGATATGTACCCCCATTCTTGGACAAAACCAAGAATGGGGGTATTCATATGAAATACAGTGATGAATTCAAACTAAAATGCATCGAAATGTACTATCAAGGAAAGCATCCGGAGACACCAGAAGGAGTAAGCAAGAAATC
>JAFRAJ010000014.1 GCA_017405465.1 Oscillospiraceae bacterium
TTGGGCTAATATCAGTTATGGGAAAATTTATCATGGCACTTTAAATTTTACCATAAAGATCGGCGTCGACCCTTCCGGGACGACGCCGTCTTTTTCTCTTATCCTAATTATTCGGGGGCGTGACTTTTGTCACACCCCCTTCTTTTTTACTTCAAAACAACGAGAATATGGAATACAATTAATAACGTATTATTTCAGATCAACAGAATACGAAAGTTTCACCCTGGGAAAGACTATTTTGATATAAAAAATGCAGAGCTGAAAGGTCAGCTCTGCTGTATATAAAGAGATCACAGTTAAAGTGATCTCGGGGGAGGATCCCACAGCGTGGGATCAACTCAACTGTATTATATAGCACATTTGACTATTGTGCATTAATCAACAAACAGGTGAGAAATACAGATGCTCGATATCATTACATGCAAGATACTTAGATTCATCGGATCCAAATTCGGAAGAGGAAGCAGCCTTCCAGGCGCTTTGGTCAGAAAGATATGGCCTAAATGCATGGCTTCAATAAAGCTTCCTGATAAAGTTATCGCAGTAACAGGGTCAAACGGTAAAACTTCTACAACAGCTATGATATGCAGGATTGCAGAAGAAAACGGGCTCAAGGTAGTCTGCAATAGAGAAGGAAGCAATCAGATAGAAGGAATAGCTACACTGCTTCTCTGCAATGCGGATCCTATCTCCCGAAAAGTCGATGCAGATGTTGTGATTCTGGAAAGCGATGAAAGATTCTGCCAGTACACTTTCAAAGACGTTAAGCCCTCACACATCCTCATCACCAACCTGTTTCGCGATCAGCTGACGAGAAACGGACATCAGGAATTTGTAAAGGGGGAGCTTCAGAAAGGCCTTCCGGAAGGGACTACGCTTATCCTCAACGCTAACGAGCCGCTGTCCTGCTCTTACGGACGTGAAAGACCTGATACAGTGTATTACAGTGTTTCTGCACCTGAACTCAGAGAACATGCAGGGATAGAGCATGCATATGATGACGGAGCATACTGTCCTGTATGCGGCAAAAAGATGGAATACGATTACAGGATCGCCAGTCATGTCGGAGCTTTTCACTGCAAAAAATGCGGATACAGGTCACCGGAAGCTGCCCATTCTGTGACAAAGGTTACCAACGGAGAATTCGTTCTTGACGGCGAGTGGACTATAAAACCGCAAATTGCAAACGAGGCTTATGCTCAGAATATCGCTGCGGCTTTTACTGTCGCGGTCGAAGCGATAGGAATAGAACCTGAAAAAGCAGCAGAAGCCCTTGACGGGATGGAACTTGAGAACGGAAGGGTCGTAGAATTCGATATAAGGGGACATCATGGGAGATTCATGCTTTGCAAGCATGAAAACTCTATGGCGTATAACGGTGCGATATCCACAGCCTTGAATGATCCTGCAGAAGATATAACGATAGTGTTTATCGTTGATATGCTTTCACGTAAGTATGTTGCAAACGATATGTCATGGCTTTGGGATATAGATTTCAACAGACTAGCGAACGATAAGATCAAGAAAGTGATCCTTTCCGGAGGGTTTGCACATGATGCAGCTCAAAGGATGCTTGTTGGAGGAGTACCGGAGGAAAAGCTTATCGTCGAGCCCGATCTTGATAAGATGATGGAGTGTATCGTGGAGAGTGCTCAGGGCACGATCTATACGATGACGTGCTTTACTGATCAGTACAAATTCCTCAACCGCCTGAAGAACTATGAAGATAAGGGCAGAGGAGAAGGAGGAGACAGATGATCACAATAGTAAACGCATACCCGGATTATCTGAACCTCTATGGTGAATACTCTGCTGTAAAGCTGCTCGAACTTCGCTTAAGAGGGCTGAAACAAAAAGTAAAAATACAGGAACTCAGCTTCGGAAGATATGAAGACATAGAAGCCGCAGATATGATGTATTTCAGCGCAGGAACTGAGAACAGGATGCTGAATGTACTTGAAGATGTAAGGCGGTATGCAAAAGAGATAAGGAGCTTCGTTGATAACGGAAAACTTCTCCTTATAAGCGGGTGTACAGCTGCGGTTTTCTGCAAGACTATTACAGATGAACGTTCCGGAAGGAAATATGAAGGTCTTGGATTGTTTGATGCAAATGCTTCAATAACACCTAAGAGAAGATACGGAGAGCTGATCTGCAGTTATAATGACGGCCCGAAAGTGATTGGTCCGGTCAACAGTTCTGTCGATTTTTCCAGGAATGATGGTCAGGAGCCTCTGTTCACGGTGCTGTGGGACTCTTCAAAAAGATTCTCCAAAGGAAGTACCGAGGGGATGAAGCTGGGAGATAATGTATTCGCCAGTGAGATAACAGGACCGCTGATATGCAGAAATCCGCATCTCCTGGATCTTGTAGCTGAGAAAACAGCAGGGGTAAAACTTCCGGAGTGCAGCGAAAGGTGGTACAAGGAAGGACAATTGGCATATGAGCATACCCTTAATGTCCTCCTTTCTGAGGCCCATATGAAAGAGTGATCGATTTTGCGAGTTGCACAGAAGCTCAGGTTTTGATATAATTTCACCGCTCTTCTGAAAAAGGGCGGACAACGGGGTGTAGCGCAGCTGGTAGCGCGCTAGTTTTGGGAACTAGATGTCGTCGGTTCAAATCCGGTCACCCCGACCAAAAAAGGGATGCGATTTCGCATCCCTTTTTTATTTCTGCTCTTGTTTTTGATTGCTATTTTTGATCAAGGCCAGAAAGGAGTTTGTACAGGAGACGATACAGCTCCTTTGCTTCGTCAGGTTCAAGTTCAATACAGGATGCCATACGGGCAGGAATGTTTAATGCTCTTTCCTTTAAAAACCTGCCTGCATCGGTAAGACTGATTATCATTATCCGTTCATCGTACCTGCATCTTTGACGTTCTACATATCCTTTTCTTTCCAGACTTTTGAGAACAGGGGTCAGTGTTCCGCTGTCAAGCAGGAGCTTTTCACCCATCTCTTTCACAGAGATACCATCTTTCTCCCATAACACTAGCATCGACAGATACTGAGTATAAGTAAGATCAAGATCTTCCAGTAATGGAACATATTGCTTGATCACTTCCTTGGAAGCAGCATAAAGCGGGAAACACAACTGATTTTCCAGCTTTAAAGAGTCAAACGAGTTCATTTCTGTCTCCGTTTCATTGATATGAAATCACAAATATTGAAACACACATGAAAAGATAAATCAAATGCAATTAATTTGAAAGCAATTTCTTTCACGGTTAAACTTATCGCCACCTAAGGGCTCTCAATTCATCTTTCTCTGTATCGGAGATCCTGTAACTCTCTAAAGCCTTTTGAATAGTCTTGTTGTGTGTCCATCTGTCAAGACGCCTGCCTGCAAGGAAAGGAAGGATCTTTTCATACTGCTTGGCAAGGGCAGTAGCAAAATACCATGCCTGCATCATCTTGATATAGTACTCTTCGGAAGAGACCGATGCTACGAGTTCGGGGTATTCTGGCGCAAAGGAATCATCCAGATAATGCTCCATAAGCATCTTGATCGAGAATCGTACTGTATAGGTGTGGCTGTCGCACAGCCATCTGTGTATATGCTCCAGCAGCTCTGTCTTATTCCTGCGGAATATTTTTGGACTCATCTGATCACAGGTAGCCCAGTTGTTAATGAAAGGAAGGAACTTTTCTACTTCTTTTATACAAAGATCATAATCCTTGAGGTCAGAGATGATGAACGAATGGATCTGATCTTCTTCGAAGAACCTGTGAGGAATGTCAGAAAGGAAGTCGGAGATATCTTCACGGCGAGAGAACTCTTTCGCGATCTTTCTGAGTTCCGGAGTACGGACACCTATCATGGAAGACGGTTCTATGGTCGGGATCAGTCCCGCTTGAAAATCACGGTATTCAGTATCCTGTGAGGCCATAAGCCGTGCAAAGAGATCGTCTTTGACCATCTGTGAATGATCTCCTTATGAAAAACTATTTTAGTCGATATGGGATCAGTAAAGGATCGAGCTGCCTCCGGTCACGATCCAGCAGGCCATACAGGCAGAGAGGAACGCACCTGTAAAGATATTGCCTGTCTTCCTGTATATGTAAGTGCAGAGGAGACTGAAGACTATTACCTGAGGGACGAATACTATTAGCAAGGACATAAACGGACCACCGAATGTAGATCCAAACAGGATATCAGCTCCTGGTCCCAGGCCTGCAAAGAAAGGAACATACTCAAGAAGAGTGATGAGAAGCACACCACCTGTCATCTGCAGGGCTGTTCTCCACCAGGTGCCGAAAAATCCACGGATCCCTGGCTTATAAGTGGCATCTGTACGCATCAGAGCGAGTGATCTGCTGGTGCTCAGGATAAAGAAGAGCATATAGATGGGGATGTAAACAAAGAACTGAACAAGCCGTTTAAGTGTGAATGCCCTGAAGAAAGGCCATATGAAGCGCAGATCCAGTGAGAATACGAGTTCACAGATGAAGTTTATGGAGTAAAGTATCAGGAACAGTATAAAGGCGAGCAAGAGGCCCTTCCACATGAGTCTGCCGCTGAAACGGTCGGGAAGATCGGACTCTGCCATGCCTAAGTTGATGAAACTGCGGCCTGTCTCTGCTTTTCTGCTCTTCTTTACATATACGGCTGTCATGATCAGAAATATGAGAGCCAGAAGGCCGTACCATGATACGAAACCATTGCCTATCGTCATGCTGAAGATCTTTTCCGGCAGAGGAAGCAGACCGTGCCCCAGCTGGGTCATGAACGGATAGGAAAGGCCGGTAAGCAGAATGCTTATAAGCACGCCGGTACGCCATTTTCTTCCTGTACGCAGATCTGCTCTGGAAGGAAGCTCCTGGATCAGCTGTCCGAAAAATCCTGTCGATAAGAGCATGTTCATTACCGGGATAAGCGACGCGATGGCAAAGAGCATTGCACAGAGTACAAGGATTTCTTTGAACATGTATGTCTGATCGTAAACATCTACAGAAGGAGCAATGCCGAAAGCATTGCAGAACCAGTCAAGAGACACAGCCACCCCCTGTGAATTGTGTGTTGTGAGGCGATGGTTGGTCATCAGCAGTTCCATCCGTCTGGCAGATCCGTCAGAGAAAGAACCGTATTTCCTGTTCCACTCGCCTTTTCCTGAAGTTCCGAGGAACTCCCTGCGCAGATCGGTAGAAAGAAGTTTATCATCGACATTCAGCTCATAGTCACGGAAATAACTGAATTCATCGTATTTCGCCTGCAGAAGAAGGACGTTGTTGAAATTGATCTTATCTGAGTCATATACGCTCTTGCGGAAAAGTTCTCCGCACTGAAGAACGATAGCGCGAGGCTCAATTGAAGTTCCGCTGTACTGGGCTGCAACAGACCAGGAGGACCATGTCCCCATGGAATGTCCGCTGACTCCTAATCTGGTGCTGTCTACAAAGGGAAGGTCGGCCAGATATCTGTATGCATAAATACCTCCGCATGAACTGTCAAGGATCGAATTTCCGGCACTGTCATGAGAATATTTGCTGTTAAAGAATGACAGGTTGGAGAAGTTCATCATCAGGCGGTATCTTTCAGGACCGCCTACATTTCTGACGAAGGTACCGTCTGATTCGTTCTCTTCGCCGTAATTTACGGTAACTTTCTGGTTTACATAACCGCGCTTCAGAAGACCGACAGACGTACTGCCGTGGCCGAACTCGTCTGCCGCCATGACGACTATCCCGCGTTTTGCCAGTTCTATCGCAAAGGCACTGCAGGTCTCGTGGTCGTTCTGATATCCGTGAAGGAGGAGAACAGCGGGAGCTTTTGAAGAGTCAGATGCGCTGTCGGGAACATATAGTTTATATGTCATCGTTCCCAGACTGGTGTCGATCTTTCCTGTCCGGATGTCTATCGACGAACCGTCTTTCTGTATGCGGTCTGCGCCGAACATGCATCCGAAAGTCAGTAAAAGAAGAAGTATGAAGGCGATTAAACTCTTTCCGTTTTTCATGAAGACCTCCTGAAAGATCCTGAAACCTTTATAAGGTGAAGTATATCGTCAAGGGTGGCGGCGTAATCTTCCGCTGCCCGGGACTTCAATTGCTCGTAGGGAAGAGAGGCGCGGTTTGTAGTGAAGACTGCATCGATGCCGTGTGCCCGGTAGTCACCTGCAGAGTCATCAGCCATTCCGACGATCGCGATAAGAGGAACATCCAGAACTGATGTTCTTCCGGAAACTCCGTCAAGGACTTTCCCCTGGAAACTCTGGCTGTCAAGCTTTCCTTCTCCTGTGATCACGAGATCAGAGTCTGCAGCGATGCGGTTGAAGTCGAGAACGTCAAGTACGGCTTCTATCCCGGGTTTGAGTGAACCGTTCAGAAAAGCGAGCACACCGGCTCCAAATCCGCCTGCAGCGCCTGCACCGGGAGTCTGTGACACTGAGTATCCTGCTGCAGTGTCCATAAGTGCCCCGATATTTCGAAGACCTTTGTCCAGAAGAATGACCTGTTCTTCATCTGCACCTTTCTGAGGGGAAAAAACGAAAGCTGCACCGTTTTCTCCGAACAGCGGATTGCGTACATCACATATGGCGGTAATGTTTACACCGTTCAGCAGGTGAATTGTATTGGTGCAGTCATAAGCAGAGATCTCATTCAGTGTGTTCCCGGTAGGTATGAATGATCTGCCGTTACGGTCAAGGAAGATCGTCCCAAGCGCAGCAGCACAGCCGCAGCCCGCATCATTCGTTGCGCTTCCGCCAAGTCCCAGAAGTATCTCCTTGCATCCTCTTCCGATCGCATCCAGGATCAGTTCACCGACACCAAAAGTCGTGGTGACTCCGGGATCTTTTCTGTCTCCGGCAAGAGGCAGCCCTGCAGCAGAGGCCATCTCGATGAACGCTGTATCATCAAGAACGGCATAAACTGCTTCTGTCATCTCTCCGAAAGGACCTTTGACTGATATGCTGACAGGAACTGCACCAAGTGCAGTCACAAAGCAGTCAACGGTACCTTCTCCTCCGTCTGCAACAGGGAGAGTTATTATTTCACAGTCAGGAAAAACAGACGCGATGCGTTCTCTGCATATACCGCAGATCTGCAGGCTTGACAGAGTTCCTTTAAAGGAATCCGATACCACGACGCATTTTTTCATGATCAGCACCTCGCTTAACGGCATTATAACAGAATACAAAAAGGACCTCCAACTTAAGTGAAGGTCCTGTGAGAGCAGCTTAAAGGTTACTTGTTTATCTCTTTAGGAATGGTGACCGGGTCTGCAGATCTTTCGAGAGTTTTCTTTTTGAGAGCTCTTTTCTTTTTTATTGCCCTAATGACCGGAATAGCGATGAGAGTCAAAACGGCAGCAAAGGGGAGAAGATATATCAGAGCAAACAGAAGATTCTCAAGGAAACCTGCAAATTCTCGGAAACTGTCGGAGAAGGCGCCGAGCAGACGGTCCCAGAAGGTCTCAGCCTGATGAGTCACGACAGAGACCTCACTGAGCTCGATATTAACTGTAGAATATGCGACGAGATTGTCATAAGTGTTCTTGCGGGCTGTATAGTTCTCTATCTGATAGATTACTTCCGATAATTGCGCTTCGATCTGGATGAGGTCAGACACCAGTGTGGCGCTTTTCATCATCTCAGTAAGTCTGTCACGCTGCGCATATAGTGAGCTTAGCCTGGATTCTGTATCCAGATACTGGGAAGTGATGTCCTCCATGGAACTGAGGAGACTGGTCACTGTACCGAATTCAGAAGACCCGTCGATGAACGATTGATAGTTACCGGAGGGGATCCTGCATTCGAGGCTGATCCATTTCCTGGAGTAGCTGCCGTAGGCTGAGGTATATCCGCCGCCTTCGTTACGGTAACTGATGAATCCGCCGCTGGCATTAACAGCATCCAGAATAGCAGCGAGGCTCTTGTCAAATTCCAGTGTCTCAACATTTATATCGGCTGTGTATGTCAGTTTTAGATTGGAAAGATCAGCGGGCGATGGCATCGTGGGATAATCAGGCTCATTGTAACTGTCCTTCGCTTCATTGCTGAATCCTCCGGGTTTATTCGGGGATTCAGCATAATAATCAGAATCATACATGGAGTCGTCGGATACGTAGTAGTACTCAGACTCTGCTTTCTTTGCTCCGCAGGAAACAAGCAGCAGACAAATCATAAGAAGTGAGATCAGTGCGAGAATATTTTTCTTTTTCATTTCAATTCCTCCAGACATCCATATAGTGTCAATAGCAATCTGAATTGTTGCAGAGAAGTTGAAAAAACAGCACAAAAAAAGTGCGGGGACTGTCCCGCACTTTAAATTATCATAATGAAAAGCCTCCGTCGACACAGAGTACCTGTCCTGTCACAAATGATGCTCTGCAGAAATAAACTACCGCTTCAGCAACATCTTCCGGAGTGCCTATCCTTTCAAGAGGCGTCTGTTCGGAAAGATCCTGCATCACTTCTTCTGAGAATACAGAGTTCATACGTGTGTTGATGACTCCGGGAGCGACACAGTTCACTGCTATTCCGGATGGACCGAGCTCTTTTGCCAGAGCTTTTGTCAGTCCTATCACTGCGGCTTTGGATGCAGAATATGCAGTCTCACACGAGCCTCCGGTGACTCCCCACATGGAGGATATATTGACAATACGTCCGAATCCGTTCGGGATCATATGCTTTGCAGCTTCCCGGCATATCAGATATGTTCCGGAACTGTTTACGGAGAAGATCTCTTCCAGCTCGAGAAGTGACATGTCCTGTATCTGGGCAATATGCGAGACTCCGGAGCAGTTTACTGCAACAGCGAGTTCCCCGGCAGCTGAGACTTCATCCACGGCTGCGACGACCTGCTCTTCATCAGTGACATCGCAGTGCACAGTCCAGGCATGATATCCTTTTGACCTCAAAGAGCTTACAAGATCTTCTGCGGCATCCATTCCGCTGTTATAACAGACAGCGACGTTATATCCTTCTGCACATAAAGATCTGCATATAGCAGAACCGATTCCGCCGCTTCCTCCGGTGACTATTGCTGTGCGCATATCGTGACCTCCTGACAGAAAAGAAGAATACAGCACACGTCCCGCTCTTTTGCGGGGCTGAAATGATTATAGTATAATCTGCTTGCTTATAATAACACAGCATGCAGGAAGTGAGAGGATGTTCTTTACAAGGACCGTTCATAACTGTGTCGCAGATATCTCAGTCATGGAGGATATCTGTGACCGTTATCTCATGGACGGAACAGTGGAGAATATCTTTCTTTGTCAGGCCTCTTCTGAAGCGGTTCAGGCTGCCGTAAGATATGGATTCAGTGATAGAGAACTTAAGGCGGCAGCAGCAGATGACCTGCTAATCAGTGTTGACACCAGAGATCTGAGGACGGCAGAAAGCGTTCTTTCCCAGATAAGCAGTATGGCCAGCGCAGATACCGTTCTGGATCCTTTTTATACATTAAAAAACCCGGATATGGCTTTTGAATGTGATCCGGAGATAAACTGGGCCATGATCAGCCTCCCTCCCCACCTGGCATACAGAGCTGCTGTACAGTGTATGGAAAGAGGGGCCGGGGTGATCCTGACTCAGGGACTGCAGGCGGAGAAAGAAGCTGCTCTCAAGAAAACTGCGGTAAAACTCGGAGTGCCTCTTCTTGGAGGCGGAGTACAAGGCGCTGTGATAGCAGGAAGATCAGTCGGGATCTGTCCTGAATTTTCTGAAGGTAAAGTATCAGTTCTAGGTCAGTCACTCATAGCGAACATGATGCTGGCTTTTCTTCTGGAAGAGAGGGGAATAGGCATACGCAGCCTTATATCATCCGGTCGCCGAGACTGCTTTGCTGAGGAATCTGCAGCTGCGACGCTTATGTGTCTGGATGCTCTTGCAGCAGATGAAGGTACGGATTCCATATGTCTTGTACTTAAGTCCGGAGATCTGAATGTCATCGCTGACGTAGTCAGGAAGGCAAGGGAATGCGGTAAAAAACTCTTCCTTTATGAAGTTGGGATGCTCAGGAACATGGACTATGAAGGCAAGGAAGATGCCCCGGCCTCACTGGCAGCACTGGCAGATGATGTCGCTTCTTGGTACGGAACTGCAAGAGCTGAGGAAGACAGCCAGGATCTCGAGAATATCACTACTCTGCATCGGCTTAAGCTTTCTGCTTCGCAGAAATATCTCAGGGGATTCTTTATGTCAGAGACTATGTGCGGTGAAACAGCTTCCCTGATGATGCCGTTTCTCAAAACGATATATTCCAACAGCCCGGTCAAATCGGTTCTGCTGAACAGCGATACCAGATTTCTGAAAGAGCACAGCGTGATAGACTGTGCACACAGCAGCTTCGCGCCTTCTGCAAGATCTGCGATGCTCTCCACTGTGAAGAGGAATCACCGTATGATCAGTGAAGCATATAACAGGACAGTAGCCGTTATCCTGGCAGACTGGTACGGGGGACTGGGATGTACCGGAGAACAGCTGGAAGATCTGGCTGAGTGTATAAGAAAGAGCATACAGACCGCAGAAGACGACGGAAGACATATAGCAGTAGGTGTGATCATTACTTCGGGAGAAGGATCCCCGGTAAGCAGAAGAACTGCCGCGGAAACCTTGAGACAGGCAGGCGCAGACGTATTCTATTCGGCTGACGAAGCAGCAGAATATGTAAGGATGATAATCGCAGATCAAGAGGAAAGCTAATGGATCTATTCAGCTCTGAGATAAGAACAGTCGGGATATCGGCAGGAGGGCATCTTTCGGGCGATGTCACAGTAAGTTATGTGGCGGAAGCAGAAGGGGATCCTACTGTACAGGCTTATCTGGATCTCTGGAACAGTTCGATGAGAAAAGAGACCGAGTCAAGAAACAGGGCTGCCGCACTCGTGATGATGTCTTCGAGACCTGTGCTTGCTGATATCAGGACAGCATCCGGATGCGTTCCCGGGATGAAAGAACACATGCTTCTTCACAGCGGTCCTCCGGGACAGTACGTGAGCTTCGGAGAAACGCTGAAGAAAGCCCTGACCGCAGCAGTTCTTTACGAAGGCTGGACAAGATCAGAAACTGAAGCGCACAGGATGCTGGAGAACGGAGAGATAGAACTGGACAGTGCAGACTGTCACAATTCTTCAGCTGTAAGATGCGGAGTCATCAGCCCTTCCATGCCGGTGCTCTGCGTGACAGACAGAAATGCAGGAACATATGTATATGCGCCTGCGGTAAGGTTCTTTGGAGACAAAGGTACAGGCAGACCGGCGGCTGCAGCCGCAAGTGATGCGGCAAGATGCGCAGATATACTGGTCCCGGCTTTGAAAGATACTCTTCTTGAAAACGGATTCATCGATATATTCAGTCTGGCAAGGGAGGGACTCAGGGCAGGAGACGACTGCTGCCTGAGGACAGATTACAGCGGATCTCTGCTGAAGGACGCCGTCATGGGCTCAATGGCTGATAACGGAAGACAGATAAAGCCGGAACTCTTCAGGTATCTGGGGGACGGTACCTTGTTCCTGGAACTGTTCACTGCTGCGGTAAAGGCTATGCTGTCATCTGCACGTAATGACGACGGATGCTCATTTATCACATCGTTTTGCTGCAGCGGAAACACAGCTGGGATAAGGATTGCAGGAAAGAGCGACATCTGGTTTACGGTCGATCTAGGTAAGGACACCGGATGCGGTGACGAGGCTGTATGCCAGCTGGCCGGAGCGGGAGCTCCAGCATTGTGCTGCGCTCCTTCTCTGCTGGAGAGAATGGGATTAGGTCTTTTCGATTCTCTCAGAATGATGTATGATTCTTACGAGTCAACAGACATGTATATCGAAGGACTGGGGATACCGCTTTCAGGACAGCCAGGAAGTCCTTTATCGATAGATTTCATTAAAATGTGCAGGACATCCTGTCCTCTCAGAATGGCGTATACGGATGCAGAGACACCCGCAGTGGCAGATCTTGGGATGTCCATGATCACCGCAGCACTCAAGTCCTTTGTATCAGAAAGGTAAGAGTTGAAAGATTTCTTCAAAAAGGTATATGAAGCCGCGATGTCGTTCATCAATGCGAAAGGGACGAGGAAAGTCGTCTCATCCGCAGCTGGTGTCGTCGTCATAATCTCGCTTGTACTGACTGCGCTGCTGTTCTCTTCCTCCGCCTCTGCGATGGAGGAAGCTGCACGTCTGGAGAGGACCGGAGGTGACGCGGTCAAGAACTACATCTCTGTTCCGAACATGATAAGGCTCGCATATGAGGAGCCGGTATATATTCAGCTGCATCTTGAAGCGTCTGCAACTTCAGAAGAAATAGAGATACTGATGCTTGACGAAGAAGAGAAGCTCTCTACCGGAATGCCTTTTGCACTGGAGATAACCGATCCTGACGGGAATATGAAAAAATACCTCGATGAAGACTGTGACGGCAAGATAACGGTCAGAGGAGTGAAGACCGGCAAATACACCGTTTCATTTGTTCCATGCAAGGGCTATGAAGTAAAGAAAGATATAGAAGTCACCGTTGAACCTCCTGTAGAAAGAAAGAAGATCGATGTCAGCGACAAGATCATCGACTCCGGATCTGCAGATACAAAGCAGGAGGATAACCAGTACGGAAGACCCGTGAGACCTGAGACCAATATAACTCCCGCAGTAAGACCGGGCGACACGGTGATATATGTGGAGTCTTCCAAGGAACTTGTAAGGACTGACCGTATAGAGACCCAGGTAACGGACGGCAGCGGAAATCCTCTGTACACATCTGTGCCCGCGCTGTCTGCAGCGGATGAGAGCGGAAACAAATACCTGATACTGAACGACGGTTCCGATACAGTATCGGAAGTCAAAGCGACTGTCAATGACGACGGGACGCTCGCATCGGCGCAGAAATACGTGAGCAGTACCGCTGAAGACGGAACTGAAACAGGAGAATGGGTCTCATGTTTCGGAGAAGTCATCGGAGCAGGCGGATATCCTGCATGCTCATCCGGTGATACATATGTATATAAGTTCTCCTCTGTTACGCCGGTGATAAGCGTCACTGAGATCGATGTATACGAATACCGCGGATGGCAGGAGATCAATGGAAACACCTATTACTATGATGTCAACGGTGTGCCGGTGACAGGATCCCAGATAATCAACGGAGAATCTTATTACTTCAACGATGAAGGAGTCAGAAGCTCCACGCAGGGAATAGACGTCTCCACATGGAACGGCAATATAGACTGGAATAAAGTCAAGGCTTCCGGGATAGACTATGTCATCATACGAGTAGGATTCAGAGGCTATTCTGCCGGATCGATGTATTCCGACAATATGTTCGAGAAGAACTTCACCGGAGCCAAAGCGGCAGGACTCAAGGTAGGAATCTATTTCTTCACCCAGGCTATCAATGAGAGAGAAGCAGTAGAAGAGGCATCTATGTGTCTAGAACTCCTCAAGGGACGGAGCCTCAACTATCCTGTGTTCATAGACATGGAGGACGCGGGATCAAGTGAAGCGAGAACTAACAACCTTTCGAATTCTATGAGAACGACGATCATCAACGCTTTCTGCGATACGATCCGTTCCGGAGGATACAGAGCAGGGCTCTACGCCAACAAGTATTATCTGACCAATAAGATATATGTATCCCAACTCTCATCTTCTACAAGAATATGGATAGCGCATTATACCTCTGAGCCGCATCCGGAATATCAGACCAAGTACGACATGTGGCAGTACTCATCAACAGGAAGCGTACCGGGGATCTCAGGAAACGTGGACCTTGATATAAGCTATATGTAAAAAATAAAAATGAAACAGATAGCGCCGGGCTCGTGCCCGGCGCTATCTGTCTTTTCTGAGGCTTATTTCTTTTTATTAAGTGAGTAGACGGGAATGAACGGGAAGATTATAGGAGTTTTCTTTATATACTTCTGATACTCGGGCATCTCGCCGTATCTTCCGTCCTGCCTCTTCTCAAGCCTCTGGGCTCCGTTGAGCATGATGAAGACGATGGTGACATAGCATACACATGCGATCACCCACTCCCATACACCCTGTAAAGCAGTAAGGCCGCCAACGAAAACGCCTGTCCAGGTCAGGATCTCGCCAAGATAGTTGGGGCAGCGCACCATTTTGTACAGCCCCTTTGTGGCGACCATGTTGGGGTTCTCAGCTTTCTGTGCGGATTTCTGCTTGTCGGCAAACGCCTCCATGATCACTCCGCATGCAGAGATAACGACGCCGATCCAGGGAAGAACATCACCGTAAGTTCCGTGCCAGTTGCGGAAGAAGATAGGAGACATCTCTCCGTCATAGAGGAACGCGGAATATGCCCACATGAAAATGCTGACGAAGATGGGCATCTTCTTGTCGTTTCCGGTCTGGGCATCCAGAGTCTTTTTATAAGCGGCATTCTTTGTCTCACGCAGATACAGGAACAGTCCGAGACGCAGTCCGTAAATGAAAAGAACGGCACACTGAAGGACCAGAAGGAGATTGAGTCTTCCGTTGACTGCAGCAAGTACCAGGATCGCTAAGCTTCCGCAGGAGACTGCAAAGCCATATCCGATGGATATGAACCAGATGAAATGCTTGAAGCCCATGGAACAGCCGACAGCGCAGATAGCCGCGATGATCAAAAATTCAGTCCACATGGTATTATCCTTTCTTATTTAGCGTTCTTGAAATAAGCGGTTATGTATTCTTTGAAGCTGTGGTCTCCGGTAACATCTTTTCCTACAAGATCATGGGACAGAGTCCACTGAGAGAACAGGATGATATCGTGCTTGCCTTCCTTCTTGATCTTGGGAAGATTGGCGAGCAGGCCGAACATCCAGTAAGGATAGTACTTGATCTTGACAGGTTTGCCGGCTGCGTCAAAGCATAGCTTTGCCATTTCTTCGTAGGTGTATGTCTCCTTACCGCCTACTTCATAAAGTGCATTGGTGTCACACATGTGCTCGACGATGAACTTCGCGAAATCAGGACAGTCAACAACGTTTGCCTTTACGCCGCCGTATCCTTTGAGAAGCTGCATTGCACCTGCATCAACATAAGGCTTGAAGACCTTGGCGATGTCATAGAAGTATCCTGTGGGGCGGTAGATCACATATTCCACTCCGGATTTCTTGAGCTCATCCTCCATCAGCTTTTTGGCGTGGAGCATCGGGACTTTTTCAGCGCCGGGCTCATCGCATGCGATGACGGAGATGTAATTGAATCTCTTGACTCCGGCCGCCTTTGCCTCATTGAGAAGGTTGAGATTTCCCTTGAGGTCGATGTCATAGGACGTGAACTTTGTGGAAGAGGTCGTAAGGCCCATCGTGGTGATGACTACATCAGCTCCGTCGCAAAGGCCTTTAAGGGTAGCAGGATCAGTTGCGTCTATAGCGACGAATGTATACTTTCCGGCGCAGCCCTCCAGTTCTCTCTCCTTAAGGTCAGCGGCAACGATCTCGTGACCAGCCTTGACCAGTTCTTTCAGGATCTCGGCACCAAGGTTTCCGAAGGCACCGGCAAGAACTACTTTCATGTTGAATCCTCCAGTAATTATATTTGTGTGTCTGAAACATACATAATCAAGGTACACAGTTACCTTATTATAACAAGTCTGTCTGTTTTGTCACGGATGTAGACGTTTTTCGGCAAAATGTAAAGAAAAGCCGTGATTGCATTGTGCACAATTTAATACTATAATTATTCTGCTGTAATACCGCATTTCTTTATCGGAGCAAAGATATGAACCTCAGATTATGGACCATACTGCTTGAATCATTCCCGAAGATACTGCTGCAGGGAATCAAGGTCACACTGCCGCTGACGGCGGTGTCGTTCCTTTTCGCGTTGATCATCAGCGTTATCGTCGCAATGATCCAGTATGCCAACATTCCTGTCCTGAAGAAGATATGCAGGTTCTATATCTGGCTCATCAGGGGAACCCCGCTGCTGGTCCAGCTGTATGTTGTCTTCTACGGACTGCCGTCTGTAGGCATAGTTCTGGATGCATGGCCTTCCGCAGTATTCGTGCTCGCTTTCAATGAAGGTGCATACATGGCAGAGACCGTCCGCGGCGCACTTGAGAGCATCCCTGTGGGACAGGTGGAAGCCGGACAGTGTGTGGGCCTCAGCTATATGCAGATAATGTGGTATATAGTGCTGCCTCAGGCGTTCAAAGTGGCGTTCCCGTCTCTGTCTAACTCATTGATAGGACTTCTGAAGGAAACGAGCCTTGCGACAACGATAACTATTACGGAGATGATCCGCCAGGCGCAGATAATAAACGCCAGATATTATGAGACGCTCGGGCTCTACTGCGAAGTTGCATTGATCTATCTGCTCTTCTGTACGGTCCTGACCTGGCTGCAGAATGTCATTGAGAAGAGGATGAATGCAGTGGGAGGGCGGAACGATGATTGATGTAAAGGGACTGCGGAAATCTTTCGGAGACAATGAGGTCCTCAAAGGAGTCGATCTTTCCGTCGAGAAAGGTGACGTCATCGTGATACTCGGGCCTTCCGGATCGGGCAAGACCACTATCCTGCGCTGCATCAATTTCCTGGAGAAAGCCTCGGAAGGAACGATGACGTTTGACGGTGAGACTTTTGATCTGAGTTCCATCAGCCGCAAGGATATACACAGGCTGCGCATGAAGACAGCTTTCGTGTTCCAGAACTACAATCTCTTTGCGAACATGACAGTGCTGAAAAACGTTGAGATCGGACTCACTGCTGCGAGAGGGATCGCGAAAGCGGACGCAGAGGCGACAGCACTCAGAATGCTGGAAAGAGTAGGACTTCAGGATAAGAAGGATGCTTATCCGTCGCAGCTTTCAGGAGGACAGCAGCAGAGAGTCGCAATTGCAAGAGCTCTTGCAAGCAATCCGGAAGTCATATATTTTGATGAGCCCACATCAGCGCTGGACCCGGAGCTCATAGGTGAGGTGCTTGCCGTTATGAGAGATCTTGCAGCAGACGGGATGACCATGGTGGTCGTCACTCACGAGATGAACTTTGCGAGAAATATCTCGAATAAGGTGCTGTTCCTTGAAGACGGAGTAGTAGTGGAATCCGGAGACACGAAGGAGTTCTTTGAGAATCCGAAGACTGAAAGGGCCAGAGCTTTCGTCCGGATGATAACGACAGACAGGACTCTGGCTGATAATGAGGAAAATAAATAAGAAGGAGATAAAAATGAAAAAGAACAATCTGAAGAAGCTCTTCATGCTGCTTCTGACAGCAGTGCTCGCTCTTGCTCTCGTTTCCTGCGGGAAGAAGGAAGAGGAAGAACAGCCCAAGGATCTGCTCGAGCAGATCAAGGAGCGCGGATACATCACCATCGCAACGGAAGGTGAATGGTCTCCCTGGACATATCATGATGAGACCGGCAAGCTCACCGGATATGATGTCGAACTGGGAACGCTCATAGCTCAGAAGCTTGGTGTGGAAGCAAGATTCGAAGAGACAGCATGGGATGCTATCCTTGCCGGTGTTGACAGCGGAAGGTTTGACATCGCCTGTAACGGCGTAGGCTGGACTGCGGATAGAGCAGAGAAGTACAGCTTCTCGGATCCGTATCTGTACACAACTGCTGTCCTTATGGTAAAGGGCGACAACACTGACATCACCTGCTTTGAGGACCTTGAAGGAAAGGTGACTGCGAACTCAGTAGGAAGCACATACGCCAGCATCGGCGAGAGCTATGGCGCAACAGTTCAGAACGTCGATACTCTGGATCAGACCATGGATCTCCTGCTTCAGGGAAGGATAGATGCAACCATCAACGCAAGAGTATCCTATAACGATTACATGGCCGCACATCCGGACGCTGACGTGAAGATCGTTGATGAGGCTGATACGGATAAGACCTGCATCCCGGTAAGGATGGCTGATGATACAAAGACTCTCGTTGAAGCAATAAACAAAGCTCTCAAGGAGATCATCGAAGACGGAACGCTCGGACAGCTGAGCATCAAGTATTTCGGTGCTGACATGACAAAGATCGGCTGATTCTGACAGAACGAATAACAGCAAAACAAAAGGCGGAGCATGGTGAATGCCCCGCCTTATTTTCTTTTTTACGGTCAGGATGTAAGACTGACTATCAGTGATATGCCTTTTGTCAGATGAATGAGAACTGCTCCTTGTCTCTCATGTTCAGGATAAATGCCTCAAGCAGCCTGTAAGAAGCATCGTAGTCACCCAGGTCCATCATCTCTACACAGGAATGGGCATATCTGGACGGCACGGAGATGACCCCTGTCGGGACTCCGCCGTTCCCCATATGCAGAGCTCCTGCATCTGTGCCTATACCGGTGAAGATCTCGGTCTGGTAAGGAATGCCCTTCTCTTCTGCCAGAGATTCCAGACATCTCCAGACGGACTTTGCAGCGATCAGACTGGAATCCATTATCTTTATACCGGCACCTGCACCGAGAGCGAGGGTCCTGTCCATCATACCTTCCGGAGTATCGCTCACAGCTGTGGTATCCACAGCCAGGGCAACATCAGGCTTGAGATCTGAAGCAGCTGCATGAGCGCCTCTGAGACCCACTTCCTCCTGAACGGAGAAGATCCCGATAACTGTGCCGTGTACTTTTGAGAAATCGATCGTTTCCAGAGCATGAACCAGCATGGCACAGCCTGCGCGGTCGTCGAAAGCATGGCCATAAACGCGGTGGCTTCCGGCTTCTCTCATAGGCTGATCATATGTTATGCAGTCTCCGACGCGAATTCCCATAGCGCGGGCCTCATCGGCATCGGAAGCACCGACATCCACATACAGCTCTCTGTAATTGCGTAAGCGCTTAGGATCATCGAATTTGACCATATGGGCAGAGATAGTGCCGATCACACCGGGATGCTGACCGTTATCACTGTTTACCAGCACCTGCTGCGACAGGAGGATACGGTCGTCGTGACCTCCGAGCTTTTCGAATCGGAGCAGTCCGCTAGCCTCAATTTTTTTGACGATGAAACCGACTTCGTCGGTGTGTGCGCTGACAGCGAGCGTCGGGCCTGGAAAGGCTCCTTTCTTAATAGCAATGAGATCTCCGACACCGTCGACATAGCATTCATCGACATTGTCTTTCAGACGCTCATACAGAAATCTGATGACCGGCTGTTCGAAGCCGCACGGACCCGGAAGGGCTACAAGAGTGCGGAGCAATTCTTTCATCTTTTTTTCTCCTTCTCAATGAAATGTTTTTCTGCATGTTACTATGATAGCATATCGAAGCGCGCAAAAAGAGGTTGCTTATATAAAGAAGAAAACAATGGTGTTCCTCATTGACAAACAAAAAACCTCATGATACTATTGATAAGCGCCTTTTGAAAGGCATATTTGCTGGTATAGCTCAGTCGGTAGAGCAGCTGATTTGTAATCAGCAGGTCGGGGGTTCGAGTCCGTCTACCAGCTCCAATTGAATATGGGAGAGTTCCCGAGTGGCCAAAGGGGGCAGACTGTAAATCTGTTGTCAGTGACTTCGATGGTTCGAATCCATCCTCTCCCACCAGAAAAACGCACGCGTCAGCGTGCGTTTTTCCTTATCTGTTGTTTATTTGTCTCAGCCCTGTGCTTTAGCCCTGGCTTTCTCTTCCTTGCAGATGTCTCCGTATGCGCGCAGATTCTCAAGTGAATAACCGAGGATCAGATCCGGATTGCGTTCCTGCAGGACCTCCATGATATGGAGGAAGGTATCCTGATCAACACCGTTTTTCCTTTTGATCTCACATACGGAGTAGTTCTTGTTTTTGTTCGTTGCTGCCTGCAGTGTCTGGGAAGTGACAGCTCCGTTGTATCTCTGAACGTGTCCGTACATCCATATTATGTCCTTAAGAGGCAGGATATTTCCTGCAGAAGGACAGAATATGAAATCCTGTGAGATCCTGGTGACATCTTCTCCGATGATCTCATTGAGAGGTGAATCAAGCTGGACTGCAGCTTCATCCAGAAGGCCCTGCTTATCAAGATTCTTGAGGCTGCGCCTGACAGAACCGTTATGTATCGCTGCAGAAAGCCCCAATACGAAGAATGTGACTGCGGACAGCAGTCCGATCATCAGGAATATGGCCCCGACATTTTTAGAGGGGGTCCTCATTGAATTCAGAAGGTATTTTCCGAATACATCATATACTTCATCACGGGAACTGTACTCAAATACATCCTTGATGACATCAGCGAGTTCGTCGGATATCTTGTCGGGCATTCCATAGATCCGGGTGGGGGCGAGGTCGTATTCCTCTTCCGCGTACCACCATGTGTTGTGCTCTTTGAGGTCATAGAACTGGGAGATATTGAGCTTGACTATGTAACCGTAGCCGTACGGATCCACAGCCACATACCATCTCTCGCTGTCTCTGGAAGCTACATAGTCGCTTATTCCTTTTACATCCAGATAGACATATTTTCCTTTCATCTCATCTTCTGCCGGATAGAACTCTATGGCTTTGGAAGGGTCGGGCTTCTTCCCGTCAAGGGTGATGCCTGCGATGATGCCAATAACAGCCAGCGCCAGAAACACCGGTACAAGGATGCGGAGCCAGCGCGGACTTTTGAGATATTCTTTGAGTTTTTTTGCAGAATCCTTGTTCATGTGACCTCCTTAAAATGATCTCACTCGATATCAAGATGCGTGCCGGTGTTGTCATAAACAGACTCCAGAACGTCATCTGTAAGGGTAAATCTAAGGCAGAACTCAAACTGTTCTGTGAGAACGTCGGTGTCCTGCAGGTATCTGCCGAATCCGAGCGTTATATATGAATAATCTATATATACCATAGTCGGAAGGATCCGCATACATCTCATCGCTTCCGTATAGGGCATTCCTGAGCGGATCACAGACAGAGCTGAAGCATCCAGCATTCCTTCCTTGTGCCAGATTCTTCTGTTTACTGCTGAGAACAGCACGAAATCTCCGCGCATTCCGAAACCCATGGTATAGGCCCATACAGGAGAACCGTCTGAGAGGAGATCCTGTGAATGTCCGTTATACAGAGTCGTCTCATCAACATGTGAACTCTCGGTGAGGGAAGGCATCATTTCCGCGGCCTGCGTGTATCCCGGCTGCGAGCGGAAATCCATACAGTATCTGAATCCGAAAAGATCAGACAGGTATTCGTCAAAGCGTTCATACTGACTGAGTACAGAGCCAGTCATGTCAGAATGGAAAAGCGGGTCTATGCCGTCATATGAGTAACCTGAGCCCCATTCTGTGATGGCTCCGGAGATCTCCCTGGCCCAGAGCTGTCCTTTCCAGAGCGGACTGAAGTTCATATGAGGATCCAGATATCCGTAGTGATATTCCCTGACTGTGTCACCGTCTCTTAGATAAGTGCGTATCATTGACGGCGAGGTCCCCGCCAGACTGTCCAGATCTTCCGGTGACGCAGCATCAGCGAAGGAAGATCCTGTGACTTCTCCGACCTCCGACGCACACTTAAGATCAAGGACAGTGATCTGTGATGCCTTACCGCTGTCATAGATGACCTGTACCGCAGCAGCAGGCGTTCCGTACACGGTAGAAGAAGAACTGCAGTAGACCGCTCTGTCGCCTTTTGCGGAAGAAGGTGTGCCCAGAGCAGCTTCCACAGCAGATCTCTCGGTGCCCGGCATGACGGATAATGCAGAGGAGACGGTCACCATTTCGTTTCTGCCATACTCTTCCGGCTGCGGAGAGGGATCAGTCTTACGGGAACGGAGAACATCGCTGATATAGGGGAACAGGAAGAAAACGGACGCGGCCAGTATCAGCACAGCTGCCGAGATCCATATGCCTTTCCGCCCGTGTTTTTTGTGTGCGCTGTTTACGGAGGCTTCAACATCGCTGCTGCCGTCAGTTCCGCCGGCTGCAGTGATCGTGACAGCATCTTGAGGTCCGTCAGAGAGGCCGCCTTCCGATAGTTCTTCTGCGGGGTCGGAACTGACGTCATCGTCAGAAGCCGGTATCGGGTATTCTTCCCTCAGGATCCGTTCAAGACAGGAGAGAAAATCCTCAAGATCTGCCTGGCTCATCATGAAAGGAGCGGTGTCCGAGCAGGAGCATGCAGCCAGGACCGTGCAGATCTGTCCGGCAGGTTTGACGCGGATCCCTATCCTGATACCTTCACAAGACATCTTTATATCGTAAGGCTTTGCGGACAGGCGGAGAAGTGCGCCGCTGGCGGAGACAGTGCCCTTATATCCGGTGTTTCCGGACGGTGCCGCATCGACGGACATGCCGCCGTACAGCCTTCCGTCATCAAAGCGCAGAAGAATGTCCCAGACCCTGTCTGCAGGATCCGGGAGCGTTACAGCCTGTGAGAAGTTGACCGGTTTTTCAGCCATGTATAAGCCGTCCGTTTTTCTTGATTTCTGAAGTACATCCATAATAGCATGAGAATCATCTTTGTTTAAGACTGGAGAGCGTTTTTCAGAAGACAAATAAACTGCAGGACAGAATGTTGAAACAGGCTAAAAGAAGGGGCATCTTCTGATGTGCACTAAGCACAAATATTTCAGGTCATATATATTCAAAATGACGGCGCTATGTTATACTTTTTTACTGAAGAAAAAGGAGGGAACGATTATGGTTAGACACACAGTGTGCTTCAAGCTCAAGGATCACAGTGACGAAGCAAAGGAAAAGGCAGCTGAGGTGCTGCTCTCAATGGTGGGAAATGTTCCCTCGATAAGAAAGATCTGGGTGGGAACGGACTTCCTCATGTCAGACCGCAGTTATGACCTGATACTGCAGGTGGATCTTGATAACAGGGAAGCACTCGAAGAATACCAGAATGACCCTTACCACTGCGAACAGGTAAAACCCTATATGCATGCCAACCGCGAAGCCAGTGTTGCGGTAGACTGTGAATTCTGAGAACAAAGAAGACAGATCAAGACAAAGATATACAGAGGTGTTTTAAAATGCTGCAGACAGAGAAAACAATGGATAAGATCGTCGCTCTGTGCAAGAACAGAGGATTCATCTTCCCCGGAAGCGAGATCTACGGAGGACTTGCAAACTCCTGGGACTACGGTCCTCTCGGAGCGCTCCTCAAGCAGAACGTGAAATCAGCCTGGTGGAAGAAGTTCGTGCAGGAGAGCCCGACCAACGTCGGACTTGATGCAGGTATCCTGATGAACCCCAGAGTCTGGGAAGCTTCCGGACATGTGGTCAACTTCAATGATCCGCTCATCGACTGCAAGAGCTGCAAGAGAAGACACCGCGCTGACAAACTCATAGAGGAATGGGCAAAAGAGACCGGAAACGATGTGGTCGTGGAAGCTATGACCAATGACGAGATGGTCGCATTCATCAGAGAGAACAAGATACCCTGCCCCGGATGCGGAGCCACGGATTTCTCAGATATCAAGAAATTCAACCTCATGTTCAAGACACATCAGGGCGTAACGGAAGAGAGCGGCACTGATGTATATCTCCGCCCCGAGACAGCACAGGGCATCTTCGTGGACTACAAGAGCGTCCTCAGGACCAGCAGGAGAAAAGTCCCGTTCGGCATCTGCCAGATAGGAAAGAGCTTCCGTAACGAGATCACTCCCGGAAACTTCATATTCCGCACACTTGAGTTCGAGCAGATGGAGATGGAGTTCTTCTGCGAGCCCGGAACGGATATGGAATGGTTCCAGTATTGGAGAGGCTTCTGCAGAGACTGGCTGCTCTCTCTCGGCATCAAGGAAGAGAACCTGAGACTCAGGGACCATGAGCCTGCAGAGCTGGCATTCTACTCCAAGGGCACCACAGACTTCGAGTACCTCTTCCCGTTCGGATGGGGCGAACTGTGGGGCATCGCGGACCGCACCGATTATGACCTCTCACAGCACTCCAAGTTCTCCGGCGAGAGACTGGTATATCAGGAAGAGGGCAAAGAACCTTACGTTCCTTATGTCATCGAGCCTTCCATAGGCGTCGAGAGAGCACTGCTGGTGTTCCTGACCGAAGCGTATGACGAGGAGCAGGTCGGAGACAATGACGTGCGCACAGTGCTGCATCTGCACCCGTTCCTTGCACCTTACAAGGCTGCTGTTCTGCCTCTTTCCAAGAAGCTCGGAGAAGGCGCCGCAAAGGTCCGTGACCTGCTGGCCAAGGAATTCATGGTGGACTATGACGAGTCAGGCTCCATCGGCAAGCGCTACCGCAGACAAGACGAGATAGGAACTCCCTTCTGCGTCACATATGACTTTGACAGTGAGACCGACGGCTGCGTTACAGTGCGCGACCGCGACACCATGGAGCAGGTAAGACTGCCCATCGACGGACTCAGAGATTATCTGAGAGAAAAAGTCTCATTCTGAGAATTAGCAAGAGCAAAAAACGGACGGCGCCGCGCGATGCTCGTGCGGCGCTGATATTTTGAGAAAACACATGATTAGAGAAGATCTTAGAAATATAGCGATAATAGCCCACGTTGACCACGGCAAGACTACGCTGGTCAACGAGATGCTCCGCCAGGGAGGCGCATTCAGAGAGAACCAGGTCATAGCTGACAGAGTCATGGACTCAGGCGACCTGGAGAGGGAGAGGGGAATAACGATCCTTTCCAAGAACTGCTCCTGCACCTACAACGGAGTGAAGATAAATATCATAGACACCCCCGGACACGCTGACTTCGGAGGAGAAGTCGAGCGTGTCCTTAAGATGGCGGACGGAGTGCTGCTTCTGGTCGATGCAGCTGAAGGCCCGATGCCTCAGACACGTTTCGTGCTGTCAAAGGCGCTGGAACTCGGTCTGATGCTGGTCGTGGTGGTCAATAAGGTGGACCGCCCCGACGCCAGAGTGCATGAAGTTGTGGATGAGATACTTGAGCTTCTTCTGGACCTGGGAGCCAGCGAGGAACAGTTCGACAGCCCGATGCTGTTCTGCTCCGGACGCAGCGGCACTGCCAGCTACTCGAATGAGGTGCCGGGAGAGGATCTGAAGCCTCTGTTCGAGACGATAATCAATTACATCAAGCCGCCTCAGGGCGATGAGAACGGAGATCTGCAGCTCCTGGTGTCATCGGTGGACTACAACGATTATGTCGGCAGGATCGGAGTCGGCCGTATAGAGCGAGGGAAGATCCGCGTCGGAGAAGACGTCTGGATCTGTGACTACCACGACCCTTCTGTCGGAAGAAGGGAGAGAGTCTCAGCGCTGTTCCAGTTCACTGACGTACACAGGGATCCCTGTGAGACAGCGACGGTAGGGGACATCGTAGCAGTATCCGGCATCGGAGAAGTAAATATCGGAAACACCGTGTGCGAGCCTGAAAAAGCCGAACCGCTTCCTTTCGTAAAGATAAGCGAACCGACGGTGGAGATGACATTCTCTGTTAACGACAGCCCCTTCGCGGGAACAGAGGGTGAGTTCGTCACAAGCCGCCAGCTCAAGGAGAGACTGGAGAGAGAACTTCTCAAGGACGTCTCTCTCAGAGTAGAGCCTACCGATTCTACTGACAGCTTCAAGGTATGCGGCAGAGGCGAGATGCACCTGTCCATCCTTATAGAGACTATGCGCAGAGAGGGCTATGAGCTCATGGTGAGCCCGCCCAGAGTGCTTTACGAGACCATCGACGGAAAAGTATGCGAGCCTTACGAGAGACTGGTATGCGACGTACCTCAGGAGGCTGTGGGTTCCGTTATGGAGAAGGTGGGGAGCCGCAGGGGAGAACTTGAGGTAATGACACCTCAGGGAAGCCGCACAAGGCTTGAATTCATAGTTCCTTCCAGAGGACTTTTCGGATACAGGAACGAATTCCTTTCCGACACACGCGGAGAGGGCATCATGAGTTCAGTTTTCGAGAAGTATGCCGAGAGAAAGGGTGATATACCCATGAGGCAGAACGGATCGCTCGTCGCCTTCGAGACCGGAGAGTCTGTGACCTACGGGCTCTACAATGCACAGGAGCGCGGAGCGCTCTTCATCGGTCCCGGCGTAAAGGTTTATGCCGGAATGGTCGTCGGAGCTGCTCCGAAACCCGGAGACATCACAGTCAATGTCTGTAAGAAGAAACATGTTTCGAACATGAGAGCTTCCGGCTCGGATGAGGCTCTGAGACTGACACCTCCGAAACAGATGTCGCTGGAGCAGTGCATCGAGTATCTGGCTGAGGATGAGCTCCTTGAAGTGACGCCTCAGAACCTCAGGATCAGGAAGAGACTTCTGGATCATGCGGCAAGGATGAGAGAACTGTCAAAGAAGAAGACACAGGAATAATGAGAATGCCCGAAGAACTGCACTCAGGCAGCCTTCGGGCGTTTTCGCTATACAAGAAATGGCCCGGATGAGCTGATGAGGCTCACCGGGCCATGCTGCTGAAAGAATGAATCAGGCTACTACCTTGTAGCCGGCGGCTTCTACGGCCGCGCTCAATGCCGAGGGGTCGCTGCCTTCGAAAACGACGGTAGCTTTCTTTTCCTCAAGGGAAACAACCGCGGAGGAAACGCCCTCCACATTTTCAAGTGCTTTACGTACGCGTGCCGCACAATGCTCGCACATCATACCTTCTATGGATATATCAACTGTCATCCACACCACCTCCTACATTAATTATTATCTGAATTATACCATATGTGCTCCTGTCAAGTGTTAATGCAGCGTGAACGACGCCGGACTTCAGCCTGTTAGGAAAGGAGGTTTGAATTAATGGATCCTGCTGAGATAATATACGGCTGCACACTGGACTGCCAGTATGGCAGGCAATCCTATCCGGAAGGACAGGTGTCTCGTCTTGTGACGGAACGCGAACATCCCGATTATAGCCCCGACAGATCCTCCAATGACAGCGAGGAGGAACAGCGTGCGTTCAGGAATACGGCTCGCGGCGTTCCTTGCCCGGAACTTGTCTGTGCCCATGGCAAGGAAAGCGATAAGATTTATGACTGCCAGATAGATGACTGCGTATTTCATAATAGCTCCGAGATGATCGAATTCGAGACGAGAAAACCGTCTCTGGTAAGGCGGATCCGTCCGGGTGATATTTCTGCGAGACCTGCTTTTTCACATTCGCGAAGAAAAGAAAGCTCCGGTTCTCCGAAAGATGAACCGAATCTGTCGGAGAGCGTCTGCAGATCGAGACCGTTTGAGGTCCTGAGTGATGTGATGATATACTCTTCCGCATCGACAGTGCCTTCCTCCTTAAGACAGGCCAGCGGGTCTGATGCGGGGCCGGAACCGAATACGGAGATGTAGTTCCTGAGGTCCGCAGGGAAGGAATACCTTTTTCCCCCGATGCTGGAATGAGCAGCGGGACCGAGTCCCAGCCAGCTGGCGCACTGCCAGTATTTCAGGTTGTGCCTGCTCTCATAACCCGGCCTTGCGAAATTGCTGATCTCGTACTGGGTATATCCGCAGCTGTCCATGACGCTGCAGAAAGCTCTGTAGCACTCTGCCTGTACATCATCCTCCGGAACACCGGCCACTCCGTCAGCGAACGGGGTGCCTTCGCATATCCTGAGAAGATATGCTGAGACATGCTGGAGACCGAGAGAAGCAGCCGTGCTGGCGTCTTCTGCAGCGATCTGAGGATCTTCGAAAGGAATGCCGAGCATGATGTCCGCGCTGACATTGCGGAAACCGGCATCGTATGCATCGTTTACTGTCTGGACGGCTTCCTGGACGGAATGCAGACGGCCCAGGGCTTCAAGACAGGGTCCGTGGAAGCTCTGACATCCGACCGACAGCCTGTTGATGCCTGCGCTGAGGAAATCCCGGAGACTGTTTTTTGTTACGGTAGCTGGATTGCATTCCATACTTATCTCTGCATCTGCAGAGATATCATTCTTACTTTTTATAACATCCAGTATCTCAGAGATCTCTTCCGGCATGAGAAGGGAAGGAGTCCCGCCTCCGAAATATATCGTATCTGCTTTGACCGGATCAAAAGACAGGATCTGGTTTTTTAGTGCAGAAAGATATGTCTGTCTGAGTCCTTTTGAAACAGATACAGAGTAGAAATCGCAGTATGGGCACTTTCTGATACAGAAAGGAATATGGATATAGATACCGAACACAGGCACTTCCATGAGACTCACGATAAGATCCTTTTTGCTGAATATATAAACATTATAAATGAAGTCTGCATACAAAACAGCATCAGAAGTCCGGCTATGTCCTGTCTTCATGCTGAATTGAGAAAAATATGTGAACAGGGTTGACTTTTAACGGGGTTGGTATATTATATAGTTGTTAGCACTCGATAGGTCAGAGTGCCAGTCGCAGAAGAACGGAGGGACACAATGGATATCAGCAACAGAAAACAGCTTATCCTTACCAAGATAGTGGCCCTGCACACCGATTCAGGTGATCCTGTGGGATCACACCTGCTTCAGGAGTATCTTGACACTTTATCGGTATCGACTGCTACGCTGCGCAATGAGATGGCGCAGCTGACTGCCATGGGACTTCTTCAGCAGCCTCATACCTCTGCGGGAAGGATACCCACAGAGATGGGTTACAGATATTTCCTGAACAACCTGATCAGGACCATCGCACCCACCTCCAGGGAAAAGAGATCCATAAACGATGAGATCGAGCAGATGGATTCCGACCCCGACAAAGCTGCAGAGATGGCGGCGGTGTCGCTCGCAAAGCTCTCAGGACTCGGAGCGGTAACTACGACTCCGGTCGGAACAGAGATGCAGATGAGCTACTACGAACTCATCAAGATCGGAAGATACGATACAGCGGTAATGGGAGTTACCAATCTCGGCGCTATAAAGAGCCGTGTCTGCAGGACGGCGGATGAACTGTCTGTGCAGGAACTCCAGAAGATACAGAACGCACTTAACGGATCGCTGAGATTCGTATCAGCTGAAGACGTCACAGATGATCTGCTGGCAAAGGTACTGTCGGATATGGGAGAAGGAAACGAATCTGCAAAGACTGTGATTAGCGCAGCTGCTCAGCTGCTGAACAGCCTCGGAGAAGTCAGAGTATCGAGAGCCGGACAGAGAAACCTGCTGAGGTTCTGGGAACTCTCGGACAAGGTCGAGCAGGTAGTAAGGCTATTTGAAGAAAAAGACAGACTGGCAAGACTGCTCTCCAAAGACGGAGATATCGATTGCTATGTCGGATCCGAGATCGGAGAGTCCTACAGCGCACTGAGCATGGTGGTGGGAAGGTACAGAGTGGCAGGAGGCGGTCACGGCGGTGTCGCAGTGATCGGGCCGGTAAGGATGGATTACACCAGGATCATTCCGGAACTCAAGACCTTCTGTGACAGAATGAGTGAAAAACTGATGAACAGATAGGAGCAGATATGATATCGGACGAAGAAAAGAAGGAACAGACGGTTCCCGAGACTCAGGAAGAGGAGAATAAGGAGACAGTACCTGAAGATCTCCATGAGGATAAGGAGAACGAAAAAAGTTCCAAGAAGAATAAAAAGAAGAATGACTCCAGGATAGAAGAACTGGAGAAAGAGAAGGAAGTCCTCAAGAAAAGCAACGAAGAACTATCAGACAAGTTCCTGAGAAAGGTCGCAGAGTTCGACAACTACCGGAAGAGGACTGAGAGAGAAAAACTCGAAAGCGTATCACTGGGAGTATCCAGTGCCCTTCAGGGGATCCTGCCGGTATATGATGCACTTTGTCTAGCGGCTGAGAACGAATGTACTGACGAGACTTACAAGAAAGGCGTCGAGATGACGCTGCAGACTTTCCGCAATGCACTGGAAAAGATGGGTGTCACAGAGATGGATGTGCTGGGTAAGCCTTTCGATCCGCAGTATCACAACGCTGTGCTCTCTGACAGTGTGGAAGGAGCAGAAAGCGGTACGGTCACCAGAGTCCTGCAGAGAGGATTCATGCAGGGAGACAAGGTTTTGAGATGCGCAATGGTGGCGGTAGCAGAATAAAACATGACTTTACCGGCCAGGATGGCCGTTAAGATAGAAATTCATCAAAGGAGATAAATCAGATATGGCAAAGATCATAGGAATAGACCTCGGTACAACAAACTCTTGTGTTGCGGTCGTTGAAAACGGTGAACCCGTTGTAATCCCCAATGCGGAAGGAAGCCGCACGACCCCGTCAGTGGTCGCTTTCTCCAAAGAAGGCGAGCGTATAGTCGGACAGGTGGCAAAACGTCAGGCGATCACGAACCCCGACAGGACCATAAGCTCCATCAAGAGAGAGATGGGATCAAACTATAAGGTAGATATAGACGGAAAATCCTACACTCCTCAGCAGATTTCAGCTATGATACTCGGCAAACTCAAGGCCGATGCAGAAGCATATCTGGGCGAGAAGGTCACAGACGCTGTCATCACGGTACCTGCCTACTTCAATGACGCTCAGCGTCAGGCAACAAAGGACGCAGGTACGATAGCCGGACTCAATGTCCGCAGGATCATAAACGAGCCTACAGCTGCTGCACTGGCATACGGCGTAGATAAGGAACAGAGCCAGAAGGTCATGGTATACGACCTCGGCGGCGGCACCTTCGATGTATCCATCATCGATATGGGTGATGGTGTCCAGGAAGTTCTCGCAACAGCCGGCAACAACCGTCTGGGCGGCGATGACTTCGACCAGAGGATCATCGACTGGATGGCAGACGCCTTCAAGAAGGAGAACGGTGTAGATCTGAGAAGCGACAAGATGGCCCTTCAGAGATTGAAGGAAGCCGCAGAGAAGGCAAAGATCGAACTCTCCGGCATGACTCAGACAGCCATCAACCTCCCGTTCATCACAGCAGACGCAAACGGCCCGAAGCACCTCGATATGACTCTCACAAGAGCTAAATTCGAAGAGCTTACAGCTGACCTCGTCGAAATGACTACCGGACCTGTACGTCAGGCCCTCAAGGATGCAGGACTGCAGCCCGGTGACCTCGATAAGATCCTGCTCGTCGGAGGATCCTCCAGAATGCCCGCTGTTCAGGAAGCAGTAAAGAAGATCATGGGCAAGGAAGCCTTCAAGGGAATCAACCCTGATGAGTGCGTAGCTATCGGTGCCGCGATCCAGGGCGGTGTTCTGAACAAGGAGATCAACGATATAGTCCTGCTGGATGTCACTCCTCTTTCTCTCGGTATCGAGACAGAAGGCGGCATCAACACCAAGATCATCGACAGGAACACAACGATCCCGACACAGAAGAGCCAGATATTCTCCACAGCTGCTGACGGACAGACCTCAGTTGAGATCCATGTCCTCCAGGGAGAGAGAGACTTCGCAAGAGACAATAAGACTCTGGGACTGTTCCGTCTTGACGGCATCGCACCCGCACCCAGAGGCATCCCTCAGATCGAAGTTACATTCAACATCGACGCCAACGGCATCGTTCATGTATCGGCCAAGGACCTCGGAACAGGTAAGGAGACCAACATCACCATCCAGTCCAGCTCCAATATGAGCAAGGATGATATCGACAAGGCTGTCAGAGACGCAGAGCAGTATGCTGAGAGCGACAAGAAGCGCCGTGAAGCTGTTGAGAACAAGAATGCTGCAGACAGCGTAGCTTATCAGGCCGAGAAGATGGTCAAGGATATGGGCGACAAGATCGACCAGGCAGATGCTGATGAGATCAAGCAGAAGGTCGAAGATCTGCGCAGCGCGATCAACGCTGACGATCAGGATGCGATGACTGCAAAGAGAGAAGCTCTTGAGCAGAAAGTCTATGAGGTGAGCAGCAAGATCTATCAGGCTACTCAGCAGAATGCAGGACCTGCTCAGGGACAGACCGGCAATTACACTGAGACCAACTCCGGCAGCGGAAACGGCGGCGCATATACCGACGCGAGCTACACCGAAGTACCGGATGACAACAACTAATAACAGCTTGGAGCATGACAGGCGGACGGCGCACAGCCGTCCGCAGGCCTGTAAATAAGTAAAATGGCAGAAAAGAGAGATTACTATGAGGTGCTGGGGATAAACCGGAACGCCAGTGCAGACGAGATCAAGTCTGCGTTCCGCAAACTCAGCAAGAAGTATCATCCGGACCTCAACCCGGACGATCCGACAGCGGAAGATAAGTTCAAGGAGATCAACGAAGCTTATCAGGTATTGTCGAATCCCGAGAAAAAGCAGAGATATGACCAGTACGGGCATGCAGGCGTAGATCCTAACTACGGTGCAGGCCAGGGCTATGGCGGATTCAATGCATCCGGATTCGGAGATCTGGATCTCGGAGATATATTCGGCTCATTCTTTGGCGGAAGCGGTTTCGGAGGATTCGGCGGTTTTGGAGGTACAAGAACTGCAAACCCGAACGCTCCTCAGAAGGGCAGAGATATCTTTGTGGATATGACGCTCTCCTTTATGGAAGCTGCCAAAGGATGCAGCAAGACTGTTTCGATAAAGACTACGGAAACATGCGACCACTGTCATGGAACCGGAGCTGCTGAAGGCACGACGCCCAAGACCTGTCAGAGATGTCACGGTACCGGACAGGTAGTGACAGAACGCAGGGGAATGATGGGAACCATCATGAGGCAGACGACCGTTTGTCCGGAATGCCGCGGAACAGGAAAGACTATCGAGAAGCCCTGCACTCACTGTAACGGAACAGGTGAGAAACCGGTCACAAAGAAACTTAAGGTGGATATCCCCGCTGGTATCGATTCTGAGGAGAGCATCCCGCTCAGAGGATACGGCAATGCCGGTAAGAACGGCGGACCTGCCGGAGATGCCTACGTGGAAGTCAGAGTCCAGAGCGATCCGATGTTCCAGAGAAGCGGATATGATGTCGCGGTGGAACTTCCGGTAAGCTATGCCGATGCGGTGCTCGGAGCTGATGTAGTTGTTCCGACGATCGACGGAAAGATCAAGTTTACGGTTCCGGAAGCGACTCAGAGCGAGACTGTATTCAGACTGAAAGGCAAAGGGATCCCAAATCCTCACAGAGGCGGAAGGGGAGACCAGTATGTCACAGTAAGGATCGAAGTCCCGAAGAAGCTTACCAAGGAGCAGAAAACGCAGCTGAGGGAGTTCGACAGCAGTCTGGCAAACGACAAGAACTATGATAAGAAGAAAAGTTTTGCTGACAGACTGAAGAAAGTCTTCGGAAAAGACCAGTAATTATTCAGGCGGCTGTGCCCATTCGGTACAGCCGCCTTTTATGTCCGTTTTCACTGTTGGAAAAGCAAAGTGAACATGACAGGAAAAATGATTTAGAAGTGAAGCACAAAGATGTAAAGTGAACTTTAGTGATAATACTAAAGATTGTGGTTTTTTTATCAAAATCGTTGAAAGAGACCACAACATATAGTACTATTAGATGCAGCTCGAGTAGGGCTGTTTTTTTCGCACTTAAACTGAACTGAAGGGGGCGGTAAGGTTGCAGATAGAAGGTCTTCAGAAGCTGACGCTTCTGGATTTTCCCGGAAGAGTAGCCTGCACGGTATTCACGCCGGGATGTAATTTCCGCTGTCCGTTCTGTCAGAACGCGTCTCTGGTGATTGACGCTCCATTGGTCGGAGCCCAGGATATAGAGGAGTTCTTCTCCTTCCTGTCGAAGAGAAAAGGGATCCTCGACGGAGTAGCGATCACAGGAGGCGAGCCTCTTCTGCAGAAGGACATAGACGCCTTCATTGAACGAGTCAGGGATATGGGATTCCAGGTGAAACTGGATACCAACGGAAGCTTTCCGGACATCCTGAAAGATCTGGTCGCAAGGAAGCTGGTCGACTACGTTGCTGTCGACATAAAGAACGCGCCTTCCAAGTATGAGATGACTGCAGGGTGCGCTTCGGGAATGCTGGACAGGGTCAGGAAGACCGTGAGTTTCCTGCTGACAGATGCAGTGGACTATGAGTTCAGGACCACAGTGGTCTCCCAGTTCCATGAAGCGGAAGACTTCAGGGAGATCGGAGAGTGGATACAAGGCGCGAAGAGATACTTCCTGCAGAAGTTCGAAGACAGCGGAGAGATCATCGAGAGCGGCCTTAGCGCGGTAACTAAAGAGGATATGGAACTGTTCGCGGAAACCGTAAGGCCATACGTTTCAGAAGTCTCCCTCAGAGGAGTCTATTAAACTAAAAAATCACATTAAAGGTGTTTAAAGCGAGGTCAGCAAATGTACAAGGTACAAAAGAGAGACGGCAAAACTGTGGATTTCGATATCACCAAGATATCGAATGCTATCAGATCTGCCTTTGAGGCTCAGGAGAAGCCTTTCCATCCGGATATAATCGACTTTCTCGCGCTGAAGGTGACTGCGGACTACACTTCCAAGATCAAGGACAACCTGATCTCGGTGGAAGATATCCAGGACAGCGTTGAGAAAGTGCTCGTACAGGCAGGATACGACGATGTTGCAAAAGCATACATCCTCTACCGCCGTCAGCACGAGAAGCTCCGCAACGTCAAAGAGACGATGCTGGATTACAAGGACATCGTAGACAACTATCTGAAGATCAATGACTGGAGAGTAAAAGAGAACTCTACCGTTACATATTCAGTCGGCGGACTTATCCTTTCCAACAGCGGATCCATCACTGCAAACTACTGGCTGACAGAAGTATACGATGATGAGATCGCGAATGCACACCGCAATGCAGACATCCATCTGCACGATCTGTCGATGCTTACCGGATACTGTGCGGGCTGGTCCCTCAAGCAGCTCATCCAGGAAGGTCTCGGCGGTGTACCCGGAAAGATACAGTCTTCTCCGGCAAAGCATCTGGCTACGCTCTGCAACCAGATGGTCAACTTCCTCGGCATCATGCAGAACGAGTGGGCCGGAGCGCAGGCTTTCTCATCATTCGATACATACCTTGCACCGTTCGTAAAGGCCGACAACCTGAGTTATGATCAGGTCAAGAAGGCTCTTGAGAGCTTCGTGTACGGTGTGAATACCCCTTCCCGCTGGGGAACGCAGGCTCCTTTCTCCAACATCACGCTGGACTGGACAGTGCCCAATGACCTCGCGGAACTGCCCTGCATAGTCGGCGGCAAGGAGATGGACTTCTGCTATAAGGACTGCAAAGCCGAGATGGACATGGTCAACAAGGCGTTCATCGAGATCATGATAGAAGGCGATGCTGCAGGACGCGGATTCCAGTATCCTATCCCCACATACAGCATCACCAGAGATTTCGACTGGAGCGAGACCGAGAACAACAAGCTGCTGTTCGAGATGACCGCCAAATATGGAACCCCTTACTTCTCCAACTACATCAACTCCGATATGGAGCCCAGTGATGTAAGGTCCATGTGCTGCAGACTGCGTCTTGACCTGAGAGAACTGAGAAAGAAATCCGGAGGCTTCTTCGGAAGCGGTGAGTCCACCGGAAGCATCGGTGTCGTTACGATCAATATGCCCAGGATAGCTTATCTGTCACAGGATGAGGATGAGTTCTTCCGCAGACTGGACCGTATGATGGATATCTCCGCCAGGAGCCTTAAGCTCAAGAGAGAGACCATCACGAAACTTCTGGATGCCGGACTCTATCCCTACACCAAGAGATATCTCGGGACCTTCGAGAACCACTTCTCCACGATCGGACTGGTCGGCATGAACGAAGCCGGACTCAACGCTAAGTGGATCCGCAAGGATATGACACATGTCGAGTGCCAGGAATTCACCAAGAGAGTGCTCAACCACATGCGTGAACGCCTGTCTGACTATCAGGAGATGTACGGCGACCTGTACAACCTGGAAGCCACTCCTGCTGAGTCAACAGCATACCGCCTTGCCAAGCATGACAAGGAGCGTTTCCCGGACATCATCACGGCAAACGAAGGCGGTACACCTTACTACACCAACTCCAGCCATCTGCCGGTCGGATTCACTGATGACGTGTTCGCAGCCCTTGATATCCAGGACGAACTGCAGACTCTTTACACATCCGGAACGGTATTCCATGCCTTCCTGGGCGAGAGACTGCCTGACTGGAGAAGCGCAGCTGCTCTGGTCAGAAAGATCGCGGAAAACTACAAGCTTCCGTACTACACCATGTCTCCGACGTACAGCGTCTGCGCCAACCACGGATATATCAACGGCGAAGTGCATGAATGTCCTGACTGCCACAGTGAGACAGAGGTCTATTCCAGGATCACCGGATATTATCGTCCGATCAAGAACTGGAACGACGGAAAGACCCAGGAATTCCTGGACAGAAAGGAATACGACCTGAGTCACTCCCATCTGACACATGAAGTAGTAGGCCATGCTGAGCATGTCCATGAAGAACATCCTGTAGAAGAGGCAGATGCAGCTCCCGACAGGATCATACTCTTCGAGACCAGAACATGCCCCAACTGCCGTATGGCCAGAACATTCCTCGATAAAGCCGGCATAGAGTATGAAGAAGTCATCGCGGATGAGAACGAGGAAGAATGCGACAGATTCGGTGTCCGTCAGGCTCCGACGCTCGTTCTGGTAAGCGGTAAGCTCTATGACAAGATAGAGAACGTATCCAACATCAAGAAATATATAAATGAGGTCTCAGTGAAACGTGGCTGATAACATTTATGACATTCTTATCGTAGGTTCAGGCCCCGCCGGTCTTACAGCTGCAATATATGCCAGAAGAGCCGGCAAATCGGTCATAGTCCTCGAGAAGGAGGTCTTCGGAGGACAGATAACACACTCTCCCAAGATAGAGAACTACCCAGGATATCTTGAGATGAGCGGCAATGATTTTGCAGAGAAACTGCTGGAGCAGGCGCAGAATCAAGGTGCAGAGATAGATCTTGCGGAAGTACTGGATGTTACTGCCGACAGTGAAGGTATCAAGCATGTGATGACAGATTCCGGAGAATATCTCTGCAAGGCTCTCATAATCGCTGCAGGATCCAAACACAGAGAGCTTGGCCTCCCCAATGAAGAGGACTTCGTCGGCAGAGGGATCTCATACTGTGCAGTGTGTGACGGAGCTTTCTATGCCGGGAAACATGTTGCAGTCATCGGAGGAGGAAACAGCGCGCTGCAGGAAGCAGTGATGCTCGCTGAAAGATGCTCACAGGTGACTGTAGTACAGAACCTTCCTTTCCTGACCGGCGAGGAACAGCTTGCCAACAAGCTCTTCTCTATGGATAATGTGGATTTCATCTACAACAGCGTCGTGGAAGCAGCGGAAGGCGACGGCGAGCTCAAGAGGCTGATCCTTCATAACACAGAAAAAGGACAGAGCGTACCTCTCGAGGTAGACGGAGTGTTCGTAGCTATAGGACAGCTTCCGGAGAACGGGCCGTTCCGCAATGTGGCAAAACTGGCTGTGAACGGATATATCGAAGCAGGTGAAGACTGCATGACCGGAACACCGGGAGTCTTCGTTGCGGGAGACTGCAGGCAGAAGAATGTGAGACAGATCACTACGGCGACCGGAGACGGGGCTATAGCTGCAGTAGCAGCCTGCCGGTGGATCGATTCCAACTGATCATATTGATAGAAACTGACCGTCATGTTATGACGGCCAGTTTTCTTTTTGGAAGAAGTTCGGGCAGATATGTATAATAATCTCAGTAATCATAAAACATTAGCTTAAGCCCTGAAATGTTTGATGCAGGGCTTGTCCGGAGGAGCAGGATGGCATTCATTGACCGCACGGAGATCGCTGTGATCGGAGGGGGAGCTGCAGGGTTCGCTGCAGCTATCTTTGCCGCACGCCAGGGTGCCTCTGTCCTGATAATCGATAAAGCCAGACGGCCTTTGATGAAACTCAGGATATCCGGGAAAGGAAGATGCAATCTGACGAACGACTGCTCGGATCAGGAGTTTTTTGACAACATATTCAGAGGGGCTAAATTCCTCAGAAGCGCTGAGAGCAGATTCGGCCCTCATGACATTATGGCTTTCGTAGAAGATCTTGGAGTGCCTCTCAAGACAGAGAGAGGAAGACGCGTGTTCCCGGTCAGCGACAAGGCTGATGATGTAGCTTCTGCTCTTCTGAAGGAAGCAGAAAGACTTGGAGTCAGGATAAGGAAAGGCACGGTGACGGGAGCTATATCCGTGAACGGAGAGATCACAGGGGTCAGAACAGAAGACGGAGATATAGAATGCCGCAGCATGATCCTTGCGACAGGAGGACTCTCTTATCCGGCGACAGGAAGCACCGGAGACGGCTACGCAATAGCAGGAAAACTTGGACATACAGTGACTGAAAGATATCCTGCACTGGTCTCCCTGAAATGTGAGGAGCAGTGGTGTGCTGAAGTTCAGGGGCTGTCTCTGCGGAACGTATCACTGACATGCAGAAGAGGGAAAAAGACTATCTACAGTGAGCAGGGAGAGATGCTGTTTACGTCTGACGGCATATCCGGACCTCTTGTACTTACACTTTCCTCTGTAATCGCCGGAAGCGATATGAAGGAACTGAGAACAGAGATCGATCTTAAACCTTCCCTTGACAGGGAGACGCTGGACAGAAGAGTGCTCAGAGACATGAAGGAGAATTCCAACAGGGAGTTCCGAAACAGTCTGGGAGATCTGCTTCCAAGATCTCTGATACCTGTGATAGTGGAACTCAGCGGAATCGATCCTTCCAAAAGAGTCAACAGCATAACTTCTGAGGAGAGATCAAGACTGGTCAGCCTTCTCAAAGCACTTCCTGTGACGATATGCGGTACAGGCGGCTGGAATGAGGCGATCGTCACAGCAGGCGGGATAGCCACCAGGGAAGTGGACCCCAAAACTATGGAATCCAAACTGGTGAAAGGTCTGTTCATCGCAGGAGAGATCCTGGATGCAGACGGAGCCACCGGAGGATATAATCTGACAATAGCTTTCAGCACCGGTCATGCTGCCGGGATCGCTGCAGCGGAAAGAAGGAACAGAAAGATGAACGCAATAGCCATCGACGGACCCGGAGGCGCGGGAAAGAGCACTATCGCAAAAGCGCTGGCAAAAGAACTCGGTTACATATATGTGGATACAGGGGCTCTTTACAGGGCGGTCGGACTCTATGCTCTCAGGAAGGGAGCCGATACTCATGACAGGAAAGCTGTTGCTGCTCTTCTTCCTGATATCGATGTTGATATAAGATATGTTGACGGTGAACAGAGGGTAATTCTCTGCGGAGAGGACGTCAGCGGTCTGATCAGAACAGAAGATGTCTCTATGGCAGCATCTGCAGTATCTGCCCAGCCTGAAGTCAGAGAGTTTCTGCTGGAGACACAGAGAGATCTTGCCAGGAGAAATAATGTGGTAATGGACGGAAGAGATATCGGTACAGTCGTACTTCCTGACGCGAAATGCAAGATATTCCTCACCGCTTCTGCTGAGGAAAGGGCAAGACGCAGATACAGGCAGCTGCTTGAGAAAGGGGAGGAAGCCGATTATGAAGCAGTGCTCGAGGATCTGAAGAAGAGAGACTATGATGATTCTCACAGAGAGATAGCCCCGCTAAAGCTCGCCGAAGACGGGATAGAGATAGATACCACGGAACTTGAGCTGAATGAATCGATAAAGGCTGTTCTGAAAACAGCTAAAGAAAGGCTGGGACTTGACTGAGATGGCAAAGATAACACTTGCCGAGACTGCAGGATTCTGCTTTGGTGTCGACCGGGCTGTAAAGATGTGCGAGAAGTTCCTTGATGAGGGAAGGAAGGTCGCCACGCTGGGGCCTATCATCCATAACGACAGGGTGGTCGGGGAACTTAAAGAGAGAGGGTGCTCCATTGTAGGATCTCCGGAGGAAGTTCCGGAAGGAACGGTCCTTGTGATCAGGAGCCACGGAGTAGGAGCGGATGTTTTCCACCGCTGTGAAGAACTAGGAATAGAGGTGGCGGACGCGACCTGCCCGTTCGTAGCGAAAACGCATCGTATCGTAGCAGAAGCCGGAGACCGGGGAGACTTCGTCATAATTGCAGGAGATAAAGATCATCCTGAGGTAGAAGGCATCACAGGCCACTGTACCGGCAGGTATGCTGTAGCCGGAGATGAACAGGAACTCAGGGATGCAGTGCTCCAGGCTGGTTTGGAAGATGACATTATTCTCGTCGCACAGACTACATTCAGCCTCGAAAAATACCGTAATTTCAGTGAAATTGCGAAAAATCTCTATACAAATTTGACGGTGCTTGATACAATATGTAATGCGACTCATAGGCGACAGGAAGAAGCTGCTGTGATAGCACGTGAAAGTGACCTGTGTGTCGTAATTGGGGGATATAACAGCTCCAATACGCAGAAACTCAAAGAAGTCTGCGAACGGTATGCACCTACGGTTCGTGTTGAGAACGCCGAAGAGATCACGCGTGATATGTTGCTGGGCAAGGAGAGGATCGGAGTAACAGCCGGAGCCTCCGCGCCGTACCCTCTTATCAAGGAGGTGCTCGCAAGAATGAGCGAAATCACAAACAAAGAATTTGACTTTGAATCTGAACTGGAGGAGTCGCTGAAGCCGGTACATCGCGGGCAGAGGGTTGAAGGAACTGTTATAGAGATTAGACCCAACGAAGTAGTAGTCGATATCGGACGCAAACACACGGGATTCGTACCCACCGACGAAGTAACTGAAGACAGCTCCGCAAATGTGGAAGATGTCCTCAAACTCGGTGAAAGATATACTTTCCTGGTAACAAAGGTTCAGGACCTCGAAGGAGTCGTCTCACTTTCCCGCAAGAGAGTAGAGAACGAGACCGGCATGAAGGAAGTCCTCGCCGCATATGAGAGCGGTGAAGTGCTCGATGCCTATATCACAGAGGTCGTCAGCAAAGGACTCGTCGCCAACTATAAAGGCGCAAGGATATTCATCCCGGGCAGCCAGGCGACACTCAGACGCGGAGAGCCGTTTGATCAGCTCTTCCACACACATCAGAACATCCGCATCATAGAGGCAGACAAAGACCGCCGCCGTGTCATCGGATCTATCCGTGCCGTCCTCGAAGAGGAAAACAGCAAGAAGAGAGAAGAGTTCTTCCAGACTGTTGAAGTCGGCAAGGTCTATCAGGGCAAGGTCAAGTCCCTTACCAACTATGGTGCATTCATCGATCTCGGCGGTGTAGACGGCATGGTGCATGTCTCCGAGATGAGCTGGAAGCGTATCCACAATCCTTCCGAAGTATTCAGTGTCGGAGACGATGTGGAAGTCTATGTCAAGGATTTTGACGCCGAAAAGGGCAGGATCTCTCTCGGCTACCGCCGTGAAGAGGACAATCCCTGGAATCTCATCCATACTTATGAGATAGGTTCCGAGTTCACAGCTCCTGTAGTATCCATCACCAAGTTCGGAGCATTCGTAAGGATCCTCCCCGAACTCGATGGACTGGTACATCTCTCCGAGATGTCCGTGGAGCATGTTGATGATCCCGGAAAATTCGTCAAAGTCGGTGATGAGGTCAAGGTACGTCTCATCGGAATAGATGACGAGCGCAAGAGGATCTCTCTGTCCATGCTTGCAGAAGGCGAGAAGGAAGCAGCGAGAGAAGCTGCCAGAGCCGCCAAAGCACAGGAAGATGCTCCAGCAGAAGAGCCCGCCGAAGCAGAAGTACCGGCAGAACCGGAAGAGGTTCCCGCAGAGACAGCCGAAGCGACTGAAGAATAATCAGACAGTATAATATGACCGGTGCAGACAGCCTGCATCGGTCATTTTTCAGTTTATAAAAGAGAGGAGATCAAGATGTCCGAGAGATATATGTTCGGAACGACAGCGGAGGGTGAACGTATCGACGCGCTCCGTATCTTCGACGCAAAAGGCAACAGCGCTGTGATCATAGAGTACGGAGCTTCTGTACAGAGCCTGATCATAAACGGACCTGACGGTCCGGTGGACGTGATCCTCGGCTACGACACAGTTGAAGGATATGAAAAGGGCAACAGCTACAGCGGAGCTACAGTCGGAAGAGTAGGAAACCGGATAAGCAATGCCAGCTTCATCCTGGACGGAAAAGAATACAAGGTCACGGATAACGAGAACGGAAACTGCCTGCACAGCGGGACTGCCGGCATGCACGCCAAGAAATGGAACGGTGAACTTGAAGGAGAAACGGCTGTCCTGAGATACAGATGTCCTGACGGCAGCGCCGGATTCCCCGGGAATCTTGATACAGAGATAAGGTTCAGCCTCGTCAACGCAGCTCTTCATATAGAATACAAGGCTGTGATAGACAAACCGTGTCCTGTCAATCTCACGAATCACACATATTTCAACCTTGCAGGAGAAGGCACTATTCTGGATCATGAGCTGAAACTGGAAGCTGACAGATATACGACGCCCGGGCCGGGACTGCTTCCCACTGGAGGATTCTCCGATGTTGAGGGGACGCCTTTCGACTTCAGGACCTTCAAGGCTATCGGCAGGGATATAGATTCCGACAGTCCTGAGATCATAGCAGAAGGCGGATATGACCAGAACTTCTGCCTGAACGGTAACGGATTCAGACAGGTGGCGGACGTGTTCTGCAGGAGAAGCGGACTCGGTATGAGGATAATGACCGATATGCCGGGAATGCAGATCTATACCGGTAACTATATCCCGGAAGAAAAGGGCAAAGGGACTGCGGTATACGGTAAGAACTCCGGTGTCGCGTTCGAGACACAGAACTATCCCGATTCACCCAACAGGCCTGAATTCAGAGATATCACTCTGAGACCGGGGCAGGTGTACAGCAGCGAGACAGTGTTCGCATTCTACACGCTTTGATGAGTAATCAGACAGAAAAGCTCACTGTGACTGTGAACGGTGTGAGGTATGAGATCACCGTGACCAGGAAACAGGTTAAAAGACTGACACTGAGGATAGACAGGCAGGGGCAGCCCTGCCTGACTGTTCCTGTGCGTACCTCCAGGAAGGAGATGACTTCTTTCGTGGAATCCTGCGGTGAGTGGCTTGCAAGACATGCGGGAAAGAGAAGCTTCTTCTCCCTTCCTTCCGAACTCAGAAACGGAGACACCGTGATGATACTGGGAGAAGAGAGAAGGATACTTCTTCAGAGAGGAGCCAGAGCGGAGCTGGTCTTTCTTGAGAGGGGACCTGTCCTCATTATGAGAGATCCGGAAGACGCTGTAAAAGCTGCGGCAGCGTACAAAAAGGCGCTGACAGACATGGCTATGAACGTATTCAGAGAGAGACTAAGAAGATATCTCCATGTCATACCGCGGAGATACGGTACGCCTGAGATCAAGATCAGAATGATGACTTCAAGGTGGGGAAGCGCGAATCCGACTACGAATGAGATACATCTGAGCCTTTATCTGATCAAGACTCCGCTTGAATGTGTGGATTCGGTAGTGCTGCATGAAGCAGTCCATTATACGCATATGGACCACGGAAGCGGGTTTTATGATATGCTTCTTTCATATATGCCGGATTACAGGAAAAGGAGCGCGGTGCTCAAAAACTATGCCAGGACCTGAAAACAAAAACATATTTCCGGAAGGACTGCCGCAGTTTCTGAAAGAGGAACTGGACAGGACATACTCTGCTCAGGAATGCCTTCTGATATCGCAGGGATACTCATCCTGCAGAGACAGTTCTCTGAGGACGAACAGACTCAAGGACGCTCCGGAAGATACCGCAGAAGCCCTCGGTGCGATGGGCGTGAGTTTCAGACAGCCGGGCTGGTACAGAGACGCTTTCATATTTGCCAGGGAAGATGAAGAGAAGGTCAGAGGATCTGCGCTCTTTACTGAGGGCAGGATCTATCTGCAGAATCTATCCTCGATGATCCCGCCTCTGATGACAGATTTTCCTGACGGCTGTGATGTCCTTGACATGTGCGCAGCACCTGGAGGCAAGACTACTCAGATTGTATCTGTTACTGCAGGGAAAGCTAATGTTACTGCATGCGAGAACGACAGGATAAGAGCGGACAGGCTGAGATTCAACCTCTCGAGACAGGGCTGCCGCACTGTGAACGTGCTGGTATCGGATGCGAGGAAACTGGACAGCTTTCTGAAATTCGACAGGATCATACTGGACGCTCCATGCTCGGGAAGCGGTACCGTCCTCGCAGATGACCCATCTACACAAAGAGCATTTTCTGAGAAACTCGTTCTCAATTCCTCAAGATTGCAAAAACAGCTCCTCAGGAAGGGACTATCCATGCTCAAGAAGGGAGGAGTGCTCATCTATTCCACATGCTCTATCCTTCCAAAAGAGAATGAGGAGGTCCTGAAGGAGGTGCTGCCCGGAAGCGGAGCAGAACTGATTCCGTTTCCGGATGAACTAAGAGAGATCCCCAGTCTGGAGAGTACCGTACCGGAGGCTCTGCTCGTCTGTCCCGGAAGGGAACATGAAGGCTTCTTCGCTGCTGCCATCAGAAAGAAATGACATAAAACGAATTCCTGTCGCAATATAGAAGAAATGACCCAATAGTGTATAATAGGCGGTGGGCCTGTGACGGAACCGACCCGACAGATGTGAAAAAAGAACGAAACGGAGAAAAGAAACTGATGGAGACAGAGCAGAGAGTAAAAGTCAGGACACCCTGGAAAGCGAATCTGGGAAGTGTTCCTTTCCATCTCGAGTATCCCCAGTGCACTCTTTTTGAAGCGGTAAAGGAGACCGCAGAAAAATACCCGGATATAGACGCGTTCATCTTTATGGGAAGACATGTCACATACAGGAAGATGATACGTGAGATAGAGACCTGTGCAAAGGCGCTCAGGACGATCGGAGTCAGGGAAGGCGATCACGTCACGATAGCTCTTCCGAACTGCCCGCAGGGGATCTACATGTTCTACGCAGTGAACCTCGTCGGCGGAGTGGCTAATATGATCCATCCGCTTTCCGCAGAGAAGGAGATCGAATTCTACCTAAACTTCTCGAAGAGCGTCGCGGTCGTGACCCTGGATCAGTTCTATGAGAAATTCGAATCGATAAGACACAACACTCCCGGTGTGACCAACACCATAATCGCATCAATAAAGGATGAGCTTTCCGGACCTCTTAAACTGGGCTACATGCTTACAGAGGGGAGAAAGATAAAGAAGATCCCGGATGATGCTCCGGTGCTGCGCTGGAATGATTTCATCAGACTCAGCAGATACTGCAACAGCGATTATGCTGTCAAAAGGAAAGCAGACGATCCCGCGGCTATCCTTTATTCCGGAGGAACGACGGGTACAAATAAAGGTATAGTTCTGACGAACTACAACTTTAACGCACTGGGAAAACAGATAATAGCTACGAATCCGATCTACAGGATCGGTGACAGGATGCTTGCGGCGATGCCCATATTCCACGGATTTGGCCTCGGAGTCTGCATTCATACCATGCTGGAAGGCGGCGGATGCTGTGTTCTGGTACCGAGATTCACAGCCAAGTCCTATGCCAAGGACATCATAAAATACAAGTGCAACTTCATCGCAGGAGTACCTACGCTCTATGAAGCTTTGCTGAGACTCGACAATCTGGAAAACGCTGATCTCAGCAGCCTCAAAGGAGTATTCTCCGGCGGAGATTCTCTGTCTGTGGAGCTCAAGAAGAAATTTGACAAGTTCCTTTATGACCATCACGCTACAGTACAGATAAGGGAAGGATACGGAACCACGGAGACAGTCACAGCCTGCTGCCTTACGCCGATACATATGACGAAAGAAGGAAGCATCGGTCTTCCGTTCCCGGATACCTACATAAAGATAGTGAAGCCCGGCACCGATGAAGAACTTCCGTACGGAGAAGAGGGAGAGATCCTCCTTGCCGGTCCCACCGTTATGAAGGAATATCTCAATAACCCGGAGGAGACCGCAGAGACTCTGAGAAAACATGCTGACGGTCTGACATGGGTCTATACCGGAGACCTCGGATACATGGACGATGACGGCTTCATCTTCTTCCGCGGTAGGGCAAAGAGGATGATAATCACATCCGGATACAATGTGTATCCCGCTCAGATCGAGAATATACTGGACGCTCATGATAAGATCCATATGAGCTGCGTCATCGGCATTCCGGATGACTACAGGATGCATGCGGTCAAGGCTTTCATCATGCTCAAGGAAGGCGTTCCTGCCAATGATGAGACCAAAGAGGAGATCAAGGAGTACTGCAGGAAGCATATCGCCAGATATGCGGTTCCCAGAGAGATAGAATTCAGGGACGATCTGCCCAAAACACTGGTGGGAAAAGTCGCTTACAGAGTTCTTGAAGAAGAGGAAGAGGCGAAATACCAGAGAAACAAAGACGCCACTTCGCTCCTGCCGGAAGGCGACAGCAGAAAGAAATAACACTCAGGAATAGAACTGACCCCGCTGATGATTCAGCGGGGTCAATTCTATATCGGGACGATCTATCTGTTGGCAGCGCGGTATATCGCGAGGGCATCATCATATGTGATATCAGCGAAAGAGCCCCAGTGCGCAGTTCCTCCGTTCGTTACGTCCTCAGCCAGCTTTACGACACGTTCATCCGGAAGAACGCCGAATTCTGTCTGTGAGAAGCACACAGGCATGCCAAGGGATGAGAAGAAGGTTTCCACTGCGGTGATGGAATCTTCCGGATCGGAAGAGTCTACACCGAATACTCGTCTTCCCAGCTCGCAGAATCTGGCCGGATCACTGTCTTTATAGTGCCTTGCCCATGAACAGAAAAGAGCAGCGAGGGAGGCGCCGTGGGCGATGTCGAAGTCCGCAGAGAGTCTGTGACCGAGTCTGTGGACATCGAGGCCTTTGTTGCCGCCGAGCCCTGTGAGATCGTTGTGGGACATCTCGCTTGCCCAGAATATCTCACTGGCTGCATCGTAGTTGTCATGTTCCCTGAGGAGCACAGGAGCGAACTTGACTACCGTACGCATCAGTCCGCAGGCGAACTCATCGGTGAGGTAGTTGCCTTGAATATTGGAGAAGAATCTCTCAAGGGTATGCATCATGATATCGGTGCACCCGGCGCCGATCTGGTAGTCGGGAAGAGTGAACAGGAACTGAGGATCGATAAGTGCGAAGACAGGCCTGTTGAGCTCGGAATTGAGACCGTTCTTCTGGAGGGTCTCTTCATTGGTGATGACTGATGAGGCAGAAAGCTCGCTGCCTGCTGCTGCCAGCGTCGGGATAGCCGCTACGCCGACGGCTTTTGACGGCTTCTTTGATCCGTTCCAGAAGTTCCACACATCCTCATCCGGATTTGCTGCTCCGACGGAGATCATCTTGGCAGTGTCGATGACGCTGCCTCCTCCGAAACCGAGGATTATGTCGGGACGGAATTCAGCTGCCAGCGCTATGCCTTCCCTCGCTTTTGAGAGGACGGGGTTGGCCTTGACACCTGAAAGCTCTGTGTGGACAATGCCTGCCTCATCGAGCACGGAGCAAAGTCTGTCGTACGCTCCGGACCTTTTAACACTGGAGCCTCCTGTCACGATGAGAACACGGTTCCTGCCGTATTTCTTGAGATACTCTGCTGCATGGTCTGCGGCACCTCTGCCGAACCATACGTCTGTCGGTGAATAGAAAGTAAACTGCTGCATTTTTTACCTACCTTCTGGGAAAGGACGGAAGTGTCCTGGTGAATGCTTTCGGGATGTTCCCGGAAGCGGGATCATATACTTTCAGGATCTTCTTCAGGAGATCCTGGTCGGTCACGATCTGGAAAGGATCTATTCCCGCTGCCTCAGCAGCGGTCTCCATAGAGCAGATCAGTACGGTGTAGTAATCGTCTGATTTAGCAGCCCTCACACGGGAGGCCAGAGCGGGTATATGTTTCTCGTTAAGCTGCCTCATGCTGCAGGGGAGTCCGGAATACCTGCAGTATGAATTTATGAATCTGGAGAGCAACGTATATGCGTCGCTTTCGGTAAGAGTACGCTCCAGATAGTAATTCCTTCCGGACAGTCCATACATCATCTTTTTGGCGTCGTAATAGCCGAGGGTCATATTGCGCTCAGAAAGGGACGGCTCGAACTGAATAAGACCTCCCAGATCACGGACGGGTTTTATGAAGTGAAGATCAGATCCTTCGTAGCCCTCGTAGTTGCGTATAGGACCGATGGAATTCATCTCAATGGCGATTATATCTCTGTATCCCCTGTCAAGAAGAGTGCTGACAGGAAGTCTGTTGTATGAACCTCCATCCAGATAACGCTTGCCTCGAAGCTTCTCGCTTCTGAAAAGAGGGAGGAAAGCGGATGCAAGGATCATCTCATAAAGCTCTCCAGGGGCGAGATCCTTTGCTCTTGCCACGACGCCCTTCATGTCATCTAATGAGAAAGTGACTATATAGAACTCGATCGGGGACTCGAAGACCGCTTTCTCGTCTATTGCCCGCATGAGAGTGGCTTTGAGAGGAGTTATATCAAAACCTTTGTTTTTGAGGGTGTCTGAAAGTGCCTTTGCAGTCTGGAGGATATCCATCCGGTGAATATCCTTACGCATCAGGGACGTCATGACGGAATCGTCGACCTTCATCACATCTGAATAGGTGATCTGTTTCCAGAGAGCAATGGCTCTGTCGAGAGCACCTTCCGTTATAGCGGCGCCATTTATCGCACCTACCGATGTACCGGCAACAGCGCAGAATTCTATGCCTTCCTCGTGAAGGGCTTTCCAGGCACCTATCTCATATGCCCCGCGGCCTCCTCCGCCTTCAAGCGCTAAAGCGTATTTTTTTGATCTGTCAAGTTTTAATTCCATTAAAGACTCCGGTATCTTTTTTGTTGTGCCGGTAACATTCTATCATATCAAAAACCATTATTTGCCAAAGGAAGAAAAGCATTATATAATCAACTCGTGTAAAATTAAGGTATAAGCAGATATCAGGCTTAATCAGGAGGAATATATGGAAGAAAGACTTTTCAGAATGATCAGAGAAGTATGCGATACTGATATAGATATCACCAGAGAAACCAACCTGACTTTCGATCTCGGACTCAAGAGCATCGACCTTCTTGAGCTGATAACCGATGTCGAGGATGAATTTGGTGTAGAAGTGACGGACGAGGCTGTTGAGACGATCCGTACAGTAGGAGATCTTCTCGACTATATAGAAAGTCAGAACTGATAAAGGTAACTATATGCTGCGGGCAGGCTTGTCCGCAGCTGTTTTTTTGCCAAGAATTTGTAATTTGCAGATACTGATTTGTGATATAATCTTATGGTGTTTTTTTCGCAACTAAGTTATATGTGACCAAGGAGGCAAACCATGCCCGGTACGATTTCCAGAGGCGTTCGCGCGCCTATCATCAGAGAAGGAGACGATATAGTTAAGATCGTCGTAGACAGTGTTCTCAAAGCTGCAGAAGAAGACGGTTTCACACTGCATGACAGAGACGTCATAGCCGTGACAGAGGCTGTAGTTGCAAGAGCAGCAGGAAACTATGCGACTGTCGACGATATCGCAGCAGATGTCAAGAACAAGATCCAGGGAGACACAGTAGGTATAGTGTTCCCGATCTATTCCCGCAACCGTTTTGCGATATGTCTGAGGGGAATAGCCAGAGGAGTCAAGAAAGTCGTTATTCAGTTCGGATATCCGTCCGACGAAGTAGGTAACCATCTTATCACAGAAGATGTTCTTGACGACAGCGGTGTCGATCCCTATACAGACGTGCTTACGGTCGAGGATTTCCGCCGTCTGTTCGGATATCCGAAACATCCTTTCACGGGCATGGATTATATACAGTACTACATGGACGTAGTCAAAGAAGAGGGTGCTGAGGTAGAGCTGATACTTGCCAACCGCCCAGAAGCGATCCTTGACTACTGCGACGAGGTCATATGCTGTGACACCCATACCAGAGAAAGAACATGCAGAAGGATCAAGAATGCGGGAGGAAAAACAGTCCTCACGCTCTGCGACATACTCAATGAGCCTGTGAACGGCAGCGGATGCAATGCTGAATACGGTCTGCTCGGAAGCAACAAGGCTACCGAGACATCCGTGAAGCTTTTCCCCAATAACGGCAAGGAAGTAGCTGAAGCGATCGCTGCAGAACTGCGCGAGAAGACCGGAGCCAAGGTCGAAGCGATGATCTACGGCGACGGCGCTTTCAAGGATCCCGTAGGAAAGATCTGGGAGCTTGCAGACCCCGTTGTCAGTCCCGGATACACAGACGGACTGATCGGTGTACCGAACGAGCTCAAACTCAAGTACCTCGCAGACAACGATTTCTCTGATCTTTCCGGTGAGGAACTGGCTGAAGCGATCCGCGGAGCGATCTCTCAGAAGGACAGTGACCTCAAGGGACAGATGGCATCGGAAGGAACGACGCCCAGAAGGCTGACAGACCTGATCGGATCGCTGTGCGATCTCACCTCAGGAAGCGGCGACAAGGGAACGCCTATCGTAGTAGTGCAGAACTACTTCCTCAACTATTCCGAATGATCGATACTTATGACTGCCCGGTCTGCGCCGGGCAGTCTGTGAAATTAGCTCAGGGAGTTTAAAAATGGAGCAGGTTAGAGTCCTTGAAGGAGGGATCGTAAAGATCCCAGAGGAGTTCAGGAGAAAACTGAAACTTAAGGATGGCGATAAAGCAGTGTTCACGGAAGACAGCAAGGGAAACATTATCATCGAGAACGCTTCTCTTTATGTACTTCCTACACTGGAATGCGGTTTCTGGGGCCTCGGGCAGAAAGTCGGGATCAGTGACGAACATGATATCGTAAAGTTCGTCAGGGAATTCCGTAAGGAGGGAAGAGAATGAGGATAATGATCGATACCACAGTATTCCTTGCAGAGTGCCTCCTTCCGGAACAGAAATATCCGCAGCTGTTCAGAAAAATCGTTGCGGAGGACAGACTTGTGCTTCCCAGGAGACAGATCGATGAGATCAGACGCATCATGAAGGCATACTTCCCTGACGAATGCGACACAGTAGAGCTCTTCCTAGAGAGATTCAGCTTCGAGACTCCCGACGAGATCCCTCAGGAAGCCGCTGAAGGATACCCCTTCCTGGCTGACGCGAAGGCTGCTGGTGTTCAGGCAATCATAACTCTGGATCCGCAGATGGTCGGAGCGGAGATCGATGGGATAAGTTTCATTTCAGCGGACCGGTATCTTGGCGGTGATGAGATTGGCTAAAGAAAAAGAGAAGAAAAAGAAGAAGGAAAAGACCATCCGTCCGGATTGCGAGACATGTCAATACTTTGATTTCGACGAGGAATACGGCGATTATGTCTGCAACATGATGCTGGATGAGGATGAGATGGTGCGTATCATGGAGCACGGTGCTGCAGAGTGCCCATATTACAGGTTCTATGATGAATACACCATGGTCAGAAAACAGAACTGAAAGAACTGCCGGGATCCGAATTCGAATCCCGGTTTTCCTTATCAGAAGATATCTGCAGATGGATCCTGAAATCATGCGGATACTTCACAAAACAGTCAGGTGACACTATAATTACTATGTATGGAAAATGGCTGAGAAGGCTCTTTTCCGGAGTAACAAATAATTAAATTCAGATAGGAGATCATCAAATGGCAACATTCAACAAGAAGACAGTTGAAGATCTTGACGTAGCCGGCAAGAGAGTCCTTGTCCGCTGCGACTTCAACGTCCCGCTCAAAGAGGGCGTCATCACCGATGATACACGTATCGTCGCCGCACTGCCCACCATCAAATACCTTCTCTCCCAGGGAGCACGTGTGATCCTTTGCTCACACCTCGGCAGACCCAAGGGAGAACCCAAGGCTGAATTCTCACTCGCTCCTGTCGCTGCCCGTCTGACCGAGCTCCTCGGACAGGAAGTCAAGTTTGCGGCAGACGACGAAGTCGTCGGACCCAATGCGAAAGCTGCTGTTGCCGAGATGAAGGACGGCGAAGCCATCCTCCTGCAGAACACACGCTTCCGTCCTGAAGAAGAGAAGAACGCAGAGAACTTCTCAGAAGAACTCGGTTCTCTCTGCGATCTGTTCGTAAACGACGCTTTCGGAACTGCCCACAGAGCACACTGCTCCACAGTCGGCGTGACAAAGTATGTTTCCGAATCCGCAAATGGCTATCTGATGGCAAAAGAGGTCGAATTCCTCGGAAATGCTGTTGAGAATCCTGTGCGCCCCTTCGTATGCATCCTTGGCGGTGCCAAAGTTGCTGACAAACTCGCTGTAATCGAGAACCTTCTTACAAAGGCTGATACGCTCATCATCGGTGGTGGAATGGCTTACACATTCCTCAAAGCCCAGGGCTATGAAGTCGGAACGTCCCTGCTTGACGAGAGCAAGATCGATTACTGCAAAGAGATGCTCGCTACTGCAGAGAAGAACGGCGTGAAGATCCTTCTCCCTGTTGACACAGTCGTCACGGCTTCCTTCCCGGATCCTATAGATGCTCCTGTAGAAACTGAAGTATATGACAGCACAGCGCTGCCGGCAGATAAGATGGGCATGGATATCGGCCCCAAGACCCGTGAGCTCTATGCAGAAGCCATAAAGAATGCGAAGACCGTCGTGTGGAACGGACCTATGGGCGTGTTTGAGAACCCGCAGCTTGCTGAAGGCACAAAAGCTGTTGCCCGTGCCATCGCTGATACAGACTGCATCTCCGTCATCGGCGGCGGCGACTCCGCTACCGCAGTCAACTCCCTCGGTTTTGCTGACAAGATCACACACATCAGCACCGGCGGCGGCGCCTCCCTCGAGTTCCTCGAAGGCAAAGGCCTTCCCGGCATCGATGCCATGACAGACAAAGACTGATCTGAAAGGAAATAAGATTATGAATAAAGCCAAGAGAAACGCAGTTATCGCCGGTAACTGGAAGATGAACAAGACCGCCAGCGAAGCCAAGGAACTCATCGACGGGATTCTCCCGCTCGTAAAGGATGCTGACTGCACAGTCATCATCGGTGTTCCTTTCACTGACATTGCCGTAGCAGTCGAGAAGACAGCCGGAAGCAACGTACATGTAGCAGCGCAGAACTGCCACTTCGAGCCCAGCGGCGCCTTCACAGGCGAGATCTCCGCACCCATGCTCAAAGAAGCTGGCGTCGAATACGTGATCCTCGGACACAGCGAGCGCCGTCAGTATTTCGCAGAGACAGATGAAACAGTCAATAAGAGAGCCAGGGCTGCTCTGTCCTACGGCCTCAAGACCATCATCTGCGTAGGTGAGAGCCTTGATCAGCGCGAGGCCGGCGTCACAAAGGACTTTGTCTGCGGACAGGTCGTTGCAGCTCTCGACGGAATGACAGAGGAAGACCTCAAGAACGTCATCATCGCATATGAGCCCATCTGGGCAATCGGTACAGGAAAGACCGCCACTAAGGAACAGGCCGCTGAAGTCTGCGGATTCATCCGTGACACAGTCGCTGAGAAGTACGGCAGAGACGCAGCTGACGCCCTCACCATCCAGTACGGCGGATCAATGAACGCGAAGAACTGCGAAGAGCTTCTCTCCATGGAAGACATCGACGGCGGACTCATCGGCGGAGCTTCCCTCAAGCCCGCAGACTTCGCAGTCATCGTCGGCGCTGCCAGCAAATAAGAAAGGATCATTCTGAGAATGAATAAGAAACCGGTCCTTCTCGTAGTAATGGACGGAGTCGGTATCTCCAAGACCGGACTCGGCGATGGTGTCACCCTCGCTCATACCCCCACGCTTGACCGCCTGAGGGCAGAATGTCCCAACACTACGCTAAAAGCACACGGTACTGCTGTAGGCCTGCCGTCAGATGACGACATGGGAAACAGCGAGGTAGGCCACAACGCTCTCGGATGCGGACAGATCTACTCACAGGGAGCCAAACTGGTCAATGAATCCATCGAGAACGGTTCGATCTTCGTATCGGACGCATGGAAAGATGTTGTCGGAGTAAAGGGAACAGTGCATTTCCTCGGACTGCTCTCAGACGGAAACGTCCACTCCAATATCGGACATCTGTTCGCGATGATGGAACGCGCAAAAGCTGACGGAGTGAAGAGAGTAAGGATCCATATACTCCTGGACGGCAGAGACGTACCTGCTACCAGCGCGCTCACATATGTCGACGCACTGGAAGAGAAGATTGCTGAACTCAGCGACGATAACTTCGACGTATGCATTGCCAGCGGCGGCGGACGCATGAAGGTCACGATGGACAGGTATAAGGCTGACTGGGGAATGGTGGAGACCGGCTGGAACACACATGTCAGAGGCATTGGCCGCGGATTCTCCACAGCAAAAGAAGCGATCGAAACATACCGCAGAGAGCTGGATGTCATCGACCAGGATCTGCCGGCATTCGTCATCACTGATGAGAATGGCCCGGTCGGTACGATCAATGACGGAGACGCAGTGGTACTGTTCAACTTCAGAGGCGACAGAGCTATAGAGATCAGCATGGCATTCGACGACGATGTCTTCGACGCCTTTGACCGTGAGCCGCGTCCCGATGTAGTCTACGCAGGAATGCTCCAGTACGACGGAGACCTTAAGCTCCCGAAGCGATTCCTCGTGAATCCGCCTCAGATCCACAACACCCTCAGCGAGTTGCTCATAGAGAACGGACTGCGTCAGTACGCAGTCAGTGAGACGCAGAAATACGGCCATGTGACCTATTTCTGGAACGGAAACAGAAGCGGAAAGTTCAGTGAAGAACTTGAAGATTTCAAGGAGATTCCGTCTGACAACGTAAGTTTTGACGAGAGACCCTGGATGAAATGTGCAGAGATAACTGACGACGTCATCGAAGCGATAAAGAGCAAGAAGTATGACTTCATCAGATGCAACTTCCCCAACGGCGACATGGTAGGACATACCGGCAACCTCGATGCTGTCATCACCGCAATGAGCGCTCTGGATCTCATGCTCGCAAGACTTGTGAAAGTCTGTGAAGAAGAAGGCGTAACGCTTCTGATCACAGCGGATCACGGAAATGCGGATGAGATGCTGGAAAAGAACAAGAAAGGTGAACTGCAGGTAAGGACAGCTCACTCGCTGAATCCCGTTCCGTTCATCATAGTAGACAGGGAAAGAGACGTTCGTTTCGGCGAGGGACCCTACGGACTTGCCAACGTAGCTCCGACTGTCGCAGATCTGTTCGGGATCAAGGCGCCTGAATGCTGGGAACCCAGCATGCTGGTAAAATAAGAAGCCGGCTTCTCAATATTGAAAGGAGAGACGACGATATGGCTAGTAAATTGGAAAAAGCTGCAGCAATCCTCGGATTTGCTGCAGGGACGGTTTTCTTCCTTAAGGAAATGGGGTTCCTGAAGTTCAAGTCTGAGAAGACTGAAGACGGAAAGAGCACATTTACCGTAGAGTTCGATACGGAAAGAGTCAGGAAGGAACTGAACAAAGCCGTCGGCGAACCGAAAGAAGAGGAAGAGGACTTCTACGACGGAATGGACGCAGAAGACGAAGATGAGATATCCAAGGATATCGAAGCCGCTCTGAGGGATCTCGATCCCGACGGAGACGGGAAATTCTAATCGTCCGTATGATTGAAACAAGCAGGAGGCTGATCGGCCCCCTGCTTTTCTTTTTAGAAGGCCCATTGTTATACATATAGCAAATAACATATATGTATATACATATAGTATATTTGTTATTTTTGTCTTTTGTGGTTGACATACAGAACGCATAAGGCTATAATAAAACTCCCAACAGGATATCGCGGAGTGGAGCAGTCGGTAGCTCGCCAGGCTCATAACCTGGAGGTCGTAGGTTCAAGTCCTTCCTCCGCAACCATAAAAGGACTCCAATTTTGATACAAAGCTGGAGTCCTTTCTTTTTGCCAAAAAGTCCTTGAAATCAGGCACTTTCAGAATAAAGGTGAGGCTACGAGTTTGATGCGGTTGTGTTGGATGATACCCGCATACCACACCCAAGAAAACTGTCCCTCGAAGAACGGCTGGAGCGTGCCGTTTATCTTGGGCTGGATCAGAGCGGCATCCTCGCAAAATATGTGAGAGGCAAAAACAGAACGCACTGATCGGCCACCTCTACCGGGAAGAAGACGCAAGCCCGGAAATCCGGGAATTGAAGCGAGAAGTCGAATCAAAAAAGGCTGTTCTGCAAAAGCGCGTGCGCTGTTTTCCAAGCTGTAACAAGGGCTAATTCGTGAATCTAATTATCCGGTGAAAAATCGCAGCGAATTATATATAAGAAAGTTCACAAATTCCTCACAAAAGAATTGGCACTCTCTCTTGACGAGTGCTAAAAATGGTTGTATAACATACTCGCAAGAGGGAAAGAGATCCGGAGCTTTGATCCTGGGTTTCCTCAACTCCCCTTGCGGCATATACCACAGCAACAGCCCTGAACAGCATCCAGGACCGAAAATAAAA
>JAFRAJ010000015.1 GCA_017405465.1 Oscillospiraceae bacterium
AATTCCCGATTGCTGTGGCTTTCCAGATACAGCCGGGAAGTAATGCCGGAAACAATGAACAAGATCGGCATCAGCCAGGGATAGACGAAGTTCAGATATAGATCATAGTACTGAACATTAAGATGGGTGATCTTGCCCAGTCCCCCGGTAACCCCTTCAGCGTTATACATGTAGAGCACATGGTAGAAGACCACCAGTACGACGGTCAGCCAGCGGATGTTATCTAAATAATGTTTTCTCATACTTATCCCACCTTTGCAACGAAAACTAACATAATTGTAGAAAAGCGGGAAATGTTGTACCACCAACCGGACTTAACAATTCAGCAACGATTCTGTCAGCTTTAGTTGCTTGAAAAGGGAAACGCCGGAAATCCGGCAATGATTATCTGCGAAAATTCGTTAATCGGTCTTCAGAATTGATTAATTAGAATCATTTATTTCCCCAAAACACCGCAATATGAGAACAATATACAAATCAGTTTTCATGTGAACCAAGTAGAATTCTGTCATATCGTGTTATAGATACAAAGAAGCAAGAAGAGTCTGCAAAACTCTTCTTGCTTCTTTATTGCAGCTATATATATCGCTCTCTTAATAATATCAGGCTCATTCGATATTGATTTATGTAGTCAATTAATGATTTACATAAAAACTAGCCATTTAACCATTGTATTTCTGCTCCACGAGTTAGAATTCGACGTCCAGAAATCGAGATTTTGCGTGAAAACAATACGCCTTCATATGCGCATTTGTCTCCGGATCAGGTCCAATATCTCAGCAGTATCCATGCCGGTCAATTCAATGAAATCACATCCGGATAAAACAAGCTCATGCACGAACCACATTCCTGCAAAATATCCCGGCACGCGCACATCACTGTCTTCATCCCGAGAAGCAAAATACCTACTCATTACGGTTTGATCCAAAGGCAGATCACCTTCATTCCAGAGATCTTCGATCAGCTCTTCTGCATGGTCCAGCATGTATCCGGATTGTTTTTCATTTACGCCCAAGCTCTGCGCAACTGTCTCTGTATTCCACGGCATATCGTAGTACCAAAGCGGACAATATGAAGCTAACCCTTCGCTTACCATCCGAGACCTTAATGTGTTGCTCTCCTTTTCTCCCGTTTTGTGGATCCGAAGCAGATGATGCAGTTCATGAGGCACAAAAATCTGCTGCCACAGCGGATCGATCGGCCGGTCCACGCCTATATAGACAAACCGGCTGTCATCATCCGTAGGAAGAGAAGCTCCTCCAATATTCCCAAGCTCCATTCCCAGGTACAGATCAAAGGAAAAGTCTATTCCCATCCTTGTGCAGCATTTCGACACAGAATCAGCGACCGCTGTAAACTTCCCGATCTTGAAATTCTCTTCTCCCTGGAGCAGCAGTTTCTTAATGTCAGAGGATTCAACGTACTCTCTCAGCGCTTCCATCGGACATTGATAGAGATATTTCATTACAGACGAAAACAAAACAGGATATTTAGCGGTATACGCTTTATAAGCCTCAAACTTACCGTCTGACTCTGCTGATTCACACATGGCTCTGTAATCATCGAGCATAGAAACAACGTGCATTTCAAGTTCTCATTTCTAAATTAATCCAAGCGGCAGAAATCATAATATACATTATCTATTCCGCGATCAGTTTCAAAACGATTGCCGGGCGTACAGCAATATTCTTTTCATCTGCAGAATTCCTGTACAGATGTACATTCCCAAACTCCCCAACTGTTTCAAACTGATTCACCCAAATATCGCCATCTTCCAAGAACAGTTGTATTCTTTCCTGACTCCTCATCCACCATTTACATGCCTTGTTCCTGATCTGAATTCCCCTTTTAACAGCATATAAGGTCGGAGCTGCTATTCTGGCTTCATTATTGACAAAATACTGATCGACCTCATCGCTTGAGAGCAGGAACACTTTGTCTTCTGTCTCAATATACTCTTTGTCAGATTTCGTCTTAAGCGATACTGTTTCCAGCAGTTTTTTCTCATCGTCATTGAATGTCAGATCCATGAAATCACTGTTCAGCCATTTACGCAGATCACACTCTGCCCAGTTAACATCTATCGAGGCGCTGTTTATTGGCAGACAGTCGATCGCTTTGGCGCTGATCATGATCACACCCTGCTCTGTTTCAGCTAAGGGTATCCACGTCAATGGCTCTATAGATGCGTCATCAGTGCGGTAATGGCCGAATATGACATTACCGTTGCGCATTATTCTGCCTCCGGCAAGATCTAGCCTCGTACGGTAAGCTTTCTTTCGGGAATATGCAAGATACCTTGCGTCTTCTTCATTCAAAGAAGTTCCCGTGGATCCATCCAGCGTTTCTTGGATATCATTCAAGAACTCCTCGTAGGAGAACTGGGTCAGGAAGTACAGCATCTTTTCTTCTTCTATGAACCAATCTGTGATCTTAATGCACATAGCCGGTCTCACTCCGGTCCAATCCTCACCAGCCGGATTCCCGCGATATTCAACAGTACCGTAAATATCTACTATTGCTATATTTGTGCAGGATTCATCCATAGGATCATCGGAGGATACCAATCCTGTAGTCCGAAGCCACCATTCAGCCGTTCCGGTGTCAGAATTAACATAAACGTCACCATGACCGGTCGCATCGCATACGGCATCCATATACTCCGGCATATATCTCTCAATTTCCTCAGCAGAAAGCAGAAACACACGGTCAGTGGTTTCAGGATCATCGGGATATCCATACTCCCGGTTGCCTGGATTCTTTAACCGTTTCGGAAGGATGATCCTTCGCTCTTTTTCTGAAAATGCACCGTTGATAAAGTCCCTGTTCAGCCATTTACGCAGATCACTGTTTTCCCATTTTAGCTGATATTCATCTTCGGAGAATGAGCGTGCGTCAAGAACATACTCGCTCACCATTAAGATCTCGCCGTTTTTTCGCTCCAGAACTCTCCATTCGATCGGTTTGATCTCTCCGTTTTCCTGCGGATATCGGCCAAAGAGTATATTTCCGTCTCTCTGCAATTCGGGCTCACCCGGTCTTTCTTCCAGCTTCCCGTGCACCATCTCGAAGACTACTTCGGCAGTCCTCTTGGAATCGAATACATCATACCAGGAATCACTGAGCCGTTCTTTTACTGTCGTTTTTGCTTTCGCGACTGCATCTATAATTTCTTTCGGAGCTTCAAAATACAGAGCCGGCCGCACTGCGACACCTTGCTCTGATCTCTCCTTGCCATCTTTGTCGACATAGTCGAAATCTCTGCAATTCATGGTGCAATCCGGTTCACGCCCGGGATTGCGCATCCACCAATACCAGCACACATTGTCGGAGTGATAGACGCCTTTTCTTATTGCATATTCGGTCGCCTCCGCTTTCATTTCATCGCTATTGCGGAATAATGTTTCGACCTCTTCAACAGACAATGCAAACACTTCGTCTTCTGTATCATTATGTGAAACCAGTTCTTCTCTCCAGTTGTATGTGTTGCTTCTAATCTTACAGCGGACGATCAGTTTTCTCTCTTCATCATTGAATGCTCCTCTGATAAAATCGCCATTCATCCACTCTCTCAGCTCACTGTCTTCCCAGTCGCAATCATCACTGTCAAAAGGCATAGTATCAATCCCTTTCAGGGTCACGATTAAGATACTGTCATCAGTCACTCTCAGAGGGATCCATTCCAGCGGGCTGGTTTTTCCGATCTCCTGCTCATACCGTCCGAAGAGTATATGTCCGTTTTTGAGCAGCTTCACTCCCGAAACCTCAATTTCATCTTCCGGTTCTGTACTGACTTTCTTAAGATATGCGTCTGCAGCTGACAGTATTTCAGTATCACGGGCAATCATAGTCAGATCCAAAGGTGCTTTTAAGTACTCTTCTGCTTTTTTCACTGGCTCTGTCTTCTTCTCAATTGCGTCATCAGGCTGTTTTTTATTCAGCATGGACAGCAGATCTCTGAATATAGGCATCATAAATTCTCCTAACGTGTCATATAAATTCTAGGACGTATCGGCAGATCACGATCTCATTATAGTCCGGCCTCTATACGCTTTTCCAATTATTGATCACTTCCATTCACAGCAATAGCCTGACCATCTGTCAGATTTAAGGTATTTATTTATTGACATATAACCGAACGTTCATTTATTATTAAATCATAAATGGTCAGGAGGTGGTTCTGCTTTGCGTTTCAAGGACGAAGACAAGCGTCAGAGGATCAAGGACGCAATGGTCCGTCTTATCCTTCGGGAAGGCATAGACGGTGCATCTGTCTCCAAGATAGCAAGAGAAGCCGGTGTATCTCCCGCAACCATATATGTCTATTACGACAGCAAGGAAGAGATGCTGGCTGAAGTCTTCCGCGAATACTCCCGCAGACCGTATCAGTACGTGATGCACCTGGTACGTCCAGAGATGAGCGGTTATGAGCTAATCGATACCATCGTCAGAGGCTGGTACTCCTTCTCTACTGAATACGAAGACGTGTTCAGTTTCGTTGAACAGTGTTCCAGATGTCCTTCCCTTTCGAATCAGGTATGTGAACAGGACAACGGTTACGACATCTTCGATATTATTCGTTCCTATCAGAACCGTGGGATCATGAGAAGATGCGATGACTGGAACATGGGTGCTATGCTTTTTGCACCAGTCAGGTTTCTGGCAATGAACCGGGCATCAGATCCTGCCGCAGACACTCAGCTCGATGAGCTGATCCAGATGCTTCAGGCGATGCTGCTTTTATAGATCGACATGCCCTGCCCGCAAGGGCAGGGATAAAAAAGACACATTATTAAATGAACATTCACTTTTAATATAAGGAGAGAATCCAAGAAAATGTTAGTAGTCCCAGTATTTGAAACAGTAGTAGCCCCGGATGCAACGATGCTTTTCCGCACGAAACAGCTCCGCCGCAATTCCGGAGGCAGAAGCGTAGCTGTCGGTGAGCGCGTCGTCATAATAGTCGCTAAAGAAAACAGCAGCTATGAAGAGCTGAACGAGAACAGCTTCTACCCTATCGGTGCATCAGGTGTGATAACCGATATAGATCATCACGGATTTGCAGCAGTGCGCACACAGTACCGCGTGAACATCCAGGATGTGATCGTCAACGACGACCACACCATCGAACTCGCGATCTCCCGCCGCAGGGATGACGATGATCTTTCTTCTGAAGAAGAAACAGCAAAAGTCAACGCTCTCAAGATCGAGATGAGACGCTTCTCAGATGCGCTCGGCGGAGGAGAGACTGCGAATTACATCATCGATCAGGTGGATTCAGTAGGGGCAGCTGCATGTGCGATGTCACCTCTCATGAAGCTGAGCAATGAGGAATGCTATGCGATCCTGGAAGAGGACAGCAAAGCTGTCCGGGCTGAGCTCATCGAGAAGACCCTGTATGAATTCATGGAAGTCGGCCGCATCACCAGTGAAGCCAACTCTTCCCAGCAGCAGGAATATCAGCAGCGCTATAAGGAAGCTGCCATCAAGAGGCAGATGGAGCATCTGCAGAAGGAACTGGATGACATGCATCCGGAGAACGTTACGGATGTACAGAAGTTCGAACAGCGCATCGCAGATTCCGGCATGAACGAGACTGCGCGCAAGGAAGCGGAGAAGGTCCTCAACCGTCTGCGTCAGGAAGGCAAGGATGGTGTCGAAGCCGGTATGCTGTATGACTACCTCGACTTCGTCACCACTCTGAACTGGAAGAAAGCCGATCCGGAACTTATAGACCTCAAGGAAGCCAGGCGCATCCTCGACGAGGATCACTACGGGCTCAAGAAAGTCAAGGACCGCGTGATCCAGCAGATCGCCGTCATGAACCTGAAACAGCAGCAGTCCGGTTCCATCCTTCTCTTTACCGGAGCGCCGGGAACAGGAAAGACCAGTATCGGGAAGAGCATCGCCAGGGCTCTCGGACGCGAATACGTAAGAGTCAGTCTCGGCGGCGTGCATGATGAGAGCGATATCAGGGGCCACCGCAGGACTTACATCGGTTCAATGCCCGGACGCATAATGGACGGCATACACAAGAGCGGCGCTTCTAACCCGGTAATGGTGCTGGATGAGGTGGATAAGCTCTCTGCATCCTATAACGGAAGTCCTGCAAGCGCGCTTCTGGAAGTACTGGATCCGGAGCAGAACAATACGTTCACCGATCACTATATGAACGTACCCTATGACCTGTCTGACGTGCTCTTCATATGCACGGCGAACAGCACGGATACTATTCCTCAGCCTCTTCTGGACAGGATGGAAGTCATAGAGTTCCAGGGATATACCCCCATTGAAAAACTCCATATAGCAAAAGAGCATCTCGTTCCGAAGTCCATGGAAGCCATGGGCATCGATCCTGAAAGAATGTCCTTCACTGATGATGCTCTTGAGACTCTGATCTCCGACTATACGATGGAAGCCGGAGTCCGCGGGCTTCGCAAGCAGATAGACACTGTCTGCAGGATCCTGGCAGTGAATATCGCATCTGATCCGGACAGCAATATAGAAGTGACTTCGGATGTCATCCGCGATGAGCTCGACTCAAGACCGATACGCCACGATACGATACTGCCTGAACCAAAAGCCGGGGTCGTGACCGGCTTGGCATGGACACCTGTCGGCGGAGATATACTTTACATCGAGACAATGCTGATACCCGGAAGAGGCGAACTGATCATTACCGGACAGCTCGGCGATGTCATGAAGGAATCCGCAAGGATAGCGCTCAGCCTTGTAAAGAGCCTGTTCCCTGACGAATGTGAACAGCTTAAGGATCATGATATACATATCCACGTTCCTGAAGGCGCTGTTCCCAAGGACGGTCCTTCTGCAGGGGTAACTCTGACTACAGCGCTGGCTTCTCTGCTGACAGGCCGCGTAGTGGATCCGCACATCGCCATGACGGGAGAAGTCGCGCTTCGCGGTGCAGTCACCCCGATCGGAGGACTGCCGGAAAAGCTGATGGCCGCTCACAGAGCAGGTATAACGAAAGTGTTCATCCCGGAAGAGAACCTCTACGATCTCAAGGATGTGGCAAAAGAAGTCCTTGACAGTATAGAGATAGTGCCGGTGACAGGCATAAGAGATATCCTGACAGCGACCGGAGTAATGGATCCGGAGATCATGATCGCCTGAAAAAACAAAGAGAATATAGCTAAAGAGCTCTCTGTAGTCTGTATACTGCAGAGAGTTCTTTGTGCAAGTTGCCTTTTTCCTGGATCCTTTTTGCACATATCCGTCATCGTCCCAGGGCCTTTCTCATCAATTAGACAACTATACGCCTTTCTGTTGTTTTCTCTGGTCTGCAGCAGATGTATCATATAATCAGAAGCTATAAGAAATCGTTTTTCATGCAGCTGCCTGTAAGGAGAATAAACATGAAATTTGATCCAAAAGAGATAGAAAACGCCAAGATAATAGAGGGAAGGCGGACCATGATCGAGTTCGACTCTCCGATCACCGCCAGAGAGAACTTCCGCAGAGCTCTGAAGCATGAGCAGCTGTGGATGCCTTCCGCATTTGACAAAGGCGGAGTTCCGAACGAGATCATTCCTGACAACCCGGCCAGGATGAGAGGCGGGAACGACATGTTCGGCATATACTGGGAGTTCGTTCCGCGCGCCGGCGGTTCCATAGTCCGTCCCGGGAACCCGACGCTCACTGACATCACGAAATGGAGAGAAGTCATCAAATTTCCTGATGTAGACAGCTGGGACTGGGCCGGAGAAGTCGAGAAAGAAAGAGAGAATCTCAAAGAAAACAAGAAGTTCGTGTTCTTCACAATACTGACCGGATTCTTTGAGAGGCTGATCTCCTTTATGGACTTCGGACCTGCGGCCTATACGCTGATGAACCGCAAGGTCAAACAGGATGTCAAGGATCTGATGGACGCCCTGGCTGACCTCTGGATCGACATAGTCGACCACGTGCATGAATACTACGGAGATCTCGTGGACGGCATCACCCTGCACGATGACTGGGGCGCTCAGGACGGACCGTTCTTCAGCGAGAGAGTCGTAAGAGAGATGATCGTTCCGTATATGCGCAAGGTGACCGACCGCATCCATGAACTGGGTTACGTCACCAACCTGCATTCCTGCGGAAAAGTTGAGAAGCTCATTCCATGCATGATAGAAGCAGGTTTCGACTGCTGGGACGGCATGGCCATCAATGACTATCACATGATATATGAACTCTACGGAGACAAGCTTCTGATGAACGTTCCCGCAAATGATTATCCTGCTGACGCGGACGAAGAGACGAAAAAAGAGTGGGCGAAGAGATTCGTAGAAGAATTCGCAAACAAAGACAAGCCTGCGGCATTGTCCTACTATAACGATCCCGGATTTGAATTCGATTCCGAGATCTACAGACTGACCAGAGAAAAGTTCGTAAGTGAAGACTGACGTGTACAGTGAAAACGCCCGGTCACACATATTCCTGCAGTCCCTGCTCAAGGTCATCCAGACAGCCATGTTCGGTATCACCTTGTGTGAGATCGTGCTGCACACGAATAATCTCGGTGGGGCAACGCTGCTTCATGCCTCAAACGATTTCCTTCTGATGTTCACCGATGCCATATTTGAAGGGAAGACCGCGACCGGGGAGTACACTACCAGCGATACCGAAGCAGGAAAGCTGGTCATCATCGTTTATCTGATCATGATAGCCGTTAATCTGTATCCTACCATACGTTCGATCATAAAGATCTGGAAAGAATACAGCGAATGCTACGGTCCCTTTGCCGACTGATGATACAGGGCATCCTGCAATAACGCCGCAGGTTTTGGATTTCACTAAGAGATATACAAGCTAAGAGAAAATTGTTTTCAAGCACGGAGAAAAAACGGACCCGTCTTCTATTCCGAAACAACCAAAAGTGCCGTACAGGCTGACCTGTACGGCACTTATCATATTCTCGCGTTTTTTATCCTATGCTTTTCTTCCTGTGCTGAAGGACCGCTGCAAGAGACAGAAGAGAAACAGCCACTATGAAGCTGTACACTTTCATATGATCATCAACTCCTGTCGCAGGCACCTGCTCTACCTTCACTGTCAGAACAGTCTCAGCGCTTGCGTCCGTGAAGCTTGCCCTGACTGTATGCTCACCTTCCGAAAGGGTCTCAAGATAATCGGCGCTCAGGGTGATCACGACACTGCCCTTTTCTGCCTCATAGTTACCGGCTCCCACAGATGTTCCGTCATTATAGAGTCCCGTAAAGAACTCATATGTGAACTCGTCAAATTCACTTCTTGAGAAACGAAGCACAATGCTCTTTCCGCTTCCCTTGGTCCAGGAAACGGGCTCTCCGTCGTAGGAGTATGTGACCACGTCACCCGCATGCGGGATAACTATCGCTATCTTATTTGTCAGTTCCTGTCCGTCGAGCTCATATGAGACTGTATAGATAATTGATCCGTCTTTTGACTCAGTCGGAGCAACGATCTCTATATCCTCTACCTCTGCTTCCAGAGTTCTGGTATGTTCCGGATCGTTCTTGCATACCAGCGTCACTTCAGCGCTGCCATCATCATCGAATGAAAGAACAGGCTCATTCCATTCATGATCCGCGAAGTATTTCTCAGGCTGATCGATCAGATTCTTGCCGTTTTCATCGGAGAACAGCTTTCCGCACACTGAACAGGTCCAGTATTCTCTGGTTCCTTCCTTTATACAGGTTCCCTTATCTTCCGCTTTATGGACCAGTTTGTGATTGTCAGGCATCACCGGCGTATACTCTTCTTTACAGCTGTCTGAATGCTTTTGGCCGTCCAGGCTACTGGTCTCATCTACTACTGCTGTGTATGTCGTATATCCCTGATCCATGCAGGTCGGCTCAGTCACTGTTATTTCGAGATATTGGTAATTAACGAAAACTCCGGATTTATGATCACATACAGAGCAAGTGAAATCCGCCTGCGCTGCCTTGTGCCCTGTTTGTTCGTTGACGAACCACGAGAAGCCCTGGTACACCCATGTGTGCTCTCCCGTAGCCGGAACAGAAGTCCCTTCGTTGCGTTTTGCGTGACAGACAGTACATTCTTCATGCTTCAGCCCTGTATCAGAACAGGTCGGTTCCTTATCAACTATCCATTCCCAGAAATGCTGGCCTATCATTACCTCCTTGGCAACAGTGTCCGAATCCTTGGATTCATATACTGCTTTAGTGACGTTCTGGTTATATGCTTTGAAAACCCCGCCTTCCGGCTCCAGCAGTTCATTTCCGTCTTCCGCGTTAAAAGTATCGGCAACAAGAGCACATGTCTCGCCGTGAAAGGCGACGTGGCTTTTCCCTTTTACTGTAAGAGAGCTAAAATATCCTGCCACATCAAGACATTCAGTCAAATCGACGACACTGTCTTTGATCGTGACATCACTCGCTATCATAGTGCCAGATTCAAAATAGCTGTCTGTTATCTCGACAGCACCGCCGTTAGTAGAAACGTCCCCTTCTGCTTTTATGGTGGTATTCTTCACCACAAGAGAGCCATGCATGCCATATAAGGTGATACTTTTTTTAAAATTCGCAAAGTAAGGCCCGGTCGCAATAGTTTCGATGTTTAACGAGCCGTCACCGCATATTGTCAGTTTATCCCTATAGTTTTTATTATGCAGCCATATGTTTATTTCAGCGTTACTGAGTCTGTTCTCACCGATCAGTTTGATAGTAAGATCCAGCTCCTCCTGCGGAGAGTATATATTTGAACTGAATGTTGAACCAGCAAATGTGTGGGTACTTGTTTCGGAAATATCCGCGTTCTCCAGAGTAAGCGTGTATTTACCGTCAGCGACTTCCAATCTGACAGTTCCGTCACCAAGCACGTCAGCGGCATTACCACTTGTCACCTGCACACTGCCGACCCAGAGAGGGTACTCTTCCGCAGTGCTGTCAGATCCCAGTTCCGCTGCGAAGGCCGGTACTGCGATGAGAGACATCACGACAGCCATCAACATCAGGCAGAGAGCCATGTTCAGGAATTTCTTATTCATTGGATTCCTCCTGCGCTGCCTCAGGAAGTATGACAGTCTGTCTCTTCCGTCTGAGGCACTATTTATACACCGGCTTCTGAGACATATCAAAAGCTGGCATTGTCTATATATTACTATTCTATAGTATTAGTGCCTGAAATCTGCTATTTTACTCAGCTAAAAGAAAGAAAATTTTTCAGGCTTATTGAATTTCTCTTTCTTAAGAAAAGAGCCGCGCTTAAGCGCGGCAGGATCTGTTACATTTTTTGCGCGGCTGTGACATCGCATGTGCACTCTTATGCTGTTTCAGCAATATTCGTCATCTTCTGATTCTTCATCGTATTCGTCAGCATACGGATCGTCATCTTCTTCCTCGTCGTCAAAAAGATCATAATCGTAATATTCTTCCGTCAGATCTTCCTCGTCTTCCGATAAGTCTTCTTCATACCCGTTTTTCAGTTCATCCATCATCCTTTTGTATTCATCGGCTGTTTCCTGGATGGAATTGAGAAAACCGATCAGTCCGTGACCGCCTTCCTCCTTTTTGTCTTCAGAATACGTGTGTCTGGTGAGATTGTTGCTGAAGTCCTTAGTAGTGTAGCCCGTCTTGTTCCCTTTGCTGTCATAGTGTGCTACCGTTCTTGAGTCTTCCAGCTTATCCTCCTGTGTGACGTTCTCATAGTAATCTTTGTGGACCATATTGCCGCTTGAGTCTCTTTCTATATGACCGATCACGTCTCCGTGTATATCAAGCTTATCCCAGCGGTCTGTATGCGGATTCCACCTGTGTTCTTCTTTCCAGTGTCCCTGGCTGTCGTAGACTTCTCTTCTTTCATCATACCCGCGGACATCGACACGCTCTGTTTTTTCTTTGCGCTGTTCATTCTGTTTATCACTTCCGAACAGAAGATCTTTAAGGATCCCCATGCTTATACCTCCTGCTGCCCTTCGGCTGAGCTGTATCTTACGTTTGCGTTTGCCCTCTAAAGCAGTTTCTGAATGTATTACAATCACATACCATTAGCTCAGTTCTTTGGTCAGTGCTCCATCTTTCTAACAATAGACTATCAAGATCTGTACAGAGGATAAATGTAGAAATCAGCGGAAAAGAAATGTCTAAAGCATTATATCTTCCATATAAATGATTGAAGAGAAGCATTTCTTCCCGTATATCAAATAAAGGCTACGCAGGTCAAAGCGTAGCCTTTATTTATGATCATATTAAGTAATTCATCTACTGTTGCTAACAACATATATTAGTCAAAAACACTGTTAATAATTACCACACAGTTAGGGTAGATAACTCCAGCCATTATCTCCATGATAGATCATAAGTCTGGTCATCCCACCGTCGATGCAGATGTTTTCTCCGGTGATGAAACCTGCTTTTTCAGAACACAGATACATGATCATATTTGCTATATCTTCCGGTTTTCCAACACGGCCTGCCGGCTGCTGTACAGCATCCGCTCCCGTATATTCGATCCCGTTAGTCTCTATCCATCCCGGTGAGATGCTGTTGACTCTTACTCTTCCGGAAAAACTGACGGCGAGAGCGTGAGTCAGAGCGGCGATCCCTCCCTTTGCAGCAGTGTAGCTCTCAGTCTGCGACTGGCTCATCCTGTCTCTTGATGATGAGATGTTTACGATAGACGCTCCTGAAGCAAAGTGACCGCTGAAGAGTTTCGCCAGCATGAACGGAGCACTGACGCCGGTTCTCAGAGCATAGTTGAACTCCTCCCATGAGCATTCATCGATACCCTTGCTCAGAGGCAGAGCGTTATTTACCAAAAAATCGACATGGCCGTATCTCTCAATGACTGCCTCAGCGAATTTCCTGAGGTCTTCTTCTCTGGAAACGTCGCCTTTATAGTACAGATCAGCATCATCATGCGTCTGTTCCAGAAGATCGATGATGGCAACCTTTGCTCCGTTCTCACGGAACATATGCGCAGTACATCTTCCTATTCCTTTAGCGCCGCCGGTGATAACAGCCACTTTATCTTTGAACTCGTTCATTTATGTATTCTCCTATGACTCTTTGCTCCTATCTGCCGAGGACACAGATCACTTCCCGTGCCAGAGCTTCCGTAGTCTTATTTCCGTCCAGAACATGGTCTGCCTGATCTATCACACGCCCAAGTCCTGATTTCTGTTTTCCTGTTTCCTTTGAGCGGTCTATCTCTGCAGCTTCTTCCAATGTGACGTCTTCCCGCTGTGCTATCCTTTCCCATCTGATCTGATCCGGAACATCGATAAAAAAGATAGTACACTTGATCTCCCTTTCCCTGATGCGTTCAAGAAGTTTATCTGATGCGAAGCCGTCCAGTATCAGCAGAGGAGAACGGTCCAGTGCTGCTTCCACACAGGAGAAGATATAATCCTGAGTCCGGTCGAATGCTTCAGGATCAGTCTCTGAAGCAAGTGTCCGACCGGCATAACTGAATCCAAGTGATTCACAGCCAAGCTGCTCAGCCAGCATACGGCAGAGAGTGCTCTTTCCGCATCCGGAATGTCCAATTATTATGCAGACTTCTTTATCCGGTGACATGTGAACCGTCATCCTCCGTTCCTGATCAGGCTCAGAAGTTTCTCTTCCACCACTGTACGCTCAGGCATCTCATCAGTAAAAGCTGTTTTACCGTCATCAAATATCACGAATTCCCAGTACTGTCCGATCCCGAGCCATCCCGAGACTGTTACGGCCTTGTGCATCCCGCCTCTGCTCTCCGAATCATTCAGAAGCACTGCAGGTTCCTTTATAAGTGAAGCAGCACGTACTGTCCCGTCAGGTGCGTTATAGCGCCAAACAGGGCTCGCATAGTCCATGCACCCCGCCTGAAGGAACGCTTCCTTGAGGACGTAGAGCTCTTCCGGAAGTTCGTCTCTGACAACAGGATGTATCGGACTTCCCAGCACATCCTGCCATCTTGTCACTTCATCCCAGCTGATACCGAAACGCTCTTCGAAGCCGTCAGCCACTTCTTTTCTGGCCTGACATTGTGCGCATTCACCGCACGGTTTTCCATCCGCCGGATGACGGCATGACCATGAGCTCAGGAAAGGCGCTCCGTAGTAGAAGCCAAGCGCAGCGGCAGCCTGCTTGTCAGCAACTGCTCTGAGCGGCGTTGCAAGTCCTATCGGATGTATGTCTTCCGGGTGGCTCAGGATATCAGCAAGCCTGTCCAGATGATCTCTGTTTACATCTCCGAACGCGTCTGTGCGAAGGATCCCATGCACGATATCTGCTCCTTCATGGCTTATATCCAAAGCTGCGATACCGGTCATCAGTCCGGCCTGGCCTCTGGTCAGGAAGTTCTGAAGTCCCCAGAAATCTTCCGGCAGATCAAGGTGTATCGTTCTCAGAGGAGTCCCTGTCAGATCTGCCAGTTTTGAGGCATATTCCACCTCCATGCGGTGAGGCTGATTGTAGTCCACTGTGACCGCATCGACATTCTTATAGTGAAGAAGTGCCCACCACATGGCAACAGTCGAGTCCATTCCTCCCGAGAGAAGAACTATAGCCCGGAGGCCGTTCCTAGCGTGGATCTCCTCCGGGCAATACTGTAATTTTTCGAATAATCCGTTCATGTCAGATCTTGTCCTGATACTCAGTATCCTGATAACCGGCCGTCTTCAGTGCCTGGACCTTCCTGTCCAGTACCGGTCGGAGGATGCTGTTGAACCAACGTGTTTTCCCGAACAGACGGACCAGAGTCGGGCTGACGGCATAGTACAGCTTGACGAACAGACGTCCGAGCGGATTCTCCAGCAGCACATAGTCACGGTATCTTCTAAGCACCCAGACTTCAGGGCAGTCATATGAACCATAAACGGCTGTCGCTACATAACAGCTTCCACCGCTGGATCCGGACGAAGAAGAACTTGTTGATGCTGACTTCCTGGAACTGCTGTCCTTGATGCTTTCTGCTGCCAATGTCTCGATGATCTTAGTCCTGAGTGTCTGAGGGTCGATATCATTGGGATTTATTCCAGATGTTGATATGGAGCCGTTACGGAAGATACTCACTGACTGAACATACGTACTTTTGTCCTTTGTATATTTGTTATAAACAACATCGAAGGAACGATCTGTAGGTCTTTCTTTTTCAATAGGATTCCTCATGTAAGTAATACCGTTGGGCATGGTCTTAACAAACTTAGGACTATCAAACTTAAGACTCGGGATCACCTCCTGAATAACAGGTTGCAATCCTGCCGGGGGCATTATGACTGTGCGGTCGTTCTGAGAAAGATGTGCAGCTGCAAAGGCATCTGCCAGACGTTTTTTTGCCGCAGCCTCTTCTTCCTGTATTCTCTTCTCCTTAAGCATTTTCTCTCTTGCCTTGCGGATCTCATCATCTATTGCCATCTGCATTCCTCCAAAACAACGGTGTTTCCTTTTTTATAATAATATCATTTCCTGACAGAAGCTGCGGATACTGTTTTTCTGTTATCCTCAACAGATCTTTGAATATCGCAGAGCTGCCCTTACCCTCTCCAAACGACCAGGCCTCCACCAAATGAAGCAGAATATAGAACCTCAGACGTCCCCAGAACCACTCGGGGATGTTTCCCGTATAGTAGCTCTCTATCTGTCCCCGTGCGAAGATCTTACTGTGCTCTGCGCTGACCAACACTCTGGCATGATCTTCTTCCGGTGCACCTGCTGATCCGTAAACAGGATCCAGGATGTGAAGACGCTCGCTTCTGTCAAGCACCAGGTTGCCTGTGTGATAATCACCGTGCAGTCTGAAACACGGCCCGTCTTCCAGTGAAGACACTTCCCGCTGCAGCCTATGAACTGCGTTCAGAAGAGTCTCTGCGCCATCTGTATTTATCTCACTGCTGATACGTTTTTCAGCATTATCGAGGCGTTCTTCAAGACGTTGTATCATATGCAGATCTGTATACTTCGGAAGAGAACTGTGGATTTTCTTAAGGAGGTTACCGCATCTGATGCCGAGTTCTCTCTCCTCTGCGTATGAACCGCATGGAAAAACTTCATCCAAGGTATTTCCAGGTATCCATTGCGATAACGTGTATGTCTCTCCATCCTTTGTCGTTCCTGTTCTATGGATACGCTGTACCGGTAAACCTTCTGAAAGCCAAAGTCTGTTTTCTAGAAGAACTTTTTCCTGTTTACCAGGAATGATTTTTAACAGATAAGAACGGCCAAAATAAGAATATAGACGATACTGCTCTCCTGCACTTGCAGTTTTAGAGAGCATTTCAATTTTTCTTATCAAAGGCAGGTTATCTATTCTGTTCTTCATTTCACTATTAGTACCCATTTCTGAATAATATCGTCGAAAAAGTAATTGTCCCCACACACTTTATTATGTGAGGGGCATCACTTCACTCTACGGTAATTGGTTAGATGGTTTCGTCTATTTTGATATAACCAAATTAAGTTATTTGATCATTAAAACAATCATTTAAATAACATTCTTAGTTTAAAACATAGCGCTATTCGGTACATATAATAAAGACTCAATGTTATTAACTAATATCATCTCAAAACCACAGCTTTTTCCCAGCATCTCATTGCTGAGCACACTCTTTTTAAATAACTTGTTATGCTAATGCAAAACCAGATCATATAATTTGAGACAGTACCTGGATATCAATAATAGTAACGATTACACTTTTTTATATCTGGCCATAAATGATACAGGATCTAATATGAAGTTCTCTTCGATACTACCATAAGTAATATAAAACTTTGGAGAAATTGAATTTATATCGTAGATTCTATAAAGGCAATATTGGTCGGAATACTGTTTAGATTTATCAACTTCATTTTTACTAACATAGAAAGCTGTATCAACTTTAGAAGTAGTTGTTTTTACTTCTATATATAGCTCCTTTATATTTCCTTTTGGCGTTACAGAGAACGATAACACATCAAATCCATAACTATCTGATTCTTTTGAAACCCATCTCACTTTCTCTGCATATTCTTCATAACCAAGAGCAGCAAGCCGCTCTTTTTCGAATTGCATCACCATTTCTTCACCAAGTAATCCTGTTTTAGCATCTCTAATTGCCTTTTTGGCATAATCTATTTTCCCTGAATGAGGTGTTGTTATCCTCGAATACTTATTATCTCTATCAGCATATGGTTCCACTAATGATAAGCGTCTGTTAAACCCATATGGCAAATCATTATCCGGGTCAACAATTGCTCGAATTTGTTCTATAGCATCATCTGCTGGAATAATAGGATCTAGTTCATCCATAAGAACTCTTTGAATAACAGTATCATAGCTATTAGTATCAAAATGTTTTACTATTGAGTCATAAATCTCCATCATCTCAAAGAGGTCATTTTTGAGGATCTCATCTGTATAGTTATCATATGGATAATATGCAGAAATAATATTTGTATGTTCGTAACCGTATCCTTTATCTCTTTTACTACTTCCCAGTGAGATTGGTTCTTTTGAAAAAATAGAATCGACAATCTCTGACCGGAAGTAGTCAGATACCTTTTTAGCATTAATGTATCTATCTCTACCATAGAGCTTTTCAAAATTTGTCATTCCTTGATTTAATGACAAATAAAATCCTGTCATATCCCTCTTGAAAAGAAATACTATATACAATCCCTTTTGAGTTGTAACCGTGACATTTTTGTTCAATATTGACACCCAGGGATAGAAGGCTCTTTTAGTCTCACCCATAGATCCTTTGAATTCGAGATCATCACGATCTGCAAACAGTTTCTTTATTTCATTTGGAAGCTTTCGAACAAGCTCAACGTAAGTTTGCGTTTTAGAATCTGTTTTTTCTCCTAAAGAATTATATGTATTAAGAATATATTGAAATGACTGTTTCATGTATTCTTCTCCTGATCATGAACAAGTAGTATGCCTTATACTATGCATTGTGTAACAATACAAATTAATATAATATCTATTATATACTACTAAGCGAAATAGATGAGCCTTCCAGTATTTTGGAAGGCTCATTATAGTACACTGAATAACTCAATAAAAGATTCTTTCTTTATCATTGAAACTATGTTGAAGACACACTTCAAACAACAACGAAAACAATCTTAAATACTCCGAAACAAGACTTTAGCGTGTTTTTCCTGCTGAGAGAAAAACTTTGTATATAAATACTTCATAAAGTTGTTAAGTATATATAGATCACAATTTCTTCTTCCGAATCGAGAACTCAAAGATCAATACATTACATGTCCACAAACAGTGCAGAATTTTCCTGTCACTACAGAGCCGCACTCCGGACAGAATCTGGTCTGTTTTGTCTCTTGTATTCTTTTATCTTTTGGCCAGGACACTTTGTATGCAATGGAGAATTTCTCTGTGCCGTTGGCAGGAACAGTGATCTGCTTCGTGACGACTCCTGTCTCGTCATCCTTTTGGGCACCTGAAAGATCTTTTACTTCAACGGTTATGTCCTTGTCACGGGATACAGGAACCTGATCTCTGAGTTCCACTTCTACTTTTTCAGAAGTGAGGTTGGTGACTGTCGTCTCAAAGACATGATCCAGCGTTTTCTGAGCTTTAAGAAGAGCGGTCGACTGTTTGCGCAATGTCTCCTTGCGGCTGACATGTACCCTTTCTTCCTCTCCCAGAGTGATCTCTATTGTCTCCTTGGAAAGATCAGGAGCGATGTACACTTGTCCGACATACCTGTCTTTTAGATAAATAGCTGCTGAGATATTATCCGTAAAGGGGATGTCTGTTGTTTTGATCTGAGTGATCAGATAGGCGTGAGGATCGATGCATGCCGCAGCTGCGATCTTGTACTCTGCAGGAACGGTATATCTGCTGAGATCAGCCATGGTCTCATCTGATCCCTTTCTTATGTCTCTTTTCCCGGGAAGGACATACTCCGTAACCGTCTCATCGCTGTTTACTTCAGCTTCCTCCGTCTCCATCCGTACAGATGCCATGTCAGCCATCATCATAGGCGCTTCAGCTTCCGCTACGTCTTCATCCATACTCATGGAGTTTTTGGCCATACCCATCAATTGAGCACCTGCCGCGAAGCTTCTTGCCTGAACGGGGACTTGAATATTCAGATAGACCGGAGTGACTTCGGGAAGTGTTCCTGCGGAGCTGGGATTACCAGTGTAAAGAGTCACGCTGATGTCGTTCCAGTCTTCCGGGGTATTCTGACTGATGCTGGCACGCATACGCACGTCCAGCGCTTCTTTTGCATCGGAATAGATCTCGTATACCGGTCTCCAGTTAGCGGATCTTTCATAGTATCTGAGTTCAAACGGATATGTTCCGGCTTCTGCAGCAGTGATGTCTGCGATATAGACCGGATGATTCTCAGAATCTTCTGCAGTGCTGAGTTTTTCTTCCAGATCTTCTACTTTCTTCTCCAGATCGGCGATCTCACTGTTGAGCGATTCTAGTCTCTCAGGCAGTCTCTCAATGTAATCCCTGATTTCGTCTGCAGACTGGGAAGCACGGTTCGTGAAGTCTCCGTTAGTCTCCCACAGTTTGAGCTGCATCTGCTTGACTTCGATCTTTCTGTTCAGTTCATCGATCTCTTTACGGATCTTATCGGATTCCTTGTCCTTATCTATGGAACTGGGATATCCGAAACGCTGATTGGCGCATTTGATGCCTTCTGATGAGAAGAGACGTACTGTGTCGGTATCAGTGGTCCTGCTGAGGCCGTACACATAAACTGTCTGCGTTCCCTGAATCAGTTCCGCAGAGCCTTTTCTTACGACTTCCGCTCCATTGTAATAGATTCCTGCGCTGTCAACTTTAGTGTTTATCTTTACCATTTTTATATCTACCTCCGTTGTTTCAGGTGGACTTGCTAATTAATTGAATTATATCATCTGAAGCGTATTTCTATTTATTAATGTCTGCCTGTCTCTTCTCCCAGTCCTCTTTCGTAAGGAGGTTATTGATCCCCACTCTGTATTCGTTGAACTGCGGGACGAATCTGTTGGGTTCGGTGTGGTGATAACGGAATCCGCATTTCTCTTGTACTCTCGCGGACTGTTTATTTTCCGCATAGTGACCGCACCAGACCTTGCTCATTCCCAGGTCTTCAAATGCGTGGCGGATCAGTTCCTTAGATGCTTCCGGCATGATTCCCTGTCCCCAGTAAGGCTTTCCGAGCCAGTATCCCAGCTCACACTCATCGCTGAGTTCATCAGAATCAGGCTTAGTTCTGAGCATGAGTTCCGCAATGCCGACAGGCCTGTCGTCTCCCTTTAGGCAGACAGCATAACATTCAGGTCCATTCAGCACATTGCGGATGACATACAGCGTCTCTCCTATATTCTTATGCGGCACCCATCCGGCCATCGGTCCTACGTCGGGATCCTTTGCCAGTACGAAGATCCTTTCAGCGTCCTCCTCAGTAATCGGACGCAGTATCAGTCTTTCTGTTTCCATTTCTTTTTTATTTCTGTAGCATATTCGTATGACAGTTAAATAACGATCAAACTCAGTGTCTCATCATATAAACAGCACCGATATCATAAAAAGCCATCCGCCTGCAAAAATGAGCAGGTGTTTAGGCTCAGCATGCACCGCTATGAACTCACGGATCAATGCGCTTGGCCAGTAGTAGAATGCCACATGGCTTCCGATTCCGGTACACTCAAGTCCTATCTTTCTGCAGTAGCGAAGCGCTCTGTAGACATGGTAGTTGCTGGTGACCAGAGCCGTATACTTCCTTCCCTCCTGACTGTCTATGATCTCTTTGGAGAAAGACAGGTTCTCATAGGTGGTCGTTGACCTGTCCTCTATGAGTATGTCATCTTCCGGGATTCCCTGGGAAATAAGGTATCTCTTCATGGCTTCAGCCTCCGAGATCTTCTCGTCGTCTCCCTTACCTCCGGAAGGTATCATCTTGGGAGGTGTGGGATCCCTGCGGTAGACTTCTATCGCTTTGTCAAGACGGTCCTGCAGCAGTTTGGTCGGTCTCTCACCGTCCAGCAGACCTGCGCCGTGGATTATCACGTAATCAAAATCATTCTTTCTGGGTATTATCTGCAGGAAAACTGTATATATCATGAATACCAGAAATGCCAGGGAAACATAAATGACACTGATACTTATGAAACTCTCGACCTTTGTCAGACCGGGATGATGCAGGATCACTTCCGGGCTGTCCATGTCTTCCGATGAAGATATGAGATTAGCTGCAGTGGCTATTTCACCTATCAATACTGCGATTCCCATAATAAGAGATAAAAGATGCGAAATGTGTTTCCCTTCTCTTCTTATCATGGTAATACCGTTAACGATAAGGAAGAACGGTACAGCAAGGATTCCGGCAAGAATGACTGCAGCCACAGCTACACCGACCTGCTGCATCAAAGGCTGGGGCAGCAGGATTATCATCGGTCCCAAAGACAACAGCGCTATGAACAGCAGCCAGCAGTTCCTGTACCTGCTCCTGTCCCTGCTGAAGGACCAGAAGAACAGCGCAAAGCACGCAGTAGTGAAACCTAAAGTCAGTGCAAGCTGCATATCTTCTTCCTCCTGTTTATTCATGATCCTGCACCATAAGGCGCAGGATCATTTACTGCAAATAGTATTAGAAGACGAAGTTTCCGTCTCTGAATATCGGCTCAACGGTCCCGTCTTCCATGATACCGTCAATGGACATATCCTTGGTCCCGAACATGAAGTCCACATGCTGCATCGAGTCGTTGGCTCCATGAGCAGTGAGTTCTTCCCTGCTCATCTCCGTACCGCCTCTGAGGTTCTCGGGATAAGGTCTGCCGAGAGCCAAATGGCATGCTGCGTTCTCATCATAAAGAGTGTTGAGGAACAGTATGCCGGTCTTTGATACAGGTGAATCATACGGCACCAGAGCTACTTCTCCGAGATAGGAAGAACCTTCGTCGTAGGAGAACAGCTGATCAAGAGCTTCCTTTCCTTCTTCTGCGCCGTAGTCGACGACCTTTCCGTCCTCAAACTTCAGCCAGAAGTTCTTGATCATCTTTCCGCTGTAGTTGAGCGGTAGTGAAGCGTATACTGTACCGTTAGTTCCGGTCTTATAGGGCATGCAGAAGCATTCCTCTGTAGGCATGTTCGGTACGAAGAACACTCCCTTGGGCGTCGTGCATCCGCCGCCTACCCAGACGTGATCCTTTACCAGTTCTATCCAGAGGTCTGTTCCGAGACCGCTCGTGAAATGAAGCTTGCTGAACTGCATCTCGGTCAGTTTTCCGCAATGTCTCAGCAGCTCTTCGCTGTGCTGATCCCACTCTGCCAGCGGGTCATTGTCTTCCGAGACTCTGGTGACTGCAAATACTGCATCGGAAAGCTTCTCGAAGGCTTCTTCATCGCTGAGATCCGGGAAAACGGCCTTAGCCCAGTCAACTGACGGAAGGCCTGCTCCGCACCACTGACCGATGTTGTTCGTGGTGTAGTTCCTGAGGTCGCCCATCTTCTTGAAGTTTGCCATCGTCGCGGCTCTCATCTTGGTGCTGTCAACGCCAGCCATGGAACCAGGTTTCTCAGAACCAACAGAGATATAGCAGGCTCCGCCGTCATGCTCATATTTAGTCTTATCATACTGCCAGTCAGGCACCTCGGACAGAGTCTCGATACTCTCGTACTCGTATCTCATCTTTGTGAGTTCAGTATCGCGCCATTCGACGCTCACATATTTGGCACCTGCTTCATAGGCGGCTTTGACAAGTTTCCTGACGAATCCGGCGTCACGAACGCTTCCTCTGACTACTACGGGCTGATCCTTCTGAACGTTTGCTCCTTTTTTTACCAGAAGCTCCGCCAGTTTGTCATACATCTTTTCTGTAACCATGTTCTCTTCTCTTTCTTTATCCATTGGTTTCTCTTTCTTTCCGGAGGAACGGTAAAGCGCTGTCCCGGGATCATTTCCCGTTGATACGCCATTAATGACTTTATATATAAATTACCATAGTCCCATTTTCTTTCGGAAGACAGCGATAATGATCAGTTCAGCAATCACTACCCACGCCAGCAGACAGATCACATTGTAGACCATCCCGAAAAATCCGGTTCCCAGCACCGCCGGGAACAAGAACCACTTTACAAGTTCAAGAACGAGCAGCATTGCCGCGGGTTCCAGAATATCTGACCTGATCATTCCGGGGAACCGTCTGTAGCCTTTGAATTTCTTTATCAGGAATACCAGATAGGCTATGATGAGGCCTATTTCTGCGAGAGTGAGGATACGGAAAATCAGGTTACCGAAGAATCCTGCCCCCGGAACTCCCCTGGCTATATCAATGAACGTTAGGATCCATGATCCTAAGAACCAGAGTATCCTGACCCAAATGAAATGGATTCCTGCTTTGATTCCTCTGATCACACTGCGGAAGAAAATCCCTATAGTGGTTATCCCTTCTCCTATCGCGCGGACGACAGGGTCTATCAAAAGAGCATAGATCATGACAACGAGGAAGATGATGACCCAAGCTTTGATGATTCCTCCTGCAAGGCCGCTGAACATACCGCGAAGGATACCTCCTGATCCGTTCCCCTTGAAAAGATTCAGCGGATTCAAGAATGAGAGACCTCCTGCGTTCTGATTGGCTTCTCTAGCCCATTGTTTTTCCTGTTCCCACTGAGCCTGCAGTTCTTCCCACTCCATTGCGGAAGCAGCATCCGCCGCTTCCTGGTCGTAGATCTTGTAGTACTTGCCGTTCATATAATTGAAGACGTTTCCGCTTCCGTCTTTGTATGTACCGTTACCCTGATCATAAAGGCCTCTTCCGTCTGATACATAAGGCATGTTGATATCCCTTCCTACATAGACTAACCGGCATCTCTCATTTCAGCCTCTATTTTGAAAAGGTACTGAGATCTTCCGTTTATCGTTGTATAACCAGATTTTATCACTGTGTGCACTTGTTTAGAATTCATTAATATATGGTTGATCTTTACGGCCTGTTGTTTTCTCCCCAGACACAGAGCTGATCCAGGACTTCCATGAGAGATCTTCCTTTACCGCTCAAACTGTATTCTACTTTAGGAGGGATCTGCGGATACTCTTTTCTGGTGATCAGCCCATCAGATTCAAGCTCCTTCAGATTGGTACTCAAGGTCTTGTCTGATATGTTTTTCAGATATCTGCGCAGTTCATTAAATCGGACCGGCTCGAATTCCATCAGACAATACAAGATCACCATCTTATGCTTTCCGGAGATCAGTGATAGCGTATAGCTGAATCCAGTATCTTCAAAATTGGCATCTTTAATATAATTTTTTATCATGTTAAGCTTTCCTTTATGATAGTACCTGTATTATTTGATAGTACTTGTTTTTTATAATGTATCAGTTATAACTATACACAGGAACACGGTTGTGTCAACAAACAACGAAAGGGGTCAATCCTATGAGAGTGAAGCTCAATATTACTGAAGGCATCTTCCCGATGCCGGTCCTGATGATCGCAACATACAATGATGATGGAAGCGTTAACGTGATGAATGCTGCATGGGGTACCATGCAGGAGCGTGACCACGTTGCTCTGAATCTGACCGAATCCCATAAGACCGTTAAGAACATAAAGGCAAGAAAAGCATTTACAGTCAGTATTGCCGATGCTGCCCATGTAGTCGAGGCTGACTATTTCGGTGTCGTCTCAGGCAATAAAGAAACGAAGAAATTTGAGAAGAGCGGCCTGACGGCTAGCAAAGCAGAAAATGTAGATGCCCCTGTTATCAATGAATTCCCTCTGTGCCTTGAATGCGAGTTCGTTGAATACCAGAACAACGAGTACGGCGTCGGTGTTATTGGAAAGGTCGTTGGGATCACTGCAGATGAAAGTGTAATGAATGATGGCAAAGTCGATATTTCTCGCGTTAATGCCATTGCTTTTGACCCTTACACACATGGGTATTACAGAGTATCAGAACGTGTAGGCGACGCCTTCAAGGACGGACTTAAGCTGAAATAAGAGATTCCCTCAGTCCTATAAGCCCGAATAAAGGATCTCCCCATCCGGTTCATCCAGATGGGGATTTATGATTAGTAAGCTTTGCATCCATTTGTAATCATTTCTGTGCTGTGCTAATCTTTTTGAGATCAAATTGGGAGATGAAAGCCATGAAAGACGACAGCAAAGCTAAGTCAGCTCATACATACGAGATCCTCTCGCTATTTCCTTATATGGATTCTGACAGCTGCATTGTCACTCCTTTCATCAATGAAGAAGACGATTCAAGGTACTCCGTCTTCCATGTGATGAGCCCATCCGGGGACTTTGTACTGAAACCAGCGAAAGAGTATGAGAAGGAAGTATACGAGACGTTCTTCCGGGGAGGCAGACCTTACGCTCCAAAGCTGTACGGATCAGCAGAGAAAGACGGCACCGCCTGGCTGCTCATGGAATATGTACAGGGAGATGACCTGCGCTGCTGTGAAAGAGAGTCTCTCATCAAAGTTCTTGATGCACTGATATCCATGCAGGATGAATACTGGGAAAAGGCAGAGTATTACTCTGCTGCCTACTCTCTGGAAAAGTCGCTTCCGGGACGCGAGAAGCGCGGCAGATATCTCGGCTCTTCCGTGTTCGAAAAGATATACTCGGAATACATGGACGAATACAGAAGACTTCACCTCACGTTGTGCCATGATGACCTGCTGCCTTTCAATGTGATAGCCGGCAATGAACGCGCAGTGCTCATCGACTGGGAGTATGCGGGAATGCTTCCATATCCCACTTCACTGGCCCGCCTGATAGCTCACGGACGGGAAGAGAAAGACGCTTTCTTTCACATGACACAGGAAGACCGCTCCTTTGCGATCGACTACTATTACAACGGTCTCGTCCAGAAACACGGGATTCCTTATGAGGATTACAGGCACACTGTAGACCTGTTCCTTTTCTATGAATACTGTGAGTGGATCATGGTAGCCAACGAGAACAAAGAATATAACGAAGACTATTATCAGTACTCTCTGAAGCTTGCTCATGACATGGCGCAGAAACTGAATCTCTGAATCATTACAACTAAAACAAAGACGCGTCATTTTCATGATCTTTTCATGAATGTGATGCGTCTTTCTTCATTATGAAGCAATAGTTGTTTTTTACCTGTCTATAGCTGGAACCACATGCTCCTGAATAAAATCCACTCTGTCCATTACTGTTGGCTTGAAGTATGCTGTCAAACCGACGACGACGTCCTTCTCAGGATCGATATAAATGACGTTGCCACTGTTTCCTATTGCTGCATATATTCCTTTTCCGCTGTCGATGATCCACCAGAGATACCCGTACTGCATGCCTCTGAAGTTCCTGCCCTCTACTTCACGCGGACGTTTCATCTCATCTATCCACTCGCAGGGTACGATCTGTTTTCCTTCATACATGCCTTTGTTAAGGCAGAGAAGTCCTATCTTTGCCAGTTCCTGCGCCGACATGCACAGCCCGTATCCGGGAGTTCCGAGTCCTTCCGGATCGCTGAACCATACGGCTTCCTTAGGCAGTTTGCTGATCGTGAACTCCTTATGTTTCTCAGCAGTGTCAGCTACGAAGTTCACACGGTCTCTTATTCCCAGCGGCCTGAACAGATACTCATTGGCATAATCCGCCGTCTTGATTCCAGTTGCTCTGTAAAGGATACCGGACAGTATATGCAGACAGACAGTCTGATAACTAAACTCGTCAGTCAGACCTTTTCTGCCTCCCAGAAGGTCCAGCGATGTGTATGTCCAGTTGTCACTGCCGCACACCCTAGTCCACGGGTCACCTTTGCATTTATATGGAGCTCGCATAGTTAGCAGATGCCTGATCGTGACTTCCTGTATCGTATGCTCACCGCGCTTGACGGAATACTCCGGGAAATAATCCAGTACTTTGTCATCAACGCTCTTTATATGACCCTGACCCAGAGCGATTCCGGTCAGAAGCGACATGATACTTTTCGTCACGGACGCTACATGCACGCAGTCGTCACTGCTGTAGCCATTCCACGTATCGTCATATACCTGCACTCCGCTTTTGTATGCTGTGATCTGGCAGATATTGGACTGCTTTTCTTCTATTACTCCGTGCAGTTCGAGGAAATCTGTATTTCTCATCTCTTCTATTCCTCAAGCTTTACATGCTTAATTGATATCTGTCGTTCTTTTTCTCAACGAATAGACCGTTTCTTCCGAGTGGGACGACTCATCACTCGAACGGGATTCATAATCTTCCGTATTACCATGACTGGTCCCATCGATACAGAGAACGCCGTATCCGTCATCTCTGTATGAAGCCAAACCCATTCCCCACCTGTTTCTGGCATGCACCAGCGCGCCGTAGAAATGACCGTCCTTTACCACAACGGCATTCTCGTAATAGTCCTCAATCTCTCTGGTGTAAGTCCAGGTCGAAGTGTCGTCGTCATGCCAGTACAGTTCCTCTTTTCCCGTGACATCTGCAACCAGCACCCACTCTTTCGCTTCCTCAAGGACAATACGTCTTTGTTCAGGAGGCATATAGACTATCCTGAGACAGAGATCTCCTGCTACTATGTCGTCATCACCTGCTTCAGTGACCACTTCGTGGCAATACCTCGGCTGCCATTTTCTGCTTTGTGACCAGAATGGTATCATGCCAAACAGCTCGTTCCAGTCATCGAACACCTTAAGGAAATCCTGATAATCCTCTTCTGTCATAGGAACCGGTTCTTTTCCTGAAGCGGCCAGTTCATTTCTGAAGAGCCTTTCACAAAATTCACGGCGTGCAGATTCACCTTCTGCCCAGTATGTGACGTACAGGGATGCCAGAAGCGACTTCGTCTTCTCGGACAGAACCTGCTCCTCCAAAGGTATCTCCGGATCGATATCCGACTCATATGATTCCACCATGGAATCCCTTACAAATTCCATGTACTTGTCCGGGATCATCTCCGTCTGATATCTGCTCATGTTCTGCAGGATCACCCACAGATCGTTGTATTCTTTTCCTTTATACATAACGATTGATGTCTCCAATGATTGTTGATCGATGCTGCCTGTCCGGCATGCGCACTATGATTGTAGCATCCCATATTTAATTGTTCTACGTGCACGATTTCAGGATGTCATACAGGAAGAGACCAATATTCCTGCAGCTGCTTCTGATATGCTATCCTATAGATATAAGCATATATCTTATACATCTTTTTAATAAAAGGAGGCTCACGCATGCCCAAGAAGTTCATCTCCAACTCGGAATACCCTGTCGTGTCTACTCCCAACGGCCTGCTCAGAGGCTATTATTATGACGGTGTCTTCAATTTCAAAGGTATCAAGTATGCCAATGCCAAACGCTTCCATCAGCCTGAACCGGTAGGTCCGTGGGAAGGCGTAAAGAACGCGCTCTCATGGGGCTTCAACTGCCTGACACTGAGAGAAGACAGCCGTGACGAGACTGCTTACCTCGATCACCGTTACTGGCCGAAGAACGAAGACTGCCAGTACCTGAACGTATGGACCACAACGATCGACAACACCGCCAAGAAGCCCGTAATCCTCTGGATCCACGGCGGCGGATTTGCTGACTGCTCCGCAATAGAGCTTCTGTGCGCTGACGGAGAAGAGATGGTCGGCTACGGCGATGTCGTCATGGTCAGCCTTAACCACAGGCTCAACATTCTGGGATTCCTGGATGTCTCCGCATACGGTCCCCAGTATGAGAACTCCGGAAACGCCGGACTCGCCGACCTCGTCATTGCCCTTGAATGGATCCGCGACAACATCTCCGCATTCGGCGGTGACCCGGACAACGTGACCATCATGGGTCAGTCCGGAGGCGGCGGAAAGGTATGCGCTCTCCTTCAGTGTCCGGCAGCAGACGGTCTGTTCCACAAAGCGATCGTTCACAGCGGCATACACGCCCGCCGTCAGCGTCCTACGCCCGAAGTCAGCAAACTGCTCGTGGCTGAGATGCTGAAGATCCTGAACATCTCTCCCGAAGAGATCGAGAAACTTGAGACAGTCGAGTATCACGATCTCGTCAAAGCATATAATCAGGCAGTTCCTGTTCTCCGCGCTCAGGGTCTGCAGCCGGATGGTTGGGCACCTCTCGCGAACGGATATTATCAGGGATATGCCCGTCTTGACGGATTCTATGAGCATGCTCTCAAAGTTCCGACGATGATCGGCACCTGCTTCTCAGAATTCGAGAAGCATCCTAAACAACACGAGAAATACAAACTCTCCGAAGATGAGATCAAGGATCTGATCCGTGAGCGCTACAAGGACGGCGCTGACAAGATGATAGACCTCTTCAAGAAAGCTTATCCCGAGAAGAACTTGCTGGATCTTCTGGTACTTGACGCAGAAGTCCGTTACGGTTCTCTCGACCACATCCTTAAGAGATCTGCCTTTGAAGGAAGTGCTCCAGTATATTCATATGTTTTTGCTCAGGAATTCAGAAACTATGACAACGGTCTTACTGCTTTCCACTGCGCAGAACTTCCCTACGCATTCCACACGACATCCCGCGTGATGGTATGTCAGCAGGATGGTGTAGAGAAACTTGAAGATGAGATGGCAGGAGCCTGGGCAGCATTCGCCCACACCGGAAATCCGAACCACAAAGGTCTTGCCGAGTGGCCAGCATTCACCAAGGATTGCCATGCCACCATGGTCTTCTGTGATGACAGCCAAGCACGAATCGATTTCGATACCGAACTGATCAACACAAAGAACTCGCTTGATCCTTCCTTTGAGGAAAAAATGGCAATGCTCTTCCGAGCCTCTGAGAAGAAATAAAATTACTTGATTCATCTTTACTGTACACACAAATCATACCTTCATTAATAGCAGATTATTCTTTAAGCATTGAAAGACCGTCAGCAAACCATTTTAATACTGACGGTCTACTTCTATTTTTAACACTAGCTATAAAAAGGCTGTAAGTTCTCATAAGAATTGCACATACATCGTAAGCGTAAATCGTCAGAAAAAAAGTGATCACCTATGTCAGTTCCACTGGAAACAGCACAGGCAATCACTTGCACTTTGAAATCAGAATAAATGATGTAAAAACGAATCCTCTTACTTTATTTTTCGTTGATTCGGGTCATACTGGAACTTGTTTTGAGTGAAATATACCAGCATCTCTTTACATGACCTGTAATTCTCATTATTTAGTAACCTCTACTATGAAACATTTGGCGAAGGTTGATGAAGTGCTTGCATCTATGGTGCAGGAACAGACCGATGCCATTCAGGAGATCAGAAACAACAAGATATCCATTAACCGGGTTGCGAAAGAAAGCGGTATTGCACGACAGACTTTCTATAACAATCCGATTATTACAGCCTACATCGAGGCGTACATTACAACAAACACGACAGCAAGTCCTTATGAAACCATAGAAACACTGCGTGAAGAAATCCGTAGGAAGGATGATCAGATTGCCGGACTGGTTCAAAGAGACGCTACCATTTCAAAATGCAAGGCTGAAAATCAGGAACTGACCGACGAAATCGCCTCTCTTCGCGAGACTATCAAATCTCAGGAAGAACTGATACGACAATTAAGGGGCAACCCTAACGTGTTACAGGCTAAGCGCAGATGATCCCGAAACAAAGAACCCACGGCGATGAACCGTGGGTCTTGTTTTAATTCGCTGTATCAGCCTTATTTTCGCCTTCTGCGGTGTTTTCTTTGTCCGCCATATACTTTGCCAGGTATTCATCCAGAATGCGTTCTATGGCCATTGTAGCTGTCTGTCCGACATCTTCACAGTACGCATCCAGCTTCTCTTTTACATCTCGGCGGATGAAGTAGTTGATATTAACTCCGTCTTTTTTCTGTCTTGGCATAGCACCACCTCACACGAACATCTGCTGGAGCAGACCTTTCTTTACCTGTTTGGTGGATTCCAGTTTATCCTTTTCAATCTGTATCTGTTTATCAAGTAGTCTGAAGAATGCAACGATTTTAGCCTGTTCTTCTGAACACGGAACGTCAAATTCCAAATCAGCGAAGATATCAAACTTAAGGTTCCACTGGTCAGATGACATGCCCTGAGAGTAGATTGTAAACTGTTTCAATGCCTCATAAGTCTTGAACAGTACCATAAAAAACTCAGCATTTACACCGTCTTTAGGAACAATAATCGTATATGCGGGGCTTACGATTCCGTCCCAATAAGAGACCCCTTCCGCACCTTGCCACATTCTCATCGTGTTATAAGCCATATCACCTGTCATGACACGCTTATAGTTACTCTTATCTTCAGAGGAGTTGTCACGTTTATCAGAATCAGCCTGTCTGATAACTCCATTGGCAATGGTTACAGAAAGAAGTTCTTCGCCACCTTGGGCTTTTTCTTTGCGTTCTGTAAAGAACTCGCCCATTGCATGTGACTCCCAATCAGGGAACTCACTACCGTCATCAGCCTTAAACCTGATTTCCTGAGAGAAAATCTGCTGAAGAAGCCCCTTGCGACGGGTTTCGAGGGCTTCGACCTTTGAAGCCTGTGCTACAATGCGCTTGTCATACAGCGAAAGGAATGCCGTGATTTTATCCTGCTCTTCCTGACATGGCAGCAAAACAGGAATGCCCTGTAAAAGGTCATCAGTCATTCCGACTCGGTCATGTCTTGCGCCTCCCTGATTGCCGTTATGGTAAATGTACGAATACCAAGCGGGACTTGCAAAATAATACAGCAAATACGGTGTATAAGCTTTGTTCTTTGGTGTCAGGCACGAATACAACGGTGATACAATGCCTGGTTCTTCACGAGTATAGCAATTGAATGGACCATAAGGCGCTGTGGACGACTTTCTCGGATTATATACGAAATCGCCATCCTTAATAATCGTATACTTACTGGTATTCCCTTCCACAGCGATGTCCTTGTCAAAGAACTCCCTTTGCGGAATCAAACCATGTTCAGCGGAATTCGTGATAACGTTCTTGTTCGCTCCGTCTTTGTTGGTTGTCTTAACCTTGTCGAACAGGTCTTGGATTGTAAGCTCATCTGGAGCCTCAAACGCTTGCCCGTTCTTATCCTTAAATCTAAGTGCGGGCATCCGTTATACCTCCAATCCCAATTCTTTGAAGAACGCCTCAAGCTCATGTTCAACGGCTGACACTTCTTCCGTACACTTCTTGATAACAGCCGTCTGCGCATCGATATCTACAGTTTCTTCCTTCTCAAAGCTATCCACATAACGAGGAATGTTGCAGTTGAAGTCGTTCTTCACAGAAACTTCTTCCAGTGATGCAACATGGGAAAACTTGTCGATTTCGGACCGATTGATATACGCATCCACGATGCGGTCGATATCTTCGTCCGTGATGACATTCATGGTCTTTTCAGGCGTGAAATACTTGCTGGCATCAATGAACAGGATATTGTCAGAGTTGTCGTTGCGCTTCTTCTTCAGAACCATCACGATAACGGGCAGTTTTGCACCATGAAACATCTTGGCAGGAAGTCCAATGATAGCATCTACCACATTCAGATTCTCAATCAGATGTCTGCGGATATCATATTCGGCATCGTTCTTACCGTTCTTCTTCTGTTTGCCACGGAACAGGGCACCGCTCGGAAGCAAAACTGCAATCCTTCCGTCTTCAGACATGTGATAGACCATGCTCTCCACAAACATAAGGTCTGCCTTGCCCTGCGGGGCAAGCACACCGCACGAAGAGAAACGAGGGTCGTCCAAAAGTTTCGGACTCTGGTCAAACTTGGCGGAATAAGGCGGATTTTCAACCTGGATATCAAACATCAGCGGTTCGCCATTCTCATAGTAGTTGTCTGTTTTGATAGAGTCCGAATTGAAGCAGCTGAACTTCTTGTACGGAACACCGTGCATCAGCAGGTTCATACGAAGCAGATTGTAGTTGCTTCCGTTCTTTTCGGTCGCATAGAAGTGTCCGACCTTCTTTGTGGAAAGATGGTTCTGTACTTCCAGAAGCAGAGATCCGGAACCGGCACAACTGTCGGCCGCATTCTTCACCTCATCCAGCCCAACGGTGGCAAGACGGGCAAGAAGCTTGGATGCACAGGTCGGTGTGAAGAATTCTCCACCTTTCTTGCCAGCATCAGAAGCAAACAGGGAAATCAGAATCATGTATGCTGTTCCCAACACATCCATCTCGGTATCATCAACATTGAAGGAAATGTCATCAACCTTCTGCATGACCTTGGCAATCAGGGCAGTCCTTTCGGATACCTCTTTGCCGAGGTCCTTGTCCTGAAGGTTCATATCGTCAAACAGCTTATCGAATGCTGCTTCAGATTCCTGTCCAATGGTAGAAGCAACCAGAGCGGAAATAGCCTTGTCGAAGTGCTCAATGGAGAACTCAGCACCCCTGATTTCATCGATAAGAGAAGCCCACAGATACTTCGGTTCGATGATGTAACCGAGATGCTCGATGGACCAGTCTCTTACGATGGGAGCCAGTTCTTCGTTCTTCAGGGCTTCACGGTATGTAACACCGTCATCTTTCAGAAGCTCGTCCATATAGTTTTCGGTTTTCTCTGACAGATATCTGTAGAAGATAACACCGAGGATGTAGTTCTTAAACTTACTGGCATCCATATTGCCACGAAGTTCGTTTGCGATTGCCCAGAGCTGGGTTGCCAGCTCCTGGGACTGTTTCTGTACGGCGTCAGCCATAGTATGTTCTCCTTTCATTATTCGCCTTCGGCGGTAAACTTATTGTAACTGTCGTTCAGGAAATCCTGCACCTTGCCGATAAGGGTTGTGATCCTAACAAGTCCCTTCACACCAGCGGAGGACAGTTCCTGTCTCAGCGTTTCTTTCGTAACAGCTTTTGTATCCATGAAGTACTGATGCAGGATTATGGAAACAAATTCCGTTGCCAGGCTGTTTTCAGTTGCGAACGACTCGATATCTGCCTGCAATACTTCACGCTCATATTCGTTGTAAGCTTCAATGATATCGGCATCGGGACCCAGTTCAAAGAACCGTTCTGTTACGAATGTCTTCATGATATCCCTCTTATAACGCATCTTTTCGTTGTCGGAACGCTCGATTTCACGGAGGATAAGGTCAACGGACTTGGTCATCTCATCCTTGTCCTTGCGGTTGATATCCTTCAGCAGGTTTAGGATGTAGACCACATTGATTTTATCTGTTCTGACCAATTCAATGTTGAAGTCCACATCGACTAAAACGGACTCTTTGTCGCCGCCCTTGTGCTTGTCATAGTAATACAAGTACCAAGACTTGAAATCGGCGTATTCGTCCTCATCCAGCGTAGGAGCAAGGTCGGCCCAATCGAACTTGGAGAACGTCTTAAGAGTGCTTAAGATGCCAGCCATCGTTCTGAACGATACGACGAATGCCCTGATATCGTCCTCTGACTGAAGATTGCCCGCATCATCCGGAGTAGCTGCAATGGCCCGCAGCTCATCTGCTTGTTTGTAGTATTCTGTTACGTAGTAATCATAAGACTGGAGCAGATATGCGTTCGGATCGCCGTCTCCCGAGTAAAGCTTAAGAGCATCGTCCTGCGCCATCTTGATATTGCGGTAAGTGACTATCTGGCCGAACTGCTTCGTCACCTTGTCTACACGGTTTGTACGGCTGTATGCCTGTACTAAAGAATGCCAGACAAGGTTCTTGTCCAAGAACAAAGTGTTAGTCGGCTTGCTGTCGAAACCGGTCAAGAACATATTCACGACCAGGAGCAGGTCAACCTGAGGCAAGTCTTTCTGTTTCATGCGCTTCGAAATGTCCTTGCGGTAAGCATCGAACTTGCTGAGGTCGTAGTCTGTGCCGAACATATCGTTATAGTCCTTCATGCAGGCTTCCAGATGCTCACCAGCATGCTTATCGGGACTTTCTTCCATGTCCTGATTGGCCTGATAAGTGAAGATGGCCGCAATCTTATATCCTTTCGAATTATGTGCCTTCATGTAGTTATAATACTTCACCAGCGTCTCGATCTTATCGATGGCAAAGATGGCGGTATAAACGTTGTTGTTCTCCAACCGTGTATGTTGGTTCAGGTGTTCAAGGATGTCCTCTGAAATGGCAGCAATGCGTTCGTCAGAATGATACAGTTCATCCAGGTCAATCTTGTGACGCTTGCAGTATTCCGCATCGTCCAGCGCTTTCGGATCAATCTTTGAGTCTTTGATGCTCGTGACGGAAATGCTTCGCATGTATTCCACAGAGAACCGAAGCACATTGCCGTCAGCGATAGCCTCTTTAATCATGTACTTATGAATGCACGGATCCAACTTACCTGAATAGAAAATATCAGCGGTCGTCTGTCCCTGTGGGCCTTTATTCTCCTTAAAGATAGGAGTTCCCGTAAAGCCAATGTAGTTGGAGTTCTGGAAATGCTTGCGAATTTGAGCATGCATTTTACCGAACTGCGAACGATGGCACTCGTCAATGATAAACACGCATTTCTGCTGTTTAAACGTATCCATGATGGCATCGTATTTCTCAGAACGAAGTGCAGTGGCCATCTTCTGAATGGTTGTAATAATCAGTGTCTTTGATGAGTCCTGAAGGTCTTTCACCAGATTGTATGTGCTGTCTGTCTGGTCAACGCATCCTGCTTCGAAGCTGTTGTATTCGTCAACGGTCTGGTCATCAAGGTCGCTTCGGTCGATAAGGAAGAACACCTTGTCAATCCTGCGGTCATCACGAAGCAGGGATGCCAGTTTGTAACTGGTCAGGGTCTTGCCGGAACCGGTTGTATGGAATACGTATCCGTTCATGTTTGCCATGATGATACGGTCAAAAGCGCGCTTCACGGCATAGACCTGATAAGGTCTCATGACCAGCAGAACAGGCTCTGTATCCTTAATGACGAAATACTTGCTCAGCATCTCCGTCAGGTGGAACTTCGTCAGGAATGAATTCGTAAAGTCCATCAGTTTGTTCACACGGACATTATTCTCGTCCGTCCAAAAGAACGTCAGGGATTTCAGGATATCCTGTTTGTGCCCGAACAGGTCGTTTTCATTGATGTTGGCACAGTACTTGGTCATCGTGGAGTTGGAAATCACGAACAGCTGGATAAACCTGAACAGGCCACGGAAGGAGAACCTTCTGTAGCGGTTGATCTGGTTTACAGCTTCGTTGATTTCAATACCTGGACGCTTCAGTTCCGTCTGCACAAGAGGCAGGCCGTTAATCAGGATGGTGACATCGTAACGGTTCTTGTACAGGACATCACCCTTATGGGCAGGATCCATCGTCACCTGATGCGTGACCTGATAGATGTTTCTCGTCTCATCGCTGGTGAAGAACACGACATACACGGTCTTTCCGTTATCGAGTTCCAGCACCCACTGTTCACGCAGTATCTTTGCGGATTCGTAAATGGTGTGGTTTTCAAGGCGTATCATTACGCGGTCAAACTCTGCGTCAGAGAGTTCCGCTACACCTTTTGCCGCTATCAGTTCCTTGGCATTCAGCTTACAAAACTGCTTTCTGAAGTTGGAGCATACATCGTCGTAGTTCTTCAGGTTTATATATTCATAACCCATGTCATCAAGTCTGTCGATGTACAGTTCTTCAACCTCGTATTCTGACTTTGCTTTAGGCATGCTCTCTTTCTCCTTTACAAAAGTGTCATTACATATGTTACAGCATGTGCTTCTATATTATTCAATATATTGATTGATTTATGTTGATAATTAAAACTAAAAATAAATGAGGGCCCTTCCCTCTTTTTATATAACAAATTGTCTAACTTATTACAGTATTGCAGGCTTAAAACGATTCACAAATATCTTAGTGTCAAAATCAATATCAGATTCACTTAAAGACTGATATACGTATCCCAGTCGCAGAAACTGAATTGTAGCTGGTATTTTGACTCTAGTATCCTCGTTAACAGTCTCATCTCAGAATTCCTTCATTGTTTGTTCTAATTCATGATTAGTGTTTTGGTATAAGACAACTTAGTCTGATTTCGCTTAATACCTATTGTTTAAGCATCCTTTAAGCCCATTCCTCAGAAACATGCTTCAGCATATCAAGCCAATCTTTTATCCTAACGACATAGGCTTCGGTAGTTTTTTCTTTATCTGAAGAAAAAGCTATGCTATTAACTCTTTTATCTTCATATACAATAGACCAAAGACTCGAATGAATAATCTTGTTGCATATGATATTCAAGTCATATTTAACGTTCTTCGCATTACTATAATCATAGTTTGATGCTACAAATCTGTAACCGACAACTTCGCTCTCTCCAATAAATGGAACCATCCATACAGGAACCTTGTATCTCATCGCCACAAGATTCGGTTCAATCATTTTGTATTGCCGAGCGGCTGAATGGACATCCTTGTCATCCTCAATCATTTTTCTGACAATAACAGCTGAATAAAGTATTCCTCTACTTATTCTGTGTTCATTGTGCGAAGAGTAAAAACATTGATTAATAAAACACCAAAAAGAGATAATACACCTTTGAAAGAATAATTCTAATCTCCAATAACCATCATTAATCAAATACCATTTGCTCCTATCAATAACTCCCTATAAATCATTTAGACATTTTCCCTTAATTGCCTTTCTGTGTTTCGCTCAAGAGGGTTTTAGCGAAGTAGTAAGCAAAGCAACAATTTCTTCAATAGATTCTTTGTTTAACTGTCGTCTGCTCACGGTGTGAATTACTCTGTCAATTTCATCTGTTGTAGTCAGAATCATATCAGATTCAACCGGACTACCAGCATCCACCATGAGAGCATATCCGTCAACCCAAACATTCACCCCATATTCTCTTAGGTAGTTAGCGACTATATATACTTGACGCTTAACTTGCTTAATTGGGTTCTTAACGGTTTTGATATACATGTCGCTGTACGTTTCTTTATATTGCGTCCACTCGTAGTCGTCTTCCCCGCCTTTAAGCCATCCGTGGTAATACTTGACTTCGATAATGAACACTCCGTACTTATTAACGATCACGTTATCAAGTTCTGTTTCTTTCCCTTCAAAATCCACCTTGACGTTTGTCAAGAGTGTATCATCAGAATTTAGTACACTAGTTATCTTCCTTGTCGCATATTCCTCCCCAAGTCTCCCAGCACGCTTCTGCGGTGGTTCATAAGGAGCAACTGGGATTTTGCTTATAACATAAATCGCAACAAAGACAAGGACTCCCAGGATCAAACCTGCAATTAATTCCGGGTTCAATACTCAATCCTCTCAGCAGCCATCAACAAATAACACTAAGTAGCATTTCGAGATAAAACCTTCTATGGTTATCATCCTTATATCTATATAATTGAAACAGCATTTTTCCTATATAGTTGCTATCCTTTTTCCTGAGAATATATACTTACCTATTATAATTGTATATCTACGCTTTACTATTTACAAAAGAATTGAAGAATACACAGGAAACATGCATTTTGTTGACGCAAAAGGAATACTGACAGGCAGCGCTGGTAGATACGGTATGAACATCTACCGGGGTTGTTCGCATGGCTGCATATACTGTGACAGCAGGAGCACATGCTATCAGTTCACTCATCCTTTTGAAGACATTGAGGTCAAGCAGAACGCACCGGAGCTTCTCGAGAAAGCGCTCAGATCAAAAAGGCGCAGATGCATGATAGGCACAGGTTCCATGTCTGATCCTTACATGCACTGCGAAGAACAGCTTCAGCTGACCAGAAGATGTCTTGAGATAATACTGGAGAACGGCTTCGGCGTCGCGGTGCAGACCAAATCAGATCGGATACTGCGCGACACCGATCTGCTTGACGAGATAAACCGCACTGCAAAATGTGTAGTACAGATCACTCTCACCACTTATGACGACGAACTCTGCAGCATAGTCGAACCTAACGTCTGCAGCACTAAGCGCCGCATCGAAGTCCTGGAGAAGATGCAGGAAAGAGGCATTCCAACAATCGTGTGGATGACCCCGATCCTTCCATTCATAAACGATACTGTGGAGAACATCACCGCAATTCTGGAAGAGTGCGCGAGAGTCGGTGTAAAAGGTATAATAGATTTCGGCATGGGACTGACTCTCAGGGAAGGAGACCGCGAATACTATTACGCTGCTCTCGACAGGCACTTCCCCGGTCTCAAGGAACAGTACATCAGACAATACGGCAACTCCTATGAACTACCGAGTCCGAATGCCGCAGAACTGAGATCCGTCTTCCGTAGATTCTGTAAGGAACATGGCATCATGTGCGATCCTGATGAATGCTTCTCATACATGAGCGAACTGCCTGACAGATATCAGCAGACCAGCTTGTTTGATATCTGATCGGTCTCAGTCCAGAACAATTCACTATATCGGAGGATCTAAAATGGCTACACATGAGTTCGGGATCATGCCCGAAGCTCCTCTTCCCGGAAAAAGATACAATCAATACGAGCCCTGGAAATACGACTGCATCTCAGTCGACGACGAGCTGATAGAGAGCATCATTCCGGAACTTGAGTCCGTTGACTTCTTCTGGCACGCTCTTTCCTTTAAAGGAATGGGACTTGCATATACAGGCGTCACTCTTATCCCTCCCTCTTCGTTGGGCGGGTTTCTGGCAAGGATCAATGATGATCCCGGTTGGAAAGATCTCAAAGAACTGCTGGAAGCAGCTAAGAAAGAAAACAAATGGGTGATCCATTACGGTCTGTGACAGATCAGCATCTGAAATAACATACTCCCGGCTGCCGGTTTTTACGGCTGCCGGGAGTATTTCATTTTATCTGGTTTTAGATCTTCTGTGATCTGCGGCAGGTCAGTTCTCACTCATCATACAGAACTGCCCCGAAGAACGTTACCGTATTTGGTCCTCCGTTGTAATGAAGGCCGGCTTTTCTTGCCATCTTCGTTATGTTGAAGCCGTATCCTTCGATCGTGTGGTGGAGCTTCTCGGGAAACCTGCACGGAGCGTCAGGCCATGTGCATTCGGCGCATCTGTCGCAGCCTTCATTGGTGAGAAATAGTGTTTTGCTCAGTATCGGGCTTATCAGTTCGTCAAAGCGGTCGACGATCTTCTTGAAGTCCGACATCGCATTCTGTACTCCGATCGAATCGAAACTGCCCTTCAGAGTGTAACAGCGGTCAAAAAGCATCATATGCCCGTACTGCTGACACCTCTCACGGCACTCATCCAGAGTTCCCACTGCAGGAGGACATGCCCAGGAAGAATTGTAGGACTTGCAGCCGTTCTTACAGAAGTCTCTGACCCAGTCCTCATACTCGAGTCCTGAGATATCGACATTTCCGATCTCGCTCAGACCTACCCGGTAGGCATTCCTGCAGATCGTTTCGGTAAGCTTTTCGGATCTGGTCATCTCTTCCTTCCCCGCCTTTTGATTTTATGATCACTGATCTTTGGAATCACAGACACATCTTATAGATCTCGACGACGTCCTTGGGCTCCAGTCTGATGAAGCCGTTGATGGCACCTCTCGGTCCGCAGGCTTTGTCTGCCATCTCCTGGAAGTGCTCCTCGTTGATGCCGAGTTCTGTAAGTGTAGAGGGTATTCCGAGAGTCTTGAAGCAGAATTCCTCAGTCTTCTCTATAGCCTGTTCTGCGATGTCATGCGGATCCTGGTTGGGATCTACGCCCCAGATATCCACGCCGTATGTGACATACCGGAAGAGCGTCTCGTCGTTCAGGCAGTATCTGAGCCAGCGCGGGAACAGGATCGCAAGACCTACACCGTGGGTGATGTCATAGTACGCTGACAGCTGATGCTCCATCGGATGGTTGGAAGGACCGCCTCCTCCGAAGCCGGAGCTCATGAATCCGTTCATCGCCCATGAGGACGCCCACATCAGGTTCTCCCTGGCTTCAAGGTCATCAGGCTTCTCCAGTGCTACGGGAGCATACTTGATGACGGTCTTGATGACGACCTTCTGGATCTCATCCAGCATATCCATCGGAGGTTTGGTGGTGAACCAGCCTTCAAGGATGTGGCACATGATGTCGAAGGATCCGGCTGCTGTCTGGGATCTAGGCACCGTATATGTAAGTTCAGGATTGAGGAAGGATGCCTTGGGGTAAAGGACAGGTCCGCGCACGCTGGCCTTGTCGTTGGTGAACTCGTTGCTGATGACTCCGCCTGAGTTCATCTCGCTTCCTGTGGCAGCTGCGGTGAGCACCACTACGATAGGAAGGGCTTTCTCGGGCACGATGTGCTTCGCGATGAACTCCCAGGGATCGAAATCCACGCACGCGCCTGCGGCGATGCATTTGGTAGCGTCTATGGTGCTGCCTCCGCCTACTGCGAGAAGGACGTCGATGTCGTTCTCCTTGCACATGGCGACTGCTTCACGGATGTGGGAGATCTTGGGGTTGGGTTCTACCCCGCCCTTTTCAAAAACGGTGACATCTTCTTCCTTGAGGTAGCCCATGACCTTGTCATAGAGGCCGGTCCTCTTGACGCTGCCTCCGCCGTAAGTCATGAGACATCTCTTTCCGTAACTCGCTACGACCTTGCCGAGTTCCTTGAACTGTTCCGGTCCGAAGTATACTGTGACAGGGTTGCTCCATCTGAAATCAGACATTTTTATAGCTCCTTTCATAAGGTTTTATTTCTATTAATATAATAAACGATGCTGTAACACGGTAAAATGGATTTATAAGAATATTGTTTCACGGAACTGACGGATCTTTGGGGAGATTGATACCATGCGTGAGCTTATAAACGATCCTTTTTATGAAATGATCAAGGAATACGACGATCTTGTCATCGAGTATTGCCTCATAGAAGACGATATACCCGATCAGGGATACCGCTCTCATAAAGATGCCGTGCTGTTCGCATTGCTCAAAGCGATAGAACGGAATATCGATGAACAGCTGAAGTCGGAGGTCATGTATCTTGAAAAAGTCCATGATGAACCGTATCCGTGGAGTCTGGATATCTCAAAAGCTAAGGCCCACCGGATCGATGCGGAGACTCTGTTTCATATCCCTCAGATACTGCGCACAGACCGTCTCGGCCAGAGATTCTACGACTGTCCATGGCCCGATCCCGGCAAAGGCGAACAGATCCCGTATTGGTACGCCTTCTGGGAGCCCCCTTTTACGTCGGAATACGGACCTGATGAATTCCGCAAGGTAAATTCCGCTTTGTTCCCTCAGGGAACTGATGAACTTGAGATATATGAGTGGACGACAGACTGGACGAGTTATTTTGACGCCGGTCATGAATGGTGGGGCACCGCATGCTGGAGCGTCTACGATAAGCGCATGAACAGATTCGTCGTTATCATGGCGGACGCGACTGACTGACAGATCTCAGCAGGCATTATGCTTTTTTCTCTCCTCTCAGGACAGAAAGTGCATCTGCATACTCTTTCAGAGCGGCTTCGCCGTCCGGTGAGATGCTGTATCTGCCCTTGCCGGGATGAGTGAACCATCCGTAATGATTGTCTCTGAGGATACCGGAAGTCTTTTCCGCTCCGGAAGCTTCCCTGATCTCTTTGGGAGAAGCCTCTCCGCCGAGCATCTTCAGCGCGTCCAGCACCGTGAGCGCTTCCTCGCGGTATCCGGTCATCAGCTTCTCGCCGGTAACTCCGCCGGTATTTGATCTGATCCTGCGGCTCTGGAACTCTTTCTCCAGCGCTTTCTTCCCGGCTTTGTTCATTTTCTGAAAGGAGGAGAGTTCGCTGACGATCGGTTCTGAGATGACTGATACTTTTCTGAGTTTCTCCGACACAGTGATCAGTCCGATCCCGAGGCGCTTAAGAAGATAGATCTTGTCCCTGAAAGATCTTGAGAACAAAGACTTTGGCGTATTGATGCCTATATAGACCGTCTCCACTATCTTCTGTCTCAGCGCGGCCTGCTGGATGGATCTGAAATCGAGCTTCTGCTTTAGCTCCACCGCTACGGAATGACCGTCTTTCTGCATGAAAAGATCTATGTCTTTGACTTCTCCGTCACAGACATAGCCCTGTTCTTCAAAGTATGCTTTTATCGGTCCGAACAGATCCCGTTCCATACGTATCTCACCTGATATTTTTGTCAGTATATGCAGATGTTTAGTATAACTTCACACCGCTCTTATGATATCATTAAACCATGATACACAGGTATCAAATAATGGTCTTCGGACTTTAGGAGGATCTATGAAATATAATTTTGATGAGGTAGTAGACCGCATCCACGAGGACGGCAGTTATTCAAGCAAGTGGAGCAATAATGAGAGAATGGCTCAGATGTTCCTGAGCGACAAGCTGCCTGAGGACAGGCTCTGCTTCTTTGTAGCGGACATGGATTTCCGCTGCGCTCCAGAGATCACCGCAGCTCTTGTAAAAGAAGCTCAGCACGGTATCTTCGGTTATTCTTCCACACCTGATGAATACTATCAGGCAGTATGCCGCTGGATGAACGACCGTTTCGGAATGAACGTCAAACCGGAAGAGATCTCCACCGCTCACGGCGCACATGCGGCAGTCGTAGACGCGATAGAGAAGCTTACCAAGGTCGGTGACGGCGTCATCGTTCCCCGTCCCACATATTATTACAGCAGCGACGTCAAGGGAGTCGGCAGACACTATGTCGGTTTCCAGATGAAGAATGACAACGGATACTATACATTCGACTGGGATACCTTCGAGGCTCTGTGCAAGGAACCGCAGAACACCATGGCTATCTTCCAGCAGCCCCACAACCCCACAGGACGTACATGGACAGAAGACGAGATCAGAAAGATCGCCAAGATCTGCCGTGAGAACAACGTCATCATGCTCTGCGACGACGTCCATATGGACATCGCCAGAAAGAACGTCAAGGTAGTTCCTTTCATCAACGTCGTAGGTCCGGAAGGCATCGTGATGATCACCGGCATCAACAAGACCTTCAACCTCGCAGGTCTTGCCGTAACGAACGTCATCATTCAGGATCCCGCACTGCGCGAGAAGATGGGCGGCCACTTCGGCATGGTATCCCCCTTCGGGATCCGTGCGTGCATCACAGCATACAATGAGTGCGATCAGTGGGTAGACGAGCTCAACGCGTATCTCGATGACTGCATCGACTATGTAGTTGACCGTTTCCACAACGAACTCCCCAAGGTCAAGGTATGGAAGCCGGAAGGAACATACATCCTCTGGCTCGACTTCACCGACTGCGGATTCACCAATGAAGAACTGAACCAGCGCATCGCAGGCCAGGCTCATATCGGTCTGTCCGACGGCGCAGGTCTCGAGCCGCCTGCAGGAACGATCTTCCGCAGGCTCTGTGTGACCTCCCCCAAGAGCGTCCTCAAGGAAGCTATGGACCGTCTGGTCAAAGTTCTCAGCTGAGCGCAAGTAACAAATAAACCTGTTTAAATAGGCGGACTTCCCGGAAAAAGGAAGTCCGCCTTTACTCTTTTCACTTTTTCTGCGACACGCTCTCCACCGGATCAGAAGGGCTCAGCTGCATTATCGGCAGTGCGCTTGTCTGCTGTCATGTCGCCTGTTTCTTCAGTTCTTTTGCTTTTGCGATCAGTTCTCCGGCTTCTTCCAGCCGTCCTGTCACCCTGAAAAGCCTTGCAAGTCCGTTGCAGCTCTCTGCCAGCTGCAGGTCATAGTTTTCATGATTTCCTTCCGACAGCTTCGTGCAGATGTCTATGGCTCTTCTGTAGTAGTGTTCCGATTCTTCGTATTTTTCCCTGAACAGGCATGCAGAAGCGAGATTGTTGCAGGCTGAAGCGACCGCTTCGCTGTAAACACCGGGTTCATCCTCTTCCATAGACTCATAAACTTCAAGAGCTCTCCTGAAAGAGTCTTCCCATTCGCAGTATCTCTTCTGCCTGAAGCATATAAGTCCGTAATCCCTATAGGATGAAGCAAGCAGGCCTCTGTACAGGGCGGGGTCTTTGGCTGAACTCTGTTCCAGTATCGTCAGCGCTTCGTTGATGCAGGCTTCCGCTTCATCATATCTCTCGGTCTTGATATACAGACGTGAAAGATTCCTGAATGCGTTGGCAAGATCCCTGCTGTAGACGTCCGGTTCCTTTTCCCTGAGATCTTCGAAGACCGAGATCACTTTCCTGTACATTTCCTCTGCGTCTTCGTATTTCCCTGTCCTGATATACAGCCGCGCCAGATTGTTGCTGACCTTCGTAGACTGTGATTCATAGACCTGCGGGTTCTTCTCCGCAAGTCCGTCAAAGATCTCCAGCGACCTTTTGTAGTATTCTTCCGATTCGGATTGTCTGTCTGTACCGGCATACAATGTTCCCAGATTGTTGCAGATCCTCGCCAGATCATATTCATAGGCTGAAGGCTGCTCGGATACATGCCTCTCATAAATGTGCAGGGCTCTGAGATAATCTTCTTCCGCCTGCCGGGGCTTTTCAGTGCGCTCACAGATATTTCCGTGGACCAGAAGTGTGGATGCCAGGTCACTCTCGAAGGCGGCTGGGTTCTCTCTGGCAAGTTCGCTCCTCAGCGCGAGAGATTTGCCGCATATCTCCTCCGCCTTTTTATGATCGTTATTCTTGCCGTACAGAACGGCCAGGTTATGATAGCATTCCGCGAGCTCTTTTCTGTATTCGGAAGGATGATCGGCATTCAGTTGCTCCAGATCCCTTATAGCAGATCTATAAAGGGCTTCCGGATCATGGTACCAGTTCATCTTAGCGTACAGGTTCGCAAGGGCTCCGTCGGCTTTGGCGGCGTCGGCTTTATATGACGCATCCCACTCCGCTGCCCGTTTGAATATGCCCAGCGCTTTTGTCATAAGATCCCGAGCTTTCCCTGTCTCATCCATGTCGTAGTGGACATTCGCGAGATTCTCATAAGCCCTTGCCAGATTCACACCGTACCTTTCAGGATCCTCCACGACCAGTTCCTTCCAGAGCTCAACAGACCTCTCCAGAGCAGCGGCTGCGTCGATGTGCCTGCCGGTACGCCGGTATCCCACTCCGAGATCGCTGTAGCACTGTGCTGCCTCGTCCTTTTCAATGCCGAGCAGTTCGTGGTACTTCGTCAGCCACTCGCCGTTCCTGACCAGAGCGGCGTAGTCCCGCTGGTCTTTCAGAAAACCGAGATACTCATACAGATATCCGGGATCCAGTTTCTGCTCCTTAGTGATGCGCATGCAGGTCTCGTAGCATTCATATATCTCAGACAGTGTCTCCTGCGTGATTCCGACAGCCTTAAGAGCTCTGATGCGCAGCATCTCCTCGCTCACGTATCCCATGACAGCATCTCTTCCGCCGCTCATGACGCTCACAGCATATTTCAGTTCTTCTTCCCTGGAACTGTCACGCAGCAGCGCCAGTGCGCCTTCATAATCTCCTTCGTCAAGACGGCGGCTGGCCTCCTTCTCCCTCCAGGTGATTGCCCTTCCGGAACTGTTGCGCTCAGCAACAGCGGAGAACAGTTCCAGTATGCTGTTCTCGAGCTCCTTCAGCTCTTTTGTCAGTGTATCTATCTTTACCGATGTTTCGGAAAGGCTGCGGCGCAGTTCCTCCCCTTCGCCGCCGGTACTGTATCTCTCAAGAAGCTCTTCTCTGAACTTCAGCAACCCGGGAAGCTCTTTCCTTATGGCTTTGAGGCGTTCGTTCCTGCTGAACGCAGGAACGTTTTCGAGCTCCAGGAACTCCCTGCCGTTTATATAGGCGCTTCCGTCATTTACGGAGACCGTCTCGGTAAGGATCCTGAATCTGGTGACCTCTATCAGCATGTTCAGCTTGAGGCTGTCGATGTTCGGGAAGACGGAATAGAAGTGACCCAGTTCCTTGTCCAGTTTGTCCATGAAGGCTCTGACTCCTTCTGAAGGAGCAGTCCCGCTGGGCAGCGTCTGGAAGAAGGTATATATCCTTGGGTTGCCGGATCTCATGAACTGTTCCTTGGCCTCGTCGAAGGATCTCACGATCGCTTCGTCTCCCTCCGTCCTGAACACTATATAGAAGAAGTCCTGATCGCCGGCTCTCCCGGCCTTTGACACCAGCTCGCTGAACGTGACCAGGTCGAAAAATATCCCTCTGGGATAGTATTCGTCATTAAGACATCTGATAAAGTCGCTGAGTTCCACCTGTTCGTCTTTGAGTTCATGCTCAGGCATGGCAAGAAGTATGCTGATGTGATCTGCGGAGCTTTCCGGTACGGTATCCCCCTCTGCCACTGCTTTGGATACGGCGCCGCGCAATTCACGCTCCAGATCATCTATCAGACTGTCCGCATCGGGGAAATCCATTATGGGATGCCCGTCGCCCCTTATCCTGTCTGCCAGCTGTCCGACGCTGTCTTCCGGTTCAGTGCTTCCTCTTCTCAGAAAACAGCGGATCTCCGGGAAGCCGTTTCCCCTGAAAGCTTCTTCTGCGGTGCTGTATTCCTCTACCGTATAGACTCCGGCTCTGTTCCCAACCAGGATGTAGAACAGGTCGCACTGCTTTATCATCTCATTGTACTGCGCCTGTTTTCTGGCATAATGCAGCGCGTTGCTTATCTCTTCGCAGACGACGAGATTTACATAGATGCCCCTTGGAAAGAGCTCATCATTCAGTCTTCTGATGTAGTCGCCGATCCTTAGTCTGTCGCTTTTGAATTCGACGATGGATGATGCGAGGAAAACGGAGATAGTCTTCATTGGGAGTCGCTCCTTCTGTCAGAATGACACGGCTGCGGCATCGCCGCAGGCTGCCGGTTTTCAGAAAGGTCTCAGCTGCATGTCTTCCGTGCAGCTCACCAGGAATTCCGCCAGCAGATCGATGCAGTCCTGAACATCCTTCAGAGACACGACTTCTGCGGGATTATGCATATATCTCAGCGGTATGGATACCAGGGCGAACGGAACACCGATACCTGTCCTGTGCATCGTGTCGCCGTCTGTTCCGGTATGACCGCTGGCAGCTTCAGTCTGAACTGACATTCCCAGTTTTTCAGCACAGGCGCGCAGACATTCATTCACCTTCTTGTGAATGGAGGGATTGTTGCAGATGACCGGTCCTTTGCCGACGGATACGTCTCCGGTCTCAGCCTCGCTGATCCCGCAGTTGTCGGAGGTGTAGGTCACGTCAACAGCTATGGCGATATTGGGCTTTACGCGGGAAGCTGTGAAATAAGCGCCGTTCATGGTCGTCTCTTCTCCGGTAGTCGAAGCAGCATAGCAGCCGACTGAAGCGCCTTTCTCTCTCGCCTTGGCGAGCGCTTCCATCACGATGAAGGCACCGACTCTGTCATCCAGAGCCCTTCCGGTGATGCATTCGTTGAGAAGCTCGCGCACGTCAGTGTCAAAGGTCACCGTGTCGCCGAGCTGTACGTATTTCAGGGCATCTTCCTTATCCTTCGCACCGATATCAATCCTGAGATCGGAGGATTCAAGATCCTTGTTTTTGGATATGTCGCGGGAATTTGCTACTGCTCCGTATATGACGCCGTTCTTTGTGTAGATGCGTACCTTGTGACCAGGATAATCCGATGTATAGATGCCTCCTATCCTCGTGACCATCAAGCTTCCGTCTCCGCCGACCGCGGTGACCATGAGGCCTATCTCATCAGCATGTCCGGTGAGCAGCACCTTGAAATCTGCTTCCGGATTCACTGCGGCAGTGACGTTTCCGAGCTCATCGACCGTGACTCTGTCAGCCTTGTCCTGCATGTAATCGTATATCTTCTTCTCCAGTTCAGCCTCGTTTCCCGACACCGAACCGGTCTTCAGCATGTCAAACAGAAATTCCTTATTCATCTCTTTCTCCCTTATCTTTAGATATCTTCTTTATTTGTCACTTTTTGTCCGCTGACCTGGCCTTTATTCCTTTGAACACGACATATATCGTGACCAGTCCAGCGATTATAGCGGATGCTACGACGCCGACGACCGGTGAGACCGGTCTGAAATAACTGCCCCAGTTCGACGGCTTAAAGAACCACAGCTCATCCTTGTAGTTGAAGATCCCGTACAGCAGATAGGATCCCAGGGATATCTTCCAGTCAGTATCCATGATGATGCATCCTGCTTCTATAAGCAGCATCACGACCGAATATCTTGCCGGATCATATAGATCTGTCCTCATCGACCATAAGCGGATGGCAGCAGCTCCGAGGAGCGCGATCGTCAGACCTGCTTTTACGAGCACTGCCGCAGGTCCTGCAGAAGCGCTGTTCTTTTTGTCACTCTTTTCCCCGAAGAGCTTCATGACAGCGCTGAACAGCATGGTGCCCGCGACGCACCACAGGAACATTACCGGCATGCGAAGATCGTAGTAATCATGGTACAGCCACCGGTTGAGTCTGGTCTTGATGAACACGGTGAACGCAGTCATCGCTATTACGAGCACTTCAAAGCCCGGTCTCTGCTGAAGCGGCCGGAACCCCAGCTCATAATCAGCCAGCAGCCTGTACGCCACCCAGAACACAGTCCCGCTCAGAGCGTACGGTATCCAGCCCGGAAGCACCTTTGAAGTCAGGAGCGCCAGCAGGAAGAATATACCTGCTGTCCAGTGGATATCACTGAGAGTTCTTTCATCTGTGATTATGGGTTTCTTCTGTTCCTCGCGTTCTTTCTTCAGGGCTTCGTTCAGCTTTACAACATGGGAATCATCGAAGCTGATGCTGCTCCTGCTGCGGATGAATCTGTCGTAAGACATATCTATCTTTTTGCTGTAGAGAAGATAGTTCGCGAGGCTGACATATCCTGCAGGATCGGAAGCGACGGAGATCTCTCTGTATCCGGTCTCAAGACACAGGAATCCACCGTAGAGATATGCAGCGCTTCTCAGCACTTTTTCCTCCGTTGTCCGCTCCTTGACCTTACCGTCAGGGCAGAGACAGACGTATGTATGGTCTTCGAACTCCTCGACTGAAGCGTTCATATTCGTCGTCCCGTCTCCGTAGTCTCTGAGCCGCCAGTATCTTTCGACAGGCAGATCGATCTCCGTTGTGTGTCTCTTCCTGAAGAGGCCGAACGGTCCGCGCTTTTCGTAGTCTGTCCTCTTATATTTCTCAGGCAGATAAGACTCAGGCATGTTTCCGTTCTTATAGAGAAGATATGCCGTATATCTCATAAACTCTGCCGCTGAATCTGCCGTGCAGTTCTCCGCAGGACGGAATCTTATAAGTTCGCTCCTGCTGGGATGGTCGAAGTCATAATCCTGTCTCTTGAGCTTTGATACTTCCTGTCTTCTCCTCTCGATATCCGCGTCAGCCTGTCTCATCATCTCTGCGTAGGTCTGAGAATAGAGACTGTCTTTATTTGTGCCGGATGAAACGGATGAGGAAGTCCGCGCTTCACGACCGCTGTTTCCTGAACTGAAAGCATCGAATATCGAACCGCTCCCGGTACTCTCTTCTTTCTTCTTTTCCGAAAACAGTCCTCCGTCCGATCGGGCAGCACCGGAGGAAGCGGTATCGCTGTCCTTTTTTATAGTTGTCCGCACTATCCCGTCAGAGTCTCTGTATGTGTAGCCTTTGAGATCTCCCGCGTGATCCACAGTCTTGACCATGCCGGTGGAAGGATCCAGAAAGCTCCTGTCACCGGTATCCTTCATGTTCTTATCAAGAGTCCTTATCAGTCCGTCAGCATCCTTGTAGGTGTACCCGAGGACGTTTCCGCCCGAGTCGAAATACTTGGTCATACCGTTAGGTTCCTGTGAAGTGTATACCTTTCCTGCCATCTCTCATGTCTCCTCTTTCTGATCTGTTTGGCACAGGACGATCTGTTCTTTTCTGTCTTTGGAATTCATATCTAATTAGACGCTGTAATGGTCTTTCGCGTCTTTTATGTAGTAGTTCACCAGCAGATCCACACACGCGCCGTAGCTCTGCAGCCCCAGTTCCTGGCTGTAGCTCTGCAGGAACTGCTCGTATATGTCGTTCGCAACGGTCTGTACCGGGGTCTCGAACTGCTGCCAGTACTTTCTGTTGTTGACTATGTCGGCTTTGATCCCATCGCCTAGTCCTTCCCGTATCTCCAGCCAGGAATCGTAGTCGACCTTGTAAAGGGCGTTGCTGAGATAGATGTAAGCCATGTAGCAGGCTGAGTAACAGTAATCGGGATCTCCGTAAGTGAGGCTCGAGAGCACCGCGCAGAAGTTTGCTTCCTGCTCCTTTGCCACGCCACGCTGGTGCGCCAGCTCATGTGCCACGGTTGCGGCCAGTGTGCATGGCGGGTAATGTATGTTCACGTTCGCCTCTCCCGTAAAGGGAAAGAAGAAACCGGTATAGTCGGTATAGCTCATCAGAATGGAGAAGCGTATTCCTTTGGCATGGACCTCCGGTCCCTCAAGACACGGAAAGAGCTTCTCCGCATTCTCATATACCTCGTCAGAACGCTCAAGTATGGCTTCCCTGTCTTCGCAGTAGACTCCATAGGCGTCTCTCTTTACCTGTGAGCTGTATTCTCCTGCAAGATCCGCGAAATACTGCGTGACCAGCTTAAGATCCTGCACCGATATGGCATCCGCGGGGATCCCGCTCTTTGTCTGAAAGTCGTCGGAGTAGTAATACACTCCCCACATCACGCAGAACAGCGCGTATATGCAGAGTCCCGCGCAGACGAGCGTTATGATGAACCTATAGAGCTGCTTCAGCCTCTCGGGACGCATGATGAGCCTTGTGACTGCGGAGAGTATATAGATGAGAGCAGCTGCTGCGGATACTCCTATGACCACTTCGGCAAAAGAGAAAGGAAGCCTGTCAAAGAACTTCGCCATAGACTGATGCGCAGGCTGGATCAGGCTCTCACTGAGGAACACGTTGACATCCTTCATCTGCCTTGTAAGCAGATGAAGGCATATCACTACTGCGCTGACGATGATCAAGATATGCCTTGCAGGCGCCAGCGGGAACAGTCTCTTCTCTTTTTCCTTTTCCTTATGTTTCTGCATGAACATCCTCTGCGCTGCAGTGTGAGATAACACTGCAAGAATAACACATACTTATCTTCTTGTCTCTTGAAAAGAGTTCTGACCGCGCCATTCTTTTCACGGCATTCCAGAATACAACATCGCCCGTCGATGTGGCACAATTACATTTGTGATATTTCTCTGCAGAGAGCTGCCTGTGATATGCTGACAGCGCATACCGGCAGCGGAAAGAGTGATCATGAAAAAGCGCAAGTTCAAACCGGGTGAATACTGGATACTCGTCGGAGGCATCCTCCTGATAGCCTTCGCCGTTCTCTTCTTCCTTGCTGCAGCAGGGAAAGAAAAGCTCCTTGTCGGTGTCATGACCGGGCTCGGGATCGTCGCGGTCATCGCCGGTTTTCTGATCGGCGCCTTTGCGGGAGCGGCCGCCGCTTTCGGCATAATCTGGGTACTCGTACAGATCATGGAGGTATTCACGAAAGGATTCGGATACATCTTTCTGGCCGGAGGCATCGCGATGCTCATCTGGTGGCTCATCGAGTGTTTCCCGAAGCATAGCGCCTCGTACACGTCTTCCGGAAGTTCAGACTCTTCGTCGGAAAAGTCATCTTCCGAAAGATATTCCTTCTCTTCTGAGCCGGTTCACATCTACTGGCCTGAATGGGATGATTACAAGGATAGAAAAGACTATAAGGAGATCCACATCAGCCTCGGAGATACCGATGCTAACTACGCAGCTTTTCTAGTCCTGGATGAAGGTACGAGACTCTACATTACCGGAAATGTGAAGGATGATTCCCGGGACCTCTCACTCGAATATAACGGAAAGTTTAGTCATTTCTGCACATTAAGAGGAGATCTCCTGGATAAAATGATGGAGCTCTCCCCCAAGGTTATGTTCGTAACCAAGGTCAGCAAGGCGCCCGGAAACACATGGGCAGATTTAAGGTGCTTCAGGAAAAACTAGCGCGGACCCCCGTGACTTGAGTCGTGGGAGGAGGGCTAATTTCTTATCAATACTCTAATACTGGTATGCAGTATCGTTTAATGACTGTTAATGACATGTTTTCTGCTGCTCCATTTTGCGCCATTAACCATAGCGCATAATATAGTACAGTGAATTTCGAGAAAAGTATTGATTATTTTGCAGAGATGTTATATATTGTGGTCCTGAACGAATGGAATGTGTCGGCACCCGGAGTGCAAGTGAATGCGGATCGTATACTGATGATGCTTTTCGACTCATC
>JAFRAJ010000016.1 GCA_017405465.1 Oscillospiraceae bacterium
GAAAGAGAACCCAGCATGTTTGCACACTGGGCTCTCGTTGGCTAAAGAACTGTGATTGATAAGAGCCGTATGAATCGAGAGATTCACGTACGGTTCCGTGAGAGCCTCGAGGTGAAAGTCCTCTTGACTACTCGACTGAGAGGGCGGACTCGTTCCGCCCTACTCGATTCGAAATGTTTTTCAGATAAGTGCGGATATTATGCTGATTCCGGCCAGAATCCCGAGTATCAGGATGATTGCTCCGGAAATGAGAATCAGCATATTCGGACCGTGCTCACGTACATCTCCTTCTGAGGGAGAATAGTAGAGCTTCACAGTATCTCCGATACGGAAAGAGTCTTTTCTTCCGGAGTTTACGTTGCAGCGTCTCATCATGGCCCTGCCTTCCTGGTCGTAACTGACGATCGGATAGTAGGTGAATCTTCCGCCCCCTGAGAATCTGCCGGGTTTGGATACCTGACGCTCGTATATATCGGTAATAACAGAGTCTATCTGTGTAAGACCTCTCCTTTTAAGAGAGATATAGTTACCGATCATTCCGGCTCCCGCACCGATAAGGAGCAATGACAGGCAGGTCATAGCTGCGACTTCTTTTCCCTGTATCTGGAACAGTGCGAGCAGGATCAGCAGCGCACCGCCGAGCATCCCAAGCCAGGGGTGGAATACCCATTCGTTGATCCCGTTGGTCAATACCGGCTCGCTGGAAGAAGGATCGAAATAGAGCTGTACTTTCTGACCCATCGGATACTCTACAGGTGACTTTATGACGTGACGTTCCTTCTTTCCCGTCTTGGGATCCAGAGATTCTACGGTAGTTTCGAAATAATCAAATACCTGACGGTCAAACTTGTCTTTCTTCATGACATGTTTGGTAACACGTACTTCGGCTTCTCTAGTGGCTCCATAGCGGCTTCTTCTGCGATATTCTCGGACCTGCCCTGATTCCACAAGGAAGATGACGATACCTGGTATGAACATCAGATACTGGGAATAGTCAGCCATATTGTCCTCCAAAGGGTTCTTTTTAGTATAATAACTGTAAAGATGATGTGTTCGAATCTGTTTTGAAAGGTCAAAATCATGGATTCAAAAAGAAAAAAAGCACTGTATCTGGACCTTGACGGTACACTGCTCACAGATGACAAGCAGATCCCGGAACAGAACCGTGAAGCTATAGATAAGATGCTTGCAGAAGGTCACAGCGTGATCATAACTACAGGAAGACCTCTGGTGAGTGCAGTGTTACAGGCTGAGATGCTTGGCCTCACTTCGGAAGGATGCTATCTCATTGCCTTCAACGGAGGGATCCTTTATGATACTGCGAAAAGGAAAGTTATATACAGATCCACTTTGCCATTGGATACTGTTGTCAAATGCTTCAGGGAAGCTGCGCGAAGGGGGATACATATCCAGACTTATTCGGAAGATAGAGTGCTTGTCGAACCGAGATGTGACAACGACATAGTAAGACTTTATTGTTCAAAGATCCTTATGCAGCATGAAGTGCTTTCTGATATCACGGCTCTCAAAGAAGAACCAGTCAAGATGCTGATCATCGACCTTAACGATCCTGCTCCTCTGGAAGACTTCCGTACCTGGATAGCGTCATGGGCAGAAGGGAAGATCGATACTTTCTTCTCCAGCAATGAGTACTGCGAGATTGTCAATAAAGGCCTGAATAAAGGAAATGCATTACGTCAGCTGGCAGAGCTCATAGGAATCGATATCGAAGATACCATAGCAGCAGGTGACGCCGCCAATGATATAACTATGATAGAGGCGGCAGGTATCGGCTGTGCCATGAGCAATGCTACAGATGACGTCAAACAAGTGGCCGATTATGTTACCGAGAAAGACAACAATAACAGCGGGGTCGCGGAGATCATCAGGAAATTTATTCTTAAGTCATGATGATCAGTCTGTGGGAACGATCACGATGTCAGCCCCACTGAGCCTCAGCTGTTCAATGATCTCGGGGTCAGCCTGATCGTCAGTGACCAACGTATACGGCCTGTCGTAAGTGCAGCTGCCGTAGGCGCTGTGCCATTCAGAACGCATATGAAGCTTTGTGTGATCCGCCAGGATGTAGAGGTTCTGGCGGGTCTTTGTTATCATGACTTCATTTATTCCTATCTCCATCGGTATATCGTAAACGAACTCTCCGTTTTCGTATACGGCAGCGCATCCGATGAAGGTCTTGTCCGCCTGGGTCTCAAGTATGCTCTGCATGGTGAGCTCTCCGACCATGATGCGGCTTCTGAGGTCTCCTCCGGTTATACGTACCGATATGCCCTGAGGATACTCTTCTCCTATGGCCCATCCATTGTTTGTTATGACTTTAACATTTTTATTCTCTACATATTTGAGAAGATTGAGGGCAGTGCGGCTGCCGTTGATAAACAATGTGTCTCCGTCATCTACGAAAGATGCGGAGTAACTTGAGATCCTGTCACGGCATACGTTGACTTCTGAATTGATCTTTCTGGAGTTGTAGTATTCTTCCAGAGTCGCAGCGCCGCCGTGAGTCCTCCGTAGATGACCTTTCTGCTCGAGATAATCAAGGTCTCTTCTTACAGTCATCAGAGAGATACCGAACTGTTTTGCGATATCTTCCGAACGGATCTCGCCGCTTTCCTGAACTAGCTTCAGGATGCCCTGCTGGCGCGCGTCTACACTTTTTCTGTCTTTTTTCATTTCTCTGCTTTTTGGTTTTATGTTTATATTTCTTTGATCAGTGATAAAAGCTCCTCATAATCAGAGAAGCGCAGTATGCTCTCATCAGATTCCTGATGAGCGATGTGATCGACGGGAAGGGGAGATCCCTCCGGAAGAGGCTCCTTGACGGGGTCGAACCAGGCTGATTTCAGTCCTGCACGCTGAGCTGCGAGGACATCGTTCTTGAGGTTGTCGCCGACGTACAGGCACTCAGATGCATCACATCCCGACTTGCTGACGCACATCATGAAGAGCACCTTGTCCGGCTTTTCAGAACCAGCTTCTTCGCTGGATACGATGAAATCGAACAGACCGAGGATGCCGAGTGCTTCGAGCTTTCTGAACTGCATGACGGAAGTCATATTGGTGCCTATGCCGAGTTTGAATCCCTGAGATCTGAGTTCATTCAGCGTTTCAACAAGCCCTGGGAAAAGGATCGACGATGCGGTCAGTGTATCCCAGTATATGTCATACATTCTTAGAGCATGGGGAGACAGTGGAAGGCTTTCCTTCTCCAGTATCCTCTGAAAACGCACCAGACGGTTGTGTATCACGGCTTTTTTGCCATGCATGACACGGAGATCGTCGTACGACTCTTTCACCTTGCGCTCGGTCTCGTCTCTACTCCAGCCGAAATTCTCCAGCGCATAGTCTTCTATTGCGGTCATGGCTGCGGAATTGGCGCTGTCGTAATCGTAGAGAGTATTGTCTATATCAAATATAACGGATTTGATCATTTTCTTCGCTTCCATAACTATATTAAATGACCGGGGCATGCCCAGGATTCTGTGTCCTCAGTATACTCCGGTCATTCAATATCCTGGCTGTCTCCCGCATAAGCCGATGCGGGAGACAGATGTTATCTTTGCTTAGGTGCGCAGGTGTCACCGGCGCTCAGAGCATTGGATCAGTCAAGGAGATCAGCTTCCTGAAGGGCAGCTTCGATCTCTTTGTCGGACATGACGTTCTTCAGAGCGATGACCGTCTTGCCGGCTGCTGCGAGTTCTTCAAAGTTCTTCGCAAAGGTGCGTGCGCAGAATATGACGTCATATGTGCGGGCAGCGCTCTTGCCTTCCGAAACGGAGCAGTGACGCAGTTCACCGTACTTGATGTCGTATTTCTTCATGACCTTCTTGATGGCATTCTCCATCATCAGGGAAGAACCGGCGCCGTTGGCGCAGCAGGCGAGCAGCTTTTTGTTATCGAGTTTAGCCATTTATATACCTCCGAGGTTTTGTTGATCGGTCCCTGACCGTCTTTTCTTTGTTCAGCGGGATGCCGTTTCCGGCATCCCGTTAATTATAATCCAGATGGATGTTTAGTGAAAGATATTACGCTTTCTCAGCGTTCATCTTTTCCCTGTGCTCAACATAGGCATCGTAGTCCTCTGTGATCAGGAAGTAGCCTTCCGGATCCATACGGTACTCGATCTGGGGGATCGCAAGAAGGACGATAACGACCAGTGCGACGCCGACATAACCGAGATAACGCATTGCAACAGTGAACAGAGGCCAGACTGTATCCCAGTCGAACATTCCGAGATATCCGCCGTAATCGGCAAGGCCGACCCAGCCAGCGATGAGGGCAGCGCCGAATACCTGGATAAGACCGGAGAAGAAGGGGATGACGAGGCAGGCTTTGAGTCCGCCCTTTTCATTGGCGACGAGGCCGATGGTGGCATTATCAAAGAATACAGGAACGAATCCGCAGATGATGATCGTGGGAGATCCAAGGAGGATCAGGGTGACGATAGCAACGATCTGTCCGGCAAGACCTGCGAGGAAGCCGAAGGTAACAGCGTTGGAGTCGCCGAAACCGTAGCAGACTGCGCAGTCAACACCGGGTACGGATGCGGGCAGGAGCTTGTCAGCGATTCCCTGGAAGGAAGCTGTGAGCTCGGAAACGAATGTGCGGACACCAAGCTGGAGGATCGCAAGATAAACAGCGAACTGCAGGCAGGTGTTGAATACATAGAATGCGAAGGCTTCGGTCTCTTTCGTTGCGCCGCTGGCTACGAAGAAGTCCTTGCCGATGATGCTCATGATGATGCCGAAGAATACGGTCATCAGGATGGCTGTGCAGACCATGTTCTCATTGAAGATGGAGAAGAAGCCGGGCATCTCGAGATCGCCGACCTTCTTGACTTTTCTCTTGCCGCCCTTGTCTCCGAAGAGCTTGTCAGCAAGCCAGTATCCGAGGCGGATACCGAACATCTGCTGATGCGCGATGGCAAATCCGGCGCCTTCTGTGAGCTCCTGCATGGGCTTGACGGTCAGGTTGGATCCGACTGCCCAGTAGGCTCCGAGGATGACGGACATGACGAGCAGAAGAGCTACGTTGTTCTCACGCAGAGCGGGCAGCGCGAACAGGATGAGCCAGTATGCGGTTGCAGCCTGCTGTACCTGGACGTGTCCGGTGGTGAAAAGGGTGCGGCACTTCGTGATCTTGTTGAAGCGGACGAGGAGGATGTTGACGATGAAGGCGATGAGCAGCAGGGTCATGACCTGTGCGAAACCTTTTCCGAATGTCTCCTCGACTCCGGCTGTAACTGCGTTCTGACCATAGTAGGGATCGATGACGCAGGCGGTGAGGTTGAAGCGGTCCTTGAGACCGGCAAGGATGGGACGGAAGTTGCTGGTCAGTCCGCCGGAACCGACGTTGAGGATCAGCATGCCGATGATGGCTTTAAGAGTCCCAGCCAGTGTGTCGTACCACTTCTTGCCCATGAGGCAGTAGCCTACAAGGGTGAGGAATCCGACCATGTACGGAGCTTTCTGCAGGATGTAGGTTGCAAAAAAGTTCCATATTGCGCTTAGGATTTGCATTACTCTTTCTCCTTTTGTTTTGGATCTCCGGGATGATAGCAGCCGGAGTATCGGTTTATGAATATCCGTGTTCCTTCACGGAAGATTCCATATTAATAAGGTATTACTCTTCGCAGGGGAAGTCCTCAGCAGCCTTGAGGATGTCTTCTGGTGTTCTTGCTGCCTGGAGGGCATCCAGCAGATCGTCATTAACGAAAACGTTCGAGAGCTGCATGATGTTATCAGTGTGCTCGTCAGGATTTGCAGAAGACAGGGTGAAGAAAAGATTGGCTTCCTTGTGTTCGCCGTCTTCGTCATAACCGAAATCGATCATCTTTTCAGTGACCATGAATCCGATACCTGTCTTGAAAGCGCCTTTGGCGTTCTCAGTGGTGTGAGGCATTGCGACATTGTGGTCGAATACCATATAAGGACCGTACTTCTCAATGCAGTTTACGATCTCTTCATGGAAATCTTCACTGACGGAGCCGTCTTCTACCAGAGGAAGAAGACTGAGCCTGACTGCCTCCTGCCAGGTAACACCTTCGCCGTCGATGAATGAATAGTGTTTCTTCTCAACTATATCCTTGAATATATCTGCCATGACGTACTCCTCCCAAACCAATACTTTGACTGCCAATATCGTAACTGAATGCGATCATTAAATCAATGACTTTTTGTTCGGTTTTTGTTAGTTATTGGCTGTTTTGAACAAGTTTGTGAATATCGCACAATCAGCATAACAAAACCATGGACATAATGCATATAGATAATATGCACAAAAACATGTCTTGAATATATGCAATAATGCTGAAAATGAGGCTAAATCATCTAAAAGTATCCTGTTCATGTCTTTTTATGTTGACCGTAACACCTAAGAACAAGTATTATGTTGATGCAGGCTGAGGATCAAAAAACAAACGATATATGTTCGATATATGTTCGGTACTTGATCATATCGCTTAACATCATTTGAGAATGATCCGGCTGATACACGTAAGTAAGTTGAATAATGATCAAATCAATAATAGGGAGGAATTCCATGAGCAAGATCAGTGAGATGACTAGAGAAAAATGGGTCATGAGCACATTCCCGGAATGGGGAACATGGCTCACAGAAGAGATCGAGGGCTGGGACGTAAAACCCGGTACAGTCGCGATGTGGTGGCTGGGATGTGTCGGAATGTGGTTCAAGACACCAGGCGGCGCCAACATCACAGTTGACTTCTGGGCAGGAAACGGAAAGAGAACACACGGTGACGGCAAGATGAAGGTCGGACATCAGATGGCTAATATGGCCGGCGTCCGTGCCATGCAGCCTAACCTTCGTAACGTACCCTTTGTTATTGATCCATTCATGATCAATCATCTCGACGCTGTTCTGGCAACGCACTACCATCAGGATCATATGAGTGCCGAGCTTGCTGCACATGTTGTCAACAGCGGAATGACCACTACTGATGCCGACGGCAACGAGATCCCCGTACCCTTCATCGGTGCACAGAAGTGCGTCGATTACTGGATCGACTGGGGCGTGCCGGCAGACCGCTGCATAGTCGTAAAACCCGGTGATGTAGTCAAGATCAAGGATATAGAGATAGTTGCAGTGGATTCCTTCGACCGCACCTGCATCGTCACCACTGACTCAACAGGACCCGACCGCGAAGACCTCGCAGGCAAATGCCCGACAGACATGGATGAGAAGGCAGTCAATTACATCATCAAGACACCCGGCGGAAACATCTACCACAGCGGTGACTCCCATTACTCAATCTATTTTGCAAAGCACGGCAAGGACTATGATATCGATGTCGCTACAGCAGCGTTCGGCTGCAACCCGATAGGCATCCAGGACAAGATGGAAGCAACAGACGTACTCCGTATGGCTGAAGCTCTCAACTGCAAGGTCGTCATCCCGATCCATCATGACGTGTGGACAAACTTCCAGGCTGACGTCAACGAGATCAAGGTCCTCTGGGAGATGAGGAAGGACCGCCTTGACTACAAGTTCCATCCCTTCTTCTGGGAAGTCGGCGGACATTATGTATATCCTGACGACAAAGACCGCATGGCATATCATCATGACAGAGGATTCCATGACTGCTTCGAGTATGAACCCAATGTCCCGTACCGCAGCGTACTGTAAGAGCTTAATAACAATTCATTAATATGAAAAACGGCACCGGGGACTGATAGTCCGCCGGCGCCGCTCTACGGAGAACAGATATGAGAGCAGAAAAAAAGGTCATAGACAGTCTCAATAAATGCTACGCTGTAGCAGAATTCGATTTTGACGGAAAACGCCATCTGATAACTGCTGCCGAGAAGACTGATCCCTGTTATATCTACGATCTGCAGGGAAACAAGGAGGGGACTCTCTGGGATGGTCCCGGAGGGGTAATGACTCTCTGTCAGTATCCTCTGGCTGATGACAGTGATCCTGTTCTTATGGCGACATATAAGTTCTACTCGCCCAATGACTCTGCGGAAGCCAAGATCGTCTATTATACAAGGGAAAACGGCCAGTGGCTGTGCCATGTGCTGTGCGATCTTCCTTTCGTTCACAGGTTCGGAGTCGTCGAGCGCGGAGGCATCTGGTATCTTGTAGCCTGCACTCTCAAATCCGCACATGCATTCCGTGACGACTGGACATGCCCCGGCAGGATCTGGGTCGCTGAACTTCCTGAGGATATCAGGGAATACAGTCAGGAGAATCAGCTTAAGCTTGAGCCTCTGGTAAGCGGTCTGTATAAGAATCATGGATTCTGCAGATGTGAAGAGGACGGATACGGATTCGTGATGGTCGGTACCGAGAACGGTGTCTATAAGGTCACACCTCCTTCTGTCAAAGGCGGAGAGTGGAAAGCAGAACTGGAACTGGAAGTTCCGGCCAGTGATATGCTGTATCAGGACTATGATGGAGACGGTGAGATGGAACTGCTGGTGCTCTCTCCTTTCCACGGAGATACACTTTCCGTATATAAGAAAGTGAACGGAGAATACAGACAGATATTCAACTGTACAGACAAACCTTTCCTGCATGCGATCTGGGGAGACGAAGTCTTCGGAAAGCAGGTCGCGTTCATCGGAAACCGTCAGGCTGACAGACAGCTTTATGCCATATATCATGACGGAAACGGATATGTCATGGATCTTCTCGATGCAGGAGCAGGCCCTGCAAACTGTATGCATTTTACTGACGGCGAAAAGGAGATGCTGCTCGCCGCGAACAGGGAGACCGATGAGGTCGCTCTCTATCAGCTCTTTGAGTGAGGTATCCTATGGAATATTCACTGGGACTATATGAAAAAGCTATACCGGTAGGAAAGAGCTTTCCCGAAATGTTCTCCATTGCCAAAGAGTGCGGATTCGACAGGCTTGAGATAAGCATCGACGAGACCGACTGGAGACTGGAGCGCCTTGAGTGGGATGCATCGAAGCAGAGAGAACTCGGCATGCTGTCCAGATCGATGGATACACCTCTGCTGACTATGTGCCTTTCAGGACATAGAAAATATCCTTTCGGCAGCCACGACAGCGAGACACGCGCACGCTCTTTGGATATAATGGAGAAGGCGGTACGTTTTGCTGATAATGCCGGAATTGCCGTCATCCAGCTTGCAGGATACGACGTATACTACGAAGAAGGTGACGAAGAAACCAGAAAATGGTTTGCTGAGAACCTGAGGAAGTCCGTGCATATGGCATCAAAGGCCGGAGTGGTACTGGCATTCGAGACTATGGAGACTCCGTTCATGGATACAGTGCAGAAATCGATGAAGTATGTAAATGAGATCGGATCTCCCTGGCTTGGAGTGTATCCTGATATCGGAAACCTTAAGAACGCAGCGGTACTTTACGGTACCGATGTCGTTGAGGATATGATGACCGGTGCCGGACACATCTTTGCGGTACACCTGAAGGAGACGAAGCCCGGTCTGTACAGGGATATGAATTTCGGACAGAGCGACGGACACACCGAATACGAGCGCTGCCTGGAAGCGAGTCTTGGAATGGGAGTCAGGATGTTTACCGGAGAATTCTGGTATCAGAACGGTCAGGATCATATAAGCGTTATCGCCGATTCCGCCAGATTCCTGAGAGATAAGATTGAAAAAACAGCAAATAAAATGGGACTATAAATAAAGGAGATCTTTTGAAATGTTAGAGCAGCTCAAGAAAGAAGTCTATGAAGCAAATATGCTTCTGCCGAAGTATGGCCTTGTCACATTCACATGGGGAAACGTGTCCGGTATAGACCGCGAGAGCGGACTTGTGGTCATCAAGCCCAGTGGCGTAGATTATGACATCATGACTCCGGACGATATGGTCGTAGTGGATCTTAACGGGAACAGAGTTGAAGGAAGACTCAAACCCTCATCCGATACCGCGACGCACGTGGAACTGTATAAAGCGTTCCCGAACATCGGCGGCGTAGTACATACCCATTCTTCTTATGCTACCAGCTGGGCTCAGTCTGGAAGAGACATACCCTGCTACGGCACCACACACGCCGATTACTTCTATGGCCCCGTACCCTGCCTGCGCTGTCTGACAGCAGAAGAGATCGAAGAAGCATATGAGGAGAATACCGGTCATCTGATCGTGAACGAGTTCGCAAGACTCAACAAGGATTATGAAGCAGTCTCGGCAGTCCTGTGCAAGAACCACGGACCTTTCTGCTGGGGAAAGAACCCGGAAGATTCCGTTCACTGCGCGGTAGTCCTCGAAGAAGTCGCCAAGATGGCTTACAGGACCGAACTCATCAACCGCGAAGTACAGCCTGCTCCTCAGGAACTTCAGGATAAGCATTACTACCGTAAACACGGCGCCAACGCCTACTACGGACAGAATTGACTCACTGAGTCTGATACACAATCAGTAAAGGAGAAACCACACATGAAGGAATTCGAATTCGTCGTAACAGATCCTGTCGGTATCCATGCGCGCCCCGCAGGCAACCTCGTAAAGGAGATCAAGAAATACACTGATTCCAAGATTTCCCTCACCAATGAAGCCGGAAAGACTGTTGACGGACTGCGCCTTATGGCAGTCATGGGCCTCGGCGTCAAGCAGGGCCAGACCGTGAAATTCACGGTAGAAGGCGGAGATGAGGATGCTGTCGTTGAATCCCTCAGCGCCTGGCTCAAAGAGAACCTCTGAGATAAATCAAAAAACAGACGGTCTGCGCCGTCTGTTTTTTATACCCATAATCAAATGATAAGGAGAAACCTGTAATGATCACTATTCAGGGAAAAGGTGTTTCCACAGGAGTGGCGGAAGGTCCCCTTTATTTCTATAAACGCGCCGTTACTACCCTCAAACGCTACACTGTCGAGGACAGGGAAGCTGAGTGGAACAGATTCAAGGATGCCCAGCAGAAGTGCATAGACCAGCTTGGAGAACTTGCTGAAAAGGCGAGGGAAGAAGCAGGTGATGAAGCTGCGATGCTTTTTGAGACCCATCAGATGATGGCAGAGGATCTAGACTATGAGGAAGCGATCCAGGCCCTCATCCAGGAAGAGGGAAATAACGCGGAAGCGGCAGTTACCGATACTTCCGTGCAGTTCGCCGAGATGTTCGCATCTATGGATGACTCATATATGCAGGCCAGAGCTGCAGACGTCAAGGACGTCTCCGGCAGGATACTGAACATACTTTACGGAGTAGTTCAGGGAGGGATCGACTCAGAAGAGCCTGTCATACTTGCTGCGGATGACCTTGCACCCAGCGAGACCATCCAGCTGGACAAGACGAAGATCCTTGCTTTCGTTACAGAAGGCGGTTCCAGTTCCAGCCATACAGCCATCCTGGCAAGGACGATGGGGATCCCTGCTATCGTAGGCCTTGGAGATCAGATAAAGCCTGAATTCGAAGGAAGGCCGGTCATCGTCGACGGTTCAACCGGCGACGTATACGTCGATCCCGATTACGATACCACGGCTCATCTTATGGAGAAGCAGAGACAGCAGCTTGAGTATCAGCAGATGCTGGAAGAACTCAAAGGCAAGGAGAACGTCACTCTAGACGGACAGCATATCCGTGTATACTGCAATATCGGAAGTCCTGAAGATGTTCATTCAGTGCTGCTGAATGACGCTGACGGCGTCGGACTGTTCAGAAGTGAGTTCCTTTATCTCAACTGCGATGACTATCCGTCAGAGGACTATCAGTTTGAAGCGTACAAGAAAGCTCTCACAGATATGGGCGGAAGAGAAGTCATCATCCGTACGATGGACATCGGAGCGGACAAGCAGATAGATTACTTCGAGCTGCCCAAAGAGGAGAACCCGGCTCTCGGCAACAGGGCTCTGAGGATCTGCCTCAACAGGCCTGAGATATTCCACACCCAGCTGCGCGCGCTGTATCGCGCATCCGCATACGGCCACCTTGGTATCATGTTCCCGATGGTGACCAGCGTCTGGGAAGTCAGGGAAGCCAAGAAGATGTGCGAACAGGTCAAGAAGGAGCTCAAGGCGGAAGGCATTCCTTACAGTGAGAGCGTCCAGGTAGGGATCATGATCGAGACTCCTGCCGCAGCGGTCATCAGCGACCGCCTTGCAAAGGAAGTCGACTTCTTCTCATGCGGTACGAATGACCTTACCCAGTACACTCTTGCATGCGACCGTCAGAACAATGACCTCGGCAGATTCTTCAACCCGCATCATCCTGCTGTCCTGAGGCTCCTCAAGATGGTCACAGACAACGCTCACAAGAACGGCATCTGGGTCGGTATCTGCGGAGAGCTTGGAGCGGATCTCGATCTGACGGAGGTGTTCCTTTCCATCGGTATCGATGAACTGTCGGTGTCTCCTAGATCCGTACTGCCGCTCAGGAAGAAGATCCGTGAGACCACAGTGTCTGAAGTCAAGGACAGACTCATGGATGATCTTATGGGAGAAGGCAAGATATTCTAAACAGAAATGCATAATAAAAGATCAGGAACCATTTTGATATGCTCCCTTCCAAGTAGACAAGGTAAAAAGAAAAAACTTGTAGTACGAGGAAGGGAGCATTTTTGTGAGGAAAGAAAAGTTTAGTGCAGCAGAAAAGATATCAATAGTGAAAGAAATCCTAGCAGGGAAAACCAGTTACAATGGAGCGGCAAAGCGACTCGGCGTGGATTTTAGTACAGTGAGGACATGGGTATCAAAATACACATCAATAGGAATCGAGTCGTTTAATGAGCCAAGTACAAACAGGCACTATTCAAGAGAAGTAAAAGAGAAAGCAGTACACGATTACTTGAGAGGAGAAGGATCGTACAGAGAATTATGCGAGAAATATCAGATTAAAAGTACGGCACAGCTCAAGAAATGGGTAAAGATGTACAATAGTCATGGTGAGATAAGATCTTCCGGAACAGGAGGAAACATCATGACAAAAGGCAGAAATACAACATTTGATGAGCGCGTGGAGATCGTGGAATACTGTATCGCTCACAACAGGAATTATGCAGAGACAGCCGAGAAGTACAAAATCTCGTATCAACAAGCTCGTAGTTATACTGTCAAGTATGATAATGGCGGCGTGGAAGCGCTGCAGGACAGACGCGGCAAACCAAAATCCAAAGAAGACATGACTGAGCTGGAACGTCTGCGTGCTGAGAACAGGATCCTGCGTGCAGAAAAAGAACGGGTTCAGATGGAGGTAGATTTCCTAAAAAAATTAGACGAGCTAGAGAGGAGGCGGGGCTGAGCCTGGTAAGGAAAGGACAGATATACCAGGCAATCAAGGAAGAGAACGAGGAACATGGGTACTCCATTAATGCTTTATGTGAATTAGGAAAAGTCAGCAGATCCGGCTATTACAAATGGATAAATCGAGGAATTCCTGAGTATGAGGCTAGAAACGAACTCATAGCTGCCGAAATAGAGAAGATTCACATGAAAAGTCCTGACAAAGGATACCGACGTATACGAGATGATTTGGAACGATATCACGGAATCAAAGTAAACGACAAAAAGGTTCTGCGTATATGCCGAAAGAAAGACATTAAGTCTACGATAAAATACGCAAACAACAGTTGTACAAGGCAATCAAAGAATCCTCAATTCATAGCCGAGAACATCCTGAATCGTGAGTTTACTGCAGAAGCACCAAACCTGAAATGGCTGACCGACGTGACTGAGTTTAAATACTACGTGGGTTATGAATCACATAAAGTGTTTTTGAGTGCAATCTTGGATCTCTATGACAGGCGGATAGTGTCTTATGTGATTGAAGATTCCAACAATAATGATCTAGTGTTTAGAACTTTCGATGCTGCCGTCGCAGCAAATCCTGATGCAACTCCATTATTCCATTCTGATCGAGGCTTTCAGTACACTAACAGAACTTTCCATACCAAACTTGAGGAAGCCGGCATGACTCAAAGTATGTCCAGAGTTGCTAAATGTATCGATAATGGACCGATGGAAGGATTCTGGGGAATACTCAAGCGTGAACGTTATTATGGCAAACGATTCACCGACAAAGAATCTCTTGTTGCCATGATCGAAGAATACATCGATTACTACAACAACAGCAGACTCCAACGCAATCTTGGCGTTTTGACTCCTATGGAGAAATTCTCACAATATCTGGCAGCATAAAACTACCGCCAGATATTGTAATCTGGCGGCAATTTGGTTTTTGTTATTTTGCTTGTCTACTTGACGGGGAGCAGTTCATTTTTCGTGTTCCTGGTCTTTTTTGCTTGTATTGGATATTGTCTTAGCTGAATTTCGAAGAGATCAGCTGGATCAGGGAAGAGACTTTTTGTGTAAGATAAGCGATTATCTTGTCTACATCCAGGATCGTGACGTCAGCTATCGTCTGAAGGATATACAGTACTGCAAGGATGGTCAGCACGATCAGGATAAGAATAAAGATGGTATGTATGATAGCGCTGAAGCAGCCTCTGCGTTTGCCGTTATTGTTGTCCATGAGCTGTCTCGTGTTTGCTTTGAGACGTCTCTTTTCCTGACGGATGGCTCTTCTGGATTTCTTTTCCTTGGGGATATCGGAGAATATGGAACCTGATGTCCTGTCAGATGTCAGATATTTCTCCACATCGTCCTGTGCATTCCAGTCGAGAATATCGTCCGAGTCTTTCGGCCCGTCGGCATCCTTCCTGCTGTAATCTTCCCCTTCAGGTGAGAACGAGAAGGTCGCTTCATCAGACTTCTGAAGGTTCTGCGGAAGATCTTCTTCGTAATCATCCTGATCATCTTCCTCATCATAAGGCTCTTCCTCCTCCGGTTCGGCTGTCTGCTGAGTCTGAGTCTGAACCGGCGGTGTCTTCTCCTCTTCTTCATTGGAGGCAGGCACGTCATCAAAACGGCCGCCCGTGGTGAAGACATGAGGTTTTACAGGACCGTCATCTGACTGGCGTTCTGCGCCTGCTGTCTTTCCGGATCCGGGATCAGACTCGTTCAGACGCTCGTTGACTCTTGCCATAAGCTGTGACAGATAATCATTGTTTTCAGGCATTATTTCAGTTCTCCTGTTTGAGATCTTCTCCGGTCAGCAGTCCCAGATCGTTCAGGAACAGCTGCTCGGCTTTGTCTATGAAATTATCTTTAACGGTCTGCGCTGTGCGCAGCGTGGGTACATAAACGGAAATGGAATAAAGCGGACCTTCCGACTCGTCAGAGATGGAGCAGAATACTTCATACCCTGTCTCGACCTTTCTTATCTCAGCTTTATGGTCGCGGCTCTTGCGCTCATGCTCGACAAAATACCTGAGGGAATCTCCTGCCTTGCTTCGTACGGAGAAGGGGAGGTCATCGGAAAGCAGCACTGCTATCTGTCTGCCGCTCTCAGTGATGGAGTAGCAGTCGTTCTCGGATCTGATATGTCCGGCATCTATGAGCTCGGTAATGGCAGACACAAGTTCGAAATAGTTTACAAGCCCGTCCTTGCTGAGTGACGTTATAAGCACGTCATGAGGGACCGGTGCTGACTGGTTGTTGATCAGATAGCAGCACAGTATCTTGACTTCGGAATGGGAAGTAAGACCGCCGGGAACAACGCCCGCCACGAATGCATCATTAGGCATAAAGTGCTCACCTCCTCTTCTGGGATAGTATACCACACGAAGAACACGGAAACATTGAAAGAAATCTCGCTTAGGTTATAATATTCTGTGAAAAATACGGAGGTCCTGCTATTGGATATCAAAGTCGGAGACATAATCACGGTAAAGAAACCGCACCCCTGCGGCAGCAGTACGTTTGAGGTGCTGCGTATCGGCATGGATTTTAAGATCAGATGCCAGGGATGCGGAAGGGAGATAATGCTCTCAAGGCAGAAGGCGGAAAAGAGCATCAGGACGCTCAACGGTGAAAGGGTCATACACAGATAATGTTTGAGAAACTTCAGAAGATAAAAGAAAGATTCGAGGAGGTATACCGCCTTCTCCAGCTTCCCGAGACGGTGAGCGATCAGGAACTGTACAGGAACCTGAACAAGGAATACAAGAATCTTTCGCCTGTAGTGGAAGAATTCAACAGATATCTTTCCTTCAAGGAAGAAGCTGAGGAGGCCGACGAGATACTCTCCGATCCCTCCAGTGATGATGATCTCAGAGAAATGGCCGAGATGCAGAAGGAAGAAGCCCAGGAAGGGCTCCGGACCAGCGAGGAGGAGCTCAAGATCCTCCTGCTCCCTAAGGACGAAGATGACGAGAAGAACGTCATAGTCGAGATCAGGGCCGGCACAGGCGGAGAAGAAGCGGCATTGTTCGCAGCGGATCTTTATAGGATGTACAGCATGTATGCCGTGACGCAGAACTGGAAGACTGAAGTCATCAATGAGAATGAGACTGAACTTGGCGGCTTCAAGGAGATAAGCTTCATAGTCAACGGCAAGGGTGCATACAGCCGCCTCAAGTATGAGAGCGGTACCCACAGGGTCCAGAGAGTGCCCGAGACAGAGTCGCAGGGAAGGATACAGACCTCCGCCTGCACAGTGGCGACTCTGCCGGAAGCAGAAGATGTTGAACTTGAGATAAATCCAAAGGATCTGCAGATAGATACTTTCCGTTCAAGCGGAGCCGGCGGGCAGCACGTCAACAAGACTGAATCGGCTATACGCATAACTTATCTTCCCACCGGACTGGTGGTGGAATGTCAGGATGAGCGCAGCCAGTTCAAGAACAAGGACCGGGCCATGAAGATACTGCGCTCAAAACTCCTGGAAGAGAAGAAAAGAGAACAGCAGGGAAAGATAGCTGAGGAGAGAAGAAGCCAGGTCGGCTCCGGAGACAGAAGTGAAAGGATTAGGACCTATAATTTCCCTCAGGGCAGGGTGACTGATCACAGGGTGAACCTCACCTTGTATAAGATAGACGCTATCATGAACGGCGATCTCGGAGAGATCATAGACGCACTGGCGACCGCTGACAGAGCGGAAAAACTGAGAGCATCCGGTACGGATGTCTGAGGCATAAATTGGAAACGAAACTTATAAAAGTGGATAACGGCAACATGCTGACCGCAGCAAGAGAAGCAGCAGAGCTCCTCAACGGCGGCAGCGTCGTTGCCATACCTACAGAGACCGTATACGGACTTGCGGCATCGATATACAGCGAAGAAGCGCTCAGGGAAGTTTATGCAGTAAAGGGGAGACCTCAGGATAACCCGGTGATAGTTCATATATCTGATGAATCCATGCTGGACGGCATAGTTACAGAGATCCCTGAGGACGCGAGGATACTGGCTGAACATTTCTGGCCGGGACCGCTGACTATGATCTTCAGGAAGACAGACAGAGTTTCAGACACGATCACCTGCGGACTCGATTCTGTGGCAGTGAGGTTTCCGTCCCATCCTGTGGCTCATGCAGTGATGGAGGCAGCCGGTGTTCCTCTGGCAGCGCCTTCTGCAAATCTTTCGGGAAAACCTTCTCCTACGACTGCGGAGCACTGTGTTCATGATCTGTGGGGCAAAGTCCCGCTGATACTGGACGGCGGGCAGTGTGACGTAGGAGTCGAGAGTACGGTAGTCTCGGTGCTGGGAGATCATCCTGTGATACTGAGACCCGGCATCATATCTCTGGAGGAGATAAGAAAGTATCTGCCTTCCGCTGAAGTTTCTGAAGCTGTCACCAGAAAAGTCTCAGACGACGAGAAGGTCGCGTCTCCGGGACTCAAATACAAACATTATTCTCCGGACTGTAAAGTTATCCTGGTCAAGGGGAGCCTCGACAGTTTCTCCCGATATGTAGCTGGTCAGCGTAAGGAAGGAGACTGGGCGATGTGCTTCTCAGGAGAGGAAGATCACATCCCGCTGTCCTGTCTTACATACGGAACAGAAGGAGATGCCGAGAGTCAGGCACACAGCATCTTTGCGGTACTGCGTGAACTAGATCAGCTTGGAGCAAAGAGGGTCTTCGTGAGAGCTCCTGAAGAAGACGGAAGATCCATGGCAGTCTCCAACCGGCTGATGAGAGCAGCAGGCTTCGAGGAGGTATTACTCTGATGAGAGTGTTTGGACTCACCGGACGCAGCGGCAGCGGAAAATCCACTGCCCTTGAGATATTCAGGGAATTAGGCGTACCGGTCCTTGAGTGTGACAGGATAGTCAGAGAGATAGAATCTCCGGGACATGGATGCTTTGATGAGTTAGTAAGCGAGTATTCGGAGGATATCCTCTTACCGTCCGGAGAACTCGACAGAAGAAAACTTGCCGGCATCGCGTTCTCATCAAAGGAAGAGACAGAACGTCTCAACAGCGTCGTTCATAAGCATGTGCTGAGCGAGCTTGAGAGAAGGTTCGATACACTCCAAAAGCAGGGAAATGCTTACTGCATCGTGGAAGCACCTCAGCTTTTTGAGAGCGGGCTGGACAGAAGGTGTGATGAGATCATTCTGGTCACGGCACCTGAGAAAAGTCTCAAAGACAGGATAATCAGAAGAGACGGTCTGGATGAGAATATGGCCGATATGAGGCTGGCTGCGCAGATAAGCGATGAGGAGCTGCGCAGCAGATGCGGTATCATAATAGAGAATGACTCGGGACTCGGAGAATTCCGGGAAAAGATAAAAGATATCAAAAACACTTTTGATAAATCAACAACGGAGGATGGAAAAGTGGAAGAGAAGAAGACCGCAGGACAGCTCCTGCAGGAAGAACTCTGCTTGAAGAAAGAAAGTGCCATAAAGACCTATGGCAAAGAGAACAAAAAGCAGATCGACGAATATGGACGCGACTATATGGCGTTCATGAACAGATCCAAGACTGAGAGAGAATTTGCATGCAATGCAGCTGAATATCTCTCCGGTAAGGGATTCAAAGTATTCGAGCCCGGCAAGAAGTATAAAGCCGGAGACAAGATCTACTGGCTCAACAAGGGGAAAAGCCTTGTCGCAGCTGTGATCGGAAAGAAGCCTCTTGACGACGGACTGCTCATCACAGCATCTCACGTCGACAGCCCCAGACTCGATATCAGACCTCATCCGCTGTATGAGTCAGAAGGCATCGCACTGTTCAAGACACACTATTACGGCGGCATCAAGAAGTATCAGTGGGTGACACTGCCTCTTGCACTGCACGGTGTAGTTTCCAAGATGGACGGCACTGACGTGACAGTGTGCATCGGTGAAGACGAAGAAGATCCGATCTTCTACATCAGCGATCTGCTCCCGCACCTTTCGAGGAAGGTACAGGGCTCCCGCACAGCCGGCGACGTCATCAACGGTGAGGAACTCAATGTCATCCTCGGAACAGAGCCTTATGATGACGACAAGGTCAAGGATCCCGTCAAGCTCGCAGTGCTCAAAGCTCTCAATGACAAATACGGTATGACTGAAACTGATTTCCAGTCTGCCGAGCTTGAGATCGTCCCTGCCATGAAGGCGAGATATATCGGATTCGACAAGACCCTTATCGCTGCCTACGGACATGACGACAAGATCTGCGGATATACGACCATGACAGCTCTCACAGAGCTCAAGAAACCGGAGAAGACCTGCATCATGATCCTCGCAGACAAGGAAGAGATCGGAAGCGTGGGAAACACCGGAATGAACTCCCATATCCTCAGCAGCTTCGTTGCATTCCTGTGCAAACCCTACGATGTGATGCCTGAGAAGGTGTTCATCAACTCCAAGTGCCTCTCCGCTGACGTAGCTGCGGGATTCGATCCTACCTTCCCGATGGTCAACGAGCCGATGAACGCTGCCTACCTCAACAGAGGACCCGCAGTGTGCAAGTACCTCGGCTCCGGAGGCAAGGGCGGCTCCAACGATGCTCATGCAGAATATGTCGGAGCTCTTTCAAGAATGTGGGCTGAAGCCGGTGTGCCGTGGCAGCTTGCAGAGCTTGGAAAGATCGACGAAGGCGGCGGCGGTACCGTTGCTTCCTATATCTCAAGATTCGGCGTCGATACCATCGACATCGGAGTACCGCTTCTCTCCATGCATTCACCTTATGAGGTCGCTGCTTCTCTTGACCTCTATGCAATGTACAGAGCAGCCTATGAGTTCTATGTAAGGATGTGATCTGAAAAGATAAGGATATGACAAGGCCTGGCATCAGTTCTGATGCCAGGCCTCTTATGCGTTTTGGATTATCAGCTGATCATTCTTCCGCTTTGTCTCTGAGATTCCTGACGAAGGGTGCGATAAGTACAGCAACAATCGTCGTAATGATGATCTCGGGGATCATGTATGAGCCGTTGTAGATGAAACTGTAGAGGAATACGAGCATCCCGCCGTCAAACTTGTCCATGATGGACTGACCGAATGCTCCCATGTTCTCAAAGAACCATCCGGCGTATTCTCCCCAGACAACGATTCCGGATATCAGATGCGACAGGAACCTCAGGAAAGTCGCGACAAGAGCGCCAAGTGCAAGGTCTTTCTTGGGGTTGTTTCCGTTGCGGAAGAGACCTCCGAGTCCCAGGACTGTGAAGGCTACCAGGTAGTCAAAGAGCAGTTCCACTACGAAAGCGACCGGACCGAGCCCGGAACCGGAGAATCCGGTGATGAGCTGGATCAGCGAGAAGGCGAACGCGCTTAGAAGTCCCTGCTTGAGTCCGTACACATAGGAGATGACTATGATGGGAAGCATGGAGCAGAATGTGATGGAGCCTCCGTTTGGAAGAAATTTGAATTTCGGGTACACTGCCAGCACAGCTGATATCGCCAGCAGAAGCGCACATGTGACGAGAACGCGCAGTTTTTTGTTTTGCATCTTATAAGACCTTTCTTCCCGGTTTTTACTGGGTATTTTTATTTATTACAGAAAAAGAGCGGCAGCCGGGACTGCCGCTCATATCAGCTATGAACTTGCTGCACTCCCTACGACGTGATTATACGACAGGTTCAAAGGGACCGGATCTAAAGATCCGTCTCAGCCTTCCGGCACCCCTGTGCTTGATATTTTCTGTTTTTCGCTCTCAGTTTACCGCTGCATACACTATCCTGTCAAGCGAGGAATAATCCTTGCGGACGGTAATATCATGATAGCCGCTCTCCCTGAACAGAGCCGTCACAGCTTCGGCCTGATCGTTTCCTATCTCGAAAGCCATATGACCGCCGGACCTCAGTTTGCTCTTGTAGCAGGGGATGATCGTGCGGTAGAAGTCGAGACCGTCATCACCGCCGAGGAAAGCCATTTTCGGCTCTTCTTTGAGCTCGTCGAAGTTTGAGGAGTAGTCTTCCGGGGTGATGTACGGGGGATTGCATATGATGAGATCAAATCCGGAATCGGGGATCGACTCATGATAGGCAAGAGCATCTGCGACAACGATATCGATGTCAAGACTCAGCTTCGCGGCATTCTCCCACAGGAGGGCAGAGGCATCCTGAGACAGTTCCACCGCAGTTACGTTAGCTCCGGGACAGGATCTTTTTGCACTGAAAGCCAGGACTCCGGTACCGCTGCAGAGGTCAAGAACTTCAGGATGTGAGAGATCTTTCAGGAGTTCTGCAGCTGTTTCTGCCAGGATCTCTGTTTCAGGACGGGGGATGAGAGCTCTCCTGTCGACCATGATCTCGAAATCAAGAAACGGCCATATTCCGCTTATGTACTGAAGGGGCTCGCCGGATGCGCGTCTCTCCGCAAGTTCCATGAGTTTTCCGAACTCCTCTTCGCTCACATCATGAGTGAGATCATAGCGCATATGGCCTGTAGAGAGCTCGTACAGTACGTTCAGGTCATTCATATTATGAGAAGGCCCTTTCTCAAGGACCTTCATGGCAAGTCTGCAGGCTTCGTTCGGGGTCATAGTTCAGCCTCTGAAAGATCTTCCGGGATGACGGCTTTCATGGCTTCTATGGCGACTTCTATCATATCGTCATCCGGTTCGAACACGGTCATCCTCTGGACCCAGAGCCCCGGAGCAGAGAGGATCCTGGACAGGATCCCGTCGCTCCTTCCTGCGAATTTGATGCATTCATAGGACAGGCCCATGATGAGAGGAAGGCATAGAAGCTTGTAAAGAACTCTCATACCGGTGGATCCCCACGGTACGAAGGAGAAGATCAGTATGCTTATGAGGACTGTGATGAAGAGAAAACTAGTCCCGCACCTCGGGTGGAACCTCTTCATCTTTCTGACATTTTCTACTGTGAGATCCTCACCGGCTTCAAAGCAGAATATGGTCTTATGTTCGGCACCGTGATACATGAATACTCTCTTTATCTCCTTCATGCGGGAGACAAGGGAGATATAGCTGAGGAATATGGCTATCTTGAGGATGCCTTCTATCAGTGTTTTGAATCCGTCTATCGGAAGGAACCTTGCCAGCAGTCCTGTTACAGCCGTGGGAAGAAGTACGAACATCGCGATGGAGAGAAAGCCTGCAAGAACTGCGGAGAATATCCCGATCGCCTGATTCGTCTTCTCGCCGAAATGATCCTTGAGCCATCTGTCAAACTTGTCTTCTTCCTCGCCTTCGGGAAAAGCGATGTCTGTAGATCTCATGATAAAGGAATAACCGGATTTGAGGGCGAAGAACATCGCTGCGACGCCTCTGAGAAGAGGGATGTTCTTGAATGGATTCCTGTCTGTTTCCGAAATCTCTGTGCGGATCGTACCGTCAGGCTGTCTTACCGCCAGACAGGTGAGGCGGGGACCCTTCATGGCTATTCCTTCCATGACAGCCTGTCCGCCGATCGAAGTCTTAAAACTCATGGTCTATTGTTCCTGTGAATCATTATTGTTTGCTGAATTGTAGATCGGGAGCGTGAGGTAGACGGTAGTGCCGTGTCCAAGTTCACTCTCTATTCTGAGGGAGCCTTTGTGGGCTTTCATGATCTCGTCAACAAGTGAGAGACCGATACCTGTGCCGTACACGGCATTGCTTGCCATATAGTACCTCTCAGTGACTCTCGGTATCTCGTCTTTCGGTATTCCCGGACCTCTGTCCCTCACTGATATGACAGCTTCGGTATCACTTGCTGTAAGCTTTACCGATATCGTCTTCTTTCTCGCGGAATACTTGAGAGCATTGTCGAAGACATTGGTGAACACCTGTCTCAGCCTGTTCTTGTCTGCATTCACGAATACAGGATATTCAGGCTCGGAATACTTTATTATGATGCCCTGCTTTTGTGCTCTCTGTTCGAGAGTGAGCACAGCGTCAGACAGTTCAGCTCCGAGGTCGAGCATGACCGGATCGTATGTGAGCTCCCGCTGCGACTCGAGTCTGGAAAAGTCCAGAAGACCTTCTACAAGTCCCGAGAGACGTTCAGTCTCACTGGAGATGATGCTGAGTCCTCTCTGGCGCAGCTCGTCATCAGGGGAGAGGGTGCTTATCGTATCGCTCCAGCCCTTTATGGAAGTCAGAGGCGTCCTCAGTTCGTGAGAGATGGAGGATATGAAATCATTCTTTATGTTGTTCGTGCGCTGCAGTTCAGCAGCCATGTTATTGACGATGTCACACAGATCCCCGAGTTCACCGCTGTAGATGTTGTCTATCCTTGTATCAAACTGCCCGGCTGCTACCTTTTCTGCAGCTCTGCCTATGTCATTTATCGGATTTCTGATGGAGGTCACATAAAGGCTTCCCGTCAGAGAGACTATGGCGATCAGTGCGAGACCGATCAGAACGGAAAAACCGACGTTTCTGAACAGCCTTCCGTCGATCAGCCTTAGAGAACTTACCAGCCTGATCGCGGATATATCACCGTAGTTGCCTTTCAGCATCTGTGTGACGGCCAGAACATGCTCACCTGAGGAAGAGCGTCCAACATGAGACCCGTATCCGGAAGCTGAATTCTGAGCTAAGGTGAAATCGTCCCGGAAGAGCATATCAGGACGTGAGAATCCGCTGGATGTCATCAGAACTGATCCGTCGCGTCCCAGAAGCATCAGCTCGAATTTGTCTTTTTCCGAGAAATTCTCGACTACATCCACCATGTTCATATACCGCTCAGAGTAAGTGGCGCCTGATGAAGGTATGGAGCTGACGGTGGAGGACATCCTGAACTGGATGGACTGCTCAGCGGAATAATAATATGTGCGTCTGAATACGAAGAAAACAGCTATGCAGGAAACGACCACCGTAACGATCGTGGGTATAAGAGTTACATACACCCACCGTTCGGTGATCCCTCCGGGTATAAGTTTTTTCCCTGACAGCTTCACGTTCTCAGTTCGCGCACCATCTGTATCCGTATCCCCAGATGGTCTGGAGATAAACGGGGTTGCTGGGATCGTCTTCCACCTTGATCCTCAGCCTTCTGATATTGACGTCCACTATCTTGACGTCTCCAAAATATGACTCTCCCCATACTGCGTTGAGTATGGAATCGCGGTCCAGAGCGGTGCCTGCGTTATCAAAAAAGAACTCGATGATCTGGTATTCGACCTGTGTGAGGTCGAGAGGCTTTCCGTTCTTCGTGACTCTGCGGGCTTTCTTATCCAGGGTGAAGACGCCCTGAGTAATGACTGAATCGGAGTCACGGCTGCCTGATGAACGTCTTGCGACCGCTTCGACTCTTGCCAGAAGCTCATTGATGCTAAAGGGCTTCGTAACATAGTCGTCGGCTCCGATGGAAAGTCCCCGGATCTTATCGGCTTCCTGGACCTTTGCGGTGAGCATTATGATGCCGATGTTCTTGTTGGTCTCGCGGATCTGGCGGCACAGTTCGAGTCCGTCCATGCCGGGCAGCATTATGTCCAGCAGGGCGATATCGAAACTGTCCGGAGCCTCGTTATAGACCTCTAGAGCCCTCTCTGCGGAGGGCACGCGTACGGCTTCATAGCCGGCACGGTCAAGGTTGATGGCTATGACGTCGCGGATGGAGTATTCGTCTTCCACTACCAGTACTTTTTTCAAATCAGTATTCTCCAAGTCTTAAAATAGAAAAGTGAGTTTTTATATAATCGGTCTCTTCTTCTGTACATCTGAACCTGCAGAAGAACCGGTTGGATGCAGTGTTGCCCAGGAGAGTGAATCCTGAATCTGTATAGGGAACAGCGTCATCGTTCACGTTAAGAACGACCAGAGTGAGGAGTTCCTGGTTATCAGAGTTGAATATCGTTACGGTATACGTACCTTCAGTCTCGGCTCTCAGAGTACATCCGGAAGTCCAGTTATCGGGGATACCCATTGAGATGCCGTATACCGTCGAGATGAATGCTGTCTCATCAAGTACCGCATTTCCTTCACGGAAAGTGTACCAGTACATAAGATTGGGCTGCTGCTGAATATCTGCAGACGGCGGTACAGAAGATGGTATACACATTATATCGCCGTGTCTTCGGCTGGTGAGATAGTCAGAATCAGCTCGTTGAGTCAAAGAGGGGATATCATATCCGCGGTTGAATGCCGCATCGTTTATTACCCCGTCGTTGAACACGAACACCTCAGTCTGGAGACCGGTCCCGGTGATCTCATCAACGAAAAGAGCTATCGTTCCGTCGGAAAGCAGACCTTCCAGTATATTCTTTATGCCCAAAGCAGACCTGACTAGACGGTGCGATGCGATGGTCTTAAGGGAATCATTGGACAGTTTCACAGCCTTCAGGAGGAAACCGTCATCGGATGCCTTGGTGGTGTAAAGAAATTCCTGGATCCCGTCCTGGTCGATATCGCTGAGGGTCAGATCCGTACAGTTCTCCTCCATCCCAAGCTCAAGCTGCTCTTCTTTATAGGTATAAGCTGCGAAACTGTTGAATGAGATGCTCTGAGAAGTCCATTCAACAAGGAGTACGGAATCCGATTGATTTCCCCGGATCAGGGAAAAGCTTGCGATCCCGTTGCCGGGACCTTCCAGTTCGGAAGAGATGTAGTAATTGCCGTGTCCGTCCGGCTCAAGGATGGCCATGTGGGCGTTTATGCCGGAATCGGGATCACGGAAGAATGCAACAGCCTCTTCGTCTCCGTCGTTGTCTATATCCAGCTGTCTTATCGCAGAGCGGTTGGATCCTGTGGCCGGAAAAACGAAGGTCGTGTGCCCTGAATGGGCTGCACTCAGTGCTTTAAGAACAGAAGACTGTTCTCTTGTGAGAGACGGAGCTGACAGGAGGGTATCAATGGTATCGTTGTTGCGGCAGCCTGTCATACACAGTGCCAAAACTGCGCATAAAAAGACTGTAAACAGCTTTTTTATGAGTATCACCTCCTTGCGGTTTATTGTATAATGTACTGACGGGGTAGTCAAACGGACAGATTCCGGCTTTTCTTTGCCCGGCATATTGATTCAAGAGGAAAATGCTATGAGAAAACAGTTCATCGGTGTGATCCTTCTCATGATGGGAATGGACAATCTCTATAACCTTAAAGACTCAGGAGTGGCTCTTGCCGATTTCACATCAGGACAATGGGCTGCACTTATCGTGAGTATAGTCATGGTCGCACTCGGACTGTACCTCGGTATCGTAGGATGGCTTGAATGGCGAAAGGTCATGGAGGAGCGCGAAAAGGAAAAGAAAGCTGCCGAAGAAAAATTCAAAAATGAAGTGTTTGGTCTGACGGAAGATGAAGAATTGTCTGAGGAAGAAGAACCGGATCTTACGGAAGAAGACACGACCGGCTATTCTGACGAAGACGACACTGTCTGAACATTACCCTGAAAAATAATAGCGGAGGAGCAGCATCTTGCTTGAACTTCGGAATATATCCTATTTGGTGGACGACGAGAACGGACGCAACGAGATCATAAATGATGTCAGCCTCGATATCAGAGAGAAGTTCGTCGCGATCACAGGTCCTAACGGAAGCGGAAAATCCACATTGGCAAAACTCATCGCAGGTATACTTAAGCCTACATCGGGAAGGATAATCCTGGACGGAACCGACATAACCGATCTCAATATAGATGAGAGGGCACGTTTGGGCATCAGTTTTGCTTTCCAGCAGCCTATCAAATTCAAGGGGATCACTGTAAGAGATATCATATCTCTAGCGTCTGGGAAAAAGCTCCCGCTTAACGTGGTGTGTGATTATCTCTCCCAGGTGGGACTCTGTGCTAGAGACTATGTGGATCGCGAGATAAATGACAGTCTTTCCGGAGGAGAACTCAAACGCATCGAGATCGCTACGATAATGGCCAGAGGCACGAAGCTTTCGATATTTGACGAACCGGAAGCCGGAATCGATCTCTGGAGCTTCCAGAACCTGATCCAGGTCTTTGACAGCCTGAGAGAGAAGACGGACGGCAGCATCATAGTGATCTCGCATCAGGAACGCATCCTCAACATTGCAGACAAAGTCATACTGCTGGCAGACGGAAAAGTCGGCAGCTTCGGAGAAGCAGGGGAGATCATTCCTTCTTTGGCAAACGGCGTGACGGATGTGTGCAGCAAGATTCCGGGACAAGGAGAGCAGACAATTGGCTAGGAAACTGGATCAGATAGAACTCAACATGCTCCATGAGATAGCGGATCTGCATCAGATCCCTGACGGAGCCTATAACATAAGACTCAACGGTGAGAGCGCCGGCCGTAATTCGACCGAGAATATCACGATAGAATCCAAGACTGACAAACCCGGGATCAATATAATCATCAAGCCGGGTACAAAGAATGAGGCGTGCCATATTCCCGTTATGCTCAGCGAGAGCGGTATAACGGAAGTGGTTTACAATGATTTCTTTATCGGAGAGGATGCAGACGTCGTCATAGTCGCGGGATGCGGTATCCATAACTGCGGAACTGATCTCTCTGAGCATGACGGTGTGCACACTTTCCATGTCGGGAAGAATGCTCATGTACGTTATGTCGAGAAGCATTACGGAGAAGGTGACGGATTGGGACAGAACGTTCTGAATCCGACAACTGTAGTATATATAGAAGAAGGCGGACGCATGGAGATGGAGACGACTCAGATAAAGGGAGTCGACTCCACCGTCAGAGAAACGACTGCGCGTCTTGCGGACGGGGCCAGCCTTGAGATACGTGAGAAGATAATGACTCACGGGAAACAGGTCGCTAAGACGAATTTCACTGTCGACCTGGACGGAGAGGGCTCCAGTGCAAACGTAGTGTCCAGGTCCGTGGCGAGAGATGAGTCCACACAGAAATTCGTCTCATGCATAAGAGGGAACAACGTCTGTACCGGCCACAGTGAATGTGACGCCATCATCATGGATAATGCCAGTGTCAGCGCAAGCCCGGATCTCGACGCGAACAACGTCGAAGCAAGTCTCATCCATGAGGCTGCTATCGGAAAGATCGCAGGGGATCAGATCATCAAGCTCAGGACATTGGGCCTTACTGAGGCGGAAGCTGAAGAGCAGATCATAGCAGGGTTCCTCAAATAAACAGGTCATTCTGGGACTGTCCGGCATACTTCCGGGCAGTCTCTCCAAGATTGACACAGAAGTTTTGATTGGATATAATAACTGAGCGTTTGGGCCTATAGCTCAGTTGGGAGAGCGTTCGGTTCGCATCCGAGAGGTCGAGGGTTCGAATCCCTTTAGGTCCACCAAATGAGTCCTTGCATGAAGATGCTTATGCGTTTTCCTGTAAGGGCTTTTCTGTAGGTGACGTTTGCTGGCTTAACGGAAAGGATAACAGATGGATATTTTGGAAGAGCTCATGCAGGATGCCGAAAGTTGCGGCTTCTCCCATTACGGAGAGCTCGATGCTTCTACGATCGAAGTATACCAGGCAGCGAGAGATGCCTGCGCAGAGAACAAATGCAACAGATACGGGACTAACTGGTCCTGCCCTCCCGGATGCGGGACTCTTGATGAGTGTATTAACAAGATAAGACAGTTTAAAAGAGGAATACTGGTGCAGACTACCGGAGATATCGATCCGTTCAAGTACGATACATACCTGGAAGTAGGCAGACAGCACAACAAAAGATTCGCAGAGTACTGCAGGATAGTTAAGCAGAAGGTGCCTGGCGCGCTTCTTTGCGGCGCCAACGCCTGTGAAAACTGCACTGAATGCACATATCCTGACGCTCCGTGCAGATTTCCTGATCTTCTCTCTTATCCTATGGAAGGAATGGGTATGATGGTAAGCGAGGTCTGCAAGCGCAACGGAATGAAGTACCATTACGGTTCCGGCACTATAACCTATATAAGCTGCGTGCTGATCGATTGACATTATTTTCGAAGAAGACTAAACCCGGTACGGATATCCGTACCGGGATTAGTGTTTCTTGGATGAGATTATCTTGTTTTCTTAAGCCTGATCATGTTGAAGGACAGCTTCTTTGCATGTACGTCGATAACACCGCCGTCCATCTTGGTCTCTGTGTTGATGACAGGATGGATCTGTTCATTGCCATAGGTGTTGGATGCGTAATCATCGTAGCAGAACATCTCCTGATGCTCGACCAGCTCGTATCCTTCAAAACCGCGGACATCAAGCTTGACATCCATGTCTTCTTCCCAGTTTCTGTTGATGAAGAAGATAGCTGCCTCGCCGTTCTCGTTATCAACAGAAGCGGAAGCATCGATATAGGGAATGTCATAGTAGTCATCTGCGGCATGGAAGTTATCTATATCGAATCCTTTTGCGGAGAAGGTCGGGGTATCGATAGCGGGAAGGATCGAATCTCCGGTGCCGAAGCGGTTCATCTGATAGAACGGATAATATGTTGCGCCGTTCCAGACATTCTTGCTGTCAAAGGCGATGGCGCTTCTGATGCCGCCTGTCATGCAGCCGATCTTGACTCTGTCGGCATGGCGCATGAGGATCAGCAGCACTGAAGCCTGGCCGAGGGCATCCATCATCGCGTATTTCCTTGTGAAGGAGCGGTCCGAGGGATTTCTCGGGTCAAATACATTGAACGGACGGCGTCTGTCATCTTTAAACTCTGCATATGAGTGCAGCGGCAGATATCCGTTCCTGCCGTGATCGACTCTCTCCTGCGCGTTGAAGGAGATGCCGTACTCGTCAAAGGAGATCATCATCTTGTTGGGATGACGGTATTTGCTCTGTACGTAGTCACAGATGCCGATCTCCGTGTTGAGGAACTTCTCATAAAGCGTAGCGCCGTTCAGAAAAGCTGCATAGTCTCCTTCCGGTGCCCAGTGATAATAGTGGATGGAAAGATAGTCCATGAGCGGATAGCATTCTTCCAGAGCTGTTCTCTCCCAGTCAGGATAACGTGTGAGAAGGGGAGAAGAAGATCCGCATACACCGATCTGCAGATCGGGATCCATATACTTCAGCACTTTTGCCACTTCGTAGGCTTTGATGCCGTATGCCTTGGGATCCTTTTCAAAGGAATTGATCTGCCAGGGGCCATCCATCTCGTTGCCGAGATACCAGGTCCTGACGTTGTATGGAGCAGCATGTCCGTTCTTTTTTCTCAGGTCGGACCAGTATGTGCCTCCTTCATAGTTAGTGTATTCCACACAGCTGAGAGCGCTGTCAATAGTACCGGTTCCGAGATTCAGAGTATAGAGCGGTTCAGCTCCGGTCTTTTCAGTCCACTGGAGATACTCGTCATGTCCGAATTCGTTCGATTCTATCTGCTTCCATGCGAGATCAAGATGTGCCTTCCGCTGATCTCTGGGACCTATTGAATCTCTCCAGTCCCATCCTGACATGAAGTTTCCTCCAGGCAGTCTCACAGCAGGCATTCTGAATTCTTTGACAGCATCTATTATGTCTTTACGGAATCCCTGTTCATCAGCAGTAGGATGATTGGGACTGTAAATGCCTCCGTAGACCCAGTTTCCGATCGGCTCGAGAAAAGCACTGAAAAGCCGCTTTTCTATTTTCCCGATCTTATAAGCCGGATCGACTGTGATCTTAGCTTTTTTGCTCATTTTCGGCTCCTCACTAAAAGATCAAATTGAAAATACAATTCTTATGATTCCATTGTATATATTATCATTGGTAAAAGTAAATGGTTTTATACGCATGAATGATATGTTATTAGTGCATAATACACTAAAATTCTTTTTTGCAGCTCTTCTTCTTTATATTGACAGTGTTTTTCCTTTTTTGTATAATTACTTGGCAAATGAGAAAACATGCGGGTATGGCGGAATTGGCAGACGCGCTAGATTCAGGTTCTAGTCGGGGCAACTCGGTGGAGGTTCAAGTCCTCTTACCCGCACCATAACTGGACCGGTAATTGATACAATGTGTCGATTACCGGTCCGTTTCATTTTATCCCGAAAAACCTTGTGAATAGGCCTCTCGGATGGATCGCCTGATGCGGTTCTCCCAATACCCACTGGAGGAAAATCGCTCAAGTGGTCCAATATTTTCGGAGATTTTTCTCTCCACTACCCACTGGAGGTTTTGCCGGTTTTGAACGAAAGATTTTGAAAATCTCTTCCTTCAGTACCCACTGGACAGAAATCGCCGCTTTGGTCTAAAGAATCGGAAACTTTTTCCTCCAATCCCTACTGGAGGGAAATGGGCTGTTTGGCCAAAAAGTTCTGAAATTTTTTCTCTCCAGTACCCCCCCCCCTTGACATTTCAGGCCGTTTTGAACGAAAGAAAATGAAAAAAGCCCTCGGAAATTTACCGAAGGCGGTAGAAAAAATCATATAATCGTGCTATAATATTGCTATATTGCAGCGGAGGATATGCAAAGGAGATGCAATTATGAGCTTTCAAGCAGAGTTGAAACGGATACGGCAGCGTTGCTTTTTGTCACAGCAGGCGTTTGCCAAAGAAATAAACGTGGCATTTTCTACAGTTAATCGCTGGGAGAGCGGGAAGACGAAGCCCAATCTGGCCGCCATGAAGAACATCAAAGACTTCTGTTCGAGAAATAACGTAGATTACGCATCTCTCGAAGAACTCTGGCTGGATCTCGGATCGGAGGAAAAGCAGCATGATTAACTGGATGCACTTTTTCGAAGAATAAACCGCTGGACGAAGTCTCTGATTAGATCGTTAAGGCTTCTGAGGCCGTTAATGCCAATATTGACTCGTATACGCATCAGCTAAAAAGCGACGAGGTGCTTACCGCTGTCCGTCCGGGACTGGAGGCTCTTGGTTTTGCAGTCGAGAAAAGCAAGAAAAGCGAAGACCTTGTTACGGTCCCGGTGCTTTATGGTGTTAACGGTAAAATTGCAAAATCCTTTGAGGCAGACGGATACCTTGCAAACTCAGGTTATGTCATTGAAGTTGAAGCCGGACGAGCCGTTGTGAACTACCAGTCCCTTAAAGATTTCTTTAAGGCTTGCACGATGGTCGAGGTGGATAAGCTGTGTATTGCAGTTCGCAATCAATATCGCACTTTTAATGATTTCGACCGGGTATGCAAGTTTTTTGAGACCATGTATGCAAGTAACCGCCTCGGCATTCCGCTTTCGGGGCTTCTTATAATTGGGTATTAGTTGGAGGATTTATGGCAAAGAAAAACGACGATTTTTTTGTTGAAAAGAAACCTTGGTCCGAAGTTAAGGATCAGCTTCTCGGCTGCTATTTTAAGCCTTATGTAGCCAAAATTCTCCATACATATAAACCGTTAGTATATGTTGATTGTTTTGCCGGAAAGGGAAAGTTTGATGATGGTAATCCGGGATCTCCGATAATTGCCCTGGATATTATCGATGAATGTCTGGCCACAACAACTATGAACAGAGCTCAAATTAGCACGTTTTTTATTGATCTGAACTATGCAAACGAGCTTCAGGGTAATCTGAAAAACTATCCGTGGGCAACTGTTATTTCTGGAAAATACGAAGATAACATCGAAGGTATTCTAAGTAACAAGCACGGCAGTAATGTGTTTTTATATATTGATCCCTACGGAATAAAAGCCCTACAGTGTTCAATGTTTGATGGATTTGCAAACGGGCAGTTTAACTCAATTGAGTTGCTTATCAATATGAACTCATTTGGCTTTATTCGAGAGGCTTGTCATGCTTTGGGGGCTACGTTTTCGTTGGATGACCCAACTGTTTTTGAAGATCTTGTCGAATATGATCCGACTAAAATGACAGCCTCAGAAAAATCTATACATGATTTAAATGAGATAGCTGGAGGTGATTATTGGAAAGCTATAATTGACGATTATAAAGCAGGGCGTATAGACGGATATCAGGCGGAAGAGTTATTTGCTGAACAGTATTGCCAGCGGCTTAGGAACAGCTTTCAATATGTGCTTAACATGCCACTAAGGATCCGCCGTGGCCAGCGGCCCAAATATAGAATGATTCATGCAACAAATCATCCAGAAGGGTGTTTGTTGATGGTTGATAACATTTGTAATCGTTGGGAGGCGTGGCAAAATGTTCAAAGTGGTGGACAGATGTCATTGTTCCAAGAAGATCCTAACAATCAGATTATCAACGAGGCAGACATTGAAAGCAAAATGGTTGAGCATTTCTCACAGTGCAAATCATGGACGTCATTAAATGAATCAATGTCCGTCTTCTTTATGAAATATGGTCCCATCTGCAAAACAAAGGTTATTCGGGATCTATTGAAGAAATTTGAAAAAGATGGTCGCCTTCTGATTGCGAGAAATCCGAAAACAACAGACAAGGGTAAACCGGCAAGGTTCATGGAGGAGAACTCAAAGAAAAAGGTATCGTTAAGGTGGTCGCGATGAAAAAGATCAAAAAGAATATTCAACGAAAAACGCTTATATATAAAACAGAGGTCGAATATGGCGACTATACTATGAACCATGTCTTAGGCTGCTCTCATGGATGTCTTTATCCATGCTATGCTTTTCTACAGAAGAAACGTTTTGGTGATATAAAAACATACGAAGATTGGTGCGAACCAGCTCTTGTAGAGAATACTCTTGATTTGTTGGATGAGGAACTGCCAAAATTCATGAATAAAATCCAGATGCTGCATCTGTGCTTTACAACAGATCCTTTTATGTTTCAGTATAAAGAAGTTCAGGACATGAGCTTGGCGGCAATAAAAAAGATTAATGCCGCCGGTGTTAAATGCTCTGTTTTAACAAAAGGTATTTTGCCAATTGAGCTGGCGAAGTGTTCTAAAGAAAATGAGTATGGCGTCACCTTGATCTCCACAAATGAAGCGTTCAGAAAGCGTATGGAACCGGGTTCAGCCCCGTGGAAAAAACGACTTGCTGCATTAAGAGCATTACATGATGCCGGTTGCAAAACGTGGGTAAGCATTGAGCCGTTTCCGACGCCGAACATAGTCAGACAGAATTTACAGGCACTGCTTGAGGAAGTTGCCTTTGTTGACCGGATCATATTCGGCAGGATGAATTACAATCCTAAAGTAACTGCTTATAAGGAACACAAGATGTTTTTCAATAAATGCGCTGCCGAGGTGATTGAGTTCTGTACGAATCGTGGTATCAGCTATCACATCAAAGACGGAACGATTACAGATTAAGGGATACAAAAAGAACCTGCTGTGCAATTCGGCAGGCTGTATCTCTCTTATGAAAAACGGCGAGACGGTTCCATTCAATTATTTCTGATTGGAATTAGCTGTGAACCATAAAAGAAAAATCTGGAGGGTGTAGAAATTAAGGATAATGAGCCTATGCATTTGCTCTGCGAAGAGAAAAGCGGGAACATAATCAGACGCATTTATGCCTGCCCTTGTGGCAAAGGCAGAATAGTTGAAGAACAGGACTATACACCCGGACACAGAGACGGCAATGCTTTCATTGAGTGTGATATTTGCAAACAGCATTATCCAATTGATTTTGGAACTAGCGCAACAAAGTGGAGATTATATCATGACTACACTTCATATTATCCTATTGTTTTTCTGCGCGAATATTGTTTGTCAAATGACAAAGAAAAGCGTGTCGCCTCAGCGATTTAAGGCATTAATTATACAGATATAGAGAATAAATACGAGTTATTTCTTCGGATGGAAGACTCGATTAAAAAGTCGATGACAGATACTTCATTGTTAACTATGAGGAAGCTTGGATGACATTGCAGATCAATGCATCTGACGCAATGTCATCCAGAATGCATGAGACAGTTATATCTCTTTTAAGCGAATGCCGAGATGAAAATGAGTATTTAGGCCAGCCACATGCTTCCATAATTAAGCGGCTCATCTACAACTATATTAGTTTTGCGGAAACAGGATCTGATAGAGTAATAATAAATAGACGAGTCAATGAGATACTTAATTTTGCAAAGAAGCCAGGGAGTAAAGGAACAGTATTAGAATCGTTATCTATCCTTGCTGAGGCAGCACCTGTAGAGACGATTAGTTTTGTGGAAAATGAAATAGATCAAGGCTTAGTATTTCAGAAATCCACAGAGACTGTTTATTGGTCCAGTGGTTATCACAATATAATCTGGGCTCTAGATACAATAATAGTAAGACATAGCCATACTTAATGAATTGCACCAAACAAACCCGTCTTTCTCTGGATTCACAAAGGGTGAGGGGCTTTCTTATTGTACAGAAAAACTGTCTCTGCATGGACAAAGCCATGCGGAGACAGTTACTCACTGACTAATAATATTATCAGTATAACGGATCAGCACAGGAAGAAGATGCCAATTCCGACAGAAAACATGGTGATCATCTAACCGAAGAGAATCTTGTTATAGAGACTTAAGCCCTGAAGGTGTTCCTTCGACGGTTTCTGTCGAGGCTACCTGGATAGACCACAGCTGGTTATCAGCATTGGTGTCTTTAGCCCAGTAGACATTGGCACCGTCTTCTGTTCCGCCCGCTGTCAGATAGTAATCCGGGTAGTTCGTCAGCTGGAATTTGTAATTGCTTCCGGAAGCGACGAGGTTGACTGCTGAATCCTTCTCGTTACCGCTGATCGGATAAACATCGCAGTTCCACAGAGAACTTCCGCGATAAACATTCAGGCCCCAACCGTCATTGATAACGGATTTGATGTTGGTGTTGTTGAAGGGCATAGAGATGACCCACTTCTGTTCATTTGTACCGCTGTCTGACCAAAGAGTGACATTCTGGTTCTCGGCCAGTTTTGTAACGTTATCACCATAGATGTTCAGACATTTGTCAGCTGATTTGCTTACGATTTTGTATAAAGCCATTATTGTTGCCTCCATAAAGTATACGTATAACTTCTGTCGATTGCTTTAGTGAAAAGCAAAACTTATATGACAATTATAACCGCTAAAAAAGCCGACTGCGATATTAGGTATGTTAATTTTTTCATTGTAGCATCCTATTATAGTTATAAAGTTTGATGATGCTGATGTATACTATGAGATAGCAAAACAGGAGGTGATCATCTTGAAGATCCTTAAAACTATTGTTTCTGCAATCGCGTGGACGCTGATACTCGGCGGAGTACTGGTGTTTCTGGTAACGGTCGCATATAACCACAATACACTGCAGATCATATTTTCTGACCCTATAGTTCAGGCTTCGCTGACGATACTTGTTAGATTGCTTTACTGTGTCGGAGCTATTTTGATAGGACTTATCTTCCTCACCATAGCTGTAAAAATCGGCTTCAGCATAAGATCTAAGGAGAGAGAACAGAAGAAGATCGAGGCAAAACGCAGAAAAGAAGAGAAGTGGGAAGAGGAAAAAGAAGAGCTGTTGAAAGATGTAGATGAAGAGCGAATGTAAGAATATCTGCACCAGTACAGCAGTTTCTGATACCGTTTTTTTTAGCAGGACTGATTCGGATCAGTTCTGCTTTTTTATGACATAATATCAGAACATCAGAGCAAGCTGAGTCAAAAAGCAGAGAAAGGTATAGTTTATGTTTTTTCAGAATCAGAGAAAAAACATCTGATATATCTAAAAAGACAGATGTTGCTCACCATTATACCGATTAATGTACAAATGACCTGTTAAGATGTAATCAGAAAGCAAGAGAACAGGAGGTCATGATGATGAGAAAGAAGATACTGGATTTTGTTGCAGCACTTTGTTTCTGCTTCGATGTGGACTGGGATAAGGATTTCGCAGATGATGAATACTGCCTTGAAAGAACTCGTCCGGTTAAGAAGAAAAAGGAGATATCGATAGTAAGGGATGTCCCGCGCGCGGGCTGAACTGAAAAAGTGATAATACCTGTGATGCTTTTCATCCGCAAAGAGGCTGGCCGCATCACAGGATCAGATAAAGCGATTCGCTGTCCATACAGACATACCGGGAACTTAACTGTTTCCGGTATTTGTATATAGTATCTGTCATATTTGTCAGTGCTGATTTTCAACATGGATATATTCCGAAAATCTTTTCGGCATGTTACACTGAATTGATACGAAGTATCTGCTCCGCGTTTGATGCGGATCCGTTGCCGTATTGTCAGGAGGTGAGCTTATGTCTGAACTGGATGAACTAATAGCCCGTATCAAAGCCAGGATACAGGTAAAGAACGCTTTCTCCGGTACACAGGAGGAGGGAAAGACATATGGTGATGAGAAGATACTCATAACTGCCAGACAGATGAAGAACTTCCGCCCTCCTGAGATAAGGGAGATGAGAAGACTTGCTCAGAGCAGGGAGTCGATAAGATGGTCTGACAGCCGTCTGTTCTATGAACAGGCAAAGTTCATGGAGAACTATACGGATGACAAACCATACGAGGGCGGAGCATACGAGATATACTATCCTAATTATCAGAGAATGAGCGAAGCGCAGCTTCGGGGATACTTCACTTGGAGGACTCACGCCAGAAAAGGCATTTTTCTGGATGCACCTGCGACATACTGGTTCGTTTACATATATGAGCTGCTTCATAATGTCGGAACAGGAACGCCTGAACAGGGAGCAGTCATGCTCGACCGTATATGGCGGGAGACGAAGATCCCTTCGGTAAAGGCGCGCGTAGCGGAATGGGCAATGGATTACTGCGCGTATTACGCTGTGCACCCGTCAGCCTTCCGGTGTCTGGAGGAAAGAGTTAGCAGGGAGAAGTACATGCGGGCAATATCAGACTGGAATAAAACAGCTGATGCCGATCTATATGAAGCCATGACCGCGCTTTCTGCAAACAACACCTCAAGATCTGTTCTTGTAAGAGAACATCAGGAGCAATATATCCGTCTCAGCTGCATGATACTGAGAAAAGTAGCCGAGAGGTATGAGAAAAGGACCGGGAAGAACTATGCAGACGGCATGTTCGGAAGACAGAACATACCATACAGGGAGATGTTCAGAAACGCAGTATTCTTCGATTATCTGGTCCCAAGGTCATATACATGTATAGTCACAGGAATGACCAGCTATACATGCAAGGGGGCGATATGGAGCTGGAGCGGCCCGGGAAAGCTTAAAGGGAATGATGACCTTAAGCTGATCCTTCATGAGGCTGACAATCTTCTCAGGAAACACTACGGATATACTAATCTTCTCAAGGACAGCGACTGGTCAAAAGAAAAGAAGAACATCGCGCATAAAGCAGTAGACGAGATGTTCAAGGAGATCGCGCTTGAAGAGAGAAGGAAAGTCGAATTCGACGTTTCTCTACTGGAAGGGATAAGGAATGCTTCGGAAGAGATGCGCGACAGGCTGATAGTTCCGGGAAGCGAAGAAGAGTTCAGGGAAGATGATCTGCAGGACAAGAAGCCTGAAACTGAGATCATGATCGTCCTGGAAGAACCGGTACAGGAAACAGGTGATGCTGCCGGAGCGGATGTCACTGGAGGAACTCTTCTGACCGGAGAAGAGAAGGAGCTTCTGTTAGGCATCGCAGAGGGAAAGGTCACAGCTCACGGAAGGGAAGGAATGAGAGTCACCCTGCTGTGCGATCAGATAAATGAAAAAATGTTCGATATATTCGGTGACACTGTTATCGAGTTTGACGGAGAGCTTCCCATGATCGTGGAAGACTATCTGGAGGATATAAAGGAGATCATAAGTGAAGATACCTAAGAGGATAGCATCGTCTTTGATCAACTCCCTCAAGGGAGGTGTCGTTCCCAGGATCGGGCTTCCATACATCACTGTCGGCAGGGAGAACGAGATAAAAGCTCTTCTGCACGACGTGGATATCATTGCAGAGGGAGGCTCGTCTTTCCGGTTCATAGTCGGGAGATACGGCAGCGGCAAAAGCTTCTTGCTGCAGACGATCAGAGGGCATGTCATGGACAGAGGATTCGTCGTGGTGGATGCCGACCTGTCTCCCGAGAGAAGGCTCCAGGGGACCAGAGGTCAGGGACTTGCGACATACAGGGAACTGATACGCAACATGTCCACAAAGACGAGGCCTGAAGGAGGAGCGCTGACCCTTATCCTGGACAGATGGATCAATAATGTGCTTCAGGAGACCGCTGATCAGAGCGGTCTGGACAGTGATGCACCGGATTTTCCCTCACTGGCGGAGAGAAAGATTCGGGAGACTGTTTCGGGGCTCAACGACATGGTACATGGCTTTGAATTTGCTAAGCTGCTGATCATGTATTACCGCTCTTACCTGAATGATGATGCTGATACCAAGGATATGATAGTCAAATGGTTCAGAGGTGAGTATACGACCCGGACTGAAGCCAGGAATGACCTCGGGGTGAACATCATAATTACTGATGATGACTGGTATGACTATCTGAAACTATTCGCTCAGTTCCTGACCCAGGCTGGATATGCTGGACTTCTGGTGCTGATCGATGAACTGGTAAACATCTACAAGATACCTAATCTTACTTCCAGGTCCTATAACTATGAGAAGATCCTCACCATGTACAACGATACACTGCAGGGGAAAGCTTCTCATCTTGGAATAATCATGAGCGGAACTCCGCAGGCGATAGAGGACACCAGGAGAGGCGTATACAGTTACGAAGCTTTAAGGTCCCGTCTTGCAGAAGGCAAGTTTGCTGTTGACGGAAGAACTGATCTGCTCGCTCCTGTCATAAGGCTATCGCCGCTTACCAACGAGGAGATGCTGGTCCTTACAGAAAAGCTTGCAGATATACATGCGGTCCTGTTCGATTATGAGAGAACGATAACGCAGCAGGAACTGATCGACTTTATAAGGATCGAGTACAGCAGGGTAGGAGCAGATATCAATATCACTCCCCGTGAGATCATTCGCGATTTTATAGAACTTCTTAACATCGCGTATCAGGATCCAGGTGCCAGTGTTTCGCAGATCCTGTCTTCCAGCAGCTTCGATTTCGCAAAAAGTGAGCTGCAGGAGCAGGAGACTGACAGTGAGTTTGCCGAGTTTACGGTATAGGAGGGAGATATATGGATGTTTTCAGCAGGTACGCTCCTTTCGTGCAGGATTTCATATACCGTAACGGATGGGAATCGCTTCGAGGAGTACAGGTGGCTGCAGCTGACGTAATATTCAACTCGGACGACAACCTTCTTCTTGCAGCCTCCACGGCTTCAGGAAAAACAGAAGCTGCTTTCTTCCCGATACTGACTCTTTTCAGCGAGAACATGCCGAGCACAGTCGGAGCTCTCTATATAGGCCCCCTCAAGGCTTTGATCAATGACCAGTTCTCAAGGCTTAATGAACTGTGCGATGAAGCTGACATACCGGTATGGCACTGGCATGGGGATGTAGCTCAGTCTCATAAGAACAAGCTTATGAAGAAACCTTCAGGGATCCTGCAGATCACGCCGGAATCGCTTGAGGCGCTGTTGATGCACAGGCATTCTGCACTTACATCTCTTTTCGGTGACCTGAGATTTATAGTTATAGATGAGATACACTCTCTGCTTAGGGGAGACAGGGGAGCTCAGACTATATGTCTCATTGAGAGACTCTCCAGACTCGCAGGAGTGAATCCGAGGAGGATCGGGCTTTCAGCTACGATAGGGGATCCTCAGAAGACCGGTGAGATCCTCTCATCCGGTACAGGAAGAAAGACTGCGATCCCGAAAGTCGTTGAACCGGGTGCTAAGTGGAGGATATCCATGGAGCATTTCTATGTCACCGGAAGACAGGCTGCAGAAGGAACTGACGTTCCTGCCGGAGTGATGGAATATCCCCAGACCACCGATACTGCTCCTGAGAATGCAGATCCCGGGATCGGATATATCTTTGAGCATACCAGAGGACGTAAATGTCTTGTGTTCGTAAACTCCAGGGAAGAATGCGAAGCAGTGACCACGTCACTTCGCAGCTACTGCAATGCGAGACATGAACATGACAGGTTCCTCATCCACCATGGAAATCTCTCTGCCTCTTACAGAGAGACTGCAGAGGAGATCATGAAGGATGAGGACCAGTATCAGACCACGGTAACGACAGCGACTCTGGAGCTTGGTATAGATATCGGAAAACTGGAAAGGGCATTCCAGATAGACGCGCCGTATACTGTCTCATCATTCCTGCAGAGAATGGGAAGGACGGGAAGGCGCGGTCAGCCCAATGAGATGTGGTTCGTTATGAGAGAGGAACAGCCTCAGCCGAGATCTCTGCTGCCTAGTACGGTTCCATGGAAACTGCTGCAGGGCATCGCCCTGGTACAGTTATACAGAGAATCCAAATGGGTGGAACCGCAGAACACTGACAGGCTTCCTTTCAGCTTGCTCTATCATCAGACTCTGTGTACTCTTGCGGGAGAAGGCGAACTCAGTCCCGCGGCGCTGGCGTCCAGAGTCCTGGGACTCACTCCGTTCAGAAAGATAAGCCAGGATGACTACAGGACGCTTCTGAGACATCTGATTTCAACAGATCAGATCGCACAGACCGACAGAGGCGGGCTCATAGTCGGGCTTGCCGGGGAGAGGATGACTAATTCATTCCGTTTCTATGCGGTATTCCAGGAGAATGAAGAATACACTGTCAGGTGCGAATCGAGTGAGCTCGGTACAGTAGTACAGCCGCCACCGGTAGGTGAGAAGATCGCACTTGCTGGAGAAGTGTGGACCGTTCTGGAGATAGACCACAAGAGAAAGCTGATCTATGTGGAGCATGTTGAAGGCAAGGTTCCTGCATACTTCGGTGAGTGTCCCGGAGATATAAACACCAGGATACTTGAGAGAATGAGGCAGGTCCTGAAAGAGAATGACATATACCCCTACCTCATGAAAAATGCTGCAGCGAGACTGGAAGCTTCCAGAAGGACTGCTGCTGTCTCCGGTGTTGCTGATAAGCCTCTTGTGTGTTTAGGCGGCGATATGTGGTGCCTTTTCCCATGGCTCGGTACTTACTCCTTTATCGCACTTGAAAGATTCATTAAGATCAGGTGTGCGGAAAAACTCGGGATCAGAGGGGTGGAGAGCTGGAGACCATATTTCATCCAGTTCAAGATGAAAGCAGGCGAGGAGGAATTCTTCCGTGTCCTTAAAGAAGAAGCGGCGAAAGAACTTGACGCAATGGAGCTCGTCTACCCTAAAGAGGTGCCTGTTTTTGAGAAGTACGATGATTTTGTGCCGGATGAGCTGGTGAGGAAGGGATTTGCCTACGGAGTGCTCAATACTGACGAGATGCTGTACCGCATACTGAACTGGTGAATATGCAAAGAATAAAAAAACTATCACTTTTTCGTCAAAGTGATAGTTTTTTACATTGTATTCAAAATTTCTATGGATATTCTGTATATACTTTGACTGGATCAAATGTCACGAAAGGAGTGAAATCATGGCTAGATTGATCGTAAGAAAGAAAGAAAAAGGCGGCAAGAACCGTGCTGCCCTCAGAACTGCGGTCGCAGTAGCATCCGGATTGGCATTTGCCGCGGTAAGTGTTGCGTGCATCGCTGCATTGTATGCCAAGTCGCTCACCGATGTGCGTTATCTTGAAGAGGATGACGAATACACGGAAGACTGAGGTCCAAAAATAACAGGAGAAGAGTGAAGATAAATGTTGAACAGGGTCGATTATAAACCTGTTGAGTTCCATTCTATAAGAGAGATGCTTGACCTGGCAGTGGCGGATTGCCCTGACAGAGATGCCTACCAGTTTACCAGGGGAGACAGTGACGAGATAATCCATGTCACATACTCCGAGTTCTACAATATAACGGAGAATCTCGGAGCTGCTCTGACTGAACTGGGATACGGAAAGTCTCATATTGCGTGTTTAAGCGAGAACAGCTTTGAATGGATCTGTGCATATATCACCGTTCTCAAGAGCGCCGGTGTTTTCATACCGGTAGACGGAGATCTGCCCACACAGGACAAGATACATGTGCTTACGGAAAGCGATGCAGAAGTGATGTTCGTGAGCAGAAAACATGAGAAGTGGGTCAGAGAACACAGAGAAGAACTGCCTGCCGTGAAGTGCTTCATACTTTTTGCTGCAGAAGAAGATGACGGTGAATTCATCTCGTACAGTAAGCTGCTGAGACACGGAAGTGAGCTTGGCAGAAGTGAGTATGACAGTCTCCGATCCGATGAATACGACCTGAAATACCTTGTCTATACATCAGGCACCACAGGGATCGCGAAAGGCGTAATGCTTACAGAGCACAACCTGGTGTCATGTGTATATTACGGACTGCATGTATCGCAGATCTATGACAAGGGACTTTCAGTGCTTCCTTATCATCACACATACGAATCTGTAACTGATATCCTTGTGAGTCTGCACTATCATTCGACACTGTGTCTGAACTCGTCGCTCAGAAAGATAGTAAAAGATCTGCAGAGGTATAAGCCAACATATATCTATATCGTTCCTGCACTGGCGGAGTTCATGTACTCAAGTATCATGAAGAATATAAAGCAGCAGGGAAAAGAGAAATCATTCAAGAGTGCTGTTAAACTTTCCAGAACGCTCAGAAAGGTCGGGATCGACCTGAGACCTATGATCTTCAAATCCCTCAGGGATGTATTTGGAGGAAGGCTTATCAAGATCGTGTGCGGCGGAGCTCCGATCAGACCTGAGATAGGAGAGTTCTTCAATGATATCGGCATCTACCTTGTTGGAGGATACGGCATCACGGAATGTTCACCGCTTGTATCCGTGAACCATGAGAGGACCATAACCTATGACACGGTCGGCAAGAGACTTCCGTGTCTGGAGTGGAGGATAGACTCTCCTACAGATGACGGTATCGGTGAGATATGTGTGAAAGGCGATACAGTCATGAAAGGTTACTATAAACAGCCTGAGAAGACTGCGGAAGTAATCAGGGACGGATGGTTCTATACCGGAGACTACGGTTATATCAATGACGAGGATCAGCTGGTCATCACCGGAAGGAAAAAGAACATAATCGTTTTGAGTAACGGAAAGAATATCTATCCGGAGGAGATCGAAAACTATATCCAGAATATCCCGTATGTAGAGGAAGTAGTCGTCCAGGGACTTAAGAACGAGAAAGGTGATGAAAATGGACTGCTCGCTGAAGTGTTCCTGAACGAAGAGGAAGGCAGTGACAAGACTGAACAGGAAGTTCTCACGGACATTCTGAATGCTCAGAGTGAACTTCCAAGCTACAAGAAAATATCCAAGGTCCTCATCCGCAAAGAACCTTTCCCGAAAACGTCGACAAACAAGATAAAAAGAAACTACAACTAAAAACTATTTACAGTAAAACCGCCAGCTCATAAAGCTCCTCAGCTGAATGATCCGGCGGTTATTGTTTTGTTTAGCTGTCAGGAAGTACCAGTCCTAGTCAGAAAGCTTTTTGGATCAACAAACATTATGTTGAGGTCAACATTTCCTTCGATGCCGTGAACATACCCTGTTGATGAATACTGATACACATCAAAATAGTAGCGGAAAGTAGGATAGTCATCGTACTGGGCAAACCAGATATATCTTCCGTCTATCTTGCTGAAATCATATTTGCTGTAAGCGCAGTACAGATTCGTATAGACCATGGAGGCGTATCCGGCAGATTCTATCCTGTCACAGAACGCGTTGCAGGCGCTGCTGAGAGCTTCGGGGGTGATATTACCTGTACGTGCATCATATGATACGAACTCCCAGTCGAATACGATAGGAAGATCCAGCGGACGTCCTCCCAGCTGGTTCAGGACATAATCAGCTTCCTCTATTGCTTCTTCATCGTTGATGGCTTGTGAGAAGAAATAAAGACCGACTGGAATGCCGTTTTTTCTTGCCTCGGAGTAGTTGTATTCAAATTTAGAATCCTTGTAGATATATCCTTCTCCGTATCCGCGGTTTCCGATCCTGATAAATGCAAACTGTACGCCGTCCTGTGCTACTCTGCTCCATCTTATCCACTCCTGATAACCGGATACGTCTATACCGAACCAGGTCTCTACCCCTTCCTCTTCGTAGTACATCCTTCCGTCTCTCATGTGGAAGCATTCCTGCTTATAAATATTATCCTTGATCTCCGGATCTCTGAGGATGAGCTGGCTGTTGTAGAAGAAGTATTTTTCACCGGAGAAGAGTCTGTTTGATCTGTCATAAATTGACTCCTGCATGGGTGAAATGTATGCAAAATAGGCTATGACCCCAATCAGGAAGATCGAAGTCAGAATGATGAACCAGTAGCTTTTTCTGCGTCTTTTGTACATGCGTTAAATATACTATCTGCAGTTGGCAGCAGTCAACGAGACATAAAAAAGGAAAAACCGCGGGACACTTTCGTGTCTCGCGGTCATGCAGTGCTGCAAATGATCAGTCGCTGATATAAGGGAGAAGGGCGACCTGACGGGCGCGCTTCACTGCGACTGTGAGCTGTCTCTGGTGCCTGGCGCATGTTCCGGTCATTCTGCGGGGGAGGATCTTGCCTCTCTCGGAGATGAACTTGCGCAGCTGAGCGGGATTCTTGTAGTCAATGACTGCATCTCTCTCTGTGCAGAAAGTGCAAACCTTTCTGCGGCGCTGCTGACGGTTATAAGACTGGCGCTGAGGACGCTCGGTATTTTCCTGACGGGCAGGACGCTCTTCGGCAGTGTTTTCTGTTGCCTGGACAGCAACTTCCACGTTATTCTCCATTTTTTATCTCCTTGTGTGATTCTTGTCAGAAGGGAAGATCCTCATCATTGGCGATGACTGTGAAATCATCTACGCTACCTGCGGAATATGAGGTGTTGGTCTCCTTTTCATCCGCATATGAGTTGTATCCGGTGCCGCCAGCGGCATTGCTTCCGGAATTTCCTCTGCTCTCGGTGAAGTAGACATTGTCTGCAACTACTTCAACAGCTTTGCGGTTCTTGCCTTCTCTGTCCTGATAGGTTCTGGTCTGAAGTGATCCCGTAACGGCGATCATCTGGCCTTTCTTGAAATACCTGCAGACAAACTCTGCGGTATTGCGCCACGCGACTACATCGATGAAGTCTGCCTGACGTTCGGCACCCTGCTTAACATATGAACGGTTGACAGCAACCGTAAAAGTTGTGACTGCTATCTCACCCGGGGTGTGACGCAGTTCAGGATCAGCAGTTAGCCTTCCCATGATTGCGACCTGGTTAAGCATGTATACCTCCTAATCGGTATTGTACCGGTACCTTACTGGTCCTTGCGTACTACGATAGTGCGCAGGAGACCATCAGTGATCGCATAGATACGGTTAAGCTCCGTGATGAAATCTGTGTCGGCGGTGAAATTGATGAGGAAGTAGTTTCCTTCTTTTTCATCGTTGATTTCATACGCAAGACGGCGCTTGCCCCACTCGTCAACGGACTCTACAGCTCCATTGGCAGCGATGAGGTCAGTGAACCTGGTGACAAGAGCCTTAGTGGCTTCTTCATCAAGTGCAGTGCTCACCACAAGGATGGTTTCATAACTGGCTTGCATTTCGTTTTCCTCCTTTTGGACTTTACGGTCCGCGGTCACGCCGCGAACAAGGATATTTGCTGTGTACAGCGAAACAAAATTATATCAGCATAACGCTCGGATGTCAAAGGTATTCTGAGCGTTATGTTAACAGACAAAGGATTTGCTTTCTTATCAGAGCGCCTGAATTGCCGATTCGATACGTGATATGGTCTCTTTCTTGCCGAGCGCTGCAATAAGCTCCACAGCACCTCCCGGAGTAACCTGTACACCGGAGATCGCTACGCGCAGAGGTCCGAGGATCCAGCCGTTCTTGACGCCAAGCGACTCTACAAGAGACAGAAGAGCAGAATGGACTGATTCCACAGAGAAGTCGTCAAGGCCTTTGAGAACTTCAAGACTTGCTTCCAGGGCAGGCTTTGCCGTAGCTGAATCAGTCTTGAACTTTTTACTGAAATACAGCTGAGGATCGATATCAGGACGCTTATCAATAAATGAAAGCTTTTCCGGAATATCTGAGAAATACTCTGTCCTTGGCTGAAGCACATCACAGAGAATGTCAAAGTCCACATCGTCTCTCTTAACAGCCTGACGGATGAAAGGCATGGCATGACCTTTGAATTCGTCATGTGTCAGAGCTCTGATATATTCAGAGTTGATGTATTTAAGCTTTTCAGGATCGAAGATAGCGGGGGACTTGCTTATACCGGACAGATCGAATTCCTTGATCAGTTCCTCAACAGTGAAGAGCTCTCTTTCACCTTTGGGAGACCAACCGAGAAGTGCGATATAGTTGAGCACTGCCTCTGTGAGATAGCCTTTGGCAACAAGATCCTGATACGATGCGTCACCGTTGCGCTTTGACAGCTTCTGATGCTCATCTTTCATGACCGGAGCGCAGTGCACATATTCCGGGGTATCCCATCCGAACGCTTCATAGAGAAGATTGTACTTAGGACTGGATGATAGATATTCGTTGCCTCTTACAACGTGTGTGATGCCCATCAGATGGTCATCTACGACGTTGGCAAAGTTGTAAGTGGGCATTCCGTCGCTCTTGATCAGGATCTGATCTTCGAGCTCTTTATTCTCAACGCTGACATCTCCGTAAACCAGGTCATGGAAAGTAGTGACGCCTTCAGAAGGCATCTTCTGACGTATTACATAGGGAGTACCTGCAGCAAGTTTTGCTTCTACCTCTTCTTTGGAGAGATTTCTGCAGTGTCCGTCATAGCGACGGATCATCTCTCCGCCTTCTTCCTTCTTGGGGATGCGTGCATCAAGCTCCTCTTCGGTGCAGAAGCAGTAATATGCGTTGCCATTTTCGACAAGCATCTTAGCATATTTGAGGTAATTGTCCATTCTTTCGCTTTGAACATACGGACCGTAATCACCGCCGATATCGGGACCTTCATCCCAGTTGAGACCGCAGTCTTTCAGGGTACTGTAAATGACGTCTGTAGCGCCTTCAACGAGCCTTCCCTGATCGGTGTCTTCGATTCTAAGAATGAAGTCTCCGCCGTCTTTTTTGGCGATCAGATATGCATAGAGAGCTGTACGGAGGTTGCCGATATGCATATATCCCGTGGGACTGGGAGCGAATCTGGTGCGGACTTTTCCCATATTGAAATCTCCTTATAATATGTAGGAATATCACCTGATTATTCTATAGTTGAAAGGGGTTATATGTCAATTGACAGAGGCTCTCTTCGATAATAGAATGATTCAAGAAAACTATTTTAAAAAGGAGGTCTGAAATGGCGGACGAATCTAAAAAACGCGTGTTCAGCGGCATACAGCCTACAGGCGGTTTTACGCTTGGTAATTATCTGGGAGCTATCCGTCATTGGGGACAGCTGCAGGATGATTATGACTGCATCTACAGTGTCGTTGATCTCCATTCCATAACTGTCAGACAGGATCCGAAAATCCTCAGAAGGCAGATACGTGAATCCGCTGCGCTGCTGCTTGCATGCGGAGTGGATCCTGAGAAGGCGATACTTTTCATACAGGGCGATGTACACCAGCACGCTGAATTGTCCTGGATTCTCGGATGCTACACACAGTTCGGCGAACTGTCGAGGATGACGCAATTCAAGGACAAGTCGCAGAAACATCCTGAGAATGTCAACGGCGGTCTCTTTACATACCCTGTGCTGATGGCTGCAGATATACTGCTTTACCAGACGGATCTGGTTCCAATCGGAGCAGATCAGAAACAGCATCTCGAACTTGCCAGAAACATTGCTGAGAGGTTCAATGGCATTTACGGCGAAACTTTTGTAGTACCTGACGGGTATTTCCCGAAAGTGGCTGCCAGAGTCATGTCTCTGCAGGATCCGACTTCAAAGATGAGCAAGTCAGACGAGAATGTAAATGCAAAGATAATGCTTCTCGATGACGGCGATCTGATAGTCAAGAAATTCAGAAGAGCAGTAACTGACTCCGGAAGCGAAGTCAGGGCAGCAGAAGACAAGCCCGGTGTCACGAATCTTATGAGCATATACAGTGCCTGCACCGGAAAGTCTTTCGAAGAGATCGAGAGAGAATTTGACGGAAAAGGCTACGGCGATTTCAAGACAGCAGTTGGAGAGACTGTACGTGATATGCTGAAGCCGATCCAGGATCGATATCAGCTGATTCTTTCCGATAAGGAAGGACTGAATGCCGTTCTAAAGGACGGTGCCGAGAAGGCTTCTGTACTGGCAGCAAGAACGCTGGCCAAGGTAAGACGGAAAGTCGGGTTTGACTGATCATATGAAGTATAAAAAAAGGAAGGCGGTTGCCTTCTTTTTTTAGTGAATTAATCGACTATGATCAGGGCCAATTTCGCCGGCATGCATACAGCGGTCTCACCCTTCAGCGAGATCCACCCGAAACCCTCACATAATTTGTCTGGACAGAGGGAATGAATAAAGCGGATCTTTCCTTCTTTGACTTCGAAAGTGGCTTTTAGGTCCCCTTCAGCAGTATAGATCCCATCCTGATCCAACGGGATGCGCATTATTTCATTTCCGTCATATATCACAGCAGCTTTGCTGCCGCCGGACCTCGTCAATTTCGGAACTACGTAAAACAGCGCAGCTGCGATCAGCAGCAGCGAGATCACGATAAGGTCCTTTTTTTTGAACAGAGGCTCCAAGCGATATACCGCCTTCACTTGTGATTAAACTGGAGTAACATTATAATTCAGAATAGAACGTAAATACAAACCGGAGGTATTAGAATGCAGACACCAAAAGAGTTTGCTGAAAGCAACAGAGAAAGATTCCTTAAAGATCTTAAGCGTCTTGTGGACATCAACAGCGTCAGGTCTGAACCTGTAGAAGGAGCTCCTTACGGGCTGGGAGTCAAGACTGTAGAAGAAGAAACCATGAAGCTGGCTGAGGAACTGGGATTCCAGAAGACCGTTGACTGTGAGGGACGTATCGGATATGCACATTACGGCAGCGAAGATAAATTCCTCGGTATCATCGGACATATGGACGTAGTTCCGGTAGGTGACGGGTGGGACAGCGATCCTTTTGATATGTATGAGAGAGAAGGGTATGTTATGGGACGCGGCACCGGAGATGACAAGGGACCGACTCTGGCAGCTATGTATGCCTGTAAATATCTGTTCGACAATAATATACCGCTCAAATACGGCATAAGGCTCCTTATAGGCTGTGATGAGGAGTGCGGTATGAGTGACCTGGATTATTATCTCGAGAATTATCAGGAACCCGTGTTCGCATTCACTCCGGATGGAGGGTTCCCTGTAGGACACGGTGAAAAGGGAATCTACCACTCTGATCTGGTATCTCCTGTAATTGAAGATGGCAAGATCATCTCGATCAAAGGCGGAATGGCTTCGAACGTCGTTCCGGACAGATGCACTGTAGTTCTTAATGCAAAGTATGCCAAAAAGATCCTTGAGGCAGCTGAAGGCAGGAATGATTATGTGATCACAGTTGCGGACGGAAAAGTCACGGTCACAGCAAAAGGAAAAGCCGCCCATGCAGGCGGCCCCTGGGGAAGCAATAACGCGAATCTGCTGGCAGTTTCTCTTCTGCTGGATGCAGATATCCTCGAAGGCGAGGAGAAAAAAGCAGCGGTATTTGTCAGTGAAGTCATGAAGGATCTGGACGGCGGATTTCTTGGCATTGCGGCTGAAGACGGAAGGTTCGAGAGGAACTCAATCATCGGAGGCATGATAGACCTGACTGATGACGGAAGACTATGCCTCAATGTCAACAGCAGATACAACACTGCGATCCCTAAAGAAGAGATTGAAAAGAGAGTTGCAGAAAAAGCCGCAGAATACGGTTTTGAAGTCCGCAATGTTGAGAACAGCGGCCCGTTCTATCTTGAGCCGGACAGCCCTGCAGTAAAACTTATGTGTGATATCTTCAACTCCGTAGCCGGCAGGAACGACAGACCTTTCGTAATGAGCGGCGGCACATACGCCAGAAAGATGCATAACGCAGTGTCATTCGGCTGCGAGATGCCGGACGCGGACGACCCCGACTGGGTCGGGACCGCCCACATGAAGAATGAAGGTATGTCCATTGACCTGCTCATGAAAGCGATAGAGATCTACGCAGAGACTCTCATGAAACTGCAGGAAATCGATTTCTGATAATCTATTTTGCCCACCCGTTCGAGCGCTCGACTGCACGGTCAAATCCGGCAGTCAGGCGCTCTCTTTTTTCGGCGTCGATGGAAGGAGAGAAAGTCTTCTCTATTGACCATCTGGACTTGAGTTCATCTTCATCTTTCCATACGCCTACTGCTAGGCCTGCAAGGCAGGCTGCGCCTAGAGCAGTCGTTTCCAGTGTCATAGGCCGTATAATATCAATTCCAGTTATATCTGACTGGAACTGCATCAGGAAATTGTTCGCGCTGGCTCCGCCGTCTACTTTAAGCTCTGTCAGCTTGTACCCTATATCAGCTTCCATAGCATGAAGGACGGAGTTGGTCTGATATGCAATTGATTCCAGACAGGCCCTTATGATGTGGTTGCGGTTCGTGCCTCTGGTAAGGCCTACGATCGTGCCTCGTGCGTACATGTCCCAGTACGGAGCTCCAAGTCCTGTAAACGCGGGGACTACATAGACTCCTGCTGTGTCCGGAACTTTTTCTGCATAGAACTCTGTATCTGCAGCAGTCTCAACGAGACCGAGCTCGTCTCTCAGCCACTGAACTACTGCTCCAGCAACAAAGACACTTCCTTCCAGGGCATACGCGACTTTGTCAGGACCGGTGGCAGCGACTGTAGTGACCAGACCGTTTTCACTGTAAACAATGTCGCTTCCGATGTTCATAAGTGTGAAGCAGCCGGTGCCGTAAGTGTTCTTGGCGTCTCCCTTGTTGAAGCAGGTCTGGCCGTAAAGAGCGCTCTGCTGATCTCCGGCGATCCCGGCAATGGGGATACTGACTCCGTTCAGGTCCATATAACCGTAGATCTCGCTGCTGGATCTGACTTCTGGAAGCATTGATGCCGGTATATCCAGTTCGTCCAGAAGCTTCTTATCCCAGCACTGATTTCTGATATCATACAGCATGGTTCTGGAAGCATTGGTGCGGTCGGTCATATGGACTTTCCCGTCTGTGAATTTATACAGCAGCCAGCTGTCTATAGTTCCGCAGATAAGGTCACCGCGCTCCGCCTTTTCTCTGGCGCCTGGTACATTGTCGAGGATCCATTTGATCTTTGTTCCGGAGAAATATGCATCTATGAGAAGCCCTGTAGTCTGTCTTATATAATCTGAGAGTCCTTTTCTTTCGAGTTCTTCACATATCTCAGCTGTCCGTCTGCACTGCCATACTATGGCATTACATACAGGAACTCCGGTATGACGGTCCCATACGACTACCGTCTCGCGCTGGTTGGTGATGCCTATGGCAGCGATGTCATGAACATCTATTCCGCTTTTCGTCACTACTTCATTCATGACAGAAAGCTGTGTCAGATAGATCTCTATGGCGTCATGCTCTACCCATCCTTCCTTGGGATAGTACTGAGTGAACTCCCTCTGTGAAACTGCGACTATCTTCTGGTTCTCATCGAACAGTATCGCTCTGGAACTCGTTGTTCCCTGATCGGCTGCAAGTATGTATCTGGGCATGATATACCTCCGTATACAGGATTGATCCTGATAGTTTTCACATAAGATTTTGGCACAAATAGCATGGCAATCCAATACTTGGAGGAAGTGTTGTGTATTTCCGACAAACACTCTGTGCATGTTGCCGAAAACAAAATAACAGCACTGCTTAATGATAAATGTCCGCACTGTGTATGGTAGAATTCGTTACAGCAAATAGATCGGGATCTATATTATGGAATATACGAAAAAGAATGCTGAGACCATTGACCGATGGGTGGAAGAAGGCTGGCAGTGGGGAATACCGATCACTCATGAGGAGTATCTGAGAGCAAAAGAAGGGGAGGTCAGTGTACTGCTGACTCCTGTGAAAACGGTACCGAGAGAGTGGTTCGGTGACATAAAAGACAGAAAGATACTGGGACTGGCGTCAGGCGGAGGACAGCAGATGCCCGTGTTCTGTGCAAACGGAGCGCGGTGCACGATAATGGATATATCTGACAGACAGCTGGAAAGCGAGAGAACCGTTGCAGCCAGGGAAGGATACTCGATAGAGATCATCAAAGGTGATATGACGGATAGATTTCCCTTTCAGGATGAGTGCTTTGATCTGATATTCCATCCGGTATCAAACTGCTATGTAAAGGATGTTCAGCATGTCTGGAATGAGTGCTTCCGTGTCCTGAAGCCCGGCGGGATACTGCTCTGCGGACTGGATAACGGAATCAACTATATCTTTGACGATGACGGGACGAAACTGGTGAACAGTCTTCCGTTTGATCCGCTGTCAGATCCGGAGAAGATGAAAGAACTGGAAGAGACCGACTCCGGAGTACAATTTTCCCACACAGCTGAAGAACAGATCGGAGGCCAGCTCAAAGCCGGATTCCGGCTGACAGATCTTTATGAAGATACGAACGGAGAGGGAAGACTCCACGAATATAACATACCTACCTTCTACGCTACGCGTGCTGAGAAACCATAAACAAAGTCAAACTATGCTGTTATAAACAGTAGATATAAACTTACAATTTGATTCAGGAGGAAACAATGGCAAATCTGACTTTTGACATCCGCTCCAGAGCTCTAGGAAAAGAGACGAAATTCAATGTCGTACTTCCGGAAAACTGCGAGAAACCGGAAAACGGCTGGAAGACCCTTTATTTGCTCCACGGCTGGAGCGACAACTACAGCACATGGATGAATCAGACTTCGATCGAGCGCTATGCACTCAAGAGGAACATCGCGGTCATAATGCCTGACGGTGAATTCGGATTCTGGAATGATATGGCAGACGGGATCAAGTATTTCACTTTCGTAACTGAAGAACTCCCGCAGATCTGCAGCAAGTATTTCGGATGCTCTACGCGCCGTGAAGACGTAGCTATCGCAGGACTTTCCATGGGCGGACTGGGATCGCTTTCCATCGGACTTTCCAGACCTGATCTGTATATGGGGATCATCTGCCTTTCAGCTGCGAACTGGCCAAACAATATGTTCCATGAACAGTATGATTCAGGAAGGATGGCTCCGGGCTGGCTTGCTGGTATGAAGAGGATATACGGAGATATATTCCCGAATCTTGAGGGAACAGAATATGACTGCTTCGTAAAAGCTGACCGTATCGTGGCGAATGGCGGTCCTTTCCCGGTGCTCTATCATTACTGCGGTCTTGAGGAGACTGACCTTCTCAGACATTCAAACATCATGAAGGACAAGTTCCTCGCTTACGAAGGCAACCCTTTCAACTACACGCTCTCGACATATCACGGAGTACATAACTGGGACGCATGGGATGCGGTGATCTGCGAGGCTATGGATTACATCGGATTCAAGGAAGTCGAATGGAGACCGATGTTCTGATAAGCTCCAACAGAAAAACAAACTGATATAGGCAGACAGAGACATTGCAGATGCTCTGTCTGCTTTTGTTCAGGACAAAAAAACAGCCCGCCTCATGCGGGCTGTTTAATGTAAAAGTGTTGATCAGCGGTCTTCTCTGAAGAAGGAAAGACCCAGTGATTCAGGCGGCTGATTCTCACGTCTGTTCTTAACGCTGGAGATTACAAGAACTACGACAGTGAACACGTAGGGGATCATCTTGTACAGTTCCTTAAGTGAGAGGTTCATTCCGGAAGGAATGTACAGATACAGGATGTAAAGGCCACCGAAAAGAATGGATGAAAGGATGCCCAGTGTCGGTCTCCATACCGTGAAGATTACCAGTGCGATGGCGAGCCATCCGCGGTCTCCGAATCCGTCGTTTGACCAGATGCCGTTGGCATAGTCCATAACATAATAGAGACCTCCGAGACCCGCGATCATGCTTCCGATACAGGTAGCGATGTATTTATATCTGGTGACATTGATGCCTGCGGCATCTGCAGTGCTGGGGTTCTCTCCGACAGCTCTCAGATGAAGGCCTGTCTGTGTGCGGTTGAGGAAATATGATACGCAAAGCGCAATAATGATCGCAAGATATGCCAGAAAACCGTATTTGAGGAACATATTCCCGAATACACCGAACTTATCAGCGAACGGAAGGTTTTTGCGGAAACAGATGCTTGTCGCAGACAGGGAGATATTCGGTACTTCAGCGCCTGTCAGTTTTATGAGCGATCCGCCGAAGAAGTTTCCGATACCTACTCCGAAAGTGGTAAGTGCAAGACCGGTGACGTTCTGGTTGGCTCTGAGAGTGATGGTGAGGAAGGAATAGATGAGCCCCATAATCAGAGAGCCGGCAAGGGATGCCAGGAACGGGATCAGAACTGCAAGAAAAGGATTGAAGTTTGAGGTGTTCTGTTCGTAGAGGAAAGCCCCGATGACTCCGCTGATACCGCCGACATACATGATGCCGGGAATACCGAGGTTGAGGTTTCCTGCCTTTTCTGTCAGAGTTTCACCTGTGCTTCCGAAAAGAAGTGGGATGCCCTGAGCAACTGCTCTGGGGAAGAATACTGTGATGTCAAACATGTTATTCCTGCTCCTTTCCAGCTTCGGTATTTGCTGATCTCCTGATCCTGTATGATACGAAGAACTCGCTTCCTATCAGGAAGAAAAGGATTATTCCGGTGAGAATGGATGAGAAAGACTGGTTCAGCGTGAAGGCCGAAGATATCTCGATGGCACCGCGTTCCAGGAATATTATCAGGAAGCTGGTGGCGATCATTGCGATGGGGTTGAACTGGGCAAGCCATGAGACCATTACTGCAGTGAATCCCTGTCCGCCTGTCAGTGTGGTCGTAAGAGTGTGGTTAATGCCCGACACGAGAAGGAATCCTACGATTCCTGCCATCGCACCGGATAAGGCCATAGTCCTGACGATGACCTTTTTAACATCAATGCCGATATATCTTGCTGTATTGGTGCTCTCACCTACGACGGTGAGTTCATATCCGTGTTTGCTGTAGCGTATATACGCGTAGATGAAGACTGTCATAAGAGCAGCAGTCAGAATACTGAATACATATTTGCTTCCGAACAGCTGCGGGAACCAGCCTATCTCAGAGCTCTGATTTATGATGCCGATCTGGCCGGAGCCTTTAGGTACCTCCCATCTCACTATGAAGTAAGCGACTATCTGTGTTGCTATATAGTTGAGCATCAGAGTGAACAGTGTCTCGTTTGTGTTGAACTGCGCCTTGAAGAACGCAGGAATGACCGCCCACAGAGCTCCTGCGGCTACAGACAGGACAAGCATGACTATGATAAGCAGCCAGTTGGGAAGCTTGTCGGACAGTTTGATCATGCAGGCTGCCGAAGCCAGTGAAGCCATGAGGATCTGCCCGTCGGCGCCTTCGTTCCAGAACTTCATAAGGAAAGAGGGAGTCACTGCAAGAGAGATACAAAGCAGAACCGCGATATTCTGGGCAGTGATCCACATCTTTCTCGGAGTGCCGAAGGAGCCGTAGAACATGGTTGAGATAAAGCTTGCCGGATCCACACCTGTGATTATCATCGTAAGAAGTGCACAGACCAGGAATGCTGCCACGACAGACAGCAGTCTGATGATCAGGCTCTGATGCCAGGGAAGGGAAGCACGTTTTTCTATGTGGAAACGAGTACCTAAACTTTTCTTCTGCATCAGCCGGTACCTCCGAGTTTCGTCATCATGAGACCGATAGAGTTCTTTTCCGCTTTCCTGCCTTCTACGATGCCGCTGACTTTACCGTCGCACAGTACCAGTATCCTGTCGGAAAGTTCAAGGAGAACGTCAAGATCTTCTCCGACGTATATGACGGCAACGCCGTTCATCTTCTGTTTGTTTATTAGATCATAAATGGTATATGAGGAGTTCGTATCAAGCCCTCTGACCGCATAGGCAGTAAGCAGTACCTTGGGGGCAGAGGAGATCTCACGTCCCACGAGGATCTTCTGGATATTCCCTCCCGAAAGTTTCCTTACCGGTGTCGCGACACTGGGGGTGACGACCTCAAGTTCTTCCACGACACGCTCTGCAAGCCTGCGCGGATCCTTTCTGTTGAGGAATGCGGATCTCCCGCTTCTGAATGAACGGAGCATCATGTTGGCGGAGATATCCATATTGCCGACCAGACCCATACCGAGCCTGTCTTCCGGAACGAATGAGAGCGTGACACCCATGTTGGCGATGGAGAGAGGATCTTTTCCGATGAGCTCTTCCTTTGAACCGTCGTCATTGATGTAACTGATGGAGCCCGATTCAGTAGGCTGGAGCCCGGCTATCGCCTCAAGAAGCTCTTTCTGTCCGCTGCCTGAGATGCCGGCGATACCGAGTATCTCACCGCTGTAGGCGGTGAAGGATACATCTTCCAGTTTGAGGACACCTTCTTCATTTCGGACAGTAAGTCCGTTTACTTCTATCCTGGGCTTTGGATCTACAGGATCAGGTCTGTCGATGCTCAGTGAGACCGGATGGCCGACGAGCATATTCGTCATCTCCTGTGCGTTGGTCATTGATGTGAGCATGTCGCCGACGAATCTGCCCTGACGGAGTATGGCAACGCGGTCTGAGAGTTCCTCGACCTCATTCATCTTGTGAGTGATTATCACGATGGCTTTTCCGCTGTCTCTCATATTCCGGAGGATAGTGAAGAGCTTCTCGGTCTCCTGAGGAGTCAGAACAGCAGTAGGCTCATCCAGGATCAGTATATCGGCTCCGCGGTATAGCGCCTTAAGGATCTCGACGGTCTGTTTCTGCGAGACTGACATGTCATAGACTTTCTGCATGGGATCAAGCTCAAAGCCGTAGTCACTGCAGAGCTGTCTAGTCCTTTCGCAGACAGCCTGTATATCAAGTTTTCCGGGCTGCTTGACACCGAGAATGATGTTCTCAGCGGCAGTCAGGACTTCCACCAGCTTGTAGTGCTGATGTATCATGCCGATTCCATACTCGAAAGCCTCTTTCGGCGAACGGATGCTGACTTCTTCATCATTTATATAGATGTGTCCTTCATCAGGACAGTAGATGCCGGAAAGGATATTCATAAGAGTAGTCTTTCCGCTCCCGTTCTCTCCGAGCAGAGCAAGGATCTCGCCTTTGTAGATATCGAGCCATACTTTGTCATTCGCCATTACAGGACCGAATGATTTGGATATGTCCCTCATCTTGACGGCTATTTTCTTATCTGTCACGGTTTTCCTCCAAAATAACAAATCCATTGCCGGAAACAGCAGCCTGAAACGTAGTTTTCAGGTTCCTGTCTTCGTCAATGAAGACAGGAAGTCCCCAGTGATGGGGACTTCCTTGATCATCTTAAAGATTAGAAAGCGGTATCGAGAAGCGTGATGCCGTCGATCTGAAGATCGAAATAGGGGGCGGAACGCTTTGCGGACTCGTTGAAGTAGCCGTTCTCGATGACTTCGGTGTCGGGTGTGTAGGCAGGATCTGTATCAACATCAGCGAGGTAGCTGGTGAGGGTCTCGCCGCCGACTGTGAAAGTGGCTGTATCGAAGACATGAAGTGTGCCGGCCTCAAGAGCCTTCTTGGTGGTCTCGATGGCTTCGTTCGTTCCAGCAGCTGCTGCCTTGTCGTTGACCTCTGTGAGGACGACAGAACCGGTAGCGATTGTGCCGGTGTAGTCGGTGGGCAGGGACTTGCCGTTCATCTTGCTCTCGATAGCGAGCTTGAAGTAGGGAGTCCAGTCGATGCGGGAAGAGACGATGAAGGTGTTGGGGCAGGATGCTACTGTGCTTCCGTTGTAGGAAACATCCGGTACGCCGCGGTTCTCGCAGGCTGTCGGAGCGCCCATGGAGTCAGCATGCTGGCTGATGAGCTTGCAGTTGCGGTCCATAAGGGTGTTTGCGCCTTCCTTCTCGGCGGTCTCATCGTACCAGGAACCGGTGAAGGTGACTTCCATTGTGGCGCTGGGGCATACGGAGCGGGCACCGAGGAAGAATGAGGTGTAACCGGAGATAACTTCAGCATATGTGAAGGCGCCGATGTAACCGATCTTGGCTTCTTCTGCGGTGAACTCGCCGTTGGCGATCATCTCATTGAGCTTCATACCAGCGGCAACGCCGGCGAGGTATCTGCCTTCATAGATGGACGCGAAAGCATTGAAGTAGTTGGGAAGATTCTCTGTGTGAGCCTTTGTTCCTGTTGCATGGCAGAACCAGACATCGGGGAATTCCTTGGCTGCGGAGATCATGAAGTCTTCATGGCCAAAGCTGTCGGCGAAGACGATCGAGCATCCGGAGTCAGCGAGCTCAGCGGCTGTCTCATAGCACTTCTCTGTCTCAGGAACGTTCGTGCGGAGAACATAGTCTACACCAAGAGCTTCACAGGCTGCGACGGCAGCGTTGATGAAGTTGAGGTCGTAGGTGGAGTTCTCATCATGCAGGAAGATGAAGCCGACTTTGAATTTGGGGGCTTCGGGGGTCTCATCCTCTTCCTGTTTCTTTCCGCAGGATACCAGGGAAAGGCTGAGGACGAGGATCATCATGATTGCGAAGAACTTTTTCATTTTTTCCTCCATATATTGTCAAATTGACTTACCAAAGGGATATATCCTAACCGCAGTTGCGGCTGATAACCGGACCGTTTTAGCATTCAGTTGTCCGCTAAAAAAGGAAAAAGCCCGCAGGGAAGCGCAGGCTCATTTTCAGTTAGAAGTATGGCTGTAAAAGGAGTGTACGGTATGGAATCCGTAAAAAACAGGCATGGGCAGCCACCTCATCTGATGTCGATTTGTCCTATCAATATTTTGCCATACGCCAGTTTCCAACGCAAGGAAAATGGACATCCGGCTCTTTTGAAGATTTTGTGCAAAACGACTGCTCTTTTGTGCATTTTATCCAAACAGTGATCGAATGGTAACAAAAGAGCGAAAAAAGAGGAACGGAGGAGAGTTGATATCGTACCGGCTGAAAGAAAACGGGCAGCAGTTCGTTCCAAACTGCTGCCCTCGACGTATGAAAACTGGTTAACCGAGCATGTCGTCTGTCAGATGCTGAGGATCCTCGCATTTGTACACGAATTCACGAACTGTACCGTCAAGGAAGAAGTCAGTCATCTTGATCATCTTTGAATAGATCGCAGAGTAATCGACCATGATGAGCATGCTCTTCTTTGGATCAGAGATGTCGATATTGATCCAGTATGTGTGATCGGATGTGCGGTCTTCGAAACTGGTAGCGGTTCCGCCTGTTCCGCCGCCGGAGAAGGGAACGCCGAGTTCTACTCTGCGCTCACCGGAAGTCGTAACGTAGAAGTATGCGAAGAGCGCCTGCTTTCCTTCCGGAGCACTCACCCAGCAGCCACTGAGCTGATTCCAGGCAGTCGCTATATCTACACCGTAGAAGGAGTCCCAGTCAAAATCATCCCAGCTGCTGGAAGCATATCTCCATCTGACATAGTCACCGTTTCCGGCATACAGCGTGAAGCTGATCTTTCCGTTGGCCATGTCGTCTAGTTTGAGTTTAAGTTCAGCATAGAAAGCATCATATCCGGAGTCCATCTCGGTCTCGGGCCTTGCCGGAACATAGAGGATCATATTGTAGACACCGTTTTCTTCAGTGATCTGGGTAATGGAACCGGAGACGCTGTACCCGCTCGCGGGAATGCCCTGCTCTATGCAGAACTGGCCGTCTACCTTTCTGAAAACAGTGAAGAATATCTCATCAGAGGCATCGTCCAGAAGCCATATTCCGCCAAGCTGACTCCACAGTTTTTCAGCGAGTTCCTCGTTCAAACCCTGTATAGGCTCACTTCCGGCGCGAAGTGCGTCGAAGTTGTAATTTTCTGTATCGGAACTGAACAGAGTGAACGGAACAACCGAACCGTCTTTAGCATGATCATTCGCAGTGATCATATAGCTGTTAAGATTGGTAGTATCCACAGTAATATCGAGATCGTATGCTTCATGCCCAGAATACTCTTCTGTAGAAGGCACGGCGGGAACACCTACAGTGATGGAATATACATTGCCGTCTTTGGATATCTTTTTGATCGGACCGCCGAAAGCAAATTCTGACCAAGGGATACCTGCGGTGTAGCATACTTTACCGTCGCTTTTTGAGAAGATCAGGAATGAGTAGTCATCTGTGACGTTATAGTGAGACACCCATACTCCTTTGACTTCATTGAAGAATTTCTCCAGAAGGGCTGTATCCAGAACGTCGCTGTTGCCGGGATCAACAGGCGGATCTACCGGAGCAGGGTCTTCGTTCTTGGATGGACCGCAGGAGCAGAGCATCAGCAGCAGTACGAGCATCATCAGTATGGAGATAAAACGTTTCATATGGTAAAACCTCCCGTTCGGTGATTCTTTTCCTTGTAAATGATCAGGGTAAAACACACTCGGATCTGATGTGAGATCCCTATATAAACTATTATATAGATAGGAATGCAGAAAAAACAATTAACACACGGTTACAGCGTACTGCATGCTCCCTTGACATCGAAACATATTGGGATAAAATATATGAAACATTTACAACAGATGATGTTCAAAACAGGAGGGGAAAATGGCTTATTTTTACGATGAACCTTGTCGTACGTTCAGCGAATACCTTCTAATACCCGGATACACTTCATCAAAATGCATACCGGACAATGTCAGTCTCAGGACACCTCTGGTGCGTTTCAAAAAAGGAGAGGAAGCTCCGATAAGCATCAATATCCCGTTGGTCTCCGCTATCATGCAGTCAGTATCAGGAGACAGGCTTGCCATAGCTCTCGCTAAAGAAGGGGGAATCTCGTTCATATACGGATCCCAGTCTATCGAGAGCGAAGCTGCGATGGTAGCGAAAGTCAAGGCATATAAAGCCGGTTTCGTATCAAGTGACAGCAACCTGAGACCCGAAGATACTCTCGCAGACGTTCTCCAGATGACAGCGGATACAGGACATCACACGATCGCCATCACTGAGGACGGAACTCCTAACGGAAAGCTCTGCGGGCTTGTGACCAGCAGGGACTACAGGATATCCAGGATGGAGACTGATACTCCGATCTCGCAGTTCATGACTCCGTTCAAGGATCTGATTGTCGCTCATGACGGCATCACTCTTAAGGAAGCCAACGATATGATCTGGGACCACAAGCTGAACGCGCTCCCGATCATCGACGAAGAAGATAGGCTGCGTTATCTAGTTTTCCGCAAAGACTACGACGCACACAAATCCAATCCCCTTGAGTTGCTGGATGATCAGAAGAGATACATGGTTGGAGCAGGGATAAACACAAGAGACTATGCGGAGCGTGTGCCTGCTCTCGTCGAAGCAGGAGCAGACGTTCTTTGCATAGACTCATCGGAAGGATACTCTGAATGGCAGAAACTCACGCTTGATTTCATAAGAGAGAAATACGGAAACACCGTCAAGGTCGGAGCCGGAAATGTTGTGGACAGGGACGGGTTCCTGTTCCTGGCTGAAGCCGGAGCGGACTTCGTCAAAGTCGGAATAGGCGGAGGTTCTATCTGCATCACAAGAGAGCAGAAAGGTATCGGAAGAGGACAGGCTACAGCAGTCATAGAAGTCTGCAAGGCAAGAGACGAGTACTATGAACGCACTGGCATCTATGTTCCTGTATGCTCCGACGGAGGAATCGTCCAGGACTATCATATGACGCTGGCGTTGGCTATGGGAGCGGACTTCATCATGCTGGGACGCTATTTTGCCAGATTTGACGAGAGCCCGACTGAGCGTGTAAGTATCGGCGGAAGATATTACAAAGAATACTGGGGAGAGGGCTCTAACAGGGCAAGGAACTGGCAGCGTTATGACATGGGAGGAAAGAGAGACCTTTCTTTTGAGGAGGGGGTCGACAGCTATGTTCCTTATGCGGGACCGCTGCATGACAACGTCGTTTCCTCGCTTGGAAAAGTCAGATCGACAATGTGCAACTGCGGCGCTTTGGACATCAAGGAACTGCAGCGTACCGCCAAGATCACGCTCGTCTCAGCGACGAGTATCGTAGAGGGCGGAGCGCACGACGTCATCAAAAAAGACCAGCTCTCGTCCATAATGGGAACCTGATATATAAGAAAAAGAGAACTCCGGAGCACAGAATGATACGCTCCGGAGTTTTAAAATGCTTTTTTAGTCGCGGTTTTTCTCAAGCCAATCGATCACTTCATTCATGTCAGCGCAAACCGCGCTGCAGAGCCCCTCGACTTCTGCAGAAGGCCTTTTGAGATCGGGAATGCAGATAGGTATCATTCCTGCGGCGTGAGCAGCACGCAGGCCGTTTTCGGAATCCTCAAGGACGACGCACTCTCCAGGTTCACAACCGAGAAGTTCTGCCGCTTTCAGGAAGAGATCGGGAGCAGGTTTTCCGTGCTGCACTAGCTTGCTGTGCGATACTGCATCCATCCGGTGAAAGATCCCGTTAGCTCCAAGAAGCGTTTCTATCCAGTAGAGACTGTTGGATGATGCGACTGCTTTTCTTATGCCTTTCTCATCGCAGTAGTCCAGTAGCTCCACTGCTCCTCTTTTAAGAGGAACACCTCCGGCAGGAGCGATCTCTTCATACTGGGCGTCCCATTCTTCAAAGACATCCTTGTACGGATCGAGACCGGGAAATCTCTCATAAATGAACTCAGCTGTATTTTTCTCGGTCATTCCGATAAGCTGACAGTAAGTGTCCATTGTCAGGTCGTAGCCGTGGCGTTGGAAGATATCCTGCCAGATCTCGAAAGTGACCCTTTCTGAATCCACAAGAAGTCCGTCGTTATCAAAAAGTATAGCGGTGATCTTCATTTTTCAGGTGACTGTTATTGGGTAAAAAGGGACTGATCTAGAAGGATCAGTCCTCGTCTTTTTTGGCGATGCGGATAAGGCGCACGATCACTGGGCTGAGAACTATGTTGAAAAGCACCTCAAAGATGAAGTTGCCTCCGACGAGTCCGAAGATCATATATCTTCCGACACTGTCAAACCCAAGTGCTTCGCCCCATGCGGCGATGGTATCCATAAAGAAAAGCTTGCAGCCCAGAAGGAACACACCGGTGTTCACAACAGGGCAGATAAGAGCTGCGCATATAGCTGCGACCCATACGTTGCTGTTCTTTAGCATTGAGTAGACGACGCCCGCAATGAAACCGGCAAGGGCTCCTTTGAGAAGAACTGTGAAGACAGTGCCTGCTACTGACACAGCCAGGAACGGTGCAGCGTCACCGGAAACGAGAACAACGACTCCGAATACGAAACCGAGCCAGGCACCGGCTGCGGGACCATAGAGAGCGGCTCCGACTACGATCGGTATGAGGGTGAGTGAGACCGAGAACGGTCCGAATTTGATGAAGCTGCCCAGCAGCTGAAGTACGATGACCAAAGCTGTAAAGATAGCAACTCCAGTCAGCTTGCGTGTTTTTTCTCTGTTATTCATTTTTTATTCTCCTGCTGTCGCCCTCTCAAAATTTGATCTGTAAAGATCCAGAGGTGCGGCGCGACTGGAATTATAACACCTTATCTGTTTTTTGCATAGATTAGACGAAGACCTTCTGTCACGAGATCATCTCTCTTCTGCATCGGGGTGGAACATGAAGGAAGAATAAGGTCTATAAGACCGCCTGTAGCGACGACAGTAGCACTTTCTCCCAGTTCGTCCATGAATCTTTTGCACATGCCGTCGATCATGGAAGCGAAGCCCAGAACGTATCCGCTTCTGAGACACTCTGGGGTATTGCGTCCGATTGCGCGGGCCGGAGCTGACAGTTCAAAATCAGTAAGAAGAGACGCGTTGCTTACGAGTGCGTTCATGGATGTCATCAGACCGGGCAGGATGGATCCTCCGAGGAAGTCTCCGTTCCTGTCAACGGCGGTCACTTTACTGGCGGTTCCGAGGTCAACGACCAGCAGCGGAAGAGGGTAGTGGTTTTTTGCAGCGACCGCAGAAGCAACGAGATCAGCGCCGCATTCAGCGGGATTGTCCAGCCTGATGTTAAGACCTGTCTTGAGCCCTGCACCGAGAATGAGAGGATCAGATCCGAGGACTATCTTACAGGCGGATCTGAGAAGCGTGGTAAGCACCGGAACTACAGAGCCTATGATAGAACCTTCTATATCAGAAATACTGAAGCCGTAAAGATCCAGAATATCCCTGAGTGTCGCAGCATACTGATCGCTGGTCCATGTTGTGTCTGTTCTGACCCTGGACATGAATTTCAGTTCAGTATCTTCATAACCTGCGAATACGATATTGGTATTTCCTACATCTATACAGAGAACCATTTAGTTTTCCTCCGTCATGGTATTTATCAAAATGCATGATATGTTAATCAGAATGAAAAAGCAAGGAGTACGGAAAGACCATAACAAAACAGTTAACGTACAGGAAACAATTGTTACAATACATTGTGGTATACTGCGTTGTATGTTTTAGGAACAAGACCGAATCTGCTGCAGGGAGGTGAGGAGATGAGCGAATATGCTCCTGAAAAAAATGTTCACAGGGCTAAGAAGTCCATGGGACAGAATTTTATAGCAGATCCCACTGTGTGCCCTCGGATAGCAGAGATGGCAGATATAGACGGTGCATGTGTACTGGAGATAGGACCGGGATTCGGTGCACTTACGGTCGAGGCGGCTAAACGCGCAGAAAAGGTAGTAGCAGTTGAATTGGACAGTGACGTCATTGACGGACTGAAAGAGAATCTGAAAGAGCTTGATAATGTGACAGTCATTCAGGGTGATGCCCTGGAGTCTGATCTGAAGCAACTTATAAAAGACAATTTCGGAGACCGGCGAGTCTCTGCGATCGGGAATATTCCGTACAATATCACCTCACCGCTCATCATGAAACTGATAGAGCCTGACCTTGGTCTGGATTCTGTGACAGTGATGATACAAAAGGAGCCTGCAGACAGATTCTGCGCGAGACCTGGAACTGACGGCTGTGGAGCAGTATCGGTGCCTATATGGTATTACGGTATACCGAAAAAACTGTTTGAAGTAGGCCCGGGGGCTTTCAGACCAAGGCCTAAAGTCAGATCTTCTGTAATCAGGATAGACTTGAGAGAAGAACCTGCCGTCAAAGTGCTCAATGATGAGCATTTTTTCCGACTGGTTAGAGCAGCATTCGGACAGAGGCGTAAGACCGCCATAAACTCAGTGTCCTCACTGATGGGCTATAAGAAGGAAGAGATAGCAGCTGCGATGGAGAAGTGCGGCATCGATCAAGGCATAAGGGCAGAGCGGATGACGATGGAGCAGTTTGCGGCACTTTCAGATGAACTTGCTGCATTATGAAACAGAAGCTCTACATATAGCGCATATTTGTTACAAGCGTGTGACTGCTTCCGTTATTATGCACATGGAAATCATGTAAAATTTGTGCAAGAATATTGAACCCTCGTCGAATACCTTGTATATTGATAGTTAACATTATTTGTTTTTGTTGATTTTACCGAAACAAGGCGGAGAGTGAGAGAAATGGCCAGCAAACATTATCTATCAGTAGTACAGCATTTGGGAGAAGCGGTAGGGAGAGTCATCGGCGTTCTGGATGAGAACTCCTCTGTGGTCGCGTGCAGCGATATTTCCATGATGAACTCCACCAGGGTAGGCATACCTATGGACATGGCTGTGGATGATGTACTCAGACACGGTGGATATACCTACAGATATGTGGACCCGACCAGAAGAGGCGCGATAGTTTTTGTGGAAGGAGAAGATCCGGAAGCAGTGCGCTGCTGCGGTGCTACCGCTGTCGTCATTGAAGACATGATGAGAGGCGGAGATGACAGAGATGACATCACTACTTTCATCAAGAACGTTGTCACCAACAATATCCTTCCCAGTGATACTTTCGTAAAGGCAAGGGATCTGGACTTTGCGACAGACGTAAGGACTGCATCTCTTGTCATCAGATATGAAGATGCCTCCAACTCAGTCTCGGTACTCGATATAGTTTCCCAGCTCTTCCCGATGGATAACAAGGATTTCGTTTTCAACGTAAATGAGAACGAGACTGTCCTTGTCAAAGATGTGGAAGACAATATAGATATGGACGATCTGTGCAGACTCGGTGAGTCTATCGCCGATGTACTTGAAAATGAGCACAGGATCCATGTGAACATAGGAATCGGAAGCATAGTCAACGGCGTCAAGGAGATGTCAACTTCCTTCAAAGAAGCCCGTACTGCGCTCGAAGTAGGTAAAGTATTTGATACAGAGCATACCGTGATCTCCTACGAGAACCTGGGTATCGCCCGACTCATTTATCAGCTTCCGACTACTATCTGTCAGCAGTTCCTGCAGGAAGTGTTCAAGATCGGGTCAATTGATTCGCTGGATCAGGAGACGCTCTTCACGATTCAGAGATTCTTCGATAACAATCTTAATGTCTCCGAGACTTCGAGAGGACTGTTCGTACACAGAAACACTCTCGTTTACCGTCTTGAGAAGATTAAGAAGATTACAGGTCTGGATCTTCGCGAGTTCGATCAGGCTATCATTTTCAAGGTTGCTCTGATGGTCCGCAAGTATCTCGACAGTACAAAAAACGGGTTTTAATACGAGGTCGAAATGATAGAATTCCGTAATGTTACCAAGGAGTATCCCGGCGGAGTATTGGCTCTCGACGAGGTCGATTTCACTATCGATAAAGGTGAGTTCGTCTTCATTCTGGGACATTCCGGGGCAGGAAAGAGCACGCTTCTTAAGCTGATGCTCAAGGAAGAGGATCCCACAGACGGTGTGATCACTATCGCAGATTATAATCTCAACAAGATTAGGAGAAGGAAGATACCGTATCTGAGGCGTGAACTTGGAGTGGTTTTCCAGGATTTCCGCCTCATACCGACAATGACTGCTTACGAGAATGTGGCGTTCGCGATGCGTGTAACGAATGTTGCCGCCAGAGAGATACGCCGCAGAGTTCCGTATATCCTTAAGATAGTCGGTCTGGAAGATAAGAGCATGGCGTATCCGGAGCAGCTTTCCGGAGGTGAGCAGCAGCGTGTAGCGCTGGCGAGAGCTCTTGTTCACAATCCTAAGATAATTCTTGCTGACGAGCCTACGGGAAACATAGACCCGAAGCTCTCTATAGAGATCGTTGAGCTCCTTAAGGAGATTAACAGACTAGGAACTACCGTCGTCATCGTCACACACGATATCGGTCTTGCAAACAGATTCAAAGCCAGGACCATCATCCTTAAGGACGGCAGAGTGGTCAGGGACACCAAAGCTAAAGGAGGCAGTGCTACATGAGAGGCTCCAGCTTCGGTTATCTCGTAAAACAGGGTATCATCAACGTATGGATAAACAGGATGATGTCCATGGCGTCCATCGGTATACTCACCGCGTGCATGATCATAGTCGGAGGCTCCGGGCTTCTTGCGGTCAATGTACGTGATATCTTCAGGGAAATAGAAAATAAAAACGAACTCGTCGTTTTTGTCAAAGAGGAAACAGACGAGATCGTTCTTAACGAGATGTACAGCAAGATAGATGGGATGGAGCATGTTAGTTCCTACCATTATGTTTCCAAAGCTGACGCCCTTGAAGAGCAGAAGTCTTTTATGGGAGATAAGGGATATCTGCTTGAGGGGCTGGAGGACGACAACCCGTTGCCTGCTTCTTTCCGCGTCAAGGTCGACTCTCTGGAGAATCTTGAATCCGTAGTGCTTGAATTGAATCAGATGAACGGCGTTGACAGTATCTCTGCGCCAACGGATCTTGCCAAGACTCTTACCGGGGTTGAGAAGGCGTTCCTGATACTGGGCTCCATTATCATAGGCATTCTTATAGTTGCCTCAGCAGTCGTTATCTCTAATACTATAAGACTTACTCTTTATGCGAGAAGAAGAGAAATACGCATCATGAAATATGTCGGTGCTACCGACTCATTTATCAGGCTTCCGTTCGTGGTCGAAGGTATAACCATCGGGGCGGTTTCGGCAGGTCTGGCTTTTGGTGTGCTCAGTCTAATCTATGAGAGTCTGGGCGTAATGTTCAGCAAATCAGGTATCACTTGGCTTACAGGCGTGTCGACATCTCTGATACCGTTTGCGAATCTGTGGCAGTATGTCTTGCTTGCATTCCTCGGCTTCGGAGTATTTATCGGAGCCTTCGGAAGCGGATCATCTATAAGAAGGTATCTTAGGGCATGATTACTGGTATGAAGCTTTCAAAGAAGATTACTGCGTTCATTCTGGTGTTCGCTGTATGCTTCAGCATGTTTTCCTTTTATGGAGTGCAGGAAGTAGAGGCTGCGACCAGAGAAGAGCTCAAGAAAGAAATGGAAGAAGCTCAGGCGCGTCTTGTTGAGATCAACAAGGAGATCGCCAAGGCAAAGGATGAGATCGCAGCTGCAAAACAGAGAGCTGCTACCTATGCAGAACGCATGGAACTTACAAAAAAGCAGATCGACCTGATGCAGCGGAGCATAGATATCAAGAGAGAGGAACTCAGAGTCAAACAGCAGGAACTGGATGATAAAGAACGCGAGCATGACGAAACATACGCCCTCTTCAAGAGAAGACTGCGTGCGATGTACATGAATAATAATGTCACGACTCTCGCTCTTATCCTGGGATCCAAGACCTTCTCAGAGTTTCTCGTTGCAGCTGAGATGCAATCAAAGATATCCAAACACGATACTGAGCTCGTTCAGAAACTTCAGGATGAAGCAGATGCTATCGAACTGCAGAGGCAGGAAGTAGCGATGGAGCTAGAATCTCTGGAAGGCGATATGGATACCTTGGAAGACAAATACAATGAGCTTGCTTCACTGTACAGGGAAGCGAATGAAGATCTCTCCAACGCAGAAGCGTACAAAAAAGCTACAGAAGAGGATTATGAGAAAGTCCTCGAGGAACTGAAAAAGACCCAGGAAGAATGGAATGCATTGATGGGCACAGGTATGCCTACTTATGTAGGAGGCTACTTCGCTTGGCCGGTCCCGGGATACAGCTGGATCTCATCTCCTTTCGGCTGGAGAACTCTTTACGGAAAACCTGATTTCCACACCGGAATCGATATAGCAGGAAGAAATATTTACGGGAAGCCCATAATAGCATCCAATACCGGGCAGGTCGTCAAAGTGGCATATTACACTACCGGATACGGATATCATGTCATGATAGACCACGGCGACAATAACTGGACAGTATATGCTCATATGAGTTCCATAGCCGTCAAACAGGGCGAATGGGTTGCACAGGGACAGGTCATAGGATATGTAGGGTCTACAGGTAACTCAACAGGACCTCATCTCCACTTTGAAGTCAGGATAAACGGCGAAAGAAAGAATCCGCTGGATTATGTATCGTATTCCGGCTGATCACAGGGAATTAAATGAATAAAAAGGTAACCATAGGAATCACACTGGCATTCATATTCATCGCAGTTGCGATCACATTCACTGCCACGATGATCTATTCCATGAATCTGTTCGATCAGAAGATTGTCAGTATTCAGGAGAGAGAGTCCATGTACGAGAAGATCTCGGAAGTGGACGCCACCGTTAGGCAGAACTATTACCGTGAGATCGATGACGAAGAGATAATGAATGCTCTTGCCAAAGGGTATATAGCGGGCACTGGTGATGACAGTATCAAGTATTATTCCGCTTCTGACATAGCTCGTATAGAAGATACCAAGACCGGAAAAGTCAGCGGTATCGGAGTAGAGACTGAAGTCAACGCGAACGGATATGTTCAGATCAAGGAAGTTTACAGCGGCACTTCAGCCGAGAAGGTCGGAATACATGCCGGAGATACCATCGTAAAGGTGGAAGGAAACGACGCTCTGAGTCTTGGAGCGGATCAGGTCATATCGAGTCTGTTCGGACCCAACGGAGAGGAAGTAACTCTTACATATTCCCGTGAAGGCGTGGATTATACATTTGCATTCGTATATGGAGTATATGAGACCAGATCTATCCAGGCATATGATGTAGAAGGGTATACCTACTTCAGGATCATGCAGTTCAATGACCTCACGATGGAACAGTTTGAGGATCTTCTTTCAGCTAAGATGGCTGAAGGCACCACAAAAGGATTCATATATGATATCAGGGATACTGACGGCGGATATGATATCAACATCATTGCCAACATGCTCGATAAGATCGTCGGTCAGTGCACTCTGATCTCAGGTACATACAGAGATGGGATGACGAAGGTGCTGTTCACATCCGGACCTGACGAGATAGCACTTCCTACTGCGGTACTTGTCAATGGCAATACCGTTGGATACAGTGAACTGTTTGCTGCGGTTTTAGGCGAGCGTGACAACGTACGTGTAATCGGCGAGACCACCGCCGGTGTCGGTACACACAGAGTACTGTCCAGATTCCCTGACGGAACAGGACTGTATATGCCAGTCTGTGAACTTCTTGCTTGCGGATCGACTAGTTACAATGAAACCGGAGTAACACCTGACTTTGTTACTTCTTCCTATGAAGGGTTTGTAATCTCCGACGAGGAACCGAGCATCATAGATGACCTCCAGCTCAGAAAAGCCGTTGAGGTACTGGATTCGGAGTTTTCCTCCGGTGAATGAACGGTAGTGAAAATACAGTGATACATATGGAATTTGCCAGCTATCGGATATCCTTGACTTTCAAATATCATGTGTTTATAATCCCATAGCATAGTGGTTTTTCTAGAAAGGTATTTGAAATGGCACAGGAATATTTGATCAGCAAGACTAAACTTGATGAACTTGAAAAAGAACTAGATTATCTGAAGTCTGTTAAACGCCAGGAGATGGCTGCAGTAATAAAAGAGGCCCTTTCGCACGGAGATCTCTCTGAAAACAGCGAGTACGACGAAGCAAAGAACGCTCAGGCAATAATGGAAGCTCATATCACAGAGCTTGAGAAGATGCTTCAGAATGCACGTGTCATCGACGAGGATTCTATCTCAACTGAATATGTATCCATCGGATGCAGAGTTAAGATCCTGTTCGTCGAAGATAACGAGGAAGACGAGTATGATATCGTCAGTTCCGGCGAAGCAAATGCAATGAAGAACAAGATCTCCGATGAGTCACCGCTCGGTGCTGCGCTTGTCGGGCATAAAGCAGGGGAGACTGTCATCGCGGAGACTCCCGGCGGGGAGATGAAGATCAGGATCCTCGAGATATCTAAGAGAGCTCTCTGATCCGAATAGTCTGAAAATGCTTTTTTGGCCTCCGTTTCCGACGGAGGCCAGTTTTTTGAAAATTCTGTATAATATATCTCCTCATGGAGATCGAAATGATCAGCAGAGAAAGGAATAGTATTTATGGCTGAGAACAGGGTCAACGGCGCTGCTCCGCAGGAACTCGATGAGAATGAGCAGATCGCCATAAGGAAGGAAAAACTCGCTGCCATGAGACAGGAAGGGAATGATCCTTTCCTAATCACTACGTATGATGCGAAAGACTGTGCCAAAGATATCCTGGCTAATTTCAGTGACGATGCACCGCAGACGGAGGTTTCCGTGGCGGGACGCGTGATGACCAGAAGAATCATGGGCAAAGCGTCATTCTTCAACCTGCAGGACAGCAGCGGAACGATCCAGGTATATGCGAGAAGAGACGATGTCGGTGAAGATACATACGCCAGATTCAAAAAGTGGGATATCGGCGATATCCTCGGTGTCAAAGGATATGTATTCAGGACTCAGACAGGAGAAGTCACTATACATGCTTCCGAACTGGTACTTCTCAGCAAGTCACTCCGTCCGCTCCCTGAGAAATTCCACGGTCTAACTGACTCTGATACCATTTACAGAAAGAGATACCTTGACCTCATCACCAACCCTGAATCCAAGGAAGTGTTCCGCAAAAGGTCTGCGATCATTTCAGCGATCAGAAGCTTTCTTGATGCGGAGGGATTCATGGAGGTCGAGACACCTATGCTCGTCTCCAATGCAGGAGGGGCTGCCGCCCGTCCGTTCCTTACTCATTTCAACGCATTGAATGAGGATCTGAAGTTAAGGATCTCTCTCGAACTATACCTTAAGAGACTCATCGTCGGTGGATTCGACAGAGTATATGAGATCGGACGTGTGTTCCGTAATGAGGGAATTGACACACGTCATAATCCTGAGTTCACCCTTATGGAGCTGTATCAGGCCTATACCGATTATCACGGCATGATGGATCTGACAGAGCGGATGTATCGGACTGTTGCAGAGAAGGTACTTGGCACTTTAGTGATCACATATAACGGAAGAGAACTGGATCTCTCCAAACCCTTTGAACGGATCACGATGGTTGATGCTGTTAATAAGTATGCAGGAGTCGATTGGAGAGAGATACATACGCTGGAAGAAGCCAGGGCGAAGGCAAGAGAGCTTAAAGTGGAGTACGAATCGTTCCACAGTAAAGGTGATATCCTCTGTTCGATTTTTGATGCTTATGCGGAAGAACATCTTGTACAGCCTACATTCCTGATGGATCACCCTGTAGAAGTTTCTCCTTTGACCAAGAGAAAACCTGATGATCCTGATTATGTCGAGAGATTCGAGTTCTACATGAATGGCTGGGAGATGGCTAATGCTTATTCAGAGCTGAATGACCCGATAGATCAGAGAGAAAGGTTTGCAGCGCAGGAAGAGAAACTGGCTCACGGAGACGAAGAGGCAAACCATACAGACGAAGACTTCCTTGAAGCCATGGAGACCGGTATGCCGCCTCTTGGAGGTATAGGATACGGTATCGACCGAATGATAATGCTGTTTACCGGAGCTGAATCGATCAGAGATGTTCTGCTGTTCCCGACACTGCGCTCCATCAAGACCGGAAGCGAGAATGCTGAGGCAGAGAAGACTGCTGAAAATGCAGCTCCAGAACAGCCTGTTTCGATGCCGTTCGAGACCGCTGTGACAGAGCCTATAGACTTCTCCAACGTCCAGGTAGAGCCTCTGTTTGAGGAGTATGTGGACTTTGAGACCTTCTCAAAGTCAGACTTCAGAGTGGTGAAGGTACTTGCCTGTGAAGCTGTCCCGAAGAGCAAAAAACTGCTGAAATTCACGCTAAATGACGGTACAAACCGGCATAGGACTATACTGAGTGGTATTCACGAATACTACGAGCCGGAAGAACTTGTTGGAAAAACATGCGTTGCGATCACCAATCTTCCGACAAGAAAGATGATGGGAATCGATTCGGAAGGAATGCTGATCTCGGCGACACACAGTGTCGACGGCAGGGAAGGATTGAACCTCCTGATGCTTGATCCGCGCATTCCGGCAGGCGCTAAACTATACTGATTTTTCGCTTTGTGGAAGAAGATACACCAAAATGGTGTACCAATTCACCCCGGGAGAACTCCTGAAGCGCTTCAGATAACATGCAAATTCGCATGTTTCTATGAACGGCTATAAGGGCCGATGATCGCACATTTTTATACGTACGACAGGGAACCTGAAGACTTAAACGTTTTTGGGTTCCCTTTTTTTGCTTATTTTTAGTTATGACACAAACTGAGAGGAAGGAATTGAAAAAATGAATCAGTATGCGTACGTGCGCGTTTCCACAAAATCACAGAATGTAGACAGACAGATCATTGCTTTGAAAGGTTTCGATCTCCCGAAGAAGAACATCTTCTGCGACTATCAGTCTGGAAAGGATTTCGACAGACCGGCTTACAAGAGGTTACTACGAAAGCTGAAGGAAGGAGATCTATTGATCATCAAGAGTATTGACAGGCTTGGGAGGAATTACAGTGACATCTTAGTGCAGTGGCAGCATATTACCAAAGAGATAAAGGCTGATATCGTAGTGCTCGATATGGAACTGCTTGATACCAGAAAATCTCCGGATAATCTTACCGGGACACTGATCGCAGATCTGGTGTTGCAGATATTTGCTTACGTAGCTCAGACAGAGCGAGAATTCATCCATCAGAGACAGGCAGAAGGGATAGCTGCTGCGAAAGAGAAAGGAATCATTTTTGGTAGACCGAGAACTATGATGCCCGATGACATTGATTCAGTATGTGTGCAATGTGAGAGGGGTGAACTATCCATAAGAAAAGCAGCTGATACACTTGGAATCAGCCACTCGACATTCTACAGATATTACGTTACGAGACAGAAAGAAGGTTTCGATATATAGACTATTTAAAACAAATAAAAAACTGACTGTAATCTGGTACTGAACTTATGTTTAAGTACCTTTTTTATTATAGGATACGTGTTTCATTATGTCTAAGTATTGAAACAAGTATTGGAGGTTATATTGTTCATGAATTGGGGAGTAATTCTTTTCTTTGTCGTGTTTGGAGGGCTTGGATTTTTAAAAGGTATAGCGGAAAGCAAAATGTCTCCCAGTGAAAGAAGTGCTTACCGCGCTGGAAGTGCACAGTGTAGAAGTTGTGCAAACAACGAATTCCGGGAAAATAGTTTTCAGTTTAAATGTCCACTTAGCGTTAGCAGTCAAAACGATGGAAAATGCCCAAACTGGAGACCTAAAAGATAATCAAATGTGTTCCATTACTGCTCACCTTGCTTAAATGTGCTTTAGTAGTAAGAGGCAATGTGTTTTATAGTAGACTTTTTCAAAAAGTCTGACTGATAATACGGAATAATATAAAAAAAATATTTAACAATAAATACTGGAGTATTATTTAATATGTACCCATAATCCTGGACAAAAGATTAAATAGAATCTAGTTCTTTATGGACATCTCCCTGTAAATAGTTGGAGGTGTCCATTCTGTTTTCTTTTGGATCCGTTCGTTGTTGTAGTAATCGATATATTCACGGACAGCTTTATCAAACACCTCAAAGGATGAATACTCCTTTTGCTGCCCGTAGAACATTTCAGTTTTCATCCTGCCAAAGAAGGTCTCAATAATGCAGTTGTCGTAGCAATTGCCTTTTCTGGACATTGATTGGATGATCCCATGCTCTTTCAAAGTGTTTACATACGCCGGATGCTGATACTGCCAGCCCATATCGGAATGTAGGATCAGACCGTCTGTTTCAGGGAACTTCTCAAATGCTCTGTCCAGCATATCTGTGACCTGCTGGAACGTAGGGCTTCTGGACAGATCATAAGAGATGATCTCATTTGTAGCCATGTCCAGTATCGGTGAGAGATAGCATTTGCCCCAGGGAAGAGAGAACTGTGATACGTCGGTGGACCATTTTTTTAGCGGCTCGTCTGCATGGAAGTCACGTGCAATGATGTTTTCTGCAACTTTTCCTGTTTCACCTTTGTAAGAGTGGTATTTCTCTTTCGGGCGTTTTCCCAGAAGGCCCATAGCATGCATGAGTCGCTGTACCTTCTTGTGGTTCACAAGTGTTCCGGTGTTCCTCAAAGTCATGGTTATGCGCCTGACACCGTATCTTCCGCGGTTCTTTTTAAATGTCTCCCGTATCTTTTCTTTCAGCTCCAGATCCCTGTTTTCGAGATCTGTCATCCGCTTTAGCTCAAAGTAGTATGTAGATCTAGCCATTCCAAGCGCTTTCAGCAGATCTTCTAGTCTGTATCCTTTTTCTCGGAGCTCCCGGATCGCTGCTGCTTTTTCGCCTTGAGTCGCGCAGCTTCCTTTTCTCGCCTCAAGGCCATTGATTTTTTTATTGCTGCAGTCTCCGCTTTCAGATATTCGACTTCAGCTCGCAGCCGGATCAGTTCTTCTCTTTCGGATTCTGTCAGTTCCTTTGGCTCGACTTTTTTCTTTGGCATCAATGGAGGCTCCTTCGGCGGTCTGCCTTTCTTCTTGGGTATCAGTCCTTCGTACCCCTCCATTTTATATTTGCGTACCCACTGATACAACAAACTGTCCTGCATCCCTACCTCTTCTGCTACTGACAGACACGATCTTCCTGCCAGTACTTTTGAGACTAGTTCCAACTTTTCTTCCGGTTCCCATTCTTTGGTATGGTTTTTATGCATTACTGAATCTATTCCGGCTCGTTCACTTGACCTTGCCCATTTTCTTATCGTTGCATGAAATTTCTCTGTTCGTATTCCTTCTGGCGTTTTGGGATACTTCCCTTGATAGTACATCTCGATGCACTGTAGTTTGAATTCGTTGCTGTATTTCATATGAATACCCCCATTCTTGGTTTTGTCCAAGAATGGGGGTACATATCAATTATGGCGCTCTTTAGAAAACTGTTTAGTTCAGGACCTGCTAATTGGGATAATTATGAATACGTTAGAAAAGCAGATATTAAACCAACTTATGAAGGAAACAACGAAAGTATACGTAGCGTTATTGATTTAATGATAGATCGCACGGAAAATCGTCCATCTAACATGAATCTTAGCGAGGATGATTTCTCATTGTTCAAGAGTTGGCTAATTGCCATAACAAGTAACGATATACCCGAGCTGGTAATGCCTCAAGATTCAAAAAAACAATCATATCTAGAGTCTGCAGATTTTGCGCTTTCATTGTTTTCTGCGTGGAAAATAGTGAAATCACTCGATAGAGAATCAGGGTTTGGGGCTGTTCTTAACGGTAATCGTTTGAGAGGATTATTAAAATTAACCTCAGATATATTTGGAACACAAGGCCCGGGCTTTTGCACTTCAATTATGCAATATGTTTATAATTGCTGGATGGATGACAATGAGTATCCGATAAACGAAGATGCAGTGATATACAATCTTAAATTCTATAGGATGAATAGAGATCAAAAAGCTGAATTGGTTAATTATGACAAGACCTTATTGTCCCTGTTTGGTTCTTCAGAAGTGAGGCGGGATATTCTTTATGCCGGAAATGGCGTTTTACGTTCTTTTGAAGATATTGCAGCGGACATGGAAGGTATCGCCGGGGAATCCGAACGGATTACGTTCTAACAAGAATAATAGAACAAATCAAATTAGAATATAAAAATAAAGGAGATTAGTTATGGCATATGCTTTTTCTGTTGGTCTTTTGGTGTTTATAGGAATTTGTATTCTATGTGGAGTGGTATTGATTATTATTTCAAAAATACAAGATGCTAAAAGATTTGTTAATGATATTAAAATGTCAAAGACGATGACTCCGGAAGAACGTAACGCATTCTGGGCTGAGAAAAATGCAGAATATCAACGAAGACGGGAAGAAGAGGCACCGAGAGAAGCAGGCACAGCTCAATGCGGTAATTGTGCTAACTTTAGAAAATGTCACTATAAAGTGCGGGAGCAAAATATAGGCATGTGTCCCAACTGGAGACCGTTTTCATGAACAGTGTTTCAAAAACAAGAGAAGAGAAAAAAGAAGTTCTCCACAGAAATTACAAGAAAAATATGGATAGGTTCAAGAGAGCTCTTGGAGATAACTATCAGATCGAAGCCCTTTTGATCATCTTCGCTGTTTTTGAACAAACGACCAATAACCTGATCGTCCGCATATCTTCTTTAAGCGAAAAGAACCACCTTGATATACTGGATGCCGTTCAGAATAATGAACTGAACAACATCTCAAAGAAGATCCGTTGGATTCAGCACTATATAAGAGATAATATTGAAGAGATACTTTCCATCCTAAAAGAAAGCGGGAAGGTCGAGGAGTTAAAATCGTCACTGAAAGACCTGAACAAATATCGTACTTGCAGAAACGTTATCGTCCACGATCTAATGCTGAGTGACGTGTCATATGAGGGACTCAAGGATATCAACATTAAATGTCTTGATATATTCAGGGTGCTCGACAAAACAAACAAAGCAATCAAGCGGTTTATTAATGCCAACGGTATTGATCTGGACGTCAGCGATGTTTCATTAGCTCTAGACAAAAAGTAAGTAAATATTATCTTTGTGGCCTGGTGAGTTCCACCAGGCTTTTTCATGTGCTCATTTTCGGGTCAAATCTTACAAAACGATGACTCGGCATGGAGCGCAGTGTCAATTTGCCGCAAAATTTCTGTACGGAAGAAAGGAGTTCTGTTGTTCAAAATGGAGAATCTAAAAAATCTTGCAAAAAAAGTGCAAAAATCGACCTCAAAATTCAGCAAAGACATATTAGAGGGACTTTTTCCCGAGCACTTTGACAACAGAATAGTTCATCCGTCAGATACGTTCCCAGAGTTGAGGGTGAAACCTTGAGCCGTGACTGTAGGCGCGCCGTGACCTCGAAAGAGCGAGCGATAAAGCTTATACAGCGAAAGCCGGTCTGCTACCGGTGGCGGCGATGACAGACTTTGGGGCTAATGATACTTCCGTAATTCGCGGCCCGGCCATGAAGAAGGCGGGGAGGTGAGATTCCTATGGACCTGACTCGCAATCAGGCGTCTGGCGTGATCCTGCCGTGCGGGCGTCGAGGACAAACAGCACGGGAAAGCAAAGACAAATGTAAAACAACTATATCTATATATGCGTACAGGAAAAAATTATTGGGATGAAATTCCTATTGTCCAGAATAAGGGACAGGCATCCCGATACAATGGAATTATAGGGATAAATGCCTTCCCGGGACGAACCTGTACGCATTTTTCTTTGGAAAAACCAGAGAAAGGAGGTACACGGTTTGGAGAATTGCAAGGTCATAGCAATAGCAAACCAGAAAGGTGGAGTAGGGAAGACTACCACAGCAGTGAATCTCGGGGTCGGTCTCGCACGGCAGGGCAAGAGAGTCCTACTTATAGATGCAGACCCTCAGGGAAGCCTGACGATCTGTCTCGGATACAGAAATCCGGATGAACTGGAAGCGACTCTCGCGAATGTCATGAGAGCCGTAATAGATGAGAAGGATATTCCAGACGGCTATGGGATCATACATCACGCAGAGGGAGTTGATCTTCTCCCTGCAAACATTGAGCTTTCAGGAATAGAGACAGGCCTGGTCAACACGATGAGCAGAGAGCATGTCCTCAAGGAGTATATAAGTACTATTAGAAAGGATTATGACTATATCCTTATAGACTGCATGCCATCTCTCGGAATGCTGACCATCAATGCCCTTGTAGCATCAGACAGTCTCATCATTCCGTCACAGCCGAACTTCTTATCGGCAAAGGGACTGAATCTTCTGCTGAATTCAGTCTCAAGAGTACGGAGGACGATAAATCCGAGATTACGGATAGACGGCATCCTGCTCACTATGGTAGACAGCAGAACGAACAATGCGAGGGATATCATAGCCTCGCTCAGAAACACGATAGGCCAGAACATCCGTGTATTCGATACGGAGATCCCGCATTCTGTACGTGCCGCAGAGTGCTCGCTTACGGGACAGAGCATCTATGCATACGACAGGAACGGGAAAGTGGCACAGGCATACGAGGAGTTTACAAAGGAGGTAGCGGAGATTGAAAAAGGTGCAGCCAATAGATCTCGGAATGACAGGATACGATGAGCTTTTCATGGACGACGAAGAGCGCAAGGTAAACGCTCTGCCGCGCATCTTCGAGATACCGTTAGAACTTATAGACGATTTTCCGGATCATCCCTTTCAGGTCCGCATGGACGAGGATATGCAGCAGCTTGTCGAGAGCGTCAAGGAACGGGGCCTTATCACACCGGTCATACTCCGTAAGAAGGATGATGACAGGTACGAGATCGTATCTGGACACCGCAGGAAGAAAGCCTGTGAGATGGCCGGCATGACGATGATCAAGGCAGAGGTCAGGGATATGACGAGAGATGAAGCAATCATAATGATGGTAGACAGTAATTTGCAAAGGTCTCAGATATTGCCAAGTGAAAAAGCCTTTGCATACAAAATGAAACTTGATGCAATGAAGAGGCAAGGTGCAAGAACGGACTTAACTTCTGTGCCAGTGGCACAGAAGTCGAAAACATCAAGAGAAATACTTGGTGAACAGGTAGGCGAGAGTCAAGATCAGGTTAGACGTTTTGTGCGTCTCACAGAACTTGAGCCCGAGATCCTGGAGAAGGTCGACGAAGGCAAGATCGGTCTGCGCCCGGCAGTAGAACTGTCATACCTGACGCCCAGCGAACAGAGAATGCTGGTCGATGCGATGGAACTCACGGAGAGCACTCCGTCGCATGCACAGGCAATAAGGCTCAGAGCATTTTCCAAGGACGGTGTTCTCGGACCTCATATCATAGAGAACGTCATGCTTGAGGAAAAACCGAATCAGAAGGAAAAGATCAGCATCAGCTATCAGGATGCAAGACAGTATATTCCAAAGGACGTTCCGTATCACGAGACCAAGAATTATATCTTTAAAGCACTGGAGTTTTACCGCGAGCATTATCAGGAGCGGCACCGCTCAGGGGCTGATCGCGGAGAAAGATAAGGGAGCCCAAGGGAGGAGTCTGCCCGGAAACGGCATCAGTCATAATTGGCTTCTCCCCTCATACTCCCCTTATAAACTTCCTGTACTTACTGAGAGACAAAAGAGAGGTAGAGATCTATGGTGCAGATTCGCACAATTGCTTTTAAAGCGAAAGTGTGAAATGCTTCTGGAAAAAGGGAGGTGCGTTCTATGAAAAGATGGAAACAGTTCCTGACTCTGCTGCTGATCTTTGGACTGGCGCTGGGCTTCAGGAGTTTTGAACATAACAGAATAGATATCAGCGTCATTCCTCTTTCAGCCGGTAAAGAAGGGATGAGTTCTTCTGAGGAAGCAGATGCAGAGATCGCAGAGAAAACTCTGTTGGAGGAAGTTGACAGTCTTAAAGACTTCGATATATCGACAATAGTCCTCACGGAAGAAAAAGAACCTGCTTCAGAAGAGAAGCAGGGAAGGAAAGCGGAAGCATCTTTGACTTCTTCAGGAGACCATTCCTTCTCAGCCGGTAATGAGAAGAAAGCATCGCAAGAGCCTGTCAGTACCGTACAGAGCAGTCAGAAACAGGAAGAGCCTGCAGCCGCGCCGGTGAACGGAACAGAGCCGGATAAGGGGCAGGATCCTGCAGAAGCCAAAACAGAAAGAGAAGCGGAAAACAAAACAGAAAAAACTGCGGAACACGTGCATGAATGGATCGAAGTGACCGTCTACCACGAAGCGGTGACACACATCGAGCACCATGATGCCGTGACAAAAGAGAGATGGGTGAGCGTTCCTGTAAATATCAATCACTACTATTGCGACAAATGCCGTCAGGAATTCTCATCTCAGGACGAGGCATATGCCCACGAAGATGCTTCATACGAAGCGGCGATCGAGGCTAATGACATGAGCCTGATCCATTCAGGGCATTCAGTTGTCCCTGAAACGATAGACCAGGGATACTACGAGACTGTAACAGTCAGAGAAGCGTATGACGAAACAGTCACAGACAGTCCCGCATGGGAGGAGCACGGCCTGCGCTGTGCCGGATGCGGGATGACAAAATAACACAGCAATATCAGCTTACGGCCCGGACGGATAGTTCGGGCCTTTTTATTGCAGCGAAAAGGAAAGGAAGATTTAATGACGAAGATTAGAAAAACGATCGCATTTATCATGATCCTGCTCATTGCTGTTTCATGCGTTCCGATGGGAGCGTTTGCAGAAGGAACAGAAGGGCAGGATATCGTAACAGAAGATACAGTGCCGGAGACAAATGTGGAAACTGAGATCGAAGTACCGCCGGAAGAGGAAACAGCGCTTCCAGCGGAAGATGGTGTTCCGGCAGAATCGGAGGACATCCCAGAAGAAACTGCTGTGGATCCGGTAGATGACCCTCAGGAAGAGGAAGATCCTGGTATCACAGAAGAACCGGATCCGGTCATGGTAGAAGAAGAACCAGTCATAAAGATCACAGAAGAAGATATGACCGCTATTGATCCGGTCCCGGAAGCTGTCAGTGATGAACCTGCAGATGACGGGATTGTCTCTGAGGAAGAGATCATAGTTGATGATCCGGCTCTGGAAGCTGAAGCAGTGATTCCAGAAACAGAAGAAACTTCAGAAACTGAAGCTGAGGATGAAACGGAACTGACAGTCAGAGGCAATTTGCTGCTGGCTGCAGAACCTACACGCGGATCCGCATATCTGCAGATGATCGATATGGATCAGTACTCCTACAGCTTCGGGAGCAACTATCCGGAACCCTTCAAGAACGAGAGCAGGAAAAGATCCTGCCAGTTTTGGTTCAACGGAGTACCTGCCTACTGCCTGCAGTTCGGTGTGGATTCATCATCGGGAATGTCATACTCCAGTCAGGATACTTGGGACGGGATCTCGGAGTCTGACAAAAGACTGCTCAGCTGGGTACTGAGATTCGGGTATATCGGCTGGACCAGATACGGTGCATCTACTGCGCAGGAATATATGGCTACTCAGGTCCTCATATGGCAGATACTCTCACATACTGTAAACACAAGCTGGGAGCAGTCCATCTGCAACGAGATGATGGGGTCAGGTTCCTATGCTCAGGATGTCTACTGGCAGATCAGAGCTCATGTATTTGCTGCAGAGACCATACCGAGTTTCTGCTCAAGCACAGACAACAGCAGCATTCCCATATATGACCTGGAGAAACAGTCGGAAGGCGGATACTCAGTCAAGCTGACGGATACCAACGGAGTTCTCAGCAGATTCGATTTCTCACAGGACGGAGTCAGCGCAGTCAGAGACGGTAATACTCTGACGATCACACTGGACAGCCCTGTAGAAGAACTCACTCTTTCAGCAAACAAGAACTTCTCGGACTGGACTTCAGGAAATGTATATTTCTGGAAGCCTGCCTCCAGCGGATATCAGTACATGGCCTCTTTTGACACAGGCAAGACGCCAGAGCAGGTGAAAGCTGTATTCAAGGTAACAGCTCCTATGGGGTATCTGGATGTTACGAAGGTTTCAGCCAACACAGCATGCACTGACGGAAATGACATGTATTCACTGGAAGGAACGACCTTTGAGGTAAAAGATTCAGATGGGAACATCGTCGGAACACTTGTCGTCGATGAGAACGGAAAGGTCGAGACTCTGGAGCTTCCTGCCGGAACATATACTGTGACAGAAACAGCAGTCGGAAAAGGCTATATCAGGAACACTGAAGTCAAGACGGTTACGATCGTTCCCGGTGAAACCGCCACAGTGACTTTTATGAATAAACCGGTAGCAGACCCTGTCAGCATCTATCTCAGAAAGTGGGATAAGGAAGCAGACAGAGCTGTACCGCAGGGAGCAGGATCTTTTGCCGGAGCACAGTACCGTGTCGAGTATTACGACAATACTGACTGGTCAGGCGAGCCGGAAGCAGTCTGGGTTTTTCAGACAGATGCTAACGGAATCCTGAGATACAAGCCTTCATACAAAGTGAGCGGACCTGATCTGTATACGCTGAATGGCGATTATGTCATTCCTCTTGGCAGTGTAAAGATCTATGAGATCAAGGCGCCGGAAGGATATCTGGTATCACTTGACGAACTGTACCTCACGATCACTCAGAACAGTGATCAAACAGACGTACAGTGGACTACGGAGACACAGGGACTCATAAAAGAAATATCTGATGGTTATGGCGTGCCTGAGACCGTTATTCACGGAGGAGTCCGTTTCAAAAAGACAGATATTGAAACAGGCACACCTGTAGGCGGAGCAGAGATATCCATTTACAGTGATTCCGATGAAACTGTCCTGGTGAACGGTACAGAATACTCCAAGGGTGATCTGGTCGTGACGCTTACCACAGACGGGAACGGTATCTGTGAGACAGAAAGCGACTTCCTGCCATACGGTTCATACTATGCAATGGAGACAAAGCCTTCTGATATGTACCTGCTGAACGAGAAGTGGAAAGCTGAGTTCAGTATTACCGAGAATCTCAAAGTCGTGGATCTGACCTCTGACGCAGACCAACTCAAGGAGCAGATTATACGCGGAGACCTGTCTATGCTCAAACTGGACATCGACGGAAACTATAAGGCAAACATTCCCTTCATTATCGTCAGGATCAATGATGACGGTACAGAAGGCGAGAGCCATATCATCGTCACAGATGATAACGGCATGATCGATACTTCAGCAGCTTCCAGAAAGCATACCAACAATACCAACAGCATGGATCAGTATGTCGACGGAGGAACGTTCACTGATGTGACCAGACTGGATGCTTTTGCGGGAGTATGGTTCGGAGATTCTGAGCCTGATGACAGTCTGGGAGCGCTGCCTTACGGAAGGTACAAGGTATATGAACTGCAGACAGAACAACTGGCTTCCGAACAGATCAATATGCTGGAGTCCAGGATCATCGAGATCACTCAGCCTGACAGGACTGTAACACTTGCACCAATGGTCAATCTTAACATCGAGCTTGCGTCGGAAGCAGCATCTGCGGAAGGCAACGACTTTATCGCCGCCGCCACCGTGGGGGTGGTCGACACTGTTCATTACACCAACCTGACGTCACACCGCAGATACACTATGGAAACTCAGTTCGTGCTCAAGAGCACATCTGAAGTACTGGGAACAGTATCGAAGGATTTCTATCCTCCTGACGGTCCCAACGGAACGGGTACCGCCGGCGGCAGCGTGACGCTGGAAGCGGGGATCGATACCTCAGGTCACGACGGGGACTTTGTAGTAGCCTGCGACTATCTTTATGAATATGTCATGGGAACAAAGATCCTTATAGCTTCTCACGCAGACATGGAAGACGCAGCGCAGACTCTCATGATCCCGTCCATCAGGACGAATGCACGAGATTCAAGGACGAACGACAATGTCGGCGCAGTCTGTGAGAGCACTGAGATCATCGATTCAGTTTCATATACCAACCTCAAAAAGGGCGAAGTCTTTAAACTTGTTTCAAAACTTGGAGATATTGAAACAGGCGAATACATCAAAGGTAAAGACGGTGAGGATCTGATCGTGGAACAGGGCTTTGTCTGCTGGACTGAGAACGGTTCCGTAGAGATGCCCGCCTTCCTGATCGATTCCCGGGAATATGTCGGAAAGTCTGTCGTAGTAGTCGAGGAACTCTACTGGGTAGACGAAGAAAATGATACGGAAGTGCTTATGACTTCTCACATCAGCTTCGACGATAAGGATCAGACGATAACCTATCCGGAGATCCATACTACAGCCGCAGATGAGAATACTGCGGGACATGTCGGTGTCGTATCGGAAGAGACAGTTATCACTGATATCGTGAAGCTCAGCGGCTTGATCCCGGGCAGTGAGTATACGGTGAGCGGTACGCTGGTATATAAGGAAAAGTTCACAGACAAAGACGGCGTAACACACAAGGAAGGCGACAGCGTGCCGGTCATGGATGATTCCATAACAGAAGTGACGTTCACGGCAGATGCTGCGGATATGGAGATCGTTCTTAGCTACGTAATAGATTCCGCTGTGCTGGAAGGACATACAGCAGTCGTATTTGAGGATCTGATCCACAACGGAGTAACGGTCGCGTCCCATGCTGACCTGGAGGACAAAGAACAGTCTGTGTACTTCCCGGGACTCAGAACTCAGGCCATCGATAAAGAAAGCGGCAGCTGTTTCGTGACAAAGGGAGAAGAAGTGATCCTGGAGGATACAGTCAGCTACAGCAACCTGATTCCCGGAGAGACATACATCGTAAAAGGTGTACTGATGGACAAGAACACCGGAACATCTACCGGAATCATCAGCGAGAGCGCTGTTTTTGAGCCGAATAGCGCGGAAGGCACTGTGACAGTACAGTTTGCAGTCGATACGGAAGCGAACACTTCGTGCATCTTTGTCGTCTTTGAAGACCTTTACCTCATAAAGGAGGACGGCTCTGAGATCCTGATCGTAAAGCATGAAGATCTTGATGACGAAGTTCAGACTCTGTACAGTCCGGAAATCGGGACTACTGCTACAGATGCTGTGTCCGGTACTCATGAAGCCCAGGGAACGGAAAGCACAGCCGTTATAGACCGCGTGGAGTACAGAAACCTCAAGGCCGGAGAAAAATATACCGTTACAGGAACGCTCATGGACAAGTCCACAGGTGAGCCGGTTGTAATAGACGGCGAAGCTGTTACGGCAGAAGCAGAGTTTACTGCTGATGATAAGGACGGAACCGTAGAGCTCACATTCGTGTTCGACGGGACTGAACTGGTCGGAAAGACTGTAGTGGCCTTTGAGAGCCTTATGTATGAGGACCTGGAGATCGCGGTGCACGCCGATATCGATGACGAAGATCAGAGCGTGAACATCATAAATATCCGTACCTTAGCGAGGGACGGTCAGAACGGAACACGGACTGCAGAATGGAACCATGAAGCTGTAATAGTGGATACAGTCTCCTATAAAGGACTTACTCCCGGAAAACAGTACACTCTTTACGGAGTCATCGTGCTGAGACCCACAGGAGAATATCTTGTACAGGAGAACGGCATCATTGAGGCTGTCATGGAGTTTGTCCCGGAAGAGCCGGACGGTACTGTCGAGATGGAATTCACTGTGGACACGGAAGCGCTGCAGGGACAGGATCTGGTGGTCTTCGAGAGACTGTACGAAGGATCCGTATCCATCGATGATGTCGGTACTGTCATTCCGGTCGCAAGACACGAAGACCTGAACGATAAGGATCAGACTGTCAGTGTGCCGGTAAAGCCTGTGCCTGTTCCTCAGACAGGTGATGATTTCAACTTCAGCCTGTGGGGAGCGCTGTGCATCATGTCACTGGTGCTGCTGCTCCAGCTGAACGGTAAGAGAAAAAGAAGATAAGCAGATAAACGCGGGAGAGAAGCATTACAGTTTCTCTCCATTTTCTTATGGAGATAGGAGGAAAAACATGCCTAATCATATCTACAACGTAGTGCATTTTGACTGCAACGAGGAAAAGCTGCAGGAGATACTGGAAGCGATACAGCATGACCATTTCGGACCGGGATCCATTGATTTCAATAAACTGATCCCGATGCCGGATGATGTGTATCAGGGCAATCTCGGATCCAGGGAGATGAATCTGTATCCTGGAACAAAGAACTGGTACGGGTGGTCGGTCGAGAACTGGGGAACGAAGTGGCCCGCTTACGGCTTTGAGGATCTTCCTCAGGTCAAGGATGGAATAGTGTTCAATACAGCCTGGAGCTCTGTGCCGAGAATCGTGGAAAAGATATCCGAGAAGTTCCCGGATGTCAGAATGGAATACTGCTGGGCTGACGAGGATTTCGGAAGCAACACGGGACTGCTGGAATTCAAGGGAGGCGCTGTTCAGAGAGTATATATACCGGAAGACAGGACCAATGAAGCATTCCGCTTTGCAGCGGCGGTCCAGGGTGCTGATATCAGAGAATTCGGATACAGAGAAAATCCCGAGACAGGTGATGTCGAATTTGACGAGAGCCTGTTTATGGACAGGATGCCAGCCGTGAAGCCCAGGGATCAGGTGCGTGAGAGGTGAGCGCCATGGAAAAAGTGTTTTCCGGAGATGTGGATGAGATCCTGAAGTCGCTGGAGGACGGCCTCAGAGATTATATGGATTCCGATTCATACAAGGCATACCTCAGGGCAGTCAGCAGATTCCATGATTACAGCACGAACAATGTTCTGCTGATAACCATGCAGAAGCCTGACGCGACGCTCGTGGCGGGATATTCCACATGGAAGAATGCGTTCCACAGATATGTAAAGAAAGGCGAGAAAGCGATCAAGATAATCGCTCCGATGCCGGCTGTAGTGGAGAAGGAACAGGAACGTACCGATGAATACGGAAACGTGAGCATTGAGAAGGTCATGGTCACGGTACCGAGATTCAGGGCAGTGAATGTATTTGATATCTCGCAGACGGACGGAGAACCATTGCCGAGCATAGATCCCAGGGAGCTCAGCGCTGATGTCGGCGATTACAGCTGTTTTCTGCATGCGCTGGAGAGAAGCTCGCGGGTGCCGGTACGGTATATCGACATAGACGGCGGAGCAAAGGGATATTACCATGCGATACAGGACAGGATATTCGTACAAAAGGGAATGAGCCAGGCTCAGACAGTGAAAACACTGGTGCATGAGATGGCTCATTCCTATCTTCACGGGAGAGACGGCGGCGGGGCACTGACTCCTCAGAAGACCAAGGAGGTCGAGGCTGAGAGCATAGCCTTCTCGGTATGTACTCATTTCGGTATCGATACTTCAGAGTATACGTTTCCTTATGTCAGTGCCTGGTCCAATGAATCTGATCTCAAAACGCTCAAGAGTTCCATGAACACGATCCGTGACACAGCTTCCATGCTGATACACAGGATCGAGGAAAACTATCAGATCATGACCAGGGAAAACGGAGCTGAAAAGCTGGCGGAAGATCTTATCGCTTTCATGAAGAATTATGATTTTTATCAGCTCAACAGCTGCGCGGATGATCCTCATCAGACAACGGAGCAGATCAAGGAGCAACTGATAGCCGGAGATACCAGGGCGATACAGAACAATGTCAGAGAGTACATGAGGGACGAGACCGATCCCGACGCAAGGAATGTTATGGCTGATCTTATCGACAGGGTAAAGGAATTTGAACCGGAGGCATTGCCTCCCGAGAAGAAAGAGAGGGGACAGGAAAGATGATCTATTTCAATCATGATGAAAAGTGCATCCTGGATATCTATAAAGGAAGGTCCAGAATGCATACGATGGCAAATATAAGCAAGGCGCTGCCACATGTCGAGGATTTCGCCATGAAGGAACTGGTGAAGGGCGTTCTCGAGAAGCTGGCAAAGGCGGACGACAGACAGTACAGAGCGCTTCTCAGAGGAGAAGAGTACCAGAGATACATGGAGGAGGATCTTGCATGAGCGTATATACAAAGAACATCCAGGAATATGTTCTGCATCTGAGCAACGGAGACAACATCACCGTTGAGGACGATAACTACGGCGCAAACCGGTACTATCTTCCGGAGAGCATCGCAAAGGCGAAGGATCAGGATTCCTTATGGTTCGGTGACGCGGAGAAGGGATTCACTGTAGTGCCAAAGAGAAGCATCGTCTATATAACTATGGGAGAGAGCAGGACAGTGCCTGTAAACAGTGTCCCGGACTTCCCGGTGCCTGAGTTCAGACAGGAGGCTGTCAGGGCAAATGCGTAACGAGACAGGAAGGAGAATAAAGTATTTCCGTAATAAATACGGAATGACGCAGAAAGGACTGGGCAAGGCACTGGGCTTCAGCGAAGGATCGGGCGATATCCGTATCAGCCAGTACGAGCAGGGAGCGAGGAATCCCGGACAAAGGAAGCTGGAGAAGATCGCAGAGGTATTTGAGATATCGCCTGAGGTGCTGACTCCGGCGGATGTATATTCCGGACCGGGTCTTATGAGCATCCTGCTTGCCATAGAAGACAACTACAAACTGGAGGTCTCGCTGGACGATGAGGATGTGGTGATCAGATTCGTGGCAGGAGACTATGACGAGTGGAGTCCAAAGAGCCTGGCATTGTTTGAGTGGGGACTCAAGAATACTGCCAGAAATCAGGGACTGATCTCGGAAGATGATTACGATGACTGGAGATACGGGATCGTATCGAAACTTGAGAAGGAGGAACGCCGTAACTGATGCAGAATAAGAAAGAGATACATGATCATCTCAAGGAGGATCATGTCGGAAGAGAGAACGCTGTTTCCAGCAGAGAACTAGAGCAGCGTTTTTCTATGAATGGGAGAGCAATACGCAGGGTCATACACAGTCTGAGGCAGGACGGATGTCCCATCTGCAGCGAGAAGCGGGGATACTACTATGCTTCCAGTCAGAGCGAGATCAACGGCACTGTTTCACGTCTTACCGACTTCATGAACGGGATTTCGGATACCAGTACAGCTCTGCTGAATTCAAAGATCCCGTCTGAGCAGATGAAGGTCACCTTTACAGTGACGATGGATGCGGCAACAGCAGAAAAACTGGGATTTTGCACATTTCACAGAGTCTGAAATAAAGCGTAGACTTTAGGCAGAAAGGGTTAAGAAGATGGGATCCAGTTTTGCTGAAAAGCGTCCTGAACTGCTGACGGAATGGTCTGACAGAAACAGTGTATCTCCGGAAGATATCTCATATGGCAGTAACACAGTATTCTGGTGGAAAGGTGCCTGCGGCCATGAATGGCAGACCAGCGTCAAATCGAGATCTGCGGGGGAAGGATGTCCGGTATGTGCAAACAAGCGGGTCATTCCCGGAATCAATGATCTGGCATCACAGTATCCGGATCTGATGAGGGAGTGGTCGGAAGAGAATGAACTGGATCCCGCAGCCGTTTCGCCTGCGTCGCACAAGAAAGCGAAATGGATCGGGAAATGCGGACACAGATGGGAGACGGAGATAAGATACCGCACACTGCACGGCACAGGATGTCCGTACTGCTCCGGAAACAGGCTGCTGCGTGGTTTTAATGACCTGCAGACAAAGTTTCCGGGAATAGCATCCGAGTGGTCGAATAAGAACAAGGATCTAACTCCGGATATGGTCTTGGCATTTTCAAGCAGATATGTATGGTGGAAATGCAAGAAATGCGGCCATGAATGGAGATCACGGATCGCAGACCGTACAAAGGGACACGGATGTCCCTGCTGCAGCGGTGCGACGGTTTCCACAGGAATAAGCGATCTCAGGACTTTGTATCCTGAGATCGCAGAAGACTGGTCTGAGAAGAACGGGGATATGACTCCTGACAGGGTCAGCCCGAAGAGCCGCAGAAACGTCTGGTGGAAATGCAGCAAGTGCGGATACGAATGGAAGGGCGTCATATATGCGCGAGTAAACGGCCAGGGATGTCCTGCCTGTGATAACAGGGCAGTGATGCCGGGACACAATGATCTGGCCACGACCGATCCTGAACTCCTGAGAGAATGGGATTATGATTCCAATACAGTTGATCCGCATACCGTATCACGGCTTTCCCAGAAGGTGGTGAAATGGAAGTGCGGGAGCTGTCATCAGTACCGCATGAAGATCTCAGACAGGACACTGGACAAAAAGGAATGTCCATACTGCAGACAGGAGTTTCTTGCATCGCTTCCGGGACTGGCGGTCCTGTATTATACCAGGATGGTGGATCTGTCCTGTGCGATAAGATCTGATGAGGTTATAGGACTGCCGTTGGAAGCTTATGTGCCGGTCATCAATATTGCCTTTGAGGTCGTGCCGGGAAAAACGAAAGGAACTGACCGGTCACTACAGCTAAAGAGGTATCTCTGTAATAAGAAGGGAATAAAGCTTATTGAGTTGCATGTCGGGGAGAACCCGGAACCGGTCTGTATACTGAGAACGGTAAAGAAAGAATTCAAAAAAGCAAATGTGTTTCTGACTTCAGATGAGAACAAGGATCTCATAAAGATCAGAAACACATATAACAGACTGAAGGAAAACGCGAGGTATGGTAAAGATGCGTAGAGAAGATAAGGTTGCGCTGACACTGACGACTGATGAGAGAAGGATCCTCAGGAAGATCATGTTGTATTTCCGCAACAAGGTCGCCAGAGAAGGAAAGCCCACTGAAGATATAGATGAACTGCTGATGAAGCTCTGGTAGAGATTGTGAGAATAATAGCGGCAGGCCATTCTATCTTGAATGGCCTGTTTTGTTATAATTAGAGGCAGAAATCAGAAAGACAAATCGGTGGTTTGCAGAGGTGAGGTCATGAGCAAGAATCAAGCCAAAGAGTTTTATGAACAAGCAGATGAATACTGCCGTTTTATTGCTGAAAATGTAATTGCAGCCGATACAGTTCCATCTTTAATGGAACTGCTGATGACACTCTATATATCTGCCATGAATCTTCCTGAAACAGAACCGGAAACAATAGCAGCATCATCATCGGATATTTCAGAATGTGTTACCATCAGATTTACTGAACAGATTCTTACGACGTACTGGGAGATATTTGATCCGTATGCTGACGAAGATCCTGTATGTGGAGATCTGATCGATGATCTTTCCGATATCGCTGCAGATTTGAGAGACGGGATGAAGGAATATGAAGCTGGCAGATTCGGAAATGCTATATTTGAGTGGAAGTTTGGGCTGAACAACCATTGGGGTCAGCATATCGTGGATGCTCTGAGAGCATTACATGCTGCAAGATCCCGATAACTTCCTGTTTGTCTGGATAAAACACATATCATTTACGAGACAGCTTCGGCTGTCTTTTTTCTTGGAGGTGAGAGATTGAGCTATGTAACAACAGATGAGATCATACAGGCAAGGCAGATGGACCTGCTGACGTACCTGCAGAACTATGAACCGGAAAATCTGATAAAGGTTTCAAGAGATACATACTGCACTAAAGAACATGATTCACTTAAGATCAATAACGGTATGTGGCACTGGTTCTCGCGGGGATTTGGAGGAGCGACAGCACTTGATTATCTTATCAAGGTAAAGGAAATGACTTTTCCTCAGGCGGTAATGACGATCCTTGGAAAGACAGCTGTTTCAAAACCTGTATTTATGAAACAGGAAGCAGACAAAGAAAGAAGACTGCTGCTTCCGGAAAGAAGCAGCAGTACAGATCACGTAGTTCGGTATCTGAGAGGAAGAGGCATACATCCTTCAGTGATCAATTACTGCCTGAAGAATGACCTGCTGTATGAATCAGCAGACAAACACAGAAACGCCGTATTCCTGTGCCGTGACATAAACGGAAAGGTCAGGAGCGCAGCGGTACGGAGTACGACAACAGCATATAAGGGTGATGTGACGGGCAGTGATAAGCACTGCTCTTTTTCATTTCCGGGAGATCCTGGCAGAAACGATCTGCACATTTTTGAATCGGCAATAGATCTTCTCAGCTATGCATCTATTCTCCAGATGAAGGGATATGACTGGCAGGAAGTACCGATGCTGTCGCTGGCGGGAGTCTACATACAGAGCAGGAAGGACGTAGTGCCTGTAGCGCTTGCCCAGTACCTCAAGGATCATCCGGTGATAACCGATGTGCACATGCACCTGGACAACGATGAGGTAGGACGTGGCGCTTCAGATGGTATCAAGGCAGGATTGCAAAATAGAGGCTATACAGTATTCGATGAGCCTCCTGCATGCGGCAAAGATGTTAATGACCAGCTTATGGCAAATGTCGGATTGAAACGTAACAGGGAGGTGTATCAGAGATGACAGAAGGCAAGATCAGAGTGATATATGTTGAGCCTGGTATGTATGCCAGGGATACAGAGATCGATACAGATCTAAGGGATCTGCAGAATGCAGTAATGGGTCAGATAGAAGTGTTCTATCCGTTTGATGAACCGGTTTGCATTGTCTGTAACGAGGAAGGCAAGATCAACGGGATGCCGTTGAACCGTGCTGTCTTCGGAGATGACGGTAAGATCACGGATGTGATCGCCGGACCGTTCTTCATATGCGGAGCAGGTGAGGAAGACTTCATCAGCCTCACTGATGAACAGGCAGATAAGTATCTGGAGATGTTCAGACGACCGGAGCGGATACAGTTTTTCGGAGGAAACACGGTCGTGACCTTATATGATCCGGTTCGAGAGCAGAGTTATGAAAGATAGAACTTGCCAGGTCAGGGGACGTGGCATTGTCGTAGCAAGCAACGTCTCTGTACGTACAGAGACAGCTCGTTAGGGACTTTTCAGTCCCTAAGACCCTGCACCAACACACCAAGTATGGTAATCAGTAAACTACAGCAGTTGTCATTTTGCTGGTGGTTAGTGTAAAAACGGATTAGATTATAGTAACATTAGATTTAGACTAGATTGCTCTTGAAACGCTGTTATAGATTACGAATTTTGGAGGCTTGAAGTAATGGCTGAATATAATTACTCTTTGAAAGTTGTTGATTATGTCGATTATTATGAAGCTCCTATAGAGGAGGACAATTATGAACGCTTAACAGAAAGTTTAGAGTACTATGGAAAAGTATTAATAGCAGAACAAAGGGAAGACTGCACTTTTTTTAGTGGAGTCCTTAGTTCTTTGGAGTCCCTAGATGCAATAAGGAGAAATCTTGTATGCGATGAGGGAACTTATCCATATGAATGGACTTTCTCAAATTGGCCTATAAAAACTGAAGCCGATGACAAAGAACATAACCGAGAAGTAGAGGTAGGATGCGGTTATCGTTTGAAACTCTGTAATTCTGTTGAGTCTCCTGATGGAGGTGAGATTTATTATCCTATACATGAAGAAAGTTTTAAAATCGTAAATATGTTATTAGGGTCAGGAGAAGTGCAGATAGCAGAACAAAGAGATAATTATACCTATTTTGAAGGAACAGTTCCTGCTTTGATCTACTTACGGGTATTAGATTATATATTAGAACAGTATAAGTATGATCTGACTATAAGTAATTATCGTTATTAATGATTTCACTGTTATTGATTAAGAATATTGGAGGCTTGAAGTAATGGCTAAATATAATTACTCCTTGGAACTTCATGATATTGTCGATTATTCCGATGCTCCTATAGCTGATGGAAATTATGAAGGCATAAAAGAAGAGCTGGAATTTTTTGGAGAAGTACTCGTGGCAGAACAAAGAGAAGACGGCACTTATTTTAATGGGACCCTTAATGAAGTGGGATTCATAGGGGTAGTACGGGAGTATTTTGAAGATGGGGTAAAAGGGGATTATTTATATGATTGGACTATCTCAAATTGGCCCATGAATAATGAAGCCGATGACGAAGAACGGAACCGAATGGTATGGGAGGGAGTTGGTTACCATTTGAAACTCTGTAATGCTATAGAGTCTTCTATTGGTAGCGAGTCCTATCATCCTTTACATAAGGAGAGCAGTGGTATCGTAAAAAGGATGCTGGAGAGTATGGGAGAAGTACAGATAGCAGAACAAAGAGAAGAATACACATATTTTGAAGGAATATTTGATGATTTGATGTCCATGGAGATATTAGATGTTGTATTTGATCTATATAAGGTTGATCTGACTATAACAAATTATCGCTATTAATGCTTTGGAGCGACTTGTTAACTGATAAGAACAAGCAGAACTGATACAATTATTAAAATAGTTATCGCGCTTAATGGTAAGTGTTACCTGCGCTCAAGAATATAAACGTAATACTGTTATTTTCTGACAGCACCATCTGATGATAAGATGGTGCTTTTTCTTTTGCAGCAAAATGAAGGGAGGGGATTATATGCCAAAAAGGAACTGCAGATTCGAGGTGAGGCTCAGCAAGGATGAATTCTACAATCTCTCAAAGAAAGCCAGGAAAGCAGGAATGTCCTGCGGAGAGTTTGTCAGAAAGGCAATAGAAGGTCAGACCGTCATGGAAGCGCCATCGGTTGATGTGCCTGTCCTGATCAGGGAGGTGCGTCGCGTCGGATACAGCCTCAACGAGATCCTCAAAGTCGCTTATTCCAGACAGCTGCTAGATGTACCTCAGCTGAGGAAAGCACTTGATGATAACAGGACTGTCGAGAAAATGATTGCAGAAGCATACGGGCAGACATGGCAGTAACATCCATCTGGCCGATCAACGGCAGAGTCGATCAGGTCATAGACTATGCTCGTAACCCGGAGAAAACGACAGAAGCGGTTTCAGAAAACCAGGCACAGCTTCATACCATCGATGGAGTCGTGGAATACGCAGCGGATGACATGAAAACAGAAGAGCGCTGCTATGTTACCGGCATCAACTGCAGAGAGGATATTGCCGCAAAGCAATTCATGGAGACTAAGGATTTCTGGACACGTATTACAGGAAAGGATAAGTTTGCAGGCAGAGTCTGCTTTCACGGATATCAGTCTTTCGCTGCAGGCGAGGTCGATGCAGAAACAGCTCACGAAATCGGTGTAAAGCTTGCCTCAAAGCTATGGGGAGACCGCTATGAAATCATAGTTGCGACTCATTGCAACACAGGCCATTATCACAATCATTTCGTCATTAATTCGGTGTCATGGAGCGATGGCTATAAATTCGACAACAGGCTCTCCGACTATCAGGCCATGAAGAATGAATCCGACAGACTGTGCCTGCAGTACAAACTGTCTGTTATAGAAGATGCTGTCGGCAGGGGCAGGAATTACCGGGAATACCTGGCAGAACGGAACGGCAAGCCTACCAACAGAAGCCTTATCCGGCAGGATATCGACAGGGCGGTAGCGGCATCTATGACGGAAAGAGAATTCTTCTCACGTCTTCAGGAGATGGGATATGAGATCAAGATCAGCGGGGAGCGAGGCAAGCCGCTGAAGTATCCCGCACTTAAGCCGCCGGGAGCAAACGGTTTCTTCCGGTTCCATAAGCTTGGAGAAGGATATTCACTGGATGAGATCAACGGGAAGATCCTCAAAAATGTTCACAGGACGTTGCCTTTCCCGGAAAATGAGATCGAATCCGTCAAGGAATACCGCAGGAAGACAGAGCCTGTGATAAAGGCATCGGGACTGCACGCGCTGTATATCCGGTACTGTTATGAACTTCATATTCTCACGATATTTCCGGCATCCGTTAAGCGGGTGTCTTTTTTTATGCGTGAGGATCTGACGAAGATGGATAAGTTCGACAGGCAGACGCAGTTGCTGGCGGAGCACAGGATCGAAACGCTGGAGGATCTGAGCGCTTACAGATCAAAGGCAGAGAATGATCTTGCATCTCTGGAGGGTAGGAGGGCAGTTCTCAGGAATGAACTCAAGAAAGCGAACAGAACCGGCGATGAAGACGATATCGCCCGTATCAAGGGCAAGATCACCGATACCACTTCCGAGATGAAGAAACTACGGGAAGACATAAAGCTCTGTGATGCCATAGAAAAGAGATCAGGACCGATGGAGGAGGAATTACAGAAACTGAAAGAAGAACAGGAGAAAACTACAGGAAAGGAGAGAGAACAGGATGAGCAATTATTCGGGAGACGCAGCCGAACAGGTCGTGAGAATGACGCTGGAAGGCACTGAGGTCGCAGTCAAACTTGCCGGTACAGGTGCCAAGCAGCTTGCGATTCTGCTGTATGCGGTGCTCAAGGATCAGAAGAAGACCAGAGGCAAGGTCAGGCTTACCAATATGCTACGCAGCGGAAAGGAACTCAAGGTGTTTGCGGTCCTAGACCAGGATCTGCAGAAGTTCTGTACGGAAGCAAAGAAATACGGTGTTTTGTATGCGGTCCTCAAGGATAACGAAGCAAAGGACGGCCTTACCGATATCATGGTCCGTGCAGAGGACGCCAGCAAGATCAACCGCATCTTTGAGCGCTTCAAGCTGACTACAGTGGATATGGGCTCCGTCAAGGCTCAGATCGAGAAACAGAGGGAGGAGAGCGCTCCGGCAAAGGAAAAGAAAACGGAAGAGCCCATGACTCAGAAGGAAAAGATAGAAGCTTTTCTCGATGAGCTCCTGAGATCCGATGAGGAGGAGAAGGAACAGCCACACCCCGAAGAAGGCCGAACTGCGAAGTCCCGTCAGTCCGAGCCTTCCTCAGGGAGGAGATCGAATACCGCAAGGGACGACCATGATCGCGTACCGGAACAATCCAGACCTTCCGTGAAGAAGGAACTGGAACAGATCAGACGCGAGCAGAAGGAAACGGCGGGATCCTCCAAAAACAGGAACAAGCAGAAGAACCAGCAGCATAAGGCGCCCAAGAAGAAAAAGAAGAACAAGGGTAGATAAGGAGAGAACGGTATGAATTCATATGAGAACAGAGATATGAACAGTCAGGAATTCGACAGGGACGCCTGGCTGAAACAGAAACAGGAGGACAGGGATGCTGCCTTCGGGATCGTGGCAGATACCGTACAAGGCATAAAGAAGGACGGGAAGCAGCTGCAGCAGTATCTGGATGTACAGAGCAAATTCTCAAAATACTCTGTGAGCAACGTGATGCTCATATCCGCGCAGATGCCGCAGGCGACCCGTCTGGGCGATTTCAATTACTGGAAGGAGGCAGGGAAATATATCAAGAAAGGAGAAGTCGGGATCCTGATCCTTGAGCCCGGAAAGGAATACAAGCGCAAAGACGGCAGCACCGGAGTCAATTACAACACCAAGAAGGTGTTCGATATATCGCAGACTAATGCACAGCAGCAGGAAAGTCCTGAGATAAGCCGTGACAGCCGTCTTCTCATGAAGGCACTCGTCTCGAACGCTCCGTGCGAGATCAAGGCGCAGGCTGACCTGGCGGATACGGAAAACACTCTTGCGTACTACGATGCATCCGATAAGACTCTGTATGTAGCAAAGGGACATTCCTATGAAGAACTGTTCCCGTCGGTAGCCAGGGAGATTGCTCATGCGTATATGGACAAGGACGGATATGACCGCACTGCTGGTGAGAATATCGCGTACTGCGCTGCCTATATCATCTGCAAAAGAAGCGGCATCGATGCGGCAGGATTCAGGTTTGATAAAGTGACGGAAGCCTTTTCGTCAATGGATGACAAGAGCATAAAGGCAGAACTCGGCAGGATCAGGGACGCTGCAAACAGTATCTGTGCCGACATGGACCGGATGTTCGAGAAACAGGAGAAGGACAGGGTTAGAGATGATGCGAGGTAGGTGGTCATATGTACGGTGAAGTAGTCCTGAAGCTGAGCGGCTTCGAGCAGCGTCTTATGGTAAACGGTCTGGTCGAGTTCAAGAACGACCTGACCAGGAACGACAAGCCGACAGAGGATGTGGATGATCTCATCCTCAAGGTGATAGACGCGCCTCCCGTAAAACAGAGGAGGCGCGTCCGTGAGGAGAGATAAGTTTTCTGCGGATCTTACAGTCCTGTATGTGCTTGGAGCATTGTGCACTGTATGGCTGGGCCTGCTCACGGCTCCGGCACTGTCAGGAGGGCTTCCCAAGTTCATCAGAGAATTCGGAGAGATCATGAATCATCCGTTCCGTATCACGTTATGTGAGGACAGCCTCAGGACTGTCCTCATATTCCTTCTCTGCTACGGACTCGGGATCGGGATATGGATGTCTTCTGACAGAAACTACAGGAGAAGGGAGGAGCACGGATCCGCGAGATGGGGAAACGTCAGGCAGATCAACAGCAAATATGCTGACAGTGATGTAGCAAAAAACAAGATTCTGACACAGAACGTTTCGATAGGTCTGGACGGCAGGAAGCACAGGAGAAATCTCAATGTTCTGGTGTGCGGCGGATCGGGGGCTGGAAAGACCCGGTACTATGCGACTCCGAATCTGCTCAATGCCAACTGCAGCTATATAGTCCTGGACCCGAAAGGCGAGCTGCTGCGCAATACCGGAAACCTGCTAAAGGCAAAAGGTTATGAGATAAAGGTAATAGACCTGATAAACATGGAGCGCAGCCACTGCTACAATCCGTTCATGTATCTCAGGAACGATAACGATATCCAGAGACTGGTCACGAACCTGTTCAAGAACACGACTCCAAAGAATTCCTCCAGTACGGACCCTTTCTGGGATCAGGCAGCGCAGATGCTGCTTTTGGCACTGATCTGCTACCTGCATTATGAGGCTCCGGTGGAGGAGCAGAACTTTTCCATGGTACTGGAGATGATCCGGGCGGGGGATGTAATGGAGGACAACGACCAATATCAGTCGCCGCTGGACGTGCTCTTCGCGAGACTGGAAATGAGAAATCCCGAGCACCTGGCGCTCAAATACTACAGAAGCTACAGGTCGGGCTCGGGAAAGACACTGAAATCCATTCAGATAACACTGATGTCGAGGCTGGAGAAGTTCAATCTGGAATCGCTTGCGGGAATCACACAGTACGACGAGCTGGAACTGGACAAGGTCGGAGAGAGGAAAACTGCGATATTCGCGGTGATACCGGATAATGACAGTTCGTTCAACTTCCTGATCGGCGCACTGTATACGCAGCTGTTCCAGCAGCTGTATTATCAGGCCGACAATGTTTACGGCGGCAGGTTGCCGGTACATGTTCATTTCGTGATGGACGAGTTCGCGAACGTCGCGCTGCCGGATGAGTTTGACAAGATCCTGTCTACGATGAGATCCAGAGAGATCTCTGTATCCATCATCATCCAAAACATGGCTCAGCTCAAAGCATTGTTCGAGAAGCAGTGGGAATCCATTGTCGGCAATGCTGATGAATTTCTGTATCTTGGAGGAAACGAGCAGTCGACACACGATTATGTCTCGAGGCTTATGGGAAAGGAGACGATAGACACAAACACATACGGCCAGTCAAAGGGAAGGAACGGTAGTTATTCTACGAACTGGCAGATCACAGGACGGGATCTTATGACTTCAGACGAGGTGCGGATGCTGGATAACAGATTCGCGCTTCTTTTTATAAGAGGAGAGAGACCTGTAAAGGATCTCAAATACGACATCATGCGGCACCCCAACATTTCGTACACGACAGACGGAGGTGCACAGCCTTATCAGCACGGTGAGGACATGATCAGTATCGCGTCCATTTCGTTTGAGCCGGGACTCATTACGGAAGCGGAGATCATGGAAAGCGAGAACCGTGATTACCTGATATTCACGGAAGAAGAACTGGAAGAAATGCTTAAGAAGAAAAGGGAGGGAACTGAAAATGAGAAAAAGAAACAGTAAGAGACTTATCTGCACTGTTATAGCGGTCGCTATTGCAGTCATGACTGTAGCGGCGCCTGTATTTGCGGCGACTAATGATCCGATCGAGGTGGTGGAGAATCTCAGCGATTTCATCTTCGGGCTGATCAGAGCGGTAGGCCTGATACTGCTCGGATGGGGCATCGTGCAGGTGGGACTGTCCGTGCAGAGTCATGACCCGTCCCAGAGATCCAACGGATTCCTGACTCTGGCGGGAGGTGTTATCGTGACTTTTGCCAAAGAAATCCTGAACCTTATTGTCGCAGGATGATGGTTTTCAGTGCAGCAGCAGTCCGCTGCAGCGACACTTTCTGAGCCTCCCGCCCACCCCAAAAGTATCGCAGGGGTGATCTTTAATCGCAAAGGGAGGAAGTGGTGCAGATCGATATATAATTTCGGAGCCTTCGGGCTCCTTTTTTGTTAGGAGGAAGGAGGTGTTTGGATGTCAGATAACTGGATAGTTCAGAACATAACCAGGGCTCTGAACATCTGGAATGAGAAACTGGCGGAGATATGGCTGCTGATATCGCAGTCGCCGCAGACCTTTAAGGACGGGGCGATATGGACGGTAGTACAGAGCATTTACGGGAGCCTGCAGGCGATAGGATACGCGCTGCTGGTTCTTTTCTTTGTAGTGGGAGCAGTCAAGACTACTGCATCGCTGGCGGAGATCAAAAGACCGGAGCAGGCGCTCAGACTGTTCCTGAGATTTGCCATAGCAAAAGGCATAGTCACGTACGGCATGGATATCATGCTGTCGTTCCTGAGCATCATTCAGGGAGTGATAAATACGATCATGGAATCGGCAGGATTCGGCACAGCGACGGAAACGGTGATCCCGGAGGAAATGGTGACTGCCATAGAAGGCTGCAGCTTTTTCGACTCGATACCGCTGTGGGCGATAACGCTTATCGGAGGACTGCTGGTGTGGGTGCTGTCATTCTCCATGATCCTGAACGTGTACGGTAGATTCTTCCGTCTTTTCATGTTCACGGCGATAGCGCCGATACCGCTTTCCGCTTTTGCCGGAGAGCCTACGCAGAATATCGGGAAGAGCTTTCTCAGAAGCTATGCGGCTGTGTGTCTGGAAGGTGCAGTGGTGGTGCTTGCATGCATCATCTTTTCCGTGTTTGCGGGATCGCCGCCGGTAGTGGATGTTGATGCAGCGCCTGCGACTATGGTCTGGACGTATTTCGGGGAACTGATCTTTAACATGCTGATCCTGGTCGGATCGGTAAAGATGGCTGACAGGATAGTCAGGGAAATGATGAGTTTATAAGTGACGGAGGTAAATGAAAATGGATGAATATGATTTCTACAGTCAGGTAATGGACAGCATACTGGATTATCTTCCGGATGAGTATTCCGGATATACGGTATCCATGGAACAGGTCACTAAGAATAACGACCAGGTCATGCACGGCCTGGTCATAAGAGGAGAAGACGCAACTATGGCGCCGATCATATATATGGACGGTTATTACAGGGATATCAACAGCGGAAGCGATATGGCAGATGTTCTCAAGGATATCGCCGGGCAGTATCTCAGGGTCATGGACGGAAAGGATCTGTTCTCCGTGCCGGATCTGGATTTCGACAGCGTTAAGGATACCCTCAGGGTCAGGCTCGTGAATACTGTTTCCAATCAGGAACTTCTCAGAAATGTGATCAGCAAGCCTGTGGATTGCGGATTCTCGCTGGTACCGTTCATAGATATCCCAATGGGGAACGATACGGGAGGAATGATACAGATCACCAGGAAGATGGCGGATACCTTCGGGTACGACGAGAAGGAGATCATGAAGGCTGCTATAGCGGGATCTATCCTGAACTCGGAACCGGGACTATACAGGATAGAGGATGTTCTTTTCGGAGGAGATGATAAAGAGAATCTTCTGCAGACTGTAAAGAGAGATGATTCTCTGGACGGGATTCTGGTCCTGACTTACAGGGATTCGGAATTCGGAGCGGCGTCGCTGTTCTTCCCGGGAATGCAGATGAGGATATCGGAAGTGATCGGTGACAGAGACTATTATGTTCTTCCCAGTTCGGTACATGAACTGCTGGTGCTTCCGGAAGCGGAAGTGCACAGCGCGGAGGAGCTTGCAAAGATGGTGCAGAGCGTGAACGCCGGCATGGTCGCTCCGGATGAGAGGCTCGGAGACAAGGTGCTGCATTACAGAGCAGACCTTGACCGGCTGAGCGTGGCAGTAAACCTGGAGAAGGACAGAGACAGGGAGCGCGAGAGGTGACATGGAAGTAAAGATAAACAGGGAGATCCGTCAGTATACGGAATCGATGTTTTTCGGACTGTCGCTCAGGCAGTTCTTTTTTTCTGTCATCGCGGTGGCTGTAGCGGTAACGCTGTATTTCATACTGCGTCCGCATTTCGGGACGGAGACTGTTTCATGGATGTGCATCCTTGGAGCGGCTCCGTTTGCCGCTCTCGGCTTCATCACATATCACGGGATGACTGCGGAGCAGTTCCTGTGGGCTTGGCTTAGGTCTGAGGTGCTGGAACCGGAAAGACTGCGCTGCGAGGTGTCAGATCTCTATTACGAAGCAGTCAGGGACAGAATCAGGGAATACGAGAAGGAGAATTACAGAAGGCATGATGAGATCCATAAAGAATACGGTAAAGACCGATAAGGAGAAATACAGAGTTCCCCGCAGAGCACAGGATGTCATACCCATAAACAGGATATGGGCAGACGGCATATTTCTGCTGGGGAACAAATACGCAAAGACGTGGCAGTTTACGGATATCAATTATCTTGTAGCAAGCAGGGAGGATCAAGAGAGCATGTTCCTTACATATTCGGAACTGCTGAACGGACTGGATGCCGGAGCCACTACAAAGATCACCATCAATAACAGGCACATGAAGAGATCTGATTTCGAGGAATCTATCCTGATGCAGGAAAAGGGAGACGGCCTTGATGTGTACCGCAAAGAATATAACGAAATGCTGCTTTCCAAAACGCTGGATGCGAACGGGATACTGCAGGAGAAATACATAACCGTTACTGTGCTCAAGAGGAACATCGAGGAAGCCCGTGCGTACTTTGCCAGGATAGAGGCAGATCTCACAGCCAGACTGTCGGCGCTGGGATCCAGATGCGTGCCGCTGAATGCTGTGCAGAAGCTGAGAGTGCTTCATGACGCGTACAGACCGGGAGAAGAGAATTCGTATTTCTTTGACCTGAACGATTCCGCCAGAAAAGGACACAGCTTCCGGGATTACATATGCCCGGACAGTATCGAGAAGCATTCCGATCACCTGAAACTGGGAGATAAGTATGTCCGTGTGCTCTACCTCAAAGACTATGCCAGCTACATTAAGGACAGTATGGTGGCGGAGTTGACGGAGCTCAGTCCGAATATGATGCTTTCCGTAGATATCCTGCCGGTACCCACAGACGAGGCAGTCAGGGAAGTAGAAAGCAGACTTCTCGGTGTTGAGACGAATATAGCGCAGTGGCAGAGACGCCAGAACAAAAACAACAACTTCAGCGCTGTCGTTCCCTATGACATGGAACTGCAGCGAAAGGAGGCAAAGGAGTTTCTGAATGATCTGACGACACGAGATCAGAAAATGATGATGTGTATCCTGACAGTGCAGGTAACTGCCGACACGAAGCAGGAACTGGATCAGATCACGGATTCCGTACGCAATACCGGGGGAAAGCATACATGTCAGTTCTCCGTTCTGAAGTATCAGCAGTTCGACGGGCTCAATACGGTGCTTCCCATAGGAACCAGAAGGATAGATGCGTTCCGCACGCTGACTACAGAGAGCCTTGCTGTGCTGATGCCGTTCAAGGTGCAGGAGATCATGGATAAAGGCGGCATATATTTCGGAGAGAATGCCATATCCCATAACCTGATCATCTGCAACAAGGAGAATCTGCTGAACCAGTCGGCGTTCCTACTGGGAGTTCCGGGATCCGGAAAGTCATTTGCAGCAAAGGAACTGATCACAACTCTGATCCTCAACACCGATGACGACATCCTCATCTGTGATCCGGAAGCCGAGTACGCGCCGCTGGTGCAGGCGATGGGAGATGTGGGAACGGTAGTGCGTATATCTGCGGACGGACATGACAGGCTGAATGCCATGTACATGGTGAACGGATACGGCGACAACAATCCTGTCGTAGTGAAATCTGAGTTCATCATGTCTCTGATAGAACGCATCGATGAGAAGGGTGTGGGACCGAAGCATAAGTCCATAATCGACAGATGCCTCAGGAAACTGTACAGAGACGCAGACAGGAAAGGATATGTGCCGACGCTGACGTTACTCAGGCAGAGACTGATGGATCAGAACGAGCCGGAGGCGAAGGAACTGGCGCTGTCGCTGGAACTGTATACTACAGGTTCGCTGAACATTTTTGGGAGAGAGAGCAATGTGGATCTGGACAGGAGAGTGGTGGTCTTCGACATAAGGGATCTCGGTGAGAATCTGAAGCCGACAGGACTGCTGGTCATAACAGATACGATTCTCAACAGAGTCTCGCTCAACTGGAAGCATGGGAAGAGGACGCATGTTTTTATAGATGAATTCCATGTTGTGTTCGAGAATGAGTATTCTGCACAGTTTTTCAACTCGGCATGGAGGCAGTTCAGGAAGCGCAACGCTTTCCCGACGGCTATAACCCAGAACGTGGAGTATCTTCTGGATTCGGTACAGGCAAGGACCATGCTCTCGAACTCGGAATTCATAATCATGCTGAACCAGGCAGCATCCGACAGGGAACAGCTAGCGAAGCTGCTGAACATCTCTAACGAGCAGCTTAGCTATATTACGAACGCTGAACCCGGGTGCGGACTGATCAAATACGGAGGATCGCTGGTGCCGTTCGTGAACAGGTTCCCGAAAGACACGAAACTGTATCAGCTGATGGATACCACTCCCGGTTCGGGAGCATTTGCGGGGCAGGCTGAATAAGCCTGCCTTTTGTGGCGGAGGTGATGACAATGAAGAAATATATAAAGATCATAGCGACACTAGTGCTTGCCGTGCTGCTGATGATATCGCTGTATGTGCTGGCATCAGAGATATGGGGCATGCGGCAGAACAAAAAGGCAATTGAAAAAATATATAAAACGATGGAAAGTGCTGACGATATGGAAGACATGACGGAAGCAGCAGACGTCTGGGCTGAGAGATACAGAGCGCTTGCAGAAGAGAACGGAGATTTCTTTGGGTGGATCCATATTGACGGTACGGATATCGATCTTCCGGTAATGTATTCTCCGGATGATCCTTCCTACTATCTCAAGCACAGCTTCTGGAAGAAATGGAGCGATTACGGAACGCCGTTTCTTGACGGAAACTGCGAGCCCGGAGTTAGTAACAATTATGTGATCTACGGCCACAACATGAAGAACGGCACCATGTTCGCACAGCTGCATGAGTATGAATCGGAGGAGTTCTGGAAAGAACATCCGTATATACAGTTCGATACACTAACGGAACAGGGAACATATGAGATCTTTGCGGTATTTCATTTCGATATCGATAACGAGGACTACTTCTTTAATGCACATGTGAATATGAGCGAAATGGAAGTCCGGGAGTTTGTTGATGAAGCGTCAGCCAGGCAGCTTTACGATACCGGTATCGAGCCGGAGTTCGGAGATCAGTTTCTGACTCTGTGCACCTGTGATAAAACGTACAGAAACGGGCGGTTCTTCGTGATAGCGAGGAAGGTCGCATCATGAAGGAGATAAAGACCAAAGAGACGGTCAGGGACATTCGTGTCCTTGACCGTCAGTCGCTCCTGAAGGGCAGTATCAGAGAAGGTTATGTCAGATCGAAAGAATATATGCGGAAGGCTTCTGAAAACGATAATGAGTCCGACAGGGAACAGCCGGATGAAACTGTGCGTTCTTATGGAGAAGAAGCGAGGGCTGCGGCTGGAAAGCTGCAGAGAAGAAGGAGAACGGTTGTTACAGAAGAATACGCAGAAGAAAACAGCACGGAAGCTGCCGGTGAGGAAGCTGCAGCAGACAGCAGGATCAAAACACGCGGAAGACTCAGTAAAGGAAAAACATATACTTCCCGGGGCGATTATAAAGAAAAAACTGCATCCAGAACCGCTGAAGGCAGGGGGATAAAGACAGTTGCTTCTGAAATTGAAAACACAGCTGAAAAGGCTGTTGCTGATCAGGTCTCAGCCCGGAGATCCACGTTAATGGTGAGAAATGCCGTAGAGTCCCTCAAAGAGACGGCGGAAACAGCCGGAGATACTATCCTGAAAGGCGTCAGGTGGGTGATAAAGGAGGCGGAGGACTTGTATGCTGCGGTCATGGCCGGAGGCTGGGTCTCTGTGTCGGTCATAGCTGTTATCTGCATCATCGGTCTGCTTGCGGCATCGCCGTTCGGGATATTCCTTGCAGGAGATGATACAGGCTCGGGAAAGACGTTGCAGACTGTGATACGCGAGATCAATGAAGAATTTCTGAACGAGATCAACAGCATAAAAGCCGGTATTGCGTACGATGATCTGAAGATCTCGGGAGGCATGTCGCCATGGTCTGATGTGCTTGCAATATATGCCGTGAAGACTGCGGCGGATACTGACGGCTCCATGGAAGTCGTCACGGTAACAGATGAGAAGGCACAGATTCTTGCGGATATCTTCCGGGATATGAACAGTATCTCGTATACTACCGAGACCTATGAAGAAGAGATCGTGATTGAACCGGAAGAGGAAGGCGGAGAAGAAAAAACTGAGACAGTGATTAGAACAAGATTACTTATCTCAGTAAGTCACAGATCAGCTGATGATATCAGCAGGGAATACGGTTTTTCTCAGGAACAGAATACATATCTTTACGAACTGCAGTTAGAACGCTTCAGGTCACTGTGGAGCGGTCTCATCGGAGGATACTCTGCAGGGATGGGCATCATCCCTTCTGAAGCGACGTGGATAGGTCTGAACGGATTTGTCTGGCCGCTGCCGGTAAACGGAACCATTACATCAGGATACGGATACAGGAGGGATCCGTTCACGGGGGAGGAGAAATTCCATGGCGGGACCGATATTGCGGCTGCAGAGGGAACGCCTATCATTGCTGCAGACAGAGGGATCGTTACTATCGCGAATGGCTCCGATATATGGGGCGGCGGATATGGTTATTACGTAAAGATCGATCATCTGAACGGATACGAGACGTTGTACGGGCACTGCTCTTATATCTGCGTCACAGAAGGACAGTCAGTCAGAAAAGGGGAAGTGATCGCGTATGTCGGATCGACCGGGAACAGCACCGGGAATCACCTGCACTTTGAGGTGTACCGATACGGAAGCAGGCAGGATCCTATGGGTATGTTCATGGCCGGATAGATACATAAAGTGCCTTCTGATTGCACGAATAACGCTTTTCACTGCGCGAACGACATGATTTGCGACGTGAACGACAAAGACATAGCATTTTTAGTGTTCTATAATTTAATTGGGAAAGTATACGCAACCAATATCCATATTATCTCTAGAAGAAAGGGGACAGAGATGGAAATACATGACATCTCAGACAGACCGGCATATGCAGATGCGGATCAGCTTTTACGGGTCAAGGAAGATACTTATTCGATCGTAGGCACTGTGGCATACATCATAGGCGTTCAGAGATACAGCATCGAGAACAGGGGAAACACGACGGAACTGGATGCATATGATCTTGCAGACAAGGACAAGAACGGGAGAATAATCCATTATCTGTGTCTGGCGCGTACTAGACTTGAGAGAAATTTCCGAAACATCAAAATGGCTTTAAGAGGGACTGCAAGCATATACTCTGCAGACCCTGTGATCAAAGAATGTATAGACTCACTTCATAAAGACGGAATCGAAATATTTAGAAAAAACACAAAAGATGTAAATGAGTATTTGATTGAAGCGAACAAGCTTATATCTGATAGATTAAACAACTGCAAAAATCATTTGCCGGAATGGCTGAACTGGGATTATTTCCGCGACTTCGTTATAATGCCCAACGGTCTTACTGACCCTGTGGAAGAGGGAACACGCTTTCAGCAGAACATCAAGCTGTATCCGTATTCGACATACTGCAACTGGCCGGTATCGAGTCAGGGCAATATTCTCAGCAGTGACCGGAAGTTTATAAATCTTCTCTACTACTGGCACGAAGACAAGTTTGAGGACCAGAGTAAAGTCGCTGATGTCAGCGAACACACAAAAGACAGAATATATAAGTTCATAGGCAAAGCCATAAGCGTATGTGTCGTCGTAGACGCAGAGAATTCGGATCCTTACAGACTGTGCGCTACACTGCAGCAGCTGAATGATGAATATACCGGCAGGATCACGAAAGTCATCATTATAGATGACGAACGCACTACCATAGCATGGAACATCTTTGAGAAGTATGTAGGTATTCCTGTGGAGCACAGAGTCATCTCAAGGGTGCTTGAACAGAAGAGCCTGGTGGATATGTCGGTTGCTATGGCGATAACGAAAGAGTTCTATGCAAACAATACGGACTCCTTCATGCTGGTGGCATCTGACTCTGATTATTGGGCAATGCTGGATCAGCTCCCGGAAGCCAACTTCCTTATGATGGTAGAGCGCGAGAAGTGCAGTCCTGCCATGAAAGAGAATCTCGTCAATGCAGGCGTCTTCTACTGTTATATTGACGACTTCTATAGCGGTGACAGCGAAGAACTGGAAAGGACGGTCGTCACTTCTGAGCTTCTCAAGACTATAGATGGGCTGAATATAGGCAATCTGGAGATAATTCTTGAAGGAGCGTGTGCCAGGAGCAGGGCACATATTACTGAGAACGAAAAGAAACGAATGTATCAGAGATTGAAGCAGAGCGTGAAGCTTGTAATCGAAGACGACGGAAGGATGAAGATACAGGCGTCATTCAGGGGAAATCTGTAAGAGGGTAAAACCTGTAGATGCTAAATGAAGGCAACACTGAGGCTGGTTAAGCGTATGTGTTGCCTTTCTGAATGTTGTTGGTGTTAAGGTGTTGTATGGTAATGCACCTGTGTATCATACTTGCCACGATTTCTTGTGATTGATTAATAACAAAGGTACAATTAATATGAATAAATATATGTTGTGAGGTTGGTTATGGCTGATCTTAAGAAGGAACAAGAAAGAGACGAGCTGCATCGAGCAATATGGGCTATCGCTGATGACCTCCGTGGTTCAGTAGACGGATGGGACTTTAAGAGCTATGTGCTTGGAACAATGTTCTATCGATATATATCAGAAAACCTTGCCGGTTATATCAATCAAGGTGAATGGGATGCCGGAAATGCTGGTTTTGCCTATGAGCGGATGTCCGATACAGAAGCTGAGGAAGCAAGAGAAGGTCTGATTGAAGAAAAAGGTTTTTTTATTCTGCCTTCAGAGCTTTTCTGTAACGTTAGGAAAAGAGCTCTACAGGATGAGAATTTGAATATGACCTTGGAGACGGTCTTCAATCATATTGAAGACTCCGCGAAAGGCAGTGTTTCAGAAAACAGTTTTGCTGGTCTGTTTGATGACTTTGATGTAAACAGCAATAAGCTAGGAGCGACTGTTTCAAAACGTAACGAGAAACTGGTCAAGCTACTTAACGGTGTAGGTGACATGAACCTTGGTGATGTAAAGGGACATGATATCGACGCATTCGGCGATGCTTATGAGTATCTGATGACCATGTATGCCTCCAATGCCGGAAAGTCCGGAGGCGAGTTCTTTACGCCTGCTGATGTTTCTGAACTCCTGACCAGACTGGGGACAGTAGGCAAAACGGAAGTCAATAAGGTCTATGATCCTGCCTGTGGTTCTGGTTCTCTTCTTCTGAAGGCTGAAAAAGTCCTTGGCCGAGATGGAGTTCGTAACGGTTTCTTCGGGCAGGAAATCAATATCACGACATACAACCTTTGCCGCATCAATATGTTCCTGCATGATGTCGGCTTCGATCATTTTGATATCGCCTGCGAGGACACTTTGACAAGCCCGCAGCACTGGGATGACGAGCCTTTTGAACTGATCGTCTCAAATCCGCCTTACAGCATCAAGTGGGCCGGTGATGAAAATCCGTTGCTGATCAACGACCCTCGTTTTTCGCCTGCCGGAGTGCTGGCTCCGAAGAGCAAGGCTGATCTGGCGTTCATCATGCACAGTCTCTCATGGCTGGCTCCGAACGGGACAGCTGCAATCGTCTGCTTCCCTGGTATCATGTATCGTGGTGGCGCTGAACAGAAGATTCGTAAATATCTCGTTGATAATAACTTTATCGACTGTGTGATCCAGCTTCCGAGCAACCTTTTCTTCGGAACGTCTATTGCTACCTGCATTATGGTGCTGAAGAAAGGTAAAGCCGACAGCAAGGTGCTGTTTATCGACGCTACGAACGAGTGCATCAAGGTCACGAACAACAATAAGCTGACACAGGCCAATATGGATCGTATCGTAGATACCTATGCAGGTCGCCTGGAAGAACCGCATTTCTCTCATCTGGCAAGCTATGATGAGATCACAGAGAGTGACTATAATCTCTCAGTGTCAACTTATGTAGAAGCAGCTGATACCAGAGAAATAATTGACATCAAAAAACTTAATGCTGAAATCGAAGAGATAGTCGCACGCGAGGATACATTAAGAAAAGAAATTGCCGCTATCATCGAAGAAATTGAGGTGGCAGAATGAGCAGATTGGATGAGTTAATTGCCGAACTATGTCCCAATGGAGTTGAATATAAGACAATTGGCGAAATTGCAACTGATATCTTCAGAGGGTCTGGGATAAAACGAGATCAAATAACAGAGACAGGAACACCCTGTGTAAGGTACGGGGAAATATACACTACATATGGGGTGTGGTTTGAAACTTGTGTTTCTCACACAGATGAATCAATAATCCAATCGCCTAAATATTTTGAGCATGGTGATATCCTTTTTGCTATTACAGGAGAAAGTGTAGAGGATATTGCAAAGTCATGTGCTTATGGAGGATATGAACGATGCTTGGCGGGAGGCGATATCGTAGTCCTTAAACATAATCAAGATCCTAAATATCTCGCATATGCTCTAACAACAACTAACGCTCGGCTTCAAAAGTCTAAAGGGAAAGTAAAGAGTAAGGTGGTCCATTCTAGCGTTCCTGCGATTGAGGCTATTAAGATTCCTGTGCCTCCTATGGAGGTACAGTGTGAAATTGTCCGCATTTTGGACAATCTCACGGATCTTACAGCGGATCTTACAGCGGATCTTACAGCGGAGCTTACAGCTAGAAAAAAACAATATGAATATTACCGAAACGAATTACTGACATTTAACCATAACACTAAGGTTGTACCGCTTGAGAGCATAGCTGAAATCAGCACGGGAAGCAGTAATACAAATGAAGGATTGGAAGAAGGTTTATATCCTTTTTTTGTCCGTTCACAGGAACCACTTCGAAAAAACGAATACGAATATGATGAAACAGCTATCATTACCGCTGGTGATGGAGTTGGTGTTGGCAAGGTTTTCCATTATGTTGAGGGCAAATATGCACTTCATCAAAGAGCATACCGAATTCATATCAATAGCCTGGACGTTTTGCCACGATACTATTTTCATTATATGAAATCCGCATTTTTACCTTACATACAAAAGACTATGTTTCAAGGATCAGTCGCTTCAATACGGCGGCCTATGCTGAATGAATTTCCTGTTCCAGTTCCATCCATACAGGTCCAGGAACGATTAATCAATGTGTTAGATAATTTTGAAACTATCTGTTCTGATCTGAATATCGGCCTTCCAGCAGAGATAGATGCTCGCCAAAAACAATATGAGTATTATAGAGATTTGCTATTGACGTTCGCAGAGACTGGATCGACAATCTCTGACAGACAGACAGACAGACAGACTGAAATAGCGCTCCTTCAGTATGTGTTTGGTTATGCTCCTGTAAAAATTGGTGAGATAGCAACAATCGTTCGTGGTGGCAACTTTCAAAAGAAGGACTTTGTGGAGGCAGGTAAACCATGCATCCATTATGGTCAGATGTATACCCACTATGGCGTGTATGCAAGCAAGACAATCACTTTTGTGTCCGATGAGGTGTTCAATTGTTCCAAGCAGGCACACACCGGAGACATTGTGATGGCAGTTACAAGTGAAAACGTTGATGATGTTTGCAAATGCACAGCCTGGCTTGGTGAGGAGGACATCGCTGTTAGCGGCCATACAGCGATTGTTCGCCACACACAAAACGCCAAATACTTATCTTACTTTTTCCATTCAGCTGCATTTTACGAGCAGAAGGTAAAACTGGCTCACGGGACAAAAGTTATTGAGATTACACCGAGCAAGTTAGCTGATGCTATGATCATGCTCCCACCTTTGCAAGAACAGGAGAAGATTGTAAAAATACTGGATCGCTTCAATTCGCTTTGTAATGACATCTCAGAAGGGCTCCCTGTTGAGATAGAAGCACGTAGGCAGCAGTACGAGTACTATAGGGATAAATTGCTTTCTTTCAAGGAGGAGTAATTGAGCAATAGCAAAAAAAAAAGAAAAACAAACAGTCAAAGAAGATAAACAAGACAGCTTCATCTTCTATAGATTCTGTTAAGGAAGGAATGTCACCAGATTCTTTGCGAGAGGTGATTGTAGATTCACTTCTTTTATATGACCAAAGGAAGGTTGATCTAGCCAAACAAGCGGAAGAAATAGAAGCCCAGAAAAGGCAAAAACTAATAGGATATAAGGATTACTCGAATCGCAAATTAATTCCTCGAGCGTTTCTGACTTTTCTCAATCGAACATGGGTGTTGTTAAAAATCTTATTTATGCGTAAAGATAAGATCAGCGGAGAATATGTGACTACCAGTCTTATGTCAACAGCCGTGTCATCATTGTTTGGCTTAATTAAATGGATTCTGTGGATCATAGCAGCTGTACTGTTATTGAAGTATCCCTTGTCGTTTGTAATACCGAGCATACCCGCTATAAAGATGTCTCTTTATCTGGTCTATATCGGTATAGCTATACTTGCATTTGAATTTGCGCAGGTTTTCCGTATTGCAAGCATAGAGATAGAAAAGACGCAAGATCGCAACTACATTGTGGACATCTTTGCTGCCGTAACAGCGATAGTTTCCATTATTATTTCTCTTGTAATTAGATAAGGAGCTGTTTCGTAATGCCGTATTTCAATATCGTTGCGCAGACAAGTGAAAATACAGTTGTCACGGAATATGAACCAGTAAAGACTCGTTCAGACAGTTATCAAAGCGAGGCTGATCTGGAGAAGGAATTCATACGCATGCTTTCTGAGCAAGGGTATGAATACCTTTCTATCCATACAGAGAATGATCTGTTAGTGAACCTCCGTAAACAGATCGAGAAGCTTAACAGCTATCAGTTTTCAGACAATGAGTGGAGTTCGTTTCTCTCGAACAGCATTGCTAACCCTAATGAACATATTGTTGAAAAGACCAGGAAGATCCAGGAAGACTATGTTCAAGTCCTCAAGCGTGACGATGGTACCAGCAAGAACATCTCATTGATAGACAAAAAGAACATCCATAACAATTATCTTCAGGTCATCAACCAATATGCCATTAGTCAGGGACAGGGAGCTAAGCATGACAACCGTTACGACGTGACAATCCTAGTCAATGGATTGCCATTGGTTCATGTGGAACTCAAGAGACGTGGCGTAGCAATTCGCGAGGCGTTCAATCAGATAAGCAGGTATCAGCGAGACTCATTCTGGGCAGGATGCGGTCTATATGAGTATGTTCAGATATTTGTTATCAGCAACGGAACCAACACAAAATACTATTCCAACAGTACGAGGTTCAACGCGATCAAAGATCATCAGTCCGGAACCAGCAAGAAGGAAAAGACATCCAATAGTTTTGAGTTCACTTCATATTGGGCTGACAGCAACAACAAGGTCATACCGGATCTGGTTGACTTCACTCGTACGTTCTTTGCAAGACATACAATCCTGAACATTCTGACTAAGTATTGCATCTTCACATCAGAGAACATGCTGATGGTCATGAGACCGTATCAGATCACAGCGACGGAGCGTATTCTAAACCGTATCGACATAGCAAACAACTACAAGAAGTACGGATCGGTAGCTGGAGGCGGATATATCTGGCATACGACCGGATCAGGAAAGACGCTGACTTCCTTTAAGACTGCAAGACAGGCTTCTCAGCTTCCATATATCGATAAAGTTCTGTTCGTCGTGGACCGCAAAGACCTGGACTACCAGACTATGAAGGAGTACGATCGCTTTGAGAAAGGCGCAGCAAACAGCAACACGAATACAGCCATTCTTAAACGACAGCTGGAGGATCCTAACTCTCATATCATCATCACGACAATACAGAAGCTCTCGACTTTTATAAAGAGGAATCCTGAACACGACGTATATGACAAGCATGTGGTCATCATCTTTGATGAGTGCCACCGCAGCCAGTTTGGTGACATGCATACTGCTATAGTCAGACATTTCAATAAGTATCACTTGTTTGGGTTTACCGGCACACCTATCTTTGCAGCGAATGCCGGCCACGTAAAGAATCCGCAACTGTTTACGACAGAACAGACGTTCGGAGATCAGTTGCATTCATATACCATCGTTGACGCGATCAACGATAAGAACGTACTCCCATTTAAGGTAGATTATATAAAGACCATGGATACCGATCCGGATATCGATGACAAGCAGGTCTATGATATCGACAGGGAAAGAGCGTTCATGGCCCCTAAGAGAATAGAACTTGTAACGAAGTATATTCTCGATCACTTCGATCAGAAGACATATCGAGGAGATAAGGCCTACGTTTTCAATTCATTGATGAACATATCTGCGGTGGCTTCTTCTGAACGTGGTACTGTTGAAGAAGTTAAGCAGAAACAGCGCATTAGCGGATTCAACGCGATATTCTGCGTTGCTTCTGTGCCTATGGCTAAACTGTATTATCAGGAATTTCAAAAACAAATGGCTGCTGATCCTTCAAAGAAGCTGAGGATAGCAACCATCTACAGCTATAGCGCTAATGAGGAAGATCCAGACGGAGATCTCCCAGGAGAAGAGAACAGCGAGGATACTAGCGGACTTGATAAGACGAGCCGCGACTTCCTGGAGTCTGCTATCCAGGATTACAACAAGATGTTTAATACGAACTACTCCACAGACGGAGACAGGTTCCAAAACTACTACAAAGACGTATCCCTCAGGATGAAGAACAAAGAACTTGATTTGTTGATCGTAGTGAATATGTTCCTCACGGGATTTGACGCAACGACGCTGAATACTCTATGGGTGGATAAGAACCTCAGAATGCATGGATTGATCCAGGCATTCAGTAGAACCAACCGTATCCTCAACAGCATCAAGACGTTCGGAAACATAGTGTGCTTCCGTAACCTGCAGAAGCGTGTTGATGACGCTATCTCGCTGTTTGGTGACAAGGACGCCGGAGGTATAGTGCTTCTGCAAAAATTCGATGCATATTATTACGGATATATCGATGATGATGGGAAACAGCATCGAGGCTTCGTGGATATGATCAGTGAGCTTACGGAGAAGTTCCCATTGTCAGAGCCGCAGATCATCGGAGAGCAGAACCAGAAAGACTTCATAGTGCTGTTTGGAGCTGTCCTCAGAATGAGAAATCTGCTTTCATCGTTTGATGAATTTGCCGGGAAAGAGATTCTGACTGACAGAGAACTGCAGGATTACCTTAGCAGGTATCAGGATCTTCGCGATGAATGGCGAAACAAAAAAGACGGTGGGGCAAAGGAAGATATCGTTGATGACCTTGTCTTTGAAGTCGAACTGGTCAAACAGATAGAGATCAATATTGACTATATTTTGCTTTTGGTTCAGAAGTATCACGACACGAACTGCACTGACAAGGAAGTGTTGGTTGATATCCAAAAGGCGATAGGGTCTAGCCCAGAACTGCGTAGTAAGAAGACGCTGATTGAGACTTTTATAGAAGGACTCAACGATGTCGGCGATGTCATGGAAGGGTGGACACGTTTCGTAGAAAGGGAACGTGAAAGACAGCTAAAAGAGATTATTCAGGAAGAGAATCTCAAGGAAGCGGAAACAAGAAAGTTTATAGAAAACTCTTTCCACGACGGAGAGATACGTACTATCGGAACAGATATTGATAAACTGTTGCCGCCTGTATCACGCTTCGGAAGTAGTGCACGAGCTGACAAGAAACAGCGTGTCATCGATAAACTGCTAGAGTTCTTTGAAAGGTTCTTCGGATTGGGCGGAAGCATGATGTCAGATTATAACGAAGAAGTCGAGAAAGAAGAAAAATCAGCGGAATCGATATATGTCGAACCAGCTAGTTACTTTCCGGAAGAAGTCCGGAAGAAATATGGTCTGGGAGAGTATTACAAAGAGGAAAGTGACACTTAACGATCAAACAGGTAGACAAAATGTTAAATGAAAGAGTCCTTTTGACGCTTAAATATCTTTGGGAAGAATCTACTGCAGATAATTATGTTACCTGCGTGGATATCATGCGATATCTGGAAGAACATGGCTTAAAGGCGCCTTCACGCACTACTGTCTATAAGGATATAAAGCAGCTGCAGATTCTGGGAATCGATATCGAACAGAAAAAAAGCACGCAGAATCATTACTGGATCGGAGACAGAGTGTTCTCAACAGCTGAGTTACAGTTGCTTATTGATGCCGTTCAAGCTGCACGGTTCATTTCCAGAAGCAATAGTAATGCGATTATAGATAAGCTGTCCGTCTTTGCTGAGCCTGGCAATCAGGAACTCCTTAACAGAAGACTTCTTGTCGAGACGCGTCCTAAGTCAACAAATGATAGAGTTTTCCTAAATGTTAATGAACTGCAGTATGCAATAGCGCACAAAAAGAAAGTCCAATTTTATTATGTCGATTATTCTTCAGCAAAGAAGAAGGTGTATCGTCACCAAGGACAGAGGTATTCTGTTTCTCCGTTTTCCATTCTTTGGAACGGAGATAACTACTATATGATCGGATGGTCAGATAATCGTGACATAGTCGCATGCTTTAGAGTCGACAGAATGGACAAGGTGTCGGCTGTGGACGAGAAGGCGCATTCAAAGCCGCGAGGCTATAAGGAATCAGATTACTATAGCCAGATCTTTTCCATGTATGATGGCCCGGATTGCGAAGTTGTGCTTTTGTGCCAGAACGATATGATGAACACAATAATCGATCGTTTCGGGACTGGTGTTAACACAGAGATAGTGGACAGAAACACTTTCAAGGCTACTGTTACAGTGCATCTGAGCAATAATTTCTTCGGGTGGCTTTGCGCGTTGGCAGGCAAGATAAAGCTTATATCTCCACAGCCAGCGGTGGACCAGCTTCATGAATTAGTAGCGAAACTATAAGAATAGACATCCAGCTAGTTTTTATAGAAGGAGACAGCTATGAAAGAGTCTTTTCAGTATATTCTCGATACATATCAGAGTTTGCCAGGACGGGTTGATTCAGGTACCAGAACATACAGAGAACTTGTGCACAATTTACCGGCAGAAATAAAAGCGTTGTTTCCGGATCGCGAAGATCTGATTGTTAAGGGATCTATGGGAAATGGCAACAGGGCAGAATATCCATGGATTTCGATACTTAACAGAAACGTAACTGTCACGACCCAGAAAGGCCTGTATGTTGTGTTTCTGTTTAAGAAAGATATGTCGGGCTTCTATCTGACGCTGAACCAGGGGATCACTAATTTCGAGAACCTATATGGAAGAGAGAAGTACGCTAACGCTCAGAAAGTGTCAGATTACTTCCGGTCCGAAATAACGGATACCACTATTTCTAAGGATCCGATCTATCTGGGTACAAAGCGTGGTGATCTTGGCTATGGGTATGAGACTACAACAGTGCTTCAGACTTTCTATCCATCACACGGCTTTACGGATACAGTTTTAAGAAATGATCTTCTTGAGATGATGGATATCTATGATTCCATCGTGAAGCATTTTGATTCTGGCAGCTATGATACAGTGATCCAGAGAGTGCTGGCGCAGGAGATGGAGCAGATCATCCCGGCGGAAGAAGCGGTTGAGATGATCAGAGAGATCGTTGATCCGGATAATGATCTCCCGTTTGGATTTAACCGACAACTTCAGCAGGTCGAACCTTATGTGGATAGAGACAATAAGTATACAAGGATCACTAACCCCCAGGCAGGAAAGATAGATTACATAAAGAAAGCGATGAGAGATGCGCGTACGGGACTGCTCGGTGAGCAGATGGTAATACAGTACGAGCAGGAAAGACTATCTAGTCTTGGCTTGGAAGAGTATGCAGAAAAGGTCAGGTGGGTATCCAGCGAATCAGACAGCTATGGATATGACATACTTTCGTATACTGTACTTCCGGATGGTTCCGTAAAAGAACTGTACATTGAAGTTAAAGCAACCACATCTAAGGTTGACACAGTGTTTTATGTGAGCCGAAATGAAGTGGAAAAGTCCAATATTTATGCGGACAGATACTGTGTTTACAGAATTTATGACGCCAACTCGATGTCTCCGAAGTTCTATAAAGCTTTTGGAAGGATCGAAGACAACTTTATTTTGGATCCGATAACATATATGGCCAGATATAAGGGGCTAGATGCGGCATAGAACAGGTGATTATCGTTACTGCTTCTGATGTGAGCCACATGGGGAGAAGAGGTTTTAAGGATAAGGCGTAATAAAGAGAATCAATCGCAGGAATGGTTCGTGCTAAGATCGTTCCTGCGATTCTTTAGTTTTTTGCTGATTGTATTTGATTTGTATATAATATATTGATACATATGGAAGTGTTTTTTATTCATAGTAATGAAAGTATAGGAAGCATAAAATGGCAGACCAAATGGTTCTTCTTAGCAGCAGTACTGGATCCAGAGTAGTAACCGTACTGTGCCCCGAGTGTGGCAGGATAAGTCGTCAAATACTGAAGGAATCATATACTGGTAATAACTTGGCCTCTCTGTCAAGGGCTTTGACATGTCCTGTTTGTGGCAAGAGATATAAGGACTGCAGTTCTGCTGATGCATACAAATGGAGAACGGCATTATCAAGTTACAATACAGATAATGAAAAGTACAATGATAATGCAAAAAGAGATTATAAGAACAGCATAGACAAGACTGTAAACAACACCGTTTCATCATTGCCACAACTTAAGAATGATAAGTGGAAGGGAATGTTTACGTCGGTTATTCTTGAGCGAGGAAGAGAGTACTATCAGGAAAACAAAGTTGAAATCTTATCCGACAGTAATGGAGATTCGATCAAAGCACTGGTAAAAGGAACAAAAGATTACACGGTAAGTATCAGTGTGTTTAATGGACTTCCTTATGGTCTGAAGTGCACATGTCCATATGCCGCAAAAGAACAACATTGTAAACACCAAGCTGCTGTTCTGTTTGCAATCAGCGGTGAACCCCAAACGTCTACAGATAGTTCTGCCACCATAAGCAAAACCACAAAACAAATCACTGCTAAAGATGATAGTAATGCACCTGTCAAGAGTTCAGGAAATGTAAGCTCAAGCCAAACAGTTCAGAAGCCATCGCCTACGAAGACACAGACTGTTACTAACGAGAAAAGTATAAACAGTCTGAGCCCTGCGCCAGTTGCCGCCAGCACTGAAAACACAATTAATAAATATACTTCTTTTGAAGGCTTGGATAACAAGATAGATCTTTGGAAGCGAGAACTTCTTGATACGGGAAAAAGAAACAAAATGATCAATTACCGCGAGACAAAGCGGTCGTCATTGCGTATTCTCGAACCGGAAGCAACGGAACTGTTTAACAAGCTTGCTTTTTCCGATAAAGCATTAACGTTCCAGAGACCGATAAGCAAGGATTCCGATCTGCGTACATATTCTATAATCGCGCTTATGGAGACGCTGTCGTATAACCTGAATGTTCAAAGAGGAGATATAAAAACAGCTGGAACGATTATAGAAAGAGAAAAAACTCTTAAGAATCTCCGGCAAAAAGCAAAGCTAGCACAGGAAGAACAGGGAACCAATATTCTGTATCTATGCTTCGGCTTTATTTACTGGCGTGAACAGAACAGAGACAGTTCTCCCTGGCTTAAAGCCCCTTTGCTTATGATGCCGGTTACTATCGGCCTTAAATCTCTGAATTCTCCGTTCACTCTGAGCAGATATGATGATGAGATTGAAGTTAATCCGACACTGTCGTATTTGTTCCGTACAGAATACAATATCGATCTCCCGGAGTTTGATCTGGAGAACAGATCTTCATTCGACGAATATCTTGCACTAATAGAAGAAATTGTTGATAAACGAGGCTGGAAGGTAATGCCTGAAGTCAGTCTCGGCCTTTTGTCGTTCCTGAAAATCAGCATGTATCACGATCTGGACGTCAATAAGGAGCGTATCGTTTCCAATCCGGTCCTTAGAGCAATGGCCGGAGACAGATCGGCTGAAATAGATGTGCCCCGCGAAGCAGAAAACTATGATTTCGATGCAGTAAGACCAGAAGAATGGCATGAAGTAATAGATTCCGACTCCAGCCAGGAAGAAGCTATACTGCTTTCAAAATTAGGTACGAGTTTTGTAATGCAGGGGCCTCCCGGCACTGGAAAAAGCCAGACTATAACCAACATAATTGCTGAGGCACTGGCGGATGGAAAGAAAGTGTTGTTTGTTTCCGAGAAGGCGGCTGCTCTTCAGGTGGTTTTAAAGCGGCTTGCTGAAGTTGGGCTGGATGACTTTTGTCTTTCATTGCACAACTACAAAGCAAACAAGAAAGAGATCATTGATAGTATAGGTGCAAATTTAAGTCTCAAAGAAGAGTATGTTGACAGTTCTGAATTGAGAGAGTTGACGGAGTTGTTCCGTGACAGAGAATTTTTAAACAAATATGCCAGTGAGCTCCACGAGCCTATTGCGCCGCTTGATGAGAGCATATACTCAGCATTCGGAAAGATAACAAAGTTAAAGCAAGCTACACCATTAGAGTTTCGTATAGAACACCCGGAAGATGTGACTAAGGATCAGTATGCTTCTTTTTTGTACAGTGTCATCGCTTTTGAAAAGGCACTGAAGGGCATAGGAACAAAGTTGAGTGAAAATCCATGGTTTAATACAAAAGCAACTTCCTCCGGTACAACATTTAAAGATCAGCTGATTAACCAGACAGATGGATTGTCGGATAAGCTGCGTTCAGTAAAGGAAAAAGCTGCAAAGATCGAACAGAAGCTGAACACCGGAAAGAATGACAGCCTCGCTGATGTTGAGACCCTTATCTCAACTGCAGATGTACTCATAAATAAGCCTTCTTCAATTAACAGAAACTGGTTCGACACACAGATATTGTTTTCATGTGAGCAAAGTGTCCTGGAAGGCAGAATGCATAGTGAACGCTTGAGTGAGTATCAGGATCGAGTATCAGGAAATTGGAATGATTCTATATTTGACTATGACATTGCACCAATAAAAGAATACTTTAACGATGAGTATTCCTGGATCTACAGCACAAATGACACAAACACAGAACTGGAACAACAGATTGAAGATAACAGAGACATAGCGTCTGAATTGTTCGAAGAGATGGAAGTAGTCCTTGAGGCATTCAGGGAAGGATCAGAGCTACTTTCGTATAGATGTACAGAATCGTTTGAATCGCTAGAGATGGTTTCAAAGGTGCTTGGATTGGCTGCCGAAGCTCCTTATCTGGAACCGTCATGGTTTGACGCACGAAAAAACGAAGAAATCGTCCCGATTATCCGGGAGGCACAAATCCATAGCGGCAATATAGCGTCTTATACAGAAGACATCATGAATAATTGGGAAGCATCTGTTTTCTCAATTGATGCAGACAGCATGCTGGCAAGGTTTAAGACGGAATATGTCGGACTGTTCCACACCATGAAGCCCAGTTATAAAGAGGACATAAAAACGCTTAGACTCCATGCGAAAAGTATAGGCGGAAAAATAGATGAATCTGAAGCCGTTGACCTTCTTCAGAAGATAAAATCATTGAACGATGAAAAAGCATGGTTTGATTCTCATAACGATGTGTTCGTGGATGCAATTGGCGGTCAGTACCATGGTGCGGAGACAGATTGGACACGTATTCTTGACGGCATGCAGAAGGCTCTCGATATTGTTGCGGTTTTCCCTTACGCCAATATACCTGAGGAGACGGTGAATGCACTTGTTGGGATAACTAATAGTATCCAGTTGTCCGGCAATGCCCGTCGTATAGCTGAAGTTATCTCTTCAAAAGAAATAGATGAGCTGAAGGGAAAGATTGCAACAGCCAGGTTCCTGTCAGTTGAGTTAAACGAATGTATTATTCCCAAAGAGGTACTTCCTCAGATCAGTCGGTTTATCGATAGCTGCAATGCGCAGAGCCATTACTATACTTCACTTGTTGAAAATAAGAGGGAGCCCGTTCTTACAAAAAAGGAAGTTGATGACCTTGTTTCCGATATTGATGTGATAACTCAGGAAAAGAAGTGGTTCAGTGACAATGGCAGTACATTAAGAGGTCTGTTTGAAGGCTCATATAACGGTTCTGCAACCGACTGGATCAGTATAGAAAACGGTCTGAAAGCGGTCAGAAGATTAACTGAACTGTTTGCCGGCAATGTGCCGGAAAATGTTCTTTCATTAGCGTGCAGCAATGTAACAGATGTTGTTGATAAAGAAGAATTATTGTCTGATCTAATTCCTTCGTTTAATGAGGCGGAGGAAAAGGTGAATGCTTTTACTTCATACTTTAATGATGCCGATTTTATAAATGCAGATCTTATAACGGTTGCAGATAAATATGACAGATGTATTGACGGCTTTGATGAATTAAATAAGTGGTTGGACTATGCGGAGACACGGGAAGAATGCGATAAACTCGGCTTATCCGGCTTTACTTCAAGTGTAAGTGAATTAGACAATACGGTCCCAGATGTGACGGAAGCTTTTGAAAAGGCATTCTATATACAGTGGATCAATGTTCAATTGAATAAAGTCAAGTCAGTACAGACTTTCCGAAAGAGAGTTCATGAGCAGAAACTGGAACAGTTTGTCGATCTTGATTCCAAACAATATGAGATATCAAGAAAGAGAATCAGGGAAAAGATAATCAGTTCTTTCCCCAGCGTAAATACGGTTGCCCGCGCAGGCTCTCAGCTTGGAATACTAAGACATCAGATGGAGCTTAAACGAAGAGTTATGCCACTGAGAAGACTGTTCCAAAGCATTCCGGATTTATTATTGACCCTGAAACCGTGCCTGATGATGTCTCCGTTGTCAGTTGCCTACTTCCTTGATGCTGATGCTTACAAATTTGATATCGTTATCTTCGACGAAGCTTCTCAGATATTCCCGCAGGATGCGATCGGCGCAATATTCAGAGCTAATCAGGTGATAATCGCAGGCGATACACGACAGCTTCCGCCTACAAACTTCTTCGCCGCAAACACAAACAACGGAAGCGAAGGCTATGATGACGATGAAGGATACGATGACGAATCGTATGACTCAATACTTGAGGAAACTGCAAGTATCCTTCCGAGCCGGACTCTGCTTTGGCATTACAGGAGCAGGCAGGAACACTTAATTGCATTTTCCAACCAGGAGATATACAAAAACGAACTGATTACATTCCCGAGCAGCAATGAAAGCGAGCCGGACACGGGAGTGGAGTTTGTGTATGTTGAAGATGGATATTATGAGCCATCACCTAAGAACTACAATATTCTTGAGGCTAAGCGAATCGTTGAACTTGTTAAGGAACACATAGAAAAGCATCCCAATCGTTCTTTGGGCATAATTGCATTCAGTGAAAAACAACAGCAGGCAATATCTCTTGAGATCCAGCGTTTCCGCGAAAAGAATCCCCGATATGAGACATTCTTTACTGAGGGAAAAGAAGAAGAATTCTTTGTTAAAAACCTGGAAAATGTACAGGGCGACGAGAGAGATACTATCTTCTTCAGTATCGGATACGCGAAGACAAAGGAGCAGAAAGCAAACGGCAGGCAGATGTCGCTGCGGTTCGGACCTCTTGGAATTGCGGGAGGAGAACGTCGACTTAATGTTGCGATAACAAGAGCAAAGACAAACATCAAACTGGTCAGTTCAATACTGCCGTCAGACATTGATATATCAAGAACGGAATCAGAAGGAATCCGTATGCTGCGCTCATATATTGAGTTTGCAATGAACGGAGAGTCATCTTTGTCAGTTTCTCACAAGAGTGTCAGAACAGACGATTTCGTCGATTCGATAGCTCAGTTTATTCGGGACAACGGATATAGTGTCGAACAATACATTGGCTGTTCTGGATACAAGATAGATATAGCAGTAAAACATCCGTCAGAGGATGTCGAAGAATTTGTCGCAGCAATAGAGTGCGACGGGTATTCTTATGTCTCTGCCAAAACAGCAAGAGACCGAGATCGCCTGAGAGGTTCTGTGCTTAAGTCGATGGGATGGAACCTGTATCGTGTATGGTCTGCAGAATGGTATAAAAACCCTGAAGTAGAAGGAAAAAGACTTTTGCAGTTTATTGCAAACTCGATTAAAGAATGTGACAGAAAGAGGCAGTTGTCAGAAGAACTGCAAAGAGAAGAAAACCTGAAAAAGCAGGCGTTAGAGGAAGAAAGAGCCCGCAAAGAAGCTGAAACTAAAAAGCTTCAGGAAGAGCAGGCGCGAAAAGATGCAGAGTTAAAGAGACAGCAGGAAGAACAGGCTCGTCGAGAAGCTGCAAAGATTCTGGCAAAGAAAGATCAAAATAGTCAGAAATCAGAAGAGATCAGGAGATTAAACACAAATAAAAAAGATCAAGACATTAAAAAAGAAGTTCTTGATCTGTCATGGGTCGTTCCGGGAGCACGTGTAAGGCACAAGTCCTGGGGCAGCGGTGTTGTGCTTAACGTGTTAAGGATAAACGGTATAGTTGACGTGCGATTCAGTAAGTTTGAGAGATCGCTTTCGTACCCGTTTGTGTTTGAGACCGGAGTTCTTACAAAAGACGACTCAGTACCAGTGAACGATCATGTTGTTTCTGTAAAAGGTCAGACTGTCACAACTAACAGCAATACCGCTACAGCAGGTGTGAAAAACGCTGCAGTGCAGAATAAGAAAGAGGAAGATGCCGCCGGAGAAGATGCAGATGCTTCATGGGTAAAAGAAGGAGTTCGCGTTTTCAATAAGGTCTACGGTGAAGGTGTGATTGAAGAGGTGAGCGGAACAAAGCTGTTTGTTTTGTTTGGAAAACGAATACGTGAGTTTACTCTGACATCTGTTAAAAAAGGATTTCTGGAGAAAATAGAAGGTTCTTCACAACCGGAAAAACCTTCTGCACCGCTGCAGCAGAACAGTGCTCAAGGGCAGGGATTACAGACTTCAGAAGAGAAAACAGGTTTTGTCTATGATTCTGACCATAAAGAGAATACAGCTGTGGTTCGTGAAGCATCGGATCTAAAAGATTATTTTACGAAAAACGGATTCAGTGTTCGCGACTTAAGAGCACATGGCGGTAACCTTGCAGTCAAAGGAACAGAAAAAGAGATAAGACCTTATCTGGATGTGGCTGAAGAACTGTTTGGTGACATTGATGGTAAATTCCTTATCAGTTCCGGAACTTTTGCCAGTCAACCTGCGTGGGTCACAAAAAGTCCTAAATAGTTCATCACAGATCAACCAGTAAAGGCTGTTTTCGTTCGGGTCGATTCAGATTAATGAGGTATGAAGTATGGCTGAAAAAACAGTGATAAATACAGCTGTTAATTCTTCGACACCGACTGTAATCAATAACAATATCGTTGAAGAATACAATCGGCAGAATAACATAGATGTTGAGGAATACAGTTCCATAACAGAAGGAACCATGATATGCGATAAATATAAGGTGTTAAGTCAGCTTGAAGTATCCTCAGGCGAGGCGGATCTGTACTTGTGTGCAGATGGAACTCAGGAATATGTCGCAAAAGTCTATAAGCGCAAGTTTGCAATCAAGCAGGAAGTTCTTGACGTTCTATTGACTATTAGCTCGCCTTATGTTGCAAGACTGTATGAGACAGGATCATACAATGATTATCCTGTTGAAATCCTTCCGTACTATGAAAACGGAAGTCTTCAGGGCAAAACCTTCAATGAAGATGAGCTGTTCAGAAAGGTTATTCCCAGCATCAATGAGGGATTGCATGTAATCCATGAAGCAGGAATCATTCACAAAGACCTTAAGCCGTCTAACATAATGATCAATGATGACGGCGAGACTTTCTCGATCATAGATTTCGGTATCAGTTCGGTTGTGGATGAAGGCAATACCGTTCTTGTGACAAAAACGGGAATGACCCCTGAATACTCCGCGCCGGAAACATTCAGGAATCTCTTTCTTAAAGAATCAGATTATTATTCGTTCGGTATTACGTTGTTCGAATTGTTCTGCGGATACACTCCATATGCTAATCTTCAGCCTGACGAGATCGAACAGTATATCTCGGTACAGCGAATTCCTTATCCGGATGATATGCCGGCGTTGCTTCAGGATTTTATTTCTGCGTTAACATATCCTGATATCAGCAATAGAGCTAATAAGAGCAATCCTAACAGAAGGTGGACCTATGACGAGGTCAAACAATGGCTGGATGGAGAACCTCTCGTTATCCCCGGTGAAGGAATCGGAAATGTCGGTAAAGGCACGATGCCTGTGTATGTTTTTCTGGGTGAGGAATACACAGATCCTGCATTGCTGGTCAATGCCCTTGCAAAAAACTGGGAAGAAGGGAAGAAACAATTATTCAGAGGACAGCTTACGAATCATTTTCGTTCCTGGAATCAGGAAATTGCCAGAAAGTGTCAGGCGGCTGAAGAAGAAGCAAGCAGGGAAAACGGAAAAGATGACATCATATTCTGGAAATTGTTGTATCAGATCAATCCGAAACTCAAGGGTTTTTACTGGATGGGACAAATATATGAGAGCCTGGCTGCTTTTGGAAGAGAAGTTCTGGATAAACTGTGGGACAAAGACAGATCGCAGTATTCGTACTACAACAGCATTCTTTCTGAAAAACTGTTGTCACAATATGTTTCTTTAGCGGCTCCTAAAAACGAGAAGTTGAAGAAGGCTGCAGAGGCTATTGAAGATTCTTATGAATTGGAGAAGAATAACGATACAGATCTGCAGCGCACATATTATCTGATGGCTTATACATTGTCCGGCCAGAAACTTTTGCTTCTGGATGGAGAGCAGATCCGTACAGTGGGTGAGTTGGCAAATTACATGAAAGCTTTACTGGCAGAGTCATATGACAAATTTGAATCATTATGTCACCGTTTGGTTGATTATGACGGAAACCTTGATTTCCAATTAGAGACATGGCTGATGGCAATTGGAAAACAAAATGAAATAGAGAAGTGGCGCTCCTCTATGAACGAGTGACAGGGAGGTTTTAGTATGAGTGGTCCGAAGATATCTGTTTATTCACTGACCAGAAGTGCTGAAGCGATCGTTGCTGGGCAGGTCCTCTGCGAACAGCAGTGTCTTGCGTGTTATAGAAATATACAAGAAATTATACGAAATCTCCGTTCGAATTCATCCGGCTATGAGAAACAAAACAGCAATATTCAGCTTCTGATGAAGAGAACTTCAGAAGGAGAAGAACAACTAAAGCAGCTTCAGTCCATACGGGACGAAGTTGAGAGAGAAACGAAAGATATCGAAGAGGAGTTAAAGGATAAAACGCCTCACGTCTCAGAAAAATATACGATAACAATTGCAGCATTAACTGAAAAACAGTCGGAGTTGCAGGCGCTGCAGACTTTGCAAAGAAAAGCGGAACGAGTGAAAGCCAAGATCGACGCTCTGTCTGCTCAGAATCAAAAGAATACATCAAAGATACAAGCCAGTATTATAAAAGATTTGGAAGACGTTGCGCCGACGTCTTCTGAAGAAACCAGTTCAAATTATTTGAAGCGTGACAGCTCACAGGACATACAAAAAATACAGTCCAGCATTCTCGATGATATTAGTTCTGTAACATCATTCGATATAGAAGAAGAGGCAGAGACAACAGGCATTGCTGAAAAGAAAAACACTATAAGTGCAAAACTAAAAGAACTGCAAAATGAGACTCTTTTGTCGGAAGCATTGCAGAAGGAAATCAAACAGGCAATTTCTTCTCTATCAAAGATAGAAGAGGAACGTTTTCTGCAAACCTTTGAGACAGTTACAGTCAAGAAACTGTTCAAAAAGGTAGATGATTATCGCAGTGAGCAAGAACAAGCCAGGAAAGAATATAGAGATCTGTGTGTCAGGTATGAATCGCTGTGTGAAATGACAGGAGAATCACCAATAAGCATTCCGCCTTGTCCAGGAGAAGCTGTTTCCACAATAGGTGAAGAGATCAAGCGGATGGAGCAGCAGATTGTACGTCAGCAGGAACAGCTATACATAACGGAATGCGTTAACGAAGTAATGACAGAGATGGGCTACGACATAATCGGCTCGAGAGAAGTCAGGAAAAAGAGCGGAAAGCATTTCAGAAACGAGCTGTTCTCCTTTAATGAAGGTACAGCGGTAAATGTTATGTATTCTCCGGATGGACAGATCTCAATGGAACTTGGCGGTCTTGACAGGGAAGACCGGATACCGACAGAAGAAGAGGCAGAAGTTCTTACCAGCGATATGGAGAGTTTCTGCAGCGAGTTTGAAGAGTTCGAAAAACGTATGCGAGAGAGGGGAATAATTGTCGGCAATCGTATAGCGTTGTCGCCTCCTTCTGCTGAGTATGCGGCAATAATAAACGTGAATGATTATGATGTTGCAGACTCGACACAGATCACGATGATGAATGTGACAGAGAAGAAACGCAAACAGACTGATCGAATAGTTATGAGGCAGGATGATTAAGTAATGGAATTGCAAAAGTACAAGATATGTCCTGAGTGCGGAGAGCATAATCCCCCAAATCTTTTAGAGTGCAGATATTGTGAGGCTGATCTGACTGGAGTAAAGGTGGTTGATGATTCTGTAATTGAATTACAGCAAGACGCAGTTGATTCAAAATCTGATGATCCAGAGAACACTGAATTGGTTCGGATTTGTGAATGCGGAGCAGAGAATGCTCCTCAGGCAAGAAAATGTAAAGTGTGCGGGGAGGACATCTCGGACATAATACCTGTTAAGGTGAACAGGACGGAAAATACTGTCAGCGCATACGAATTGAAGAGTGTGGACGGATCCTTTTCCATAATTATTGATAAACCGTTGATTACTATTGGAAGAGAAGCTGAACTAAGCGACTACCTTGAGTCTAAAGTTTTTGTTAGCAGACAGCATTGTAAATTGACAATTGCGGCAGGAAAGGTGTTTGTTGAGAACCTTAGCCGTACGAATAAGACTTTTTTGAATAATGTAGAGATACAGGATGGAACGCCTGTAGAAATAAAAGACGGCGACATATTGGGTCTTGGCGGAAAAGAAATCAATGGCGAACTGCAGGACGATGCAGCATATTTCGTTTACGGGGAGAACAAATGAACGTAGCCAGAGTCCTTTATCCTGTCCAGGTACTTGGACCCGGAGATCGAGTAGGTATATGGCTGTGTGGATGTACTCGGAAATGTAAAGGGTGCAGCAATCCGGAACTATGGGAGCGCCGTGATGAGTTTGAGGTAGCTCCTGAAGATGTGTTTTTGCTTATAGATAATGTGCACAAGACAAATAAGATCGATGGATTTACGATTTCAGGCGGAGAACCAATGGATCAAGTCGCAGAGCTGAGCACTCTGATCCAAATGCTGCGTTCTGTCTCGGACGATATACTCGTTTACACGGGTTATAAGCTGGACGAGCTATGGGCAAGGAATGACACGAGCACGGATTCGGTATTGAATAGCATAGCTGTACTCGTGGATGGACCATATATAGAAGAATTAAATAATGACGTGCTGCTCAGAGGATCATCAAACCAAACGATCCACATTCTAAATGATTCTTATCTGAAAAGATATGAAGACTACATGTCTTGTGCGCATAATCAGATTCAGAATTTTACTGCCAAGGATGGTATTGTCTCTGTTGGTATTCATCACAGAGGTTTTAGCAGGTGATTAAAACATAAGGAGGCATTATGGAAGACTATATTGCAAAGTGGCACAGAGAACTCGGGATTTTCTGTAAGATCAAGCCATTGATAATTGTTGAAGGTAATGTCCTTGATGTATATCAATACCCAGTAGAAGGGAGCGCTCCAAAAGGCAGTATCCTTCGGCTTCCTGAGTATTTGAATTATTACTTTACGGATTTGGGATATAAGACGATCGTGTTTTTCGACAGCATGCAGGGATTCTATAACTCATGTGATGAGAAACATATTCAGTCCTTTGCTTCGATTACAAATGCAAAGCTTGATGGGTCATATATTCGCAGTGATTTTAAGGGGAAGGCAAATTCAGCAACTTCTTTAATTAAAACTGCTGTCAGCCAAAACAAAGAGTCCGTAGCGATAGTAATGAATTTGGCCTCAAGATACATAACTTCTCCTGACAGTATCGATCAGTCGGAAGTCGACAGCTATACCAATCTTATGCTGGCATCAATGGAAGGCAAAGACGTCAGAACCGAGAATGGAACATTAAAGAATTTGGTCGTTATGGTCGTTAATAAGGTTAACGATATTCCAGCGTGGTTTTATTTGGACAATCCAAATGTCAAGACCGTTACGATCGGCACGCCGTCCAAAGAAGAAAGAGAGCAGTTGGTCAAAGGGGAGAACTTTTCCAGTTTCTTCTCGTCAGATGTTTTCGAGGAAGACTATCCCTATTTCGAAGCCCATCCCGATGAACTGGAAAAGGTTCAGGACCGTTTTGTAGGCCTTACAGAGGGGTTCAGCTTTACTGAGATCAATGGGCTCAGAAGACTTTGCAAAAATGAAAAAACACGGATCCGACAGATGTCATCTGTTGTAGATCTGTACAGATACGGCATCAAGGAAAACCCGTGGGACAGCCTGGATGTAAATGAACTGAAAACAGCTAAAGAAGATTTTGAGAAGAGAGTTAAGGGACAGGACTTTGCAATAGTAAAGACGCTGGATGTCGTGAAGAGGGCAGTTACTGGAATGGCGGGCCTCCAGAGTTCTTCTCATGGAAAGCCCAAGGGCATTCTGTTCTTTGCCGGACCGACTGGAACAGGAAAAACAGAAACAGCCAAAACACTTGCAGAGAAACTGTTCGGAGATGAAAGCTGCTGCATACGTTTTGATATGAGCGAATACAGTCAGAGCCACAGCGATCAGAAACTGCTTGGTGCGCCTCCAGGATATGTCGGATATGAAGCGGGAGGACAGCTCACAAATGCTGTGAGAGAAAATCCGTTCTCAATTCTGTTGTTTGATGAGATAGAAAAAGCCCATCCCTCGATCTTTGACAAGTTTCTGCAGATCCTGGAAGACGGGCGAATGACTGACGGGCAGGGAAATACTGTTTATTTTTCAGAATGCATCATTATTTTTACGAGCAATCTTGGTATTTACACAAGAAATGAAATGGGAATCAGAAAGGCAAACGTCACTCCCGATATGCCTTATGCCGAAGTTCAGAAAAAAGTACGTCAGGCAATAGAAGATTATTTCAAACTGGAACTGGGAAGGCCTGAGATCCTGAACCGCATTGGTGAAAACATCGTAGTTTTTGATTTCATCAGACCTGATGTTGCTGAACTAATCCTTGATTCACAGATTTCCAAGATAGTTAAGAATCTTGCTACTGAGAAGGGTATTGACCTGGTAGTCACAGATAAAGCCAGAAGCATCCTCGTTTCAAAAGCGTTGGATAATCTTGATAATGGCGGACGAGGAATAGGCAATATCGTCGAAAGCCTTTTGATCAATCCTCTTTCCCGCTACATGTTTGATCAAGATATTAAGGAAAACGTCAGAATAACTCTGAATGATATTGACGCGGAGAATATGCCGTATGCACTTAGCTGTACACACGAGGTTCTGTAATGATTTATGCTTCCTCCAGAAAAGGAAAACATCATAATGTCAACGAGGACACAATCGTAATCGGTACAGAAATACTGTCTGATTCTTCAGGTTCTTTTGAGATACCAGATAATGGGTTTATCTGTATTGCAGATGGAGTAGGCGGCAATGAAGGCGGAGATAAAGCATCTCATTTTGTCGCTCAAGAGTTATCAGAGTGGAATGGCAGAAGCAAAGATTCGATTAAAGAATTTTTGACTCAGATAAACAATAATCTGATTGAAGCGTCTGTTACTGACGTAAATGCCCGTGACAGAGCAACTACACTAACGGGATTTTTTGTGAATGGCAGTGCTTTCAAGGTCATTCATATCGGCAATACCAGAGCCTTTATTAGGCAAGGGAAATATCTGAAACAAATCACTTCAGATCATACTACATACAATTGGCTGGTCAGAAGCGGACAGACAGAAGCCGCCGAGTCAGCTAACAGAAGTGAGATTACAAACTGCTTCGGCGGAATAGATGCGGCGTTGTTGTCTAAACTCTATATTGCAGATTGTCAGGAGTTTTCATTAGCTCTGTTAACATCGGATGGCGTCCATGATTATTTGAGCCTGGATGAACTGGAGGAGATCATCTCAGATGTCAGTTCTTACAGTGATAAATGTGAAACGATAATACAAAAGGCAATCGACGCAGGATCTGAAGATGATATAAGCGTTGTTATTGTTTGTCCTATGGAAGGATAGTTTTTATGGGTTGGCGGTATCACAGAAGTATTAATCTTGGCGGAGGGTTCAGAATCAACCTCAGTAAATCAGGGGTTGGTTATAGTTGGGGTACAAAAGGATACAGAATAACCAGGACCGCGCAGGGGACGACACGCAGAACGTATACTATTCCTGGAACCGGGTGGTCTTATGTTGATGAAAACAGAGATCCGAGAAGCAGCAGAAATCAGTACGGTCAGAGTAGAACCCGTAATGTCCAACGCAACAGTTACCAACAACAGTACCTAACACCCGATTATGAGCAGGCAAGCTTTCCTTCAAGAATGCGTAATGATGATGGCTCTCTGCTGATAAAAACAAAAGAGGATACAGTAGCAGATGCTATTAAAAGAACGATCAGCCTGAACAGAATAGGGATTATTATGCTGTTTTGCCTGTTGCTGGTTGGTTTACACCCGATAATGATACTGATACCTGTCACTGGTCTGGTCTTTATACTAATAGCTCACACTATAGGCAGAGTATCACTTGACTATTCCTTTGATCCAGAAAAAGAAGAAGAGTATATTCGACGCCTTGATGCCTGGGAGATTCTGGCGGAAGGCAAGAAGGAATGGCAGGTGGTATCAGAAACGCATAACAATAATATAAAGATCAATGCCGGAGTATACAGAAATGTAGAGCGTGTTGAGGTCCAAATAAATAAAGGACATCCATATTATGTAAAGACTAACGTTGATTCGATTCAGATCGTTTTAAACAAGAAGGAAAGACTGATAATTCTACCGGACAAAGTGTTTCATATTAATAAAAACAATGTGAACATGATTGAGTACTCTGATTTTAATATTGATGTTTCTACGATACGTTTCGTCGAGAAAGGACCGATCCCAAGCGATGCACAGGTAATAGGGTATACCTGGCAGTACGTTAACAAAAACGGGACTCCGGACTTAAGATACAAAGATAACCGGCAAATACCTGAATGTCTGTACGGAAGAGTATTACTGCGAACCTCCTCGGGGCTAAATATTGAGCTGCAAATATCAAACGTTCAAAATGCACGAGATTTTGCGGAACTGATTCCATAAGCGATGCGAAAGAGAACGTACTATATACTTGTTCTTCTGGCAGCAGTGTTAGTATTGTCTGCTGTGATCGTTGTATGCAAACCGTTTCTTAAGAGTGTTTATGAAAAGAAAACAGAACAGGTTTCACCGGAAGATCAGTACACTCGTCAAATCGATCAGCAAGCAAACATTAAAGAAGAAGCGAATCAGGCTTCATTTGAGATTCATTTCTTTAATGTCGGAGAAGCAGACTCTGCTTTGGTAATGTGTGACGGCCACTATATGCTGATCGACGGGGGTAATCCCGGGAATTCATCGTTTTTGTATTCATATCTTGAATCGCATGGAATTAATTATATTGATTACATTGTGTGTTCACATGCGCATACCGATCATGTCGGAGGATTAGCAGGTGCACTGAACTATGCAAAAGTTGGCTTCGCTTATTCTCCTGTAGCTTCATATGACAGTCGTGCGTTTAACAGCTTCATAAAGTATCTTTCCCAACAGGGGAAAAACATAAAGGTCCCGTTTTCCGGAGAAACGATTGAACTTGGCAGTGCTGTTATAACGTTTATTGGCCCAATCGATATGTCTCTTGCAGAGACAGATGAGAACAATTCATCAATAGTACTTAGGATCGAATATGGATCCACATCATTTCTGTTTACAGGGGATGCAGAAACAGAGGAAGAATCATCTCTTGTTAAATCGGATTTCATGCTTAAAAGCACAGTGCTTAAAGTCGGACATCATGGCAGCAATTCGTCATCTTCTCAAAGATTCATTGATGTAGTTGACCCCCAATTTGCTGTAATATCGGTGGGTGTAAATGATTACGATCACCCCAATGATGATGTCATTAAAAGATTAGAAAAATACTGTGACAGAATATATAGGACAGATTTGAATGGCAATATCGTATGTACGAGTGATGGAGAGGCTCTAGCATTCTATGTTGAAATGGACACGAATCTCTAATTTATATTGCATGAAAAGCCGTTTTATATGATTTCGCTTTATGAGTAGCTTACATAAATCTACTTAGACAGTTTTTGTGGAAAGGATGATAGTATGGAAACTTTTGTTGCCATTAGTTTTTTCATTGGCCTGGTTGCGCTTTTAGTATCAATAATCATGTTTATTGTGAAGAAGATAAAAAAAGAAAACACAGAGCGTATAGCTAAAACTATAAACTTTGTGGTTTTCGTAATAGCGCTTGACATTATCATCATGCTATTTCCTATGGGAAAAACTACGGCTCTAGTATATACGGGAATTTTGTTGCTGATATCAATACACTATGTGATCTCACTCGATGTTCTCAGATTAAATATCATATCAAGGAAAGACAGCTCGATAGGGGAGAACGTTCCGGTCACACTGAATCAGACGACTAACAATCAGCAAATACAAGAAATAACTGCAAAAACTGTTTCAGCTGATGAAGAAGTAACAATACTGCCAGAAAGTGCAGATGCAGAATACATAGAAAATATTGAAGAAGATAACGATCAAAAGCAAATATCAGACAATGAATTGAATGAGTTCAGGCTAATAAGCGATGTCGAGGTACAGAACACTCAGGAGGGTGTCCGCATTAATTTCGGAAGAGAAGAAAACTCGGTTTCAGAAGAGTTTCCTTCGGTTGCAAGAGAGTGCAAGAGTTCATTTGAGGTACCAATATTTAGATTCGGAGCATCGTACTTTAAACAGGATATTTCAAAAAACAATTCATTGATAGGAGGAACTTCAGGAAGCGGAAAATCCTCACTTGCAAAAGCATTGCTTATGTGGCTTTGTTTGCGTAATTCGCCGGAGAACCTCAGAGTGGTAATAATCGATACGCGATCTGTCGACTATATTTCATTCAGATCTTTACCTCACCTGCTGGTTCCTGTTGTGAAAGAGATAAATAGGGCACCGGGCTTGATCAGATGGCTTAATACAGAGGTGATTAACAGAAATCGTTCAATGCAATCAGGAATCAATGTTGCATCTCAGAAGATCCTGCTTGTCATTGACGATATGGCAGGGTTGGGAGACCCTTCAGACTGGAAAGAATCATTACGCAATATTTTGGCTGAAGGACAGAGGGTTGGAGTTTTTGTTATGATGGTAACATCAAATCCGTCCTCTGATGTTCTTTCTACGGATCTTAAGATAAACATTCCGTTAAGAATGTCTTTTTATGTACCGTCAACCATGGGATCCCGAATGATTCTTGAAGCAAGTGGAGCGGAAAAGATCAGTGAACGAGGTAATGTGCTTGTTAATGCCAGCGGTTCTATAAAAGAGGGAAAAGCTCTATATATTGCAGAAGAAGACTTGGAGACACTATCAAGACAACTAAATGATATTTATGGAGAGCACTATTATGAGTGCCTTTCATACAGCACATCATTGCTTCAAGATAATTGGCCTATTCATTGCATACATAATCCAGACGAAGAAATAGTCAAAAAGATTAATTATAATAGCGGCGCAGTTAGCCCAGATGATACAGATGAAAACGGATTTGACGATATGTTTGAAGCTGCGGTGGAAGCTGTCCTTGATGCAGGTCAAGCGAACACTTCTATGATTATGAGAAAGCTGCGGCTCGGATATGCTAGATGCGCTAGAATAATGGATGAAATGGAACAGGCGGGGATAATAGCACCTCAAGAAGGCAGCAAGCCCAGACAGGTCTTAATAACAAAACAGCAATGGCGTGAAAGGACTACAGTCAGAAGGTGAAAAGCGATTAATTAGGCATATAGTCTCTTATTATTTATGCTTTTTCGATATAGTCTATTTGATTTGCGTTCGGGTCCACTATCGGCCTTTGTGAACAATATGCCCACATGGATCGAAACATAAAGGGTTTAAAATGACAACAGCGGCAGGTTTAGCAGAATATCTGAGAAAAACACATACGGAGTCTGTCAAGCAAGATTCGCAATCCTTACAGATCAATGACAGGGTAACTGTTCTGTTTAATCCGTCCAGGATAACCAACTCACTAATGCTGGCGTTCAATGAATTATACACTCTTCAGATGCGGAGTGAAGCAGAATCTGTTGACGGCGACATGAAGGATATTCTTAACAGCATCTTTGAAGAAGACATTTGTTCGCCTGTTTTAGGCAGTTTTATGCCTTCATGGATGTCGGACACAAATGTCCCGCTTTGGGCAAATTTGATGCTTGGTATCATGGGATATATAGCAGAACGTGTTCCTGCGCAGGACCTGGATCTGATCAAGAATAATCTGCTGATTGCCGATTGTGTTTCAAAATACAACGGTGATCTGCAGTTAAAGAAATACTTCAGCAGAAAATCAGATTTGCGATCCGTTAATTCCTCTTTACAAAGACAGTGTATTATTCCTGAAAACTCCTCTACTAAAACAAGAACAAGAATAAAAAAGCAAAGAAACAATAACTCTGCAGAGAAACGATCTGTTATTAGCAGGCTGTACTGGTTCGTGGTATTGGTTTTATCGGTAATCACTTCCTGCACAATATGGAACGTCACACATTCTGTTGACGTTGTACTCATAATAGCTTTTGCCTTCTCAATACCCGCGCTTATTTCATGTATAGCAGCTGTTCTTTATAAGTTTTCGAATAAACCGGCAAGGAAAGCCTGGCGCATTTTTGTTGTATCCATAATAGCCTTTGTAGTTTTCCTCGTAGTTGGCGGGATTAACGAGTGCGAGCATAATTGGGTTTTTGAAGAAACAATTGCACCAACATGCGAAGCTTATGGATATGACCTGTATAAATGCGATCTGTGTGGAGCTTCAGAAAAGCGCAATAAGGAATCTGCTTTGGGCCATTCTTTTGAGGGAACAAAAAACGAAGACGGTGAAGTGTACAGTGTTTGCAGCAGATGCGGCAAGAAAGTCGTGAGTAAAAAAAGCAAAAAGAGTGAGACGGAAGATTCAGAACCGGTGTTTACATCGGAAGGGAAGGCAGGATTCACATTGCTTCTGATAATAATTGCTATACCTATAATCAAGTCGGTAAGAAAAGACAAACGGTATCAGCAAATTCTTGATGATATCCAAAGAAGAGGAGGCAGGGTCGTCTATCAAAACCGTCAAACCGGAACAATAAGTGCACAGTATCCGGGCGGAGTACGGCAGACTTATTCTGCATACAGAGGATACAATTCAAAAGTTTGACAACCAGATATAGGTAATAAAATGAACAAACAAAATACTTTTGAATCCGATTTTGTCGCATTGAGATGTCCGAGTTGCGGCGCACCTCTTACATATAACGAAGCGGACGGAACATACAACTGCTCGTTTTGCGGAATTTCCTTCATCATGAAGAAAAAAGGCAATGCTGCAGATTCCTTGAGCATGGCCAGAAAAGAATATGAGAAAGAAAGATACGACGATGCCAGGAGATACTACGCCAAAGCCCTGGAAGAGGATCCTGACAGTTGGGAAGCAGATCTCGGAGTGGCTACTTGTGACATGCTCAAGTCCAAGTGGAACGATTACCGCGCAGACCAGTTCAAATCAAATATCAAAGAAATAAGAAAACAGATTGATAAACTTCCAGAGAGTGAGATATATGAGGCAAAGTATACGCTTGGCGGTATGATCGCAGATGTGGCTTTGTATGTAAACAATGAACTGGAAGATTCTGTTTATGACAGATGGATGAGAAACATTGAGAACGGCCGTCGTTATCCGGAACCGGATGTGTCGAGCCATGAACTGATGGAAGATGTCAAGGACTGGATCTTGGAAGAAACACAGTTGATGTTCGAGTCGGAGCCCGGAGACGGTCCTATCCCGGAGGACAAGGTCAAACTCATAGAGATGCTGTTCAATTATGTGTATGCCAAAGACACTTATACGATAGTGTTGGAAGGATACGGAACTCATCCGATAGATGATTATTTCAGGAATAAAAAAGACATGTACATGAAGATGCTCGAGAAGCGCAATCCGGGATATAAGTTCTACCAGAACGTCACCCTCAGGTATTGACAATTTATAGATTGTATCTGAATGACTGCGCGGTAAGTATAATATGAGAGAGCCTATGGCAAGCCGATGGGGTTCCGCCCGCGCGATGGTTTGGTCCTGGTGGTATGGGGCTGCGCGTGATAACTCTGATCTGGTGATCTGTCAACAAAAACATGTGAATTTTGATTGAGGTGTGATGAGTGTTTCACACCTCTTTTGTTTTTGCGGATTTTTCAGAAAAAAGGTATTGCAATGTCTTTGCGGATGAGTATTATATGGATTACGAAATGATAAATGAACAAGATGTTCATTTAAATGAGGAGGAGGCCGATGCGCAGAAGAAGCGAAGAAACGCTGGAGTATATCTTCGGGTATATAGAAGAGTACTACAGGCGGAATCATGCAGCTCCGACTGTCAGACAGATAGCCGCTGAGGTGCAGATCGCTGTAGGTACGGCATACAACTACCTTGTCGAGATGGACAGGAGAGGGATGCTGGTATACCGGGACGGCGAGATATCGGGAATGGAGAATATGAGCAAGGTCTCCGCAGATCTCATATCGGTGCCGCTTGTGGGATCCATTGCATGCGGTGATCCAGAGAACGAGACTGAGGAAGTGGAGAAGTATTACGATCTTCCGGCGGGGCTCTTCGGGAAGGGGGAATTCTATCTTCTCCGGGCGACAGGGGACTCCATGGAGGATGACGGGATATATGACGGGGATGTGGTCCTGATAGAGCAGCAGAAGGAATGCAATATAGGAGATATCGTCGTTGCGCTGGATGAAGAGAATCAGAACACTCTCAAGAGATACGGCGGGATAGACAGGAAAACAAAGAAGGTCGTGCTCGAGTATTCCAACGAGGCTGTGTATCCTGGAAAGAAGATATATGTAGATTTCCTGCAGATACAGGGCGTCGCAAGAAGAGTCATCCACGAACTGTAGGGTGTACTCACGTGAAGAAGAAGGTATTTGTACAGGTGGTCTGCACGCATCTGGACAACGGAGCCGTCATACCCCATGAGATATGGTGGCAGGACGGGAGGAGATGGAGCATCAGGAGGGTGTTGCACACCAGTGAGAGCCCTGATGACGGTTTTGAAGGAATTCGCTACGCGGTATTGATAAACAGAAGCACCAGGTATTTGTATCAGTCGGGAGACAGGTGGTATGTGGAAGCCACGGATAAGGAGGGTGCATGAAAAAACAATGGAACGTTCCGTTCAGCGAACTTGATCAGATCGGGGAAGGAATATCGAAGTCCTATACGGACAGGACAGGCAGTGGTGATTCAATGTGTATAGACATAGAGGGACTGCTGACCGATTATCTCGGACTGGATCTCAGATACGAGAAGATCGCGGAAGAGGGCGGAGACGTGCTCGGGTTCTATGCCAACGGCAGAGATCCTCTGGCGGTGATACGGGACGGGGTACCCAGAGACGAGGTCTTCCCGGAGGGAACGGTCGTCATAGAAAGAGACCTGCTGAGGGAGGAACAGAGCGCGAGGAGGCGCTTCACGATGGCGCACGAAGCGGCGCATGACATTGTAAAGAAACTGTATCCGGGACAGAGCGTACGGGAGATATACAGTGATCCGCAGGCGCTGCGGGGCAGCACTCCGCAGGAGGTGGAGGAATGCATCAGGAGAGAGGAGCGGGTGACGAACAGGCTCGGGGCGTCGATCCTGATGGCGAGATACAAGATAGACAGGTTTCTCAGGGAGAATCACGGCGGAGAACCGGTCCGGTGCTACGGAGACGGGGTGTTCACGCAGGAGGACAGGATCTGCATACAGAGGATGGCCAACGATATGGGAGCCAGCTTCACGGCGATGGTCATACAGCTCAGAGATCTGGGGATGTTCGAGTACAGACCTGTTGAAGAATTCATTGAGAACGGTATTCTGAGGCGGAAGCAATGAGATACGGAACTAAAAGGGCTCAGGACAGGGAGCAGTGCAGGATAGAGGTCTACACCTATATCTGCAATCATATACAGAAAAACGGGGACGCTCCATCTGTGGAGGAGATCTGTGAGAAGCTGGGGCTGGCGCCCAGGACTGTGAAGGGACTCCTCAAGGAGATGAACGGGAGAAATGACGTCTTCGGGTGGGAGGACGGAGAGATATACAGCATCCGCAAGCGCATGCGCGAGAATATGCTGACCGCCTATCCCTTCCTGCAGACGGGCATGGACAACTACAGGCTCTTCTATGAGAAGATGCTGGGACGCGGGGAGCGGTTCTTCACGGTGGCGAACGGAGACGGGATGGCTGGAGCCGGCATACGCAACGGAAGCCACGTCATCGTGGACCTGATGAGGATGCCCAGGGAAGGGCAGCAGGCCATGGTGATGCTCAACGGCAGGAACTATATCAGGACCGTCAGGCATCATGCCAACGGAAGGATGTACCTGGTGAGGGAGCTCAAGGAGCCGGAGATCACCGAGATCGGCAGCGATGATGACTGCAGGATCCTGGGCGTGGTATGGAAGGTGCTGGGACCCGCAGACATGAGAGAGGTGTCGTGATGGAGTATCAGGCAAAGTGCCGTGTCTGCGGACATATGAATACGGAGCTGCTTCTGGATGATTCCCACGGATACTTCGAGTGCGAGAAGTGCAGGACAGTGAACCGCGTGGTGATGCGCAGGTGTGCTGCGGCTGCTGCGGGAGAGAGGCGTGAGAGAAGACGCGCTCTCAGAAGGAGAGAAGGTGAACGCCGTGCCTGCCCGCGCTGAGAGAAGAACGGAACCCCGGTATGTGACCGTTACCGCGCTGCATTACGTGAGCGGAGCGTGTCTGCCTCAGGTGGTAAAGACCGGGAAGGGTTCTTTCCTGATAGAGGATGTGAGGGAGAGGAAGGCGATCGCGGACCGTGAGAGATACTGCGGCGCGCAGGAGAGGTTCGTGGTGGTGATAAGAAACAGACAGAGATATCTGTACAGGGACGGGAACCGGTGGTTCATGATCCCGGAGAAGGATGACGGACTGCTCTTCGGGACGCATACGGAACTGTTTTATGGAATGGAGGGATAGAGATGGAAGCTATGAAAGGGTTCATGAGGAATGCTGCATTTGACACGGAGGCCGATGCCTTTTTCAACGAATATTACGATCTGACTGGAGAGAACTTCCCGCCCTGCGACAGGGAGCGCTGGAGCAATCTGGACGACTGGTTCACGGATCTCAAGCTCGCGGTGTACAGGCAGAGAGCCCTGAAGGAGATATACGGAGGAAGGAGAACAGCATGACAAAATTCAGAGAACTGAAGACGGAAGAAGCGGAGGAACTGCTGAGAAAACTGCGGGAGAATCTCCCGGAAGATGAACTCGAGACAGACGAAAAGGACTGCCCGGCGGAAGAGAACACAGAAGAACGCTGCCTGATCAGGTTCGCCGCAGAGAAGGACGGAGAAGTGATCGGCATGGCGGATATATTCGCCATGGAAGAACACCGCAGCTGCAGCAGGGTATATCTGCTGAGGGATCCGCAGGATGACAGAGAACTCAATGATGTGTTCAGCGACTTCACATATTACGTAGCATCCAATCAGCTGCTGAAAAGACTCAGAGCTGAGTATGACGCGATGTACGGGCCGGTCGCATGAATGCCCGTAAACGCAGACAGACGGACAGCACGGAACGGGAATACTGGATGGACTGGAACGAAAGATTCAGGGATCCCGATCCGGAAGTCCTGGACAGGATGAGGGAGTCCGTCAGGGATTATGAGAATACCGATATGAGGGAGCTGAGATGTCCTGTATGTCACAGGATACTGGGGGAAGTGCAGACGGGGCAGCAGAGCATCGTGAGGATATTCTGTGACAACTGCAAATCCACAGCGCCACTGGATCTCAGGTTCTTCCGCAGACAGAGACGCAGAAGAAGCGCATCACACTGGACAGTCAGGTGAGTCGCACCGGCTGAATATAAAAAGTAAATATCGATCGACTTTTAACCGAGCAAGCAGAGCAGGATCCGAAAGGACTGAAAAACTACCGAGCGCCGTACGAAGCCGGAATGATGACACCACCGGTGTCATGTTTCCGAATTCTGCGGCGCTTTTTTATATGCTCCGCTTCGTACGGCGGCGGGGTTCTTCTCCATTCAGGCGGTCCTGCGGAAAGGAGAAACATGAAGAGCATCTATATGGTAAAGAAGGATCCGTCAAAGGAGAACGAACCCGGAAACTGGAGGATGATGGCCAGAAATGAGTTTCTGGAATTCATCAGCACACCGGAAGGGAGGATGAGAGCAAACAGCTTCGGGAGGCTGAGCTCCTGCGGTCAGAACGATCCCGTCATCATTGCCGAGTGCGGCAGCGCGGAGGCAAAGAAGTGGAAGGATGAGCAGAACAGGCACCGTTATCTCAGGGAAATAGAGAAAGAAGTCGCTCCGTTCGGGCTTCTCAGCCTGAATCAGTCTCTGGATGACGATCTTACTTTGGAAGAGACGCTCTGCGATGAGAGCGTCGACGCAGAGGCTGAGGCTATCGGGGAGATCAGGAAAGAGGAACTCAAAGAAGCTCTGGACAGGCTGGATCCGATGGAGAAGAGCCTGATACAGATGACGGTCCTGGCAAAACGGCCGATAAGCCTGTCCGAGTTCGGGGACCGCTATATGCTTGACAGGACATATCTGCAAAGAAAGAAGCATAGCGCTTTACGGAAACTCAGGGTGATTATCAGGATGGAGAACCGGGATGAAAAGAAAGATATGTCTTAGTTCTCCGAAATGGCAGGCTGCGGATGTAGACGGGATCACAGAGCGTTTCATAAAGCTGAGGTTTCGGAACACTGAGGAGATCATGAAATGCAGAGTGTACGATATGCTGAACATCTGCAGTCTGAGCAGCGCTGAGGTCGAGGAGATGATCCTGGCATTGTACCGCTGGTGCAGCGAAGATCCCGCAGCCGACGAAGACATGTCTGCAGGAATAAGAAAACAGGACTTCGATTATTCCAAATGGAGGCGGGAACATCATGATCGTTCTGCGGTAACAGTGGAGGATATCGTCCGGCAGGAAGGCATAAACAGAAAGGCAGCACTGCACATATACGGACTGGTCGTAAGGTCGTTCTATAAGTCCGAACAATATGACGGACAGGAATATAAATATTTCAATTACACATCTTTAAAAAGGAGAAAGAAAAATGAACAAACAGGAAAAAAGCATTGCAGTCCCGATCTGGGAAAGAGCCACATTGTCAATAGAGGAGGCAGCAGCTTATACGGGAATCGGTGAGAACAAGCTTAGGGAGATGACTATGTCTGCCGGATGTGACTTCGTCCTATGGGTTGGTCAGAAAAGACTTATCAAGAGAAAGAAGCTGGAAGATTATCTTGACAGGGTGTTCTCGGTATAAAAATGTGCGATTTCGCACATTGGACTGCGGAGGGAGCAGAGAGTATCGTTAAGTCAGCAGAAAGGAGAGAATGATGGGCAAAAGAGGAAAAGCAAGAGGCGGAGTTCGCTACGACAATAAGCACGTGAGACTCCAAACAGGTGAGACTCAGCGGAGCGATGGATCATATATGTATCGCTGGACTGATGGTCACGGAGTCAGACACTCTGTTTATGGCTCTACGCTGGAAATACTCCGAAAAAAAGAAGAACAGATCTTTGTTGATATCCACGACGGCATTCGTCCAGACGCACAGATTTTGACAGTCAATGATGTGTATGAACTATGGCGTGATATAAAGCGCGGCGTTCGCGGGACTACAATGGCAAACTATATCTATTACTACGACAGGTATGTTCATGACGGGTTTGGTCAGAAACGTATTACTGCAGTAAAGAAATCAGACGTCCGTAGATTCTATAATTCTCTGCATGATGATAAGCTGCTCAAGATCAATTCCATTGACAGTGTGCATACCGTTCTGCATCAGGTGTTTCAGACGGCAGTTGACGACAACATCATAAGAAGCAATCCAACAGATAACATGCTTCGGGAACTGAAAGGAGCCCGGGGATTGGATTACGAAGTAAGAGATGCAATGACAGTATCGCAGCAAAACCTGTTTCAGGAATATATGCTGAGAAATCCGAAGTACAGGCACTGGTATCCGATATTCTTTATTATGCTCAACACCGGCATGCGTGTCGGTGAAGTGATAGGCCTCAGATGGCAGGATGTGGATATGGAAAAAGGGATCATCAATGTAACTCATAATGTCTTCTACTGTTCCCATAAGGGAAACGGGCAAAAATGTCATTATGAGGTTCATTCCACGAAGTCAAGAGCCGGGGTGCGCTTGATCCCGATGACACAGGCGGTCAAAGATGCATTTCTTATGGAAAAGGAATATCAGGAACTGACTGGGATCCATAACACTATGAGCATAGACGGATATACAGGTTTTATCTTCACGAATGCGAACGGCAGCATGCATAATCTGACTATGCTCAATAAAGCACTGAAACGGATCACACGGGACTGCAATGATGAAATGATCGAGAAATATGGTATTGAAAATGTGCCGGTACTTCTTCCAAATCTCAGTACGCACATACTCCGGCATAGTTTTGCGACAAGACTCTGCGAAAGCGGTGTAAGTGTAAAGACCGCACAGTCAATTCTCGGTCACGCTAATTTTTCAACTACAATGGATATATATGTGACTGTAACGGAAGAGATGAGAAATAAAGGAGCAGAACTGCTAGAGGAGTATCTGTCTGTGATGGGGAGAGACAATAGAGCATAATAACGCACTAAAAAAAGAGTAAGAAGGCGAAAATGGTGCTAGGTGCAACTTTAGATTAACACCTGATGATGATCGCCTTCTATTTTTTTTTGTAATCACTAATAAAACTCTTTACAAATGCTTGCGAATGTGATAAATATGTCACAAGTTACAATATTGTCACATTGGAGGAGTGTTATGGTTAAGTTGAAGACACAAGAATTCTTCGAGATGGCCTTTCCTGGCATTTGTTTTATTGCTTATGGAGTGCTTGGATATTTTGTTAGCGTTCCGTCAGTATTTCTGGTAGTGTCCTTGATGAGTCTTATTTTTGCATTTTACTCAATTATTAGATTAGTAAAGAAAAAAGAGAAAGATGATGACCTTTCTCTTTTGAATAAACAGCGTGCAGGGTATAAAGCATTTCTTATAGGCGGACTGGTTGTGTTTTTATTCATTGCTGTCCAGATGTTTCGTAGTTACAGGAGTTCATATTTTTCAATTCAGATAGATCTACGGATATTAGCTATTCTTTATGGAAGCTGGATGCTTATCTATTATGCAGTATTCAGAATGCTGGAGAGGCCTGGTGAGGATTATGATGAAGACTAATCTTCCAGAGCTGAGACACGAGTCAGGCATTACACAAGGTGAACTTGCGAATAAAGTTGGCGTCCGTAGAGAAACAATTGTCAGGATGGAAAAAGGGCTGTATGTTCCATCGCTTAAGCTTGCAATGGACATTGCTGATGTATTTGGTAAAACCGTCTATGAGGTTTTCAGTTTTAAAGAATAGTGAAAGGTAATTGATCATATGCAGGTCGGCATTGATGAGTTGAAGAATAGGGTTCATATCAGTAAAGCGTCAAAAGACATGAACTATTATTGCCCGTTCTGCGGAGCATCGCTACAGGTAAGACGAGGTGAGAGAAACTCAGAGCATTTTGCACACAGGAGAAATGAAGCCTGCAACGACAGTTGGTCCAGAGAATACGATATGTCAGACTGGCATACCGACTGGCAGAACCGTTTCCCGGCAATTAATCAGGAAATAAAGCTGACACTTGGCTCTGTGACACACAGAGCAGATGTTATGGTCGGCAGGACTATTATTGAATTTCAACACAGCAGAATGAATGCAGAACAGTTTTCGAACAGAAACAATTTTTATATGAACTTTGGAAACAAAGTGATCTGGCTGTTTGATTTCAGAGAGGATTATAAGAAAGGTCTTATTGAAAATGATTGGGAAGAGGATGGAGGGTTAATCCATTTTGTTTGGAATAAGACTAGATCTGCTTTCAAGTTCACAGACGTCTATCGTCCAGATTGTGAGATCTTTATACAGATAGGGGATGATGACTTACAGATCATCAGAGTTTTTAAAGTAGATGGAGCAGGTCTGCAGGGATTTGTCACTGACAGGTTCTATTCGGTTGAAGAGTTCCTTAGATTTATAAAGGGCAATAGTGATTCGTTTGAAGAGCCACATGACTATTTAGAAGCGGAAGCAGATTATAGGGAATTCAAAGAAAAATATCATATAGATCTCGATCCACAGCAGGAACGTGCGGTAATGACTGTTGATGGTCCGTTTCTGCTTTTGGCTGTGCCGGGAAGCGGAAAAACGACAACATTGCTGAACCGTCTGGGATACATGACACTGCAAAAAGGGATCGCAGCGGATACTATACTTTGTATATCATTCACTATCGCAGCGGCTGACGAAATGAGAAGCAGATTTGCTTCTGAATTCGGGGATGAACTGGCATCACAAATAGATTTCAGAACGATAAACAGTCTTGCGGTTAGTATATTGAGCGAGTATTGCAAGAAGAAGAAAACCCCACTGCCGGCTCTGGTCGATAAAAAGAAGTCAAGACAGGTCATCAGAAGAATTCTTGGGAAATATCTTGATAGAAAAATATACGATAAAGATATAGTCGATGTTATGACCCGCATGTCATATGCAAAGAACAGACTTACAGAAGAGGAGGAGCAAAAGAACTACTATGTCATCGAGGATGTAAATGCTTTCGATTTCATAAAAGAGTATAGGGAGGGGATCCAGGACAGCTCCGGAACACGAATAATTGATTTTGACGATCAGCTTTGTTATGCAAAGACTATTCTTGAAAAGCATAGTGATATACTTGAGTATTTCCAAAAGAAATACAGATATATCTGTCTGGATGAAGCTCAGGACACGTCGAAGATCCAGTTTGAGATCATAAATCTGATCAGTTCTGATCACAAAAACCTGTTTATGGTCGGAGATGACGATCAGTCCATTTATGGTTTCAGAGGGGCATATCCACAGGAGATCTATTCATTCAGGGTTAATTATCCTAATCCGACGATTAAGTATCTGGAGAACAACTACAGATCTTTCAGAGAGATAACTAATATTGCGGACTCCTTTATCGCTGATACAAGGGTATTTCCAAAGACTATACATTCGGTAAAAGGGGAAGGCGGAGCAGTAAATCTGATAAACATTAACAACTGGAAAGACCAGTTCCCGTGGGTCACTGACTATATCAGGAACAACACTGATAAAAGCATAGGTATTCTATACAGGGAAAACTCTTCTGCTATTCCGTTAGTGGCGTTATGTAAAAGAGCAGGTATACCGTTTACTCTACTGGGTGGAAATGAATTCTTTTTTGAATCATGGCCTGTTCTGAATATCTTTGATGCTCTGAGGATGGTTAAGAACCCCTATGATGTGCAGCTTTTCAAGAAAACTGCCAAAACCTTCTTTTCCGGTATAGAAGAGAAAAAGCGTGATTATTGGATTCCCAGACTGATCCGTGAGAAACACATGACAATGTTTGAAGCAGTATACGACCAATATAAAATGTATGGTGGAAGTGAATACAACAAAGCGAGTCGGTATTACCGTGTTTTTTCAAGAGTGAGCGATAATGCAGCGGAGTGTTTGAGGATCCTTAAGAATTCAGATTACGATTATGCCTTCGGCGGTGATCTGTTTTTTGATACTCTTCTCTACCTGGCAGAAGAAGGACAGACTATCGGAGAGTATATGAATTCCATCGAACAATTTAAGGAATATCTCTCAGCAAAGATAGACAATAATAGGAATGTCTGTCTTTCAACGATCCACTCTGCCAAAGGACTGGAATTTGATGTTGTTGTTCTTGTCGATGCTATTGAAGGAATGTTTCCTTCTACGCATGAAGTTGATTCTTCAGATTATGATGAAGAGAAACGTATATTTTACGTCGGACTGACTAGAGCAAAACAGGAACTGAATGTATTTAACATAAAAGATATTGCATCGCCTTTTGTTGACGAATTGATCAGCCGAAAAACGTGGTACACATTGAAATAGTTGTTGTTAGGCATTTTGTGAAAAACTATGGAACGTCTCAGGTGTGTAGTTGAAAGAATTACATATCAGAATGAGGATAACGGATATTCCGTTATCAGATGTTCCGCGTCCGGATTCAGGGACCTGGTCACGGTGGTTGGGAATATGCCTGAAGTGCATGTGGGCAGTATTCTGCAGCTGGAAGGCTGGTGGAAGACTGATCCGAAATACGGGCGACAGTTCGTGATGCAGACCTTTGAGGAGACTCTCCCTGCCACGGTCTACGGGATAGAGAAATATCTCGGAAGCGGTCTGGTCAAGGGCGTCGGTCCCATGTTCGCCAGACGGATAGTACAGAAGTTCGGGAAGGATACTCTGGATATCATAGAAGACGATCCGGAAAGGCTCATCGAAGTCTACGGTATAGGCAAGGTCCGTGTGGAAAGAATCAGGCAGAGCTGGGAGGAGCAGAAGGAAGTAAAGAACATCATGCTCTTTCTGCAGAGCCATGATGTCAGCACCAGTCATGCCACCAAGATTTATAAGACATACGGGAATCAGAGCCTTGATATCGTGAAAGAAAATCCGTACCGCCTCGCGGACGATATCTGGGGGATCGGCTTCAAGACAGCGGACTCCATTGCCGACAAGCTGGGCTTCGATCACAATGAGTATGTCAGGCTCCGCAGCGGCCTCATGTATACACTCAACAGTCTCGCGGACGAAGGACACTGCTTCTCTACGGAGTCTATGCTCATAAAAGCAGGCATTGAACAGCTGCAGGTGGAAGAGCCGCTTCTCAAGGATGTTCTTGAACAGATGATCCGTGATGATGACGTTATCCTGGATACATATCAGAAGGATGATGGGCAGCAGGAAACAGCGATATATCTGCCTCCGTTCTATTTCTCAGAGACCGGAACAGCCAGAAGGCTGTTCCAGATAGCGGAATCAGAAGGTGTCAGTGTTGAATATACAGAAGGCCTTGCCGAACGCATCGGCAAAAAGAACGGGATAGAATACGACGAAGTCCAGCTGGATGCGATACGCACAGCAGTGACCAGCAAGATCATGCTGCTGACCGGCGGACCGGGCACAGGCAAGACGACGACCACACAGGGCATCATAACAGCGTTCCGTCAGTCAGGGCTCAAGGTGCTGCTCGCAGCGCCTACAGGCAGAGCCGCCAAGAGACTGTCAGAAGTGACCGGCCTTGAAGCGAAGACCATACACAGGCTCCTGGAGTTCAAGCCGCCGGAAGGTTACCAGCGGAATGAGGAGAATCCGCTGGAGGGCGATGTGCTCATCGTGGACGAGTGCTCCATGATAGACATCATGCTGATGTACAATCTCCTGAAAGCTATTCCTGACACGATGAGACTTATACTGGTCGGAGACGTGGACCAGCTGCCCAGCGTCGGAGCGGGAAACGTTCTCAGAGACATTATCGATTCAGGCGCATTTCCTGTAGTGAGACTGACAAGGATCTTCCGCCAGGCGCAGCAGAGCAGGATCATCATGAATGCTCACCGCATCAATGAAGGAAAAACTCCTGATCTGTCCAACGGAAGCAAAAGCGATTTCTTCTATATAGAGCAGGAAGATCCGGAAAAGGTTCCGGATCAGATAGTAGGGCTTATTAAAACACGGCTTCCGAACTATTATCATGTTTCTTCCGGCGATATTCAGATCCTGACGCCGATGCAGAGAGGCGTCATAGGTGCTGAGAACCTGAACCAGGTGATACAGACCGCTGTTAACCCGGAAGGCGACGGGCTGCGCCGGGGAGGCTATACGTTCCGCACCGGTGATAAGGTGATGCAAATCCGGAACAACTACGACAAGGAAGTATTCAACGGAGATATAGGGACAGTAGAATCGGTGGATCTGGAATACCAGACGCTCAGAGTCGGTTATGACGGAAGGTCTGTGGAATACGAGAGATCGGAGCCGGATGAGATAGTTCTGGCATATGCAGTTACCATTCATAAGAGTCAGGGCTCGGAGTATCCGATAGTGATCATGCCGGTCATGATGAGTCATTATGTGATGCTACAGAGAAACCTGATCTATACGGGAGTGACTCGAGCAAAGAAGATCCTTGTCGTAGTCGGGACGAAAAAAGCGCTTAATTATGCGGTACGAAATGTGACCGTAAAGAAGCGTAATACACTATTGAGAATACGGCTTATGAGACGAGGAAACGCTGAAAACACTTGAGATTCTCTACGGGTTAACAAAGATTATGAATTGTGCGGCGCACCTGCAAATTAGAGTATGCTTTTTCGCGGATTACTGTATTTATCAAAATAACCTGATTACTACAATAGTATTTGAGAAAGAGTACTCTTGTGAAATGGGTGGTACGTTGCCCGGATTTACAGGTTAGGAGGACAGAACTGTGGATTGCCCTTATTGTGGGAAAGAGATGGAAGAAGGCATGATTCAAAACAGATACCCGCTGATATGGCGTAAGGGAACGAACAGACACGAAATCAAATGGGTCAGTAAAGAAGATATCACTCTTTCAAGATCCATTGTAAACGGGGCAGCAATAAAAGTATTTTATTGCCGGGATTGTAAAAAGATGATCATCGACTGTGCGGATCCTCATTCCGATCTTAACAATTATGATCCGTATCATTACTGAGACTGTCCCGCCGCACACCCGTGGCTTTTGAGGTTTGCTCTGATAAGGGCAAGCCTCTTTTATGATGGATCAGAGGCACTGTTCAGAACGTCGGCCTCGTCATTCAGCATGCTGTCTCTTCCTGTATACGGCAGGGAAGACTTTTCGTACAGCTTTCTCATGTTCAGATTGTTCTTGGAATCCTTTTTCTTGCCGCCGTTATAAGTGATGACCATCGCTTCTGCCAGACGGACGGAGCCCGGACCTCTTTCCTTTGCGATGCGTATAAGGGATTTGATCGATACGGATCCCAGCTTTTCGACGAAAAGTTCATCATCCATGGAATCATCGTAAGTGACGATCATCTTAGTGATCGCGTTCATGATCTTTCCGGAAAGGGAATTGGCTTCGCCTTCCCATGTCGCGACACATAGGCGCAGGACATGGTCCAGCACGTGATATCCGTACTTTTCATAGATGGATTCCATTGTTGAGACTGCAGATATGGTTCCTGGATGCGGATTCTTTCCAAGTTTCAGACCATATGACTCGACCATATCTCTGATGATGAGCTGCATATCGCTGCCAGCCTCTATATTTGCCATAAAGACTTCATAAGGACTGAGCGGCTTTACATACTTCATCTGGTTTGCAAAGATATCCGCTTCGTGTTGATATGAGAGGTCATCGTAGATCATGCACCAGACCGGAGTCTCCCGCGATCCTGAGACTAGAGCGACTATCTCAATAGTGTGCTGTCCGTTGAAAACATAATTGATCCCGTCTCTTCTGCTGACTTTTACAGGATTTATCTGATACAGATCGAAGTTTGCAGCAGCACGCTGGATGTGTTTTTGAGACAGATTTCGCTGGTATTCCTGATTGGATACCAGGTTTTTTATCGGGATCTGTTCGAAATGGACATTCGGTACAAATGAGCTCAGGTCAGTCATTGCTGTACTCCCTTAATAATGAAAGCATATGCAGAGTGCTGTTCTGCAGATCCGTAAGACTTTTCTGCAGCTTTTCTCCGGCACCTGAAGAAATATTTGAAAAGTCTGCCGCTTTTTCCACACGTGATATGGAGCTGATCCATGACGGTATAGTCAGAGTGAGGCCGGTGATCTCTGAATCAGGATCATATGTTGGCATGTCTTTGACAGAAGCAGCCGGTTCATCAGACGGATTGGTGTTCCGATTCTTTTGAGAATCTTTTCGGGGTTTGCGGTAACGTACGAAATCAGGGTTCGAACGCTCAAGGTTCCGGTTCATCCTCCTGACTTCCTCAGCAGGCAGTTTTGCCAGCTCCAGAACGCCGTTGTGTGATATCTGGTATTTTCCGGAAAGAATGCTGGAAATGATGGCAGGCTCCTTTTTGCCGATCTCATTCAATGCACGCGCAAAGGCACCGTATTTTTCTACTGAGACACGTGCAAGATGATACTTTTTGGCGATCATGATGGCTGTGCTTGTCTTGGAAAGTGCTTCCTGGCCGCTTCCGTATATATTCTGATAGCTTCCGAATCTGGTCCTTTCCTTGTCAGCAGCTTTCTCGCTTTCATATAACACGCCAATGAGAAAGCGCTGCATCACTTCCGGAAGATCACTGCGCTCCAGCTGATCTCTGCATATCCAGGCCATGACTTCTTCCTTGCAGCTGAAGTGCAGCTCTATAGTACAGAAAGGTATGCCGTTCCTCCTGCATATCTCATAACGGTTATGTCCTGCGACGATATAACCGTCCCATGTAATGATGGGATGCTGACATCCGTTTACGATCAGGTCTTTCTCAAGCTGCAGATATTCCTGCCGTGATATCGGCTGTATCAGATTTCTGAAATCAGCATCTGTCTTCAGGTCATAAACACCGGGTATATTCATGGCCATCACCCTCGAGGAACTATCGTCATGGTGTCCATGGAAAACAGGGATATTCTTTCGGAAGGCACTATGATCCCGGACAAGTGATAGGAATGTTCCGGACTGAGTTCCGGAAACGCGTCCCTGAGCAGCGTCATAAAGGTCTGGCTCGTTATCGTGGCAGGAATCTCGCTGTTTATGACCTTTTTGGGAATGCGGAACGTCTGATCGCCTTCTTCTGCGCGGTCAACGGCTCGGACTGCCATTGCGCGGGATTCCGGATTCACAAGAAGCTGAACGTAGGAAGGGTTTCCCAGGGCCTTCAGCGTTGAACGGTTGATGCGTATCACGTTTCTTCCAACGTCCATGCCGAGTGTGGTCTTGATGCTTGTGCTTTCACTCATAGTCAACGCTCCTTACTGTCCTGCTGCCTTGGGTTTATCATCGGGAAGAGGTATTTCAGGCGGATTATCTGGCGGAGATTCGCTTATATCCCTCAGGGAATAAACTGCATATCCGTCAAATATATCGATCTGCATGGACTTCTTGTGTTCGCTATAGGGAAGTCCGAACTGATTCTGCCATTCAGCAGGGAACACCGGCTTTCTTGCAGTTTTGACTTTTCCTTCTTCTGTATATGTGCGCTGATAGATCTCAGCGGACTTAAGATCAAAGACGATAAGCGTCTCGCCGTTTGCGCGAATCATCTTGCCGAGCATTTTATATCTGTAATCAGGATTCCATCCCATCAGATCCACGATCTTTGCAAAGAACATCCTGCAAGTGACCTGACGCGGCTTGCGTCTGCCATTATTGTCGTTGCACCAGATAAATGCATCCTTCTCTGATTCCGGACAGGGAAGAAGAGCCATGATCTTTGTTTCCCTGTTGATAAGGACCTGTACAGCATTTGCTTCCGGGAATTTCCTGAGGCAGGCCATATTGACATAGAATTTGCAGTTGTTGAACACTGCAGCGGGCTCCAGCGTATGAGCAAAGAACTCTCTTCTTACGACCTGGAATCCGTCAAAGTCGAAATCATCGCCCATATCGATGATGTCGTCATCATCGACCGCAGATGGCTGGACCTGAGGTACATCATCAGACAGCTTGTCCAGAATGTCCTGCAGTACTTCCTGTTTATCAGCTGTATCAGTCATTGTGATGCCTCCATGCCTGCGACAGTCGCCAGCTCATTGCGGATATAAGACTTCAGTGTATCAAAGGGTGTGACGTTCAGCCGTTTCCCGGTCTCGAATAGTTGACCTTCCAGCATAAGAGCCCATTCGTTCCTGTTAAGACTGTCCAGAGCTGACAGTGACAGATCATGCAGGTAATACGGACTTCCGAACGATCTGGCCCACTGCTGAGGGATCCCTGTGAAGCGGTCTTTCTGTGACGAGAACGGCTTTATGGAAGGATCCTGCTCGGAATCGGTCATCTCATCGGCGAGAATGTATGCTTCCGAATCATCCGTATCAAAAATAAAAGCGGTCTCATTGCCGGAAGTGTACTGGAAACCGTAGACCTTGTACCTGTATCTGCTGTTCCATCCCATCAGTTCCAACATGACCCTGAAATATGCTCCGGCAGCGACCGTCTTGGGGTAATAGACGAGGTTGTCAACGTAAGAGAAAACAATGTTGTTTCTGTTTTCCTTTGTGGTGGGGCGGATCGCGAAGCGCTTTAGAAGAGGATGAACAAGCAGTTCGATTCGGGTATTCTTGCCGAATTTCCTGACACATTCGGTGCTGAACTGCAGACTGTTTCCGGAGAAGCGCACAAAAGGCTTGTCCTTTGTGCTGAAGAATGACGATCTGGTGATCTCGAATCCCCGGAGATCCAGATCGCCGGGATTGAACTCTATATTTGTGTTTTCCAGATTCTCTGCCAGTTCGTCAGGAGAATCATAGGCGCTCTGACTGGCGCGGTAGTAGTCATCTGCCGTAAAACTGCCCCATCTCGGATTTACGGATACATAGCCTTTGAGGATCCCTTCCTTTACTACCCGAAGCTCGGGAAGTATCGATTTGTTTCCGTATTTCGCATTATCCAGCATTCTCTGGACTGCGATGTAATCATCTCTGCTGACTATGGCTGCATGGTGATTTATATATCTGCTCTGCGGCCTGTCACCACGGTTCTTGAGTGTGCGGTGTGTTCTGAAGTCTTCTGTAAAGGTCTTTCTGGTGAGAACGTCGCCGCAGTGGCGCTCGTTGCGCAGTATCTGGACGATGCCTCCGGAGGTCCAGTTGATGTTCCCGAGATATGACTTTCTTCCCAGTGCGTTGAAGGCGTTTGCGATCTGCTGTGTAGAGTATCCGTATAGGTACATGTAGAATGCCAGCTTGACAGTAGGAGCTTCCTCCGGGTTGATGACGAGGTTGCCGTCAGCGTCATGGGAGTATCCCAGCAGTTTCGGCGTAAGCGGGATCCCGTTGTCAAGACGCATCCTGAGAGACGTCTCCATGCTTCTGCTTCTGGTGTGGGATTCCTCCTCAGCCATGGTTGCCTGGAATGTCAGGGCCATCTGGGAATCATCATTCAGGGAGAATATGCATTCCGACTCAAAGAAGATCCCGACAGGAGGCTTGAGGTGTGACAGATCACGTGCCATGCCGATCGTTATCATCACATTCCTGGCAAATCGGGATACGCTCTTTGTGATTATCAGATCTATCTTTCCGGCCTTGCAGTCTGCGATCATCTGGTTGAAGGCATCTCTGTGCTTGAGGGAAGTGCCGCTGATGCCTTCGTCGGCATAGATGTCCACAAGAGTCCAGTTAGGACGCTGATTCACAAAATCTTCGTAATACTTCTTCTGAAGCTCGTATGACGTGGTCTGACGGATATCATCTGTAGAGACACGCACATAGATCGCTACACGCTGCTGGATATCTGTATCGTAATAGTCCGCCTTTTTCTTTTCGGGAATGTATTCGTAGTTGTCCGGATCTACGGTAACATTCATCCTGCGGCGGACTTTTTCTTTTGCTTCCTGTTTTGAGCGTCTGGAGTTTTCTATCATTCTTCTGATGTGTCTCCTTGAACTGTGTCGGGGTTGGGGAGAAGTTGCCAGTCATCTGACGGGAAGAACTCAGGATCGAGCAGATCTTCCAGGTAATACGATGCAAGTGTGAAGACATCTTCCGAGACGAAGTAGATACCGACTGGAGGATCCTGAGCTGCAAGCATCCTGGAGCAGAACGCAACTTCTCCTGGTTCTCTGGATACGTTAGAGATCTTCTGTGTAATGATCAGGTCGACTTTCCCAGCGAAGCAGTCTTCTATGAGTCGGCTCCATTCCGGAGCGTTTTCCATATAAGGTGTGGAAGATCCTTCGTCAATGTAGAAATCCACAAGATCCCAGTTGGGACAGAGATCCAGTGTGTCCATGTACTGCTTTTTATGGAAGGCAAGATAGTTCTCGTATTTTGTCTGATTAAAGTACCTGATATAGATACCGACCTTGAAGTGATGAGCAGTATTAGGGCGCTCGTGCCTAATGCTGTGAAGCCAGACTCTGTGTGCTGCAAGACGCTTCGCCTGCTCGGAATCATCTTCCATGAGCATGGAAAATTGTGGAGCATATTCGATCATAGACAGTTCATCACTAGGTTTTTTCGCTCCCATAAAACTCCTCCAGCATTCTTAATGTATGAATTATAGATAAGGAGACAGCCGTAAAGAATAAACCAGGAGTTTAAGAACTTAAACCAACAGTTTAAGTTTTCGCGATTCAGTTTAAGTTTTGGGTATAAAAATAGGTCAGACATCGTCTGACTCTATAAAAAGTTCAATTATATCTTGTTGTAAATGGATGTTGAAATGTGCGATTTCGCACGTTTTTGTTTTTTCAGAAGCCGGCATATAATACGAAAAAAATGAAAGCAGTATTATAAAAACAGGGAGGCTGTCTCGATGCCGGTTAACCGCAGCGCGTTGGGAAGGCGCATTCAGATTCAGAGAAAAAGAATAGATATGTCACAGAATGAACTGGCTGATCTGATAGACAAGTCGACCATATTTGTCAGCTATATCGAAAACGGGAACAAGAACCTAAGCCTGGATACTTTTATGGATATCGTTACTGCGCTGCAGACAACTCCCAACGAGCTTCTCAGGGACAGTTATGATACGAGCTTGGAAGAAATTGCGATGATTATGGCTGATGAACTGGGAGGCTGCAGTGATGACGAGAGACAGCTGATTCTCGAGATGACACATATGATTCAGACGCTGAGGATGATCCTTTCGAAGGAAGGAAACAGACGCAATCGGTACAGATAAGAATTACATTTATGAATAAGGGCGAGATGCCGCATAAAAAGGCATCTCGTTCTTTTTTATATTCCGAACAGCGTTAGAGATTCGTATAATTAATAGTATACAGGCTTTAATAATGAATTGTTGTTAGTTATAACTAGGAGATAAAAATGAAATGTCCGGTATGTGGTGCAATATCACTGAACTATAATGCTATCTGTCCGGTATGCGGCGCAATACTACAGGATTCCAGCAAGTTTAGTTCTAAAGAAAAAGTAATTCTTAATTTCGGTACACCTGATGAATATGAACTTGAATACGACACAGATGAAGAAGGTACAATTCATTACAAGGCTTCGGAGATAATAGGAAAAGACGAATATCGCGATTTACCATCTGAATGGATTGATGAGGTGCCTGATACGGCCCGTCCGTTGTTACATATAGCTGATAGGCTGAAGGATAAAGTGTTATCACTTTTGTATACTGCGCCTTCTTTTATTCAATATGTTAAAGCTAACATACCAATAGAGACATTAAGACCAGTCTTTACTAATGAACAACTGGCAGAACTGAAAAAGGGAACCTTGAAATTAATGAGTAAGAAAAACGGTTCCATGCTAGCCTCATTAGTAGATTCTCAAACGAACAAAATAGTTGCTCAAGTGCCCTTGGAAAAAGTAAATCTTGCTCCTGAAATCGATACTGCAATGACAGATCTTGCGGCACAAATGCAGATGGCGCAGATAGCTAAGCAGATTGAGAACCTTCAGAAGACAATTGAGGAAATACAACAGGGGTTGGAACTTGACCGATTAGCTACAGCATATAGCTGTGAGCAAAAGCTGTTACAAGCTATGTCGATAAGAGACCCGCAATTAAGAACCGGTGCATTAATGCGTATAGCGGCCGATGCTGAAGACAGCAGAAACAGGCTAATGTTGACACAGGGAAATACTGTTGATTTGTTGATGAATGAACCTGAGAGTTATTGGGTGAAGCTGTTAAAAGGGGCGAACACAAAAACAATCGACAAAAGAATCAGTGAAATCAGGACTAGTTTAGATGCGGTTAGTAGGGTTTCTATTACTCAGGCAATTGCATATCAGCAATTGGGAGAGAGTGATGCTGCACGTGTTAGCATGGAGCATTACAGTGACTTTATTCAAAAAACGTATATGAATGATCCCAAAACATTAGAAAGACTCGATATGTTAGATCCAGCCATAGAACAATATTGGACACATCAATTGCCTAATATTACAAAAAGCATTCAATCTCTGCCGGTTGTATATGATAAAATCGATTTACTACCAGAAAGTGTTAGCAAATAAGTTAGTGGGAGATAAATAATGGAACAGAAAAAATGCAAAAGATGCGGGAAGCCACTACCTGCAGGATATACAAAAAAGAAATGTGAGCATTGCATAAATCAAGATAAAGATAAGGCTCAAGCGGTTGTTGGCACAGCGTTTGCGCTTGCTGTTGCAGTACTGACGGGAAAAAAGCTAAATAAAAAGTAATTGCACCACTCCTTAATTTGCTCCATACATATTCCGTGATTATGAGATTATGTCAGGTTTCGTTATACACTCTGCACTTAAGAAAAGTGTTTTAAAAGTCCTCAAAAAATACTGTATTTTTATATAAATTAGCTTGAGCATTTCCCGACACTGCGTTCCATCAAGACTGGAAGCGAAGGTGCGGCAGCTGAAACAACGGCAGAAAATGCTGCTCCGGAGCAGCCTGTTTCCATGCCTTTTGAAAACGCTGTAACAGAGCCGATCGATTTCTCCAATGTCCAGGTAGAGCCTCTGTTTGAGGATTATGTGGACTTCGAGACATTCTCAAGATCCGACTTCAGAGTGGTCAAGGTGCTCGCTTGTGAAGCCGTCCCGAAGAGTCAAAAACTGCTGAAATTCACGCTAAATGATGGTATAAGTTCACACAGAGTCATTTTAAGCGGAATTCACGAGTACTATGAGCCGGAAGAACTGGTGGGGAAAACATGTGTCGCGATCACGAATCTTCCTCCCAGGAAGATGATGGGGATCGACTCAGAAGGCATGCTGATCTCAGCGACTCATACTGTTGACGGGACAGAGAGACTGAACCTTCTGATGCTGGATCCGCGCATTCCGGCAGGCGCAAAGCTCTATTGATTTCGGGCTGAAATGATGGTGTTTACACCACTGTTTACACCAAATTACACCAGAGTTACACCAAATTTACATTCAGAAACATGCGAATTCGCAGATGTTTCTAAGAATTCTCATCTGTTAATAAACGCACACTTTGCACGGAAACACAGGAACCCAATGACTAAACAGTTAAAGGGTTCCTTTTTTGTTGTATCTGGATGATAGAATGAAGGTACAAATCGTAATATGCCAAGGTGATGCTACCTAAAATAGTTCAGTCTTGAAAGTTTGATTCAATATGAGGAATAGTTAACATTATATAAGAATATTGCATGCTGAAAATAGCTTTTGCTATACTTGTTATGCAAATAGTACATATTAGATCGTCAAATAAGAACCGTGTGATTTATATTGAAGAAAGAGAAAATGGATATTGAAATACTAAGGAATTTTCTGGTAGTAGCACGTGAAGAAAGCATAACAAGAGCTTCTGAATTGCTTAACATATCGCAGCCTTCACTAAGCCGTCAGATACAGAATCTGGAGGAAGAATTTGGTGTCAGGCTTTTCACAAGGAACAGAAAGAAGACTACGCTGACAACACAGGGAATGATGTTGCAGAAAAGAGCTTCTGAACTGCTCGACATGTACAGAAAAACTCAGATCGAGATCCACTCAGAACCTGAAATAATTACCGGTGATATCCGTTTTGCCACTATTTATGCCCCTTCACTTGACGATATATTGAAGCTCGGCAAAATAATGACTGACGAACACCCAGGTGTCAGGCTTCTCGTATCAAATGGAGATATGTATGCCGTCAGAGAACTGGTCTATTCCGGACAGGTTGATCTTGGCCTGGTATACGCAATGAAGCATGGGGATGATATGTTCGAGCGGATCGAGATACAGGAAAACATGAACGTGGGAGTTCTTTTACCAACTGATCACCCGCTAGCAGAAAAAAAGGTAATCCGTTTTGAGGATCTAAGACCGTATCCCATGGTATTGCATGAGAGATTTCTTGGAGCTCCTATTCCGGGACGCCGGGAGATAGACCAGGATAAATACAATATAAGCGGGACTTATACTACACCTGTAGGAGCTAGTCTAATGGTCAACGCAGGATACGGGATTGCACTTCTCTCAGAAAGTAACATCAGATTCAATTACGGCAATATCATTTACAGAAATATCATGCATAACACTAACCTTTCAACATACCTCATTTGGAAGAAAGACAGTGCTATGCCAATTCAATCGTCTTTCTTTTTAAAAAGGATAAAAGAGTACTATCTAGGTCAGTGAATATCTGCAAGAAAGATTCAAGTTGTACAAAAAGGAGATCATCAAAATGTGATCTCCTTTTTTGGACCGTTATGACATTATTTTTACCCAGACACAAGATCTAAGGTCATTTTGAATCCCGAAGAAGATACGCGCTTGTATAGGCAAATCGAATGTAAAACATGCACAGATTCGATAAAATTATATATTACAAAATAGTAATATTAACTATAGAAGTATATGTTCGTTATCAGGAGGATAGTGTTATGTACAAAAGATTGGTTACGATTGATTCAGGTGAATTACAAGGTATTTTTGGTTATGACCCAAGGATCACTGTATTTAAGGGAGTTCCATACGCCGCGCCTCCTGTAGGAGACCTTCGCTGGAGGGCACCGCAGCCTGTGGAACCTTGGGAAGGGGTAAGGCTCGCCTCCGAGTATGCAGATATTTCAATACAAAAAGTTCCCGGTGGGGATCCGAATGAGTTCTGGACTAAGGAACTGCATCCCGCGGGGCCGGAGTTTACTATGAGTGAAGATTGTCTGTACCTCGATGTCTATACTCCAGCGAAGAAGGGAAATGAGAAACTTCCGGTATATTTTTATATACATGGAGGAGGACTGCAGGGAGGATATCCGCATGAGATAGAGTTCGACTGGGAACATATGGCGAGAAAAGGAATAGTTGTAGTTACTCCTGCATACAGGCTCGGATACATGGGGTTCCTTTCACATCCCTGGCTTTCTGAGGAAGCACCGAAAGATCCTAAAGGTTCATATGGCTATCTGGATCAGTTGGCTGCGCTGAAGTGGACGAAACGCAATATCGAGGCATTCGGCGGAGATCCGGACAAGATAACTATCGGAGGACAGTCGGCAGGAGCAGGGAGTGTTATGGCTCATCTTTCGAGCCCGATGTCTAAAGATCTATTCCGTGCAGCGGTAATACAGAGTGGCATAAGGATCCCTATGAAAGACACCGGAGAACCTGACCGGAACCAGACTGTAGACCAGGCAGAGAAAAACGGGGAAAAACTGTTTGAACTATGCGGATTTAAGAGCCTGGAAGAAGCGAGAGCATGCGACGCGATGGAAATCTACAAAGTCGTCGAAGAGAACAAGCTGCGTTTCTCGCCATGCAACGACGGTATCTTCTCTCTCAAACCTTCAGCGCAGGCACTATTGGATGGAGAATGGGGAGATAAACCGATCATTTTCGGATTCAATGCAGGCGAGATCAGATCCGGAGGAATGTTCGCGGGCAATCTCCCGCAGACACTGGCTGATTTGGAAAAAGTAGCTGAGACATACGGCCCTGACAAACAGAAATTCCTTGAACTGGTTGGATGTTCTTCTGACGATGAAGTCAAGCAGTTTATGGCTGAAAGCAGAGCTTTTAAACCATTAGTGATCTCCACACTTCTGGCGGGATGCCTCAGAGACAAACAGGGTGCAAAAGCCTACCTTTATGAGTTTGCTCACCACATCCCCGGAGAAGATAATCCCGGAGTCTATCATGGCGCTGAGCTAGCTTTCGCATATGATGCGATCTCTCGTATGTGGAGACCATTTACCGGTGTTGACTATGATATGGCCAGGTATGTCAACTCTTATTGGATCAACTTTATCAAGAATAGTGATCCTAACGGTGAAACTAACTTCGGAGAGGAACTGCCTCGTTGGGATGCATATACGGCAGACAACATGAATATCATGAAGTTTACGGACGAGTGCAAACAGGAAAAGGAAGAAGTTACCGAGCTCATGCTGATGAGACTGAAAAACGGCAGATAAAGCGATTACTGGTAAGGAGAAAACTGATGATTAAAGACGGAGCGATAATCAATACTAAAGAAGGAAAACTGGAAGGTGTATGCATTGATGGTATCTATCGTTTCATCGGAGTGAGATATGCAGAGCCAACGTGGGGGGAGAACAGATTCATGCCCCCGCAACCTCTTAAACCTTGGGAAGGAGTAAGACCTGCAAAGGAATATGCGCCTATATGCTGGCAGACAGATACTCCAAGGATGGAGGACAAAGAAGTTACCAGTACAGACATTCCATCCTTATACGGAAAGCTGCTCACAGGGAATACCGACCCGTCTGCCTGTGAACAGTCAGAGGATTGCCTGGCCGTGAATATATGGACAGCCGGGCTGAGAGACGGAAGGAAACGCCCTGTTATGGTGTGGTTCCATGGGGGCGGATACATTGCAGGTGGAGCCCCTTGCAACTGGCATGATGGATGGAACATGGCCAAAAAGCAGGACGTGGTTCTTGTCTCTGTCGGTCACCGTCTCGGGATATTCGGGTACCTGTATCTGGGATTGTTCGATGAGAGATATAAAGACTCTGCTAATGTCGGACATCAGGATATGGCAGCTGCACTCAGGTGGATCAAGGAAAATGCTGAAGAACTCGGTGGAGATCCGGATAACATAACCATCTTCGGGCAGTCCGGAGGTGGAGGTAAAGTAGCTGGACTCATGGCAATGCCTCTGGCCAAGGGCTGTGTACACAAAGCGATCATTCAGTCTGGTGGATTCGGCGGGCTTGTGACAAAAGAAAAAGGTGCAGAAGTAGCGAAACAGCTGCTGGACCATCTTGGAATAGCTCCTGAAAACGCAAAAGAACTACTGAAGTATTCAGCTGAAGAACTTATCGAGGCAACGCGTGAAATCAATAGGACAAGGACAAATGGAAACTACTTTGTGTGTCCGCTGATAAAAGACGGTGAAGTAATCAAGTATGATCCATTTGACGGAGCGGAAGGTTCTGAATACAGCAAGGATGTCATTCTCATGAGCGGGTATACAAGAGATGACGCCAAACTGCAGGCCCTTTTCAATCCCCCTGTATTCAGTTACACCATGGAGGAACTGCCGGACAGACTTATGGAACTTGGATACTCTGAGGAAGATTCAGACAAGATCATCAGAATGTATGAAAAGGTGCTTCCGGAGGATCATGATGCATGTGATATCTATACCGGGCTTCTTCAGGACAGGAATGCACTTATAGCAAACATCAACAGGTATGAAGCCAGAGAGAAGGTCGGTGCTTCTCCGATGTACAACTATGTATTCTGCCGTGAAGCTCCGTCGCGCATGATGAAGGCAATACACGGAGTGGAAGTTCCTTTTGTGTTTGACAATGCGGTTTATGCTCCTGAGATGTGGAACGCAGATACCAGAGTCACAGCTATGCAAGTTTCGGAAGCGACTGGAGCCGCATGGGCGGCATTCGCCAGAACCGGAAATCCGAGCAACCCATACATGCCTGCCTGGAAGCCATATGACAGTGTGAACCGTTACACGATGTCGATTGATGTGGAATGCAGACTTATTAGCGATTATAGAAAAGAGATAAGAGAATTCCTCGGAAGATAGAACCGGAGCATCCGGAGAATTGATCTACGGAACAAATATAGTGATGCCGGAACAAGTTCCGGCATCACACCTTTCCTGATTATCTGTGTAGTTTTTGAATCGTGAAAGAAGGTGGAAGATAGTGAAGTGGTTGAAACTGAATGGTCCGGAGAATGGAGTGAAATCTGAATTCCAGACTGATTGGGACAGCCAAAATATTGATTTTTATGAAGATATACCGTATGGCACAGGTGGAGATCATGATATGTTTCTAGATCTCATGATGCCAAGAGACAGGGCTGGGAAGAAACTTCCGCTGATTATCTGGGTACACGGAGGAGGATGGAGCATCCCTGAACTTACTAAAAAATACAGACCGACGAATGCTGTAATAGAAGCGTGCAGAATGGGATTTGCTTTTGCGAGTGTGGAGTACAGGCTCGTTACTGAGAGCCCATTTCCCGCGCCTATCGAGGATTGCAAGTGTGCAGTAAGGTTCCTTAGAGCAAATGCGGATGAGCTTGGATTGAATCCGGCGCATATCGGCATATGGGGAGAGTCTGCTGGAGGACAGTTAGCTGCTCTGGTCGGAGCTTCATATATGAATCCTAAATTAGAAGGAACCGGAGGATGGCAGAATGTTTCCAGCAGAGTGCAGGCGGTGTGCGACTGGTATTGCGGAGGAGACATGACTCATATGGGAGCGTGGAAGGTTCCTGAAGTACAGGCTAAAGCCAGCGAATTGGGGATTACTCTTACAAAAATGGAGAACGATGGAGGACAGAGCGCACCAGGAGGGCTGTTTTCTATGATGTTCGGGAGACCGGGAGAAGAAGCTCCGGAGCTTTCTATGGATATAAGTCCTATTTTCTATGTAGACAGAGAACAGCCATCATTCCTGCTTATGCATGGTGACAGTGACCAGGCAGTGCCGATAGAGTTTTCCTACAACTATTATGATGCGCTCGTTTCTCATGGACATGACGTAACTTTTGTGATAGTGCCTAGACAAGGACATGGCTTCTTTAAAGGAGACGGTCTTTATGATATCGTTCTGGGATTCTTCAGAAAGAAACTGATGGAGGAATAAAGATGAAGCAGTATAGAAAACCTGTATATCATGAGGAACTGCTTGATGCAGCGGTGACTGCTGTTGAACTGCCTGAAATCACAGGACCGCTTGAGAGTAACGCAGATTCTTATCCTTTTGGAACGGCATTCCGTCAGAATGTGCCGGTGGATCTGGAGCAATACGGATATATTGAAGAAGAGTTCATAGTGAGCGGTTATGCCAATGTTTATGAATATCACGATGTAGGTATTTATCCAAAGATCAGATGTGAAAACGGCAGATACACTACAAGGATCCTTGTAAGAAGACCCAAAGACCCTCTAAAGCAGAGTGAGTTTGCGATTCTTGAAATATTCAACTATGCAGGACCGGAAAAGGCTTTTGCGGGTTGGGGATTCTGCGGAGAGTACATGCTCAAGAGAGGGGATGTCTGGGTCGGCATCACTATAAAGCAGAATGCAGTGGAAGGACTTAAACGATTCGATCCTGCACGATACAGAGATCTAGGATTTCCAAATCCCGTTCCAAAAGATAAAAGACGTCCTGTAACGTCTATGATCGGAGGAGCTCCGGAGCCTGGTGCAGAAGAATATGAGAGCGGACTGGCTTATGATGCCATGAGTCAGGTTGCTGCGCTGTTAAAAGCCAGAAACCGTGCAAACCCGCTTTTCAGAGGCGGACCGAGCAGTAAGCCTGCGAAATATGTGCTGGGGATGGGAGCTTCCGGGTGCGACCTATCGCTCTATGCGGCTGCCCTTCAGCCCTTTGCGACTACAGACGGAATCCATCCGTGCTTTGATGGATTCCATATCCATATGACAGGATATCCGGGGAATATCAGTAACGGTGAGACCAGATTCGAAGCTAATGATGACAGGTGCAAGATCATGACTAATGTTCCTCTGGTCTGGACTCAGACTATGGGCGATATGAGGGGAGGAGGAGTACATCCGAGTTATTCATATATGTATCGTTGGCCCGACAGTGATCTTCCCGGAAGACAGCACAGACAATATGAGATAGCTGGGGCAGCCTTGGGGCTTCTATATGACAGAAGATGCGGAGCGTGCCTTGAGGATTCTGAAAAATATACAGGAAAACCGGAAGTCAACAACGACCCGGAAATCGACAATGAGATACCTTTCTATTATGTGATCAGGGCCGTGCTCGACAGTCTGAAAAAATGGGTAAAAGACGGAGTGCCGGCGCCTCCTTCTGCGTATCTTGAAATGAAGGGAGAATACCCTGATGCGGATTTTGTGCTTGATGAGTATGGAAATCCTGTAGGAGGAGTGAGAAGCCCATATGTAGATGTGCCTACAAAGACATACACCTGGATAGACGATTTCTCGATTTTCAATGTAGTTACTCCTTTCAGCAGTGAGAAATTAAAGGAACTCTATCCGACAAAAGAAGAGTATATGAGGAAGGTGATAGTATCAGCTCTTAAAATGGTTTCTGACAGATACCTCCTTGCCGAAGACGCTCCAGAGCTGATATTTGATGCGATTGACGATTACAGAGTATAGAAGAAGATACAACAGTTATTGATATGATCGAAAAGAGGACAGTTAATGGAGAACAGGATTCTTGAAAAATTTGTAACCGGGATCGAGGATAAAAACCTTGGCGTACATGAGGTTGTTGTAAGACATCATGGCGAAGTCGTTGACAGCCATCAGTTCATTGAGCCTCAGGGAAGAGTGCAACTGTTTTCGGCAAGCAAATCATGGACTGCTATTGCTGTCGGAATAGCTATCGGTGAAGGGTTATTCGGCATAAAGGACCGTATGGTCGATCTGCTTGATGGAGATATTCCTTATCAGCTGCCAAAGGGTTACGACAGGCTGACAGTCTGGCACCTGCTTACGATGAGCACGGGACATGCAGAATGCCCGGTCTTTAAAATGCAGGCGAAGGAGCGTGAGAAACTCATCAACAGCGGGATTGCTCCGTCTGCGCCTGGCAGCGGCAGGAATTTCTCTGATAAATGGTTTGAAGCTTTCATGACAGAGCCTCTTACGTTCGATCCTGATGATGGACATTGGGCATATAACAACGGAGCAACATATGTCCTTGCCAGAATAATTGAGAAGTCTGCAGGAATGAATCTCAGAGATTACATGATGCCTCGTGTTTTTGATCCGCTTGAGATCGCAGATCCTGTGTGGGACTGTGATCCTAATGGCCATGCACTTGGTGCAATAGGTCTGCATCTTAATACTGAGGAGCTCTCGCGTGGCGGTCAGCTGCTTCTGAATATGGGAAGATGGAACGGAGAACAATTAGTCCCGGAAGAGTTCGTCAGGCAGATGACGTCAAAGCAGGTCGAGAACGCAAATGAAAACACAGACGAGAATGCCGGCGCAGGCTATGGATATCAGACATGGATGTGTGCGAGAGCTGGTTCTTACAGAATGGATGGTATGTTCTCACAACTGAGCATAGGCGTACCTGACTGTGATGCTGTCATAGCTCTGACATCACATGAAGAAAAGAATGGACCAGAAATCATAAGAGAAGTCTTCACGAAGATAGTTCCCGAACTTCAGCGAGATTTCCTAGTGCGTAAAAGACCGGCAGAAAAGTTTGTCTGGCATTACAAAGTGTGATTGCATAATTATTGAAAATAAGAGAGCGAATTAAGGAGATAAAAATGGACGAGAAAAAAGTATTGACCCCTGAAGAGAGATTAGCAAAACAACAGGAGAGAAGGAAAGACTTTGCTCCGGCTGAGCATCCTGCGATACCTTTGTATGAGAATGCACCGTGCTATGACAGAGAAAAGCTCGCCAAAATGCAGCGGCTTGGAGTGAGAATACTCGACACGGATGACAAAGAGGAGAGAATGAAACTGATCGGGGAGTTTGAAGAAATCAGAGACAGCATTAAGAAGAAACCAGGGAAGCTGGCTCCTGTCGAACTGTGGCCGGAGGGAGTACTTCCTACCATTACTGATTATCAGGATAACAGTGACCTGCGCTGGAATCATGATCCCGATTTCAGACCGTTCCTTTACGAGCTTCTCGTTCCGGATGGTGTACAACCAAAAGGACTGGTCATTTTCTGCGCCGGTGGAGATCATGGTTATGCCATGTTCCATGAAGCTTACATATCATGTCTTGATTTTGTCTCTATGGGTTACCAGACCATTCTGCTGGCAAACAGGACGAACGGATGTCCGTGGAAGGCTGAAGATGCTGCTGCAGATGCATCTAGAGCAGTGAGATATGCCCGAAGAAATGCAAAGAGACTGCGTATCAATCCGAACCACGTAGCATTTGCCGGTTTTTCAAACGGCGGTATCACCGGGGAGAACTGCATAAGATTCTTTTCGGGCGATAAAAAGATGACTGATATCTACCATGACTATGTTCCGGATGAGCTGGACAGTTTCTATGGAGCCCCGGATGCCTTCATCTGTGTTTATGGCCCTCGATTCGAAGGAACAGAATTTGATTTTACAGGAGTCGTATATCCGCCGACATTCTTTGCTGTGGGCAGGGAAGATAAGGCTTTGGATAATCTGAATTATGTGTATCCTACGCTGATAGAACAAGGAGTTAAAGTTGAAGTACATACCTTCGCTGGTACTCCTCACGGACAGGCTGGAGTAAGAGTGCTCGATGGCTATGTGAAGTATCCAAACTTCGAGATGTGGCTCAGCCTTGCAGATTACTTCCTGATGGATCTGTTCAAAAAATAATAAAAAGGCATAAGCCTATATATTGATAGTCCTATGCCTTCAATTCGTATCTTATTTAATTATCGTGATGTGATAAACAGGAGAAATAATCATGCTTAGAAAAGTGACTACAAAATACGGAGTTATAGAAGGAGTACCAAGCGGCGATCCGCGCATTACAGTTTTCCGTGGAGTACCATATGCCAAGCCTCCTGTAGGTGATCTGCGATGGAGAGCGCCGCAGCCTCCTGAACCCTGGGAAGGCGTGCTCAGGGCCGACCGTTTTCCAAATATTGCAGTTGTGCCTCAGCCTGGTGTCGATTGGACTGATTTTTACACGAAAGAGCTGAATCCGACAGGATACGAACATAAAACCAGTGAGGATTGTCTGTATTTGAACATTTGGTCCCCTGCCAGATCCACATACGATAAACTTCCCGTATTCTTCTACATTCACGGCGGAGGATTTACAGCCGGCTATTCATATGAAGTAGAGTTTGACGGGGAAAGAGTAGCACGCAACGATGTCATATTCATCACGGTCGGATACAGACTCGGACCTCTCGGCTTCTTCTCGCACAAAGAACTTGATGAAGAGAGTCAGGGCAATCAGGGATTGCTTGACCAGCTTCAGGCTTTGAAATGGGTTAAAGAGAACATCTCGGCATTCGGAGGGGATCCTTCAAGAGTGACGATATGCGGTCAGTCTGCCGGAGGAATGAGCGTTTCAAGCCTTCTTAATTCACCGTTGGCTGAAGGGTACATCAGCGGGGGCATAATGATGTCAGGAGGAGGAATAAGACCGCCGTTCGGAGGAGTAGGGCCCTGGCTCTCGCTAGAAGAGGGACAGACATATGGCCAACAGCTTCTTGATTTCATCGGTGTCAAAAGCCTTGAAGAAGCCAGAGGAGTGCCTGCTGAAGTGATAGTAAGCACGGGCCTTGGTAGATGGCCTGACGGTAAGATAGCGCCTATGAGATGGAGACCTACGATTGACGGTTTCTTCTTTACCGAGGAATTGAGAGATTCGATTCTTGCAGGACACAGCATGAACGTTCCGATAATGATAGGTTGCTGCAAAGGGGAGAACCTGCCGAAACAGCTGACCGGAGAACTGAGCAGTATAGAAAACTTCAGGAAAAGCGCAGAAGAGAAGTACGGCGATAAAGCTGAAGAGTTCCTTTCAATGTGCGATCTGTCTTCTGAAGAGAAATTCAAAGATTTCGTTTCAGGCGAACTGGGACTCTGCACTGGTTATACAGGAGCGATGGCATATGCCAGACGCGAGGCGCAGCTTGGAAGAAAAGCATACACATTCGTATTTGATCATGATATACCCGGAGATGATGCAGGATCTTTCCACGGATCGGACATGTGGTTCGTATTCGATTCTCTTGGACATAGCTGGAGACCTTTTGAAGGAAAACATTATGATCTTGCAAGACAGGTATCATCCTACTGGGCTAATTTCGTAAAGAACGGAGACCCCAATGGAAAGGACCGCATAGGGAAAGAGCTTCCTGAATGGAAACCTTTCACCGAAGAGGAAGAATTCACCATCTGTTTTAAGGATAAGCCAGTTAAACTCGATGAATCCGGAAAAGAAATCAAGCGATTCACGCAGGAGTATTTCCTGGAACAGAACACGGAGGGATAAAGTGCTTAGAATAGTTAAAACAGATCTTGGGTATCTGGAAGGAATACCCTGCGGAGATCCCAGGATTACTGAGTTCAGAGGAGTTCCATATGCAGCACCTCCTGTTGGCCAACTAAGATGGAGACCGCCGCAGCCTGCAGAACCATGGGAGGGAATACTCAGAGCTGACAGATATGCGCCGATGGAAGTACAGGCCAAAATCGGTGTGGATGAAAAGGATTTCTACACAAAAGAATTGAATCCCACAGCTGCAGAATATGAGCAGAGCGAAGACTGCCTTTACTTCAACATGTGGTCTCCGGCCAGAAGCACCGGGGATAAATTTCCTATCTATGTCTGGTTCCATGGAGGCGGTCTTCAGGCAGGATACTCTTACGAGATGGAATTCAACGGCGAGCACATGGCCAGAGAAGGAGTGATAGTCGTCTCCGTTGGCTACAGGATCAATGTTTTCGGATGGATGGCACATCCTGAACTTACTGCGGAAGATCCGGATGGCTGTCATGGCAATTACTGTCTGCAGGATATCCTTTTCTGCTGTGAGTGGCTAAAGAAAAATGCAAGAGCTTTCGGCGGCGATCCTGACAGGATAACGTTAGGGGGACAGAGTGGCAGCGCGTTTGGAGCACAGGCCTTAGGAACGTCTCCCTTGGCAAAAGGATTGATCACAGGAATCATAATGCAGTCGGGCGGAGGCCTCAGATCATTGGGGTATGGAACAGGATGCACTCCCTTGAAGAAAGCAGAGGAAGCAGGAGTAGAACTGCTGCAGATACTGGGTGTCAACAGTATTGCAGAAGCAAGGGAAGTTCCTGCAGATGAACTGTACAAAGCCTATCAAAAGATGGGCAGAAGATTCGACGTCTGGAGCCCAAGGATAGATGGTAAGATGCTTCTTGAGGATTCGACACAGGCATATATCAACGGGAATTTCAATGATATTCCGTATCTGTTCGGAAGCACTTCGGGTGAGGGCGGAAATGTTTTCGGAGGGAAAGCTCCTGAAACAGTAGAAGAGCTGAAAGCGATTGCGGAACCTATATTCGGAGCGAGAACAGATGAATTCCTTTCTTTATGCAGGACGGATTCTAAAGAGAATATTCTCAGAACATATAGAGGACCTGCGTTCAATGCCAGGACTCTTGGAGCCAGAGGTTTTGCTATGACTCAAGCAGAACAGGGTAAAACAGGATATTGTTATATCTTCAATCACGACATCCCTGGTGACGACAATGCAGGACCTTACCATGGAAGTGATCTGTGGTTCGTATTCAACAATCTGGATAAATGCTGGCGTCCATTTGAAGGCAAGCATTACGATCTGGCCAGACAGGCATGTAAATACTGGACCAACTTTATCAAGACCGGTGACCCGAACGGGATGGACATTAGCGGTAAACCTCTTCCTGAGTGGAGACCTGTAAAGGAAAACGATATGTTCGTCATGGAGTTTACAGATAAACCCGGACAAGAAGAAGGAGAACTGGACCCTGCAGCCAGATTCAGGATAGAGTATGAGCTTGGCAGAGTGTAGATATATCCATTTTTCTGACCAAATTATTGATATGGAGGTAATACGATGGGAATTCTTGACAGACTTAAAGAACAGTTCAAGGCACAGGAACCATTCAATAGGATATTGAGGCCGTACGCACATGAGGCAGTCAAGATCTACGAAGATTGTGTCTGTTATCCTAAGGGTGAACTGGTGAGACTTTATAAAAAAGAAGCAGAGATGCGGGCTATTACAGATTTTGAAGAACTCGAAAGAAGAGTGAGCGAATTCGGAGATGTGATTAACGAAGTAGCCGGTACTCGCTTTACAGAAGTACCTCAGAGAATCGTGCTGTGGAAAGAAGGAAACATGCCCGAAGAGACTGAGTACAAAGATAATTCCGACTTGCAGTACACGCATGATCCGGATTACGTACCGTTCATGTATGAGATGCTGCTTCCTGTTGATGTCTATCCCAAAGGGGCGATAATCATGTCTGCCGGGGGAGATCACGGATCAAACATATTGCTGGAGTGTTATCAGGCCAGTCTAGAGATGAATGAGCTCGGATATCAGTGTTTTATATTAATGAACAGACCGAACGCCAATCCCTGGACAGGCAGAGAAGCTGGCGCTGATGTCGCGAGAGCAATCCAGTATGTCAGAGCAAATGCAGAAAAGTATCGTATATCTGCGGATCATGTCGCATTCGCAGGATACTCTAACGGAGGACTGACGGGAGAGCACAACATCCAGCATTTTTCCGGAGGCAGGACTATCAATGATTCTTTCCCGGAGTATATACCTGATGATCTTGACGGATTCAGCGGCTGTCCAGATGTGTTTTTGTGTGTTTATGGACCGAGATTCGTCGGTGAGACGTTCGACTGGGAAGGAGTGGAATATCCTCCTACAATAGTCATAGTGGGAGAGAAAGACTTCAATATCCCGAACATCGCACCATATGCGGAAGATCTGCGTTCTCATGGGGTAACTGTCGAGATGCATACCTTCATTAACTGCCCGCACGGAGGTGTAGGGAACGCTATTCTCGGTGAAGTAGAGCATCCAAACTACTACCAGTGGAGAACACTGTGTGATGCATTCATGACTGAGGTTTACAGGAGATAGAAAGAACAAGGCTGCCGGTATATATGCCGGCAGCCTTATGAGTGTGCCGGGCATGGCACGATTCTATCTGGTGAAAGTCCAGTCGCGGGTAGTTACCGCCAAGCGTAGCGAACCACAAGCCTGCAACAGCAATGACGCAGGGGGAGGAAGTGGTGTAGCAAATCCGAGGAGCCTACGAACAGAAACCGGATACAAGGCCAAATGGCGGATGAGGTTGCTCTTGAAACCAAAGTCCAAAAGGTAAACGTAAAGCCAAGCGGGTAAATCCGGAGGTTGTGCGGAGAA
>JAFRAJ010000017.1 GCA_017405465.1 Oscillospiraceae bacterium
ACCTGCATGCGCCAGGAGAAGCACCTGCACCTTATCCACGTTATATAACCTGAATGCGGTACTTGCGGGCTGAGTCCCGGCAGGTCACTGAGTTCAGGCCGAATGGTGGAAAGGCAGTCCGATGCCCCTAAAGGGCAACTGCCAGAATTGGCAGCAGTAGGAAGCACGCGAATTCATTCGTGTGAGGCTTCACTACAAGAAAGAATACAGGGAATTCTACATGCCTGCGCGGAGACCGGAGATCGTCGATGTTCCGGAGATGAACTTCATCGCGGTCCGCGGTAAGGGAGACCCCAACGAGGAAGAAGGGGAATACAAGGAGGCCATGAATCTTCTGTACGGTATCGCCTATACGATCAAGATGAGCAAAAAGGGAGATCGTCGCATAGAAGGATACTTCGACTATGTCGTGCCGCCGCTGGAAGGATTCTGGTGGCAGGAAGAGACCTCCGGGGTAGATTACGCACATAAGGAAGAATTCAACTGGATATCTGTGATAAGGCTCCCTGACTTCGTGAAGAAGGAAGACTTTAACTGGGCTGTGAGAGAAGCTACAGTCAAGAAGAAAACGGACTTCTCCAAAGTGGAGTTTCTTACCATAAAGGAAGGCCTCTGCGTGCAGTGCATGCATGTTGGCCCGTATGATGACGAGCCTGAGACAGTCAGGATGATGGATGAGTTCATTGAACAGCAGGGATATGTCAACGATCTGAACGACACCAGAAGACATCATGAGATATATCTGAGCGATGCCAGAAAAACTGATCCGGCAAAGCTGAAAACAGTGATCCGCCATCCGATAAAGAAGAATCAGTGATAACAGATGGACGTTAAAGAATATCTTAAAGATCCCTGCGGGACACTTTCTGTACCGTATTGGAAAACAATGACAATGACGGTACCGGATTCCGTCAGGATAATCCACTGTAGGGACTGGAACGGACAGTACAGTGATTATCAGAGATTCTTCAGGGTGAAGCATGACCTTACAGACCTTCCTGGTATCGATTTTGATTATGATGTCATCTCGATCGAACATCAGGCTAAACAGTTATCCGGGATGATCAACGCTTCCTACGTCCATGAAGGCATCACTGTTACGGAAGAAGAGATCCTTCAGTGGAGAGAGCATGAGACTTTCAGGGAAGATCTGTGCGTATATATAAATTCAGACGGTGGGATCATGGCTGCTTCAGGGATAGCTGAATATGACAGCTGCTTCCGGGAAGGAAGCATCGAGTGGGTGCAGGTGCTGCCTGAGTACAGAGGAAGAGGTCTCGGACAAAAGATCGTGAACGTGCTGCTGGCCAGACTTAAGAAGACAGGCGCTGAATTCGTCACTGCTTCAGGGAATCTGGACAATACCTCAGATCCGCTGGAACTATACAGGAGATGCGGGTTCAAGGGTAACGATGTGTGGTACATCTGCAATGCTCAGAAATGATCCATCTCAGGCTGAAGACTATCTAGAAAGTGGAGCGTTAATGAAGAAGCTGTTCGTGCTGCTGCGTCAGGGCAATATCGAAGAAGTGAAGAGGATGATCAAGGCAAAGCCTGAGCTCCTGGACAGTGTCTCAGGTCCGCTGCCCAAAAAGGACCATGGGCAGTCGCTGCTTCAGGTCGCAATAAAATCCGGCAATCTCGATATAGCTGACTGGCTTATTGATGCTGGCATCAACGTTGATTTCATGGAAGAGGAAGACGACGATCCCGGCCTCAGAGCGCCAGTTCTTTTTGATGCGATAGCGGCTGTGACAGATTCTCTCTGTATCAATCAGTTTGCATCGAAAGAAGATATAGAGGAAAGATTCGGAAGGTCGGATAAGGCTATTGATCTTTTGCGGAAGATCCTCAGCAAAGGGGCCGATGTGAACAAAAGAGCATCAAACGGACAGAGTGCGCTGAACTGGAGCCTGCATCATGCTGATAACATCATGAGAAGCGAGAACGCTTATCCTTTTTCACAGGAAAAGATCAGAGAACAGCTGGGCATCATTTTGGATCTGCTTATAGATAGCGGCGCAGATCTTGCTGTTTGGAGGGAAGAGGGAACATATCCTGAGCCTTATCCAGGACCAAGTGCACAAGTCCTTTATCTAGAAGCGGAAAAGTCTGATCTTGGGATAAACTATGAAGCTGTAAGAGAGATGAGAGATTTCCTGCAGGGCTTTTTTCTAAGCGGAACAAAATGATAAAGAGCTAATGCTGTTTTGTGAGGTAATAATGGGATCGTTAAGGAAGTATCTGCATCCGATCATAATGCTTATCGTGTTTGAGTCAGTCGCAGTGACCCTGTGGCTGACGAAAAACAACCTGTTCTATCTTTTTAATTTCAGCTATATCGGATTGGCAGTATCCCTCGGGATCTTTTTGTATATAAAGCAATACAGACATGCCAGACGCGTCGTACAGCTCCTCGTCGGTCTGTATATGCTCATTTATCTCGGCCTCATCTGCAACGAAAACATGCAGATAGAGGGATTCTGGTATTACCTTTTCAACGGTGTGTTCGAAGCCGCAACGATCCATTATGCAGTCGCAAAGATATTCGGTCCATTGATATTCGGACGTGGATGGTGCGGCTACGCGTGCTGGACAGCTATGGTACTGGATTTTCTGCCATATAAGGTCCCGGAACAGCCGAGGAAAAGGATAGGATGGATCCGTTACATTACATTCGCGTTATCGCTGGCTTTCGTATCTGCACTGTTTCTTGCAAGAGTCAGAGACATGGAAAGGATCATGTTCTGGTCGTTCATTGCAGGAAACATCCTGTATTACATTACAGGTATAGCACTGGCATTCGCATTCAAAGACAACCGGGCATTCTGCAAGTATATATGCCCGATAACAGTGTTCCTGAAGCCAATGAGCTATTTCTCACTGCTGCGTGTCAAATGTGATAAGGACAAATGCATTGGATGCGGGAAATGCAGGCGGGTATGCCCCATGAATGTAGATGTGACAGACAACTCGAGAAAAAGGGAGAATGCCACCGAATGCATCCTGTGTATGGAGTGTGTGCGGAACTGCCCTAAAAAGGCGCTTTGACATGACAGGCCTGCAGGAGAGCTTAATGGATCTGAAGATCAGAAAGATGGATATTGATGACCTGGAACCGCTGTATACGCTGCTTTCGGATGCTCAGGTGATGAGATTTCTGGAACCTCCTTTTTCCAGAGACAGAACAGAGCGGTTCCTTGCGGAAGCAGGACTGTCTGATCCGCCTTTGATCCTGGCAGCTGAAGCATATGGAGTGTTTATCGGGTATGTGATTTTTCACGACTACGATGATGAGAGCAGTGAGATAGGCTGGGTCCTGTTGCCGGAATACTGGGGAAGAGGTTTCGCTTCCTGTCTGACAGAGATGCTGATCGAAAGAGGCAGGCAGCTGAACAGACAGCTTGTTATAGAGTGCGACTCCGAACAGAAAGTGACGAGACATATCGCATTGAAGTACGGCTTCCTGTACGAAGGCAGGAAGGACGGACTGGATATCTACCGCCTAGACATACACAGACCGGATCTTCTTCCGGGTCCGGAAGACGTCCGGAGAGGAGAGTACCATGGAGTTCAGAAAGATTTTTGACACTATCCCTGAGCAGTTTGACAGGTACAGACCGAGATACAGTCAGGAACTCTTTGATCTGCTGATAGACAGGGCAGAGATCAGACCGGGGAAGAGCGTGCTTGAGATAGGACCCGGGACAGGTCAGGCGACAGATCCAATACTGAATACAAGCTGCGATTACTTTGCCATTGAGCTCGGAGAACATCTGTACTGGAAGATGCTGGAAAAATACAGATCTTTTCCCAACTTCCATATCGTCAACGATGACTTCATCACCCATGATTTCGCTCAGCAGAAGTTCGATATGATCTACTCTGCCGCGACTATCCAGTGGATACCGGAGGAAGTGGCTTTCCGTAAGACTATCGGTCTGCTTAGGCCGGGCGGAGTCCTGGCGATGATGCTGACCAGGTCGGATTACAGGAGTTCCAACGAGGATCTGTATGCAAAGATACAGCAGGTGTATGACCGGTATTTCAGACCTGAGATACCGTATACTCACGGATCCTTCAGGTACGAGAACGCAGTACTGTACGGATATGAAAACTTCGAGGAGCATCATTTTCACGGCAGGCGCGAGATGGACACTGATGAGTATGTTGCTTACTGCGGCACTCACAGCGACCATATAGTGATCCCCGAACCGTATAAGACGCAATTCTTTGACGGCCTCAGGAAAACAGTTTCGGAGAACGGAGGCAAAGTCGTCTTTGAGGATACCTATGTTCTGTACATCGCCAGGAAACCGCTCGGTCGGGGAGATGACGATCAGTCCTGAGGCGGCGGATCGGAGAAGGATATTATGATGGATATAAAAGAGATTAAGGAACCGGAAGAGAAGAGAGATATCGCGCGTCAGGTGCTGGAGGCTCTCACTGACTGGTTCGGGATCCCGGAAGCGCGGGAAGGATATATAGAACAGAGCAGCGCACTGCCTTTCTGGGCGGCTTTTTCGGAAGACGGAAAAGTTGCGGGATTTATCTGCCTCAGTGAGACGGGAAAGGACACCGCTGAACTGCATGTTCTTGGAGTCCTTCAGGGATATCACAGGTCCGGCATAGGCACGCAGCTGTTTCGAGTTGCGAGAGACGCTGCTGCAGGCATGGGATACTCATTCCTCCAAGTCAAGACCGTGAAGGAGGGGGTATATCCCGAATATGACGTCACGAACAGATTCTACAGATCTCTGGGATTCAAAGAGCTCGAGGTGTTCCCTGACTTGTGGGACAGGAACAACCCGTGCCAGATATATGTAATGTATATCGGAAAGTGAGACTGTGCAGGACCGGAACGGGAATGGCACAGAAAAAAAGGCTTTGACAAAACGCGAAGAGCGTTTCTGCCAAAGCCTTTTGTGTGTTCCCGGAGACCGGAGGATGACTTATATCAGTTTCCCGGGTTTCCCTGGACAGGATAGATCACTATCTTGAATACCTGTCCGTCGTCTGCGGTCGCCGTTATCGTTGCTGATCTGTAATAAGGTCCTGATGCATTGTAAACGGTATCGAAGAAGAAGGTGGTTTCGTGAGTGACGATGTCTGTAATGACACCGCCTGCGTCATCGTAGCTCCATGTGACAGGCTGGTTGGCCTGGAGCATCGTCGTGTTCCACATATTGTAGATGTACATGGTGAGAGTGTTTCCGCTCAGAGTCTTAGACTGCACCTCGGTGCCTCCGTTGTTGGTGACCGAGAGGTCGGGTCTTCTCCATACGGCGTAGAGCGTGATATCCTCGGGAGTCAGCAGCGCCTGATCATGTATCGTCATATTATGCTCATCTTCCCAGCACTGGAATTCGTAATACATCTTGACGGGATCAGCAGGAAGATGCAGGACATCTCCTTCTTTTACAATGACAGGGTATACATCGGTGCCGCCTCTGCTGTCGAAGGTGACGCGGAATGTCTTAGCTTCCTTCTCAGCCCAGACCGCAGTCAGAGTGGTGTCTTCCCAGAGGAACGTGGAACCGGGATAGACTGCATTGCCGTGAGGATCTATCCAGTACATGAACTCATAGTTCTCTTTGGAAGAAACGATATGGGGGAACTTATCACCCAGAGCGAGCCTGAGGGGATTCACCGGAGTTCCTCCGTCGCTGTCAAAGGATATGTTCAGGAAGACCTGTTCATATACAGCCTTTAGCTCGATATCATGTGCAGGCATGGGAGTGTTCTCCTTGAAATCGTTCCCGTCGGAGTCTTTCCAACCTGTGAGCCTGTATCCTGTTTTGGACGGACTTATCGGGAAATCAACAGGTGTTCCGTAATCATGCTGGTAGATCCATACGTCATTCGGGAAATCACTGTCCGGTGCGGAGAAACTGACATTGAATGTGCAGATCTCCCATTCAGCAGTCAGGACAGCGTCAGAATTCACCGGATAGGGACTGGTCATGGACCTGCTGTTCTGTGTCCACCTTACGAATCTGTATCCCTCCCTGACGGGTACAGGCAGATCGATATTGGTTCCGGATTCCACTGTTACTGATTCTATCGCTTCACCTCCCGCGGTATCGAACGAGACAGTGTATTCCTTATAGGCTCCGGGACCCAGCAGGAAGTACCACCCGCAGGCCAGCAGTGCAAGAAGAAGCAGAAGGATGAGCAGGATCCATGGTCCTTTCTTCTTTTTCTTTTTCTCTTCGCCGGCAGCAGGTGCCGGTTCCGTGACCGGAGCGTCTTCTGCAGCCGGAACTGCAGCTTCTTTGTTTTCAGGAACTTCCGGCTCTTCCGGTGTCTTTTCCGGATCGGAAGGAAGAGGAACAGGATTCAGATCCTGATCATTACCGGCGACAGGAACTGTTTCCTCTTCGGATATTTCTTCCGGGCTGAATGTATCAGTATACATGAATTGACCTCCTTGCTGAATAATTATTTACAAATAGTGCATAATATACAAAATAATAGTATATTATTAATGTCGGGTCAAGAACCGGCAACAGATTGCGGCAGAATCGATAAAGGCTCTGTCTTTTCCGGACAGAGCCTTTGATCTCAGATCATATCTTATGCTCTGCCGTCGGAGATGTCTGCCGGGTCAAAGAACCAGAGCGCCTCTTCTGACTGCCGCAGGGCAGACGTGTTTCGTGAAGGGACCGTACTGACAGGCCTTGCATTCGAAGCATCTGACGAATTCCTTCCCTTCCAGGACTGCTTCTGGGAAGCGGGGATCCGCGAGCATCGCCCTGGCCAGGTCTACAGTATCAGTGAGCTCGTTCTCAATAAGATACCGGACCAGTTCAGGGTCCATGATGCCGTTCACGCAGGAGACCGGTACCTTTCCCTTGAATACATCATGGAAATGAACGCCGAGAGAGCAGATCAGGTTATAGGGGGCTCCTTCTGCTGCCAGAGAAGGATCGGGCTGTTCGATACCGGAAGAGACCTGCAGATAGTCGCAGCCGGCATCCACATAGTATCTTGCGACTTCAGCAGCTGTGCTGAGATCGGGATCTGCGCCTACGGTCCTGACTGAGATGAGAAAATCGCTGCCGCATGCTTCTCTGATGCCTCTGATGATCTCGCATGCGAATCTCGCCATGTTCTCGGCAGATCCGCCGTATTCGTCTGTCCGCAGATTGGTCTTCTTGCAGACGAACTGATTTATCAGATATCCGTGACATCCATGGAGCTGTATGCCGTCATATCCGGCTTTCTTTGCTCTTACTGCAGCGGCTACGAACATGCTCTGCATCCTGTGGATATCATCGACTGGCATCTCTTCCGACATTCCGGTCCTGCAGGGAACAGAGGAAGGACCTATAGGCCTGCCTACAGCGGGATTCGTACCTATGCCGGTATGATTGAGCTGGATGAGGCTCACGACTCCGTTATTCCTGCATGCTTCGGTTACGAGCCTGTGCTTCTCTATCTGGGAATCATCCCAGAGGCCGATGTGCTTCTCGTCGAACCTGCCGTCGGGAGTGACTGCTGTCGCTTCCACACAGAGAAGAGCGATGCCGTGTGACGCGCGTTCAGAGTAATGTTTTACATGCTCGTCACTTAGGATCCCGTCAGGTCCCGCAAGATCGAATTTGACTGTCGGAGCCATCGTCATCCTGTTTTTGAGAGTGAAACTTCCTATCCTGATCGGATCTGAGACTTTTGTCATACCGTTTTATCCCTTTCAGTATTTGAGATTCGTACCGGCTGAAACAGCCAGAACGACTATAAATGTTACTGTGGATGCGATCAGCGCGGCGATCTGCACGGCCCTGATCTTACCTGGGGCTGCCCCGGTCATCGAAAGTATGCTTGCGACTATGCTCAGTACACTGCAGATCAGATGGAGAACATAGAGACCCGGCACTCCGAGCCTTTGTGCGGGACTGACCCGCATCTGTACCTGACCGTCCGGGGTCATGTACTTCACAGTGAATATCTTAAGGTTGAGAACAGCAAAATAGACAATATCAGCTATTATGGAAAGAATGTTCAGCATGCTTTTTACCTCCTGAAGATGTCTCTACATAAACTATAAAAAAAGCAGAACTGTTGCGCAAGACTGTTGTTTCCCGAAACATGCAGGATGATGCTTTCATGAGGTGTTTCCGCGTTATAATATTCCAAACGATCAGATATCAGAGGTGAATTCATGAAGCTGTCATCGTTTCTGTACTTCGCCCGTTTCGGGATAAGGACAGTTCTCTTCAGAAAAAAGGACCCTGTACTAGGTACAGTGATAGTGACCGACAGATGCAACCTGCACTGCAAACACTGTTCCGTCAACAACATAACCGGGGTCATGCACCCGTATTCGCAGATAAGGGGCGAGATGCAGACTCTCTATGACATGGGAGTGCGCATACTGTTCTTCTGCGGAGGGGAGACCTTCCTGTGGAGGGACGGTGACATGACCCTGAGGGATCTCGTTATCGAGGCTAAGAGGATGGGGTTCCTCATCGTGAACACAGTGACCAACGGGACGTTTCCGATAGATCTTCCGGAAGCGGATCTGATCCTTCTCAGCCTTGACGGAGACAGGCAGAGACATAACGAAGTCCGCGGAGACACCTACGACACGATAATGGAGAACGTCAGGAACGCCACCTCCGATAATATCTGCTTCTACATGGCGATAAATAAGATCAACAGGGATGCGGTAAGAGATGTCTGCATCACCGCCAGGGACACGAAGAACGTGAGAGCCGTATCCTTCAACTTCCACACACCGTATCCCGATACGAGAGATCTCGCTCTCACAATGGAGGAGAAAGCGCAGTGCTGCGAAGTCATTAAGCAGATGATGAAGGAGAAGGTGCCGGTCTTCAACCTTAAGAGCGCTTTTCCTTACCTCATAAACAACAGCTTTCCGACTCCCTGCTACCAGTGCGTCGTCATCGAGAACGGAAAGATATCGACCTGCGGGAGATGCATCGACGTCCCGGGACTCTGCGAGGAGTGCGGATACTTCTTCGTGGCGGAATATACGCTTCTCTTCCGGGGCAATCTAAGGATAATCTTCGAGATGCTCACGACATATCTCAGATTCATATAGGAGTTCTCAATGAGCGTGATCACGGATCTCACGAGGATGTGGCTGACACGTTCCGTGAAGCCCTTTATATTCAAAAACGAATACGACCAGATACTGCCTTATTCAGATCTTGAGAACCTTGGACTCTATGTGCACATTCCTTTCTGCAGAAGCATTTGCAGCTTCTGCCCGTACTGCAAGGTCGTGTACAGAGAAGAAGAGTGCAGACGTTATATAGATTTCCTTCTTGAGGAGATCCGCACGGTCGGCAGCCAGTATGAAGGCAGGAAAAAAGTGACCAGCCTCTACTTCGGAGGGGGCACCCCGGCGCTCGCTGCGGACAGGATCGGAGAGATAATAGAGACGCTTAAAGAGCATTTCGATATCACGGAAGGCATCGGCATAGAGCTTCATCCCGACGACGTAAAGCCGGAAGTCCTCAGAAAGCTGAAGGATGCCGGAGTCACCAAGATCAGCATAGGGATACAGTCTTTCCGGGAAAAGTACCAGGATATACTGGGAAGAAAGATGGTGGATCCTGATGCGCTGAGGAGCGCTCTGGCAGAAGTCCCATTTGAAACAGTTTCGATGGATCTCATCTTCGCTCTGCCCGGACAGACCTTCGAGGACCTCAGGAGAGATGTGGACAGCGCCTTCGCTGCAGGAGCCAATCATGTGGCGGTATATCCCTTCATTGACTTTACGTTCACTTCCAGCACCGTAAAGGCTATGGAGAAGGATCAGAAGAGAGAACTGCTGGACCGCATCACTCTCTACTGCCTGGAGAAGGGATATGTTAGGAACTCCATATGGACTTTCTCATCCGATAAGAACGCCGGCTATTCCTCCATGACCAGAGACAATTTCCTGGGTTTCGGATGCTCAGCCACTACGCTTCTGAGAGACCAGTTCAAGATCAACACATTCTCGGTGGATGAATACTGCAGAAGGATAGGACAGGGAAAGCTTCCGACTTCTCTCACTACAAGGTTCACACTTCGCCAGAGGATGGTCTACTATCTGTTCTGGACAGCTTACAGCACCGAGGTGGACCCGGAAGACTTCGAGAGATTCTTCGGGGTCAGACTGGAGAAGATGTACGGACTGGAACTGAAGGCTGCACAGCTTCTGGGCTTCATTGAGAAGAGAGACGGAAAATATTGCATGACTCTCAAAGGGGCTTTCTACTACCATTATTATGAGAATTACTATACACTTGCATATATAGACAAGATGTGGGGGATAATGCGCAAAGAGGCATTCCCCGAGGAGATCAGACTCTGAAAGGAGCGGATGATGGAATATTTCAGACTCGCCAGCGGGATTGAGATCCCTGCGGTAGGATCCGGAACTAACAGCTTCGCCAAGGTAAAGGACGAAGTGGGAAGCACCTATGACGGACACACCGACGAAGTCATATCTGCGATCAGAGCAGGCTACAGGTTCTTCGATACCGCCGAATCTTACGGCAACGAGGAGGCTATAGGAAACGGCATCATCGAGAGCAGGATCGGAAGGGAGAACATTTTCATCTCGACCAAGATGAGGACCAGGATCATGGGACAGGACACTGCGTCCTGGAAGCCTGAAGATGCAGTGTCCGCCATAGAGAGGAGCCTTGCCAAACTCAAGACAGAGTATATAGACCTGTATCTCATCCATATGCCGTGGGGCAATGACAGAGAGACAGCTGAGGTCTGGAAGGTTCTGGAGGACTACTTTGAGCGAGGTGTGCTCAGAGCCATAGGAGTCAGCAACTTCACCATCGATGATCTGAGACCTCTTATGGACAGCTGCCGCATCAGACCCATGGTCGATCAGATAAAGATAGCTCCGGGAAGGTGGAACGAGGATACAGTGACCTTCTGCCAGTACAACGGGATAGTCCCTATGGCATGGGGACCGCTGAACTTCGACACCGACAGAGAGCCGATTCAGGCCATCGGCGACCGGTACGGCAAGAGCTGGGCACAGGTGGTGCTGAGGAGAGACTTCCAGAACGGCATCGTGACCATTCCGAAATCCCACTCTTTCCAGCACCAGAAAGACAATCTGGAGATCTTCGATTTCGAACTGACGGAGGAGGAGCTCAGACGGATCTGAATCTCTTCTGCAGAAATAATAAACATCAGGGAGCGGAAAATTGGACAGTTATACCGTGTCTTATAAAGACAAAGAAGTCGGTTACTATAATGCTTATGACGACGGGACAGCAGCTTACTATACTGCCTGGGGCAGTCCGTGGGATATGGAAGACGAGCTCCGGGAACTGGGGCTGGACAAGGAGATCAGGGAAGGAAAGGATATAAAGCCGTTTGCCGATATCATAAAAGCGGGAAAACGCGTGCCCGGAAAAAGAAGGATCATCTATATGGACGGTGATATCCTTATGGAGCGTCAGCCTCAGGAGACCGGGGAGAGCTTCTCTGTATACAGGAGAACTGCTGAGGAAGGAGAGCCCGATTATTCGCCCCTCAATCATGACGCTCCTCACTATGAGGGACCACATACGCCGGAGGGGATGAGAGAATGGGCCTCCCATTACTGCTTCAACAGGATGGACGACGGCACCTATGAAGCGGAACTTGATGAAGCGTGGTGGTGGGGCGGCGGCCACAACGACGGAGGGACTATCCACAGGGAGATCCCGGAGGAATGGTTCGAACTCCCCTATGAGGAGTTCCTTGAAAGGACAGTGACCCTTGCTGCAGCGGCGCATTACGGCTTCACTGCAGAGATGCTGCTGGAGAAGAAAGGACTCAGAGAGTTCTTCGGGTACGGAAATGTCAGTGACCCGGTGTAATAGTCCCGGGCTGGAAATAGGGAGGTCGTTAAATGGATAATAATAACGGAAACAAAAAAGATAAGAACACATCGATGGCGATAGGAATGTGCATCGGGATCGCAATAGGGGCTGCTGTAGGTGCAGCTACCGGAAACACCGGACTGTGGATGTCTATAGGACTCTCTATAGGTCTGGCTCTCGGATTAGCGTTCGGAAACAGCGATGACGGAGAAGAATAAGTTAAAAAGAAAAAATGCCTGAAAAGGCAGAAAGAGGAATAAAAATGGAACTGCTCAGACGCAAGGACGTACCGGTGGAAGAGACATGGGATCTTTCACTGATATTTCCGGAAGAAAAACTGATGTGGGAAGCATTGGATGCAGCTAAGGAAAAGGTCGCAGCCATGGCCAAAAAATACGCGGGAAACCTGAACACCGCGGAGAATATCGTCGGCTGCCTCGATGAACTCGAGAAGATCTATCCTCAGGTCATGCGCATAATGTCCTACAGCTCACTTGCAATGGAAGCTGACTATACCGACAACGAAGTGCGTGAGCGCTATGAGAAGGTCAGCAGCGAGATCACACGCATGAGGACTGAAATGGCATTCGTGGACAGCGAGATACTTCAGGCTCCCGATGAAGTGCTCAGTGCTGCGGTTGAGATGGCAAAGGGGTGCAGGATCTACCTGCAGGACCTTATCGCCCATAAACCTCATATGCTCTCTCCTGAAACAGAGAAGACCCTCACGGCACTCGGCAGAGCGCTCATGGTCCCTTATACGATCTACAACACCCTGAAGCTCGCGGATATAGCTTTCGAGCCTTTCACCGTCAACGGGAAGGAGTACCCGATGACCTATTCGCTCTTCGAGGACAACTATGAGCATGAAGAGGACCCCGAAGTCCGCCATGCTGCGTTCAAAGCTTTTTACGGCACGCTCAGAAAGTACGAGAACACTACTGCTGCAGCATATAACGCAGCCGTGACTCAGGAGAAGACCATGTCCGAGCTGCGCGGATACAAGGACGTCTTCGACAGCCTGCTGTTCGACCAGAAGGTGACCAGAGAGATGTATGACCGCCAGATAGACGTGATCACAGAACGTCTGGCGCCTCATATGCGCAAATATGCCACTCTTCTCAAGAAAAAGAACGGACTGGACAAGATGACCTTTGCGGACCTCAAGATAGCTCTTGATCCAGAATACGTCCCGATCGTCACCATCGAAGAGTCCCACAAGTATATAAGAGAAGGTCTCTCCATCCTCGGAGAAGACTATGTGGAGATGGTCGACAGAGCCTACAGAGAGCGCTGGATAGACTTCGCCAAGAACATCGGAAAGAGCACCGGCGGTTTCTGTTCGGGCATCTACCAGCAGAATTCCTACATCCTGCTCAACTGGAACGACCGCATGTCCGACGTGTTCACGGTAGCGCATGAGCTGGGTCATGCAGGACAGTCCATGTACGGCGACAGAGCGCAGTCATTCTTTGACAACGATCCTTCCATGTATCTCGTGGAAGCTCCTTCAACGATGAACGAGCTGATCCTCACGAGCCACATGGCAAAGACCAGCGAAGACAAGCGTTTCCGCCGCTGGGTGCTCTCCAACCTGATCAGCAACACCTACTATCACAACTTCGTGACGCACCTCAGAGAAGCCTGGTATCAGCGTGAAGTATACAAGATCATTGATGCCGGCGGCAGCGTGAACGCCAGCACCCTCAACGACATCTTCCGCAGGAACCTTGAGCTGTTCTGGGGAGACGCAGTGGAGATCCCGGAAGGCGCCGAGCTCACATGGATGAGACAGCCTCACTACTACATGGGACTCTATTCCTACACCTACAGTGCAGGTCTAACAGTCGCCACTCAGGCGATGCTGCGCATCGAGAAGGAAGGCCAGAAGGCTGTTGACGACTGGAAGAGATTCCTTTCAGCCGGAAGCACAGAAGATCCGGTCGGCCTCGCAAAGATCGCCGGATTCGACATCACCACCGACGGACCGCTCAACGCGACCATCGACTATATCGGATCCGTGATCGACGAGATCTGCGCACTCACAGAAGAACTTGACGGGATCAAGCTCTGAGAAGCAGCATACGAATAAAAAAACACCGCTCTGTCAGGAAGCCGCAAAGGCTCCGGACAGAGCGGTCCATGTCATGAGGAGCAGAAAACAGAATGTACTATCATGCTTCGCCGGTAAAGGGGATAACGCGACTTGAGCCGAGAGTATCAAATCACGGGATCCCGCTCATCTACTTTTCTAAGAAGAGAGAGAACGTCCTTGTGTATCTCAGCAACGCAGTGGAGAAGTACTGCCGTGAGACCGGCTTCTCTCATGAAGGAACATGGCAGAAATGGGGACCCTACGGATTCGGAAAGGACGGACGTCTGCGGCTCGAGGAATACTATCCGGACGGCCTTGTGAGCACATACAGTGGAGTTTCCGGCTATATCTACCGTGCTGAAAACATCACAGATTCGGGCTTCGAGACAAAGATCCCGGACGCGGCCACCAGCAGCCTGCCTGTGGATGTGAGCGGCTGCGAATTCGTACCAGACGCCTGGGAAGCCATTCTGGAGGCGGAGGAGAAAGGGCTCATCACTATACTCCGGTATGATGAAATGTCAGACAGGATGAGGGAGTGGAACGAGAGGACCATCAGAGAGGAATACCTGAATGCGGAAGAACACCCTGAGTACAGGCATTTCCTAAAGGGCAATTTTAAGCAGATACTGAAAGACATAGCAGAGTAACAAGGTGAAAAACTATAGAACGGCAGGTATTTTAAAACGAACTGGAGGGAAAATAAGAAATTATGAAGTACAGGGTCAACAGAAAAACAGGTGACAGTATCAGTGAGATAGGCCTCGGTTCATCCTATATGTACGAAGCCGGTATGGACGAGGCTGTCCGCGCACTGCGCCGTGCAGCAGAAGGGGGTATCAACTATTTTGATCTGGCTGCCGGAAACGGCAAAACGTTCCCTATGTATGGAGAAGCTTTCAGGGATATTAGAAAAGACATCTTTTTCCAGATACATTTTGGAGCTGATTATACGAAAGGCGAATACGGATGGTCCCTGGATCTGGATACTATCAAACGTTCTGTTGACAAGCAGCTCCGTGAGCTTAAAACAGATTATATAGACTACGGATTCATTCACTGTCAGGATGAGATATCCGACTGGGAGACTTATCTTAAGAACGGAGTCTACGACTATATCCTCGCTCTTCAGAAGGAAGGAGTCGTGCGTCACATCGGCCTTTCCTCTCACACACCGGCTGTTATACAGAGGATCATGGACGATGCAGATATAGATATGCTGATGTTCTCTGTCAATCCTGCATACGACTACGGACAGGGCGAACTGGCCAACGGGAGCGTCGACGAACGCAGTGATGTGTACAGACGCTGTGAGAAAGAAGGCGTGGGTATCTCTGTAATGAAGCCCTTCTCCGGCGGTCAGCTCCTTGATGCGAGCCGGTCTCCTTTCGGACAGGCGCTGACACATTATCAGTGCATCCGTTACTGTCTGGATAAGCCGGGAGTTCTGACAGTTCTCCCCGGTGCGAAGAGCGTGCAGGAAGTGGAGATGCTGCTGTCTTATCACGATCAGACGGAAGAAGCTACTGATTATTCAGTCATCGGAGAATTTGCTCCTCCGCAAGCCAGCGGCAAGTGCGTTTACTGCAATCACTGCAGACCATGCCCTGCCGGAATAGATATCGGACTGGTCAACAAGTATTACGACCTTGCCAAAGCGGGGGATACCATGGCTGTGGAACACTACCGTACTCTGGAGAAGAACGCGTCAGACTGCATACAGTGCGGTCACTGTGACAGCCGCTGTCCCTTCTCTGTAGAACAGAGCAAACGGATGGCGGAGATCAGGGAATACATGCTTTCTCTTTGAGTGCCGTCCGCAAAGATGAAAAGAAATTAAAATAGGGATCCGCGAGCCTCAGATGAGGCTCGCGGATCCTGTATATCTGTATTGATTACATGATCTTTCTGAACATCTCTTCGAAGTCAGCAAGAGTTGCGGGACGGGGGTTGCCCGGAGCGCAGGCGTCTGCAGCTGCAGATTCGCACAGGAAGGGGAGATCCTCTTCTTTGATCTTCTCGAGTTTGGTGGGGATGCCTACGTCAACAGACAGCTGACGGACAGCGTCTACAGCGGCCTTGCGGTAGGCAGCCTGATCCATTCCTTCTGTATCTACGCCGAATGCTTCAGCGATCTTCTTGAACTTATCGCCGGTATACTCTGCATTGAACTCCATAACGATGGGAAGCATCATTGCGCAGGCAACACCGTGAGGCGTGTCATATACGGCACCGAGGGTATGTGCCATGGAGTGGGCGATGCCAAGACCTACGTTTGAGTAAGCCATAGCGGTCACATACTGAGCGAGAGCCATGCCTTCACGTCCGTCAGGATCGTTCTCGACTGCCTTGCGCAGATTGGCTGCGATCAGCTGGATGGACTCAAGGTTCAGAACGTCCGAAAGCTCCCATGCTGCTCCGGTGGTATAGCCTTCGATAGCGTGGGTCAGAGCGTCCATACCGGTGGATGCGGTGAGGCCTCTGGGCATCGTGGACATCATATCCGGGTCGACGACTGCAACATCAGGGATGTCATTGGGGTCGACACAGACGAATTTCCTCTTCTTCTCGACGTCTGTGATGACGTAGTTGATGGTGGATTCCGCACCGGTGCCGCCTGTGGTGGGAACGGCTATGGTGAAGACTGTGCGGTTCTTTGTGGGAGCTACGCCTTCAAGGGAGCGTATATCCGCGAACTCGGGGTTGTTTACGACGATGCCGATGCCCTTGCCTGTATCCATGGAGGAGCCGCCGCCGATGGTGATCATGAAATCAGCTCCGCTCTCCTTGTAGGCTTCCACACCATGCTGTACGTTCTCAATGGTGGGGTTGGGTTTGATATCGGAATAAACAGTATAATCGATGCCGTTCTTCTCCAGAAGATCGGTGACCTTGGCGGTGACGCCGAATTTGACCAGGTCCGGGTCGGAAGCGACAAATGCCTTCTTGAAACCGTGAGCGGCGATGATGCCGGGGATCTCGTTGATCGCGCCATGTCCATGATAGGAAATGCCGTTCAGTACAAAACGATTGACTGCCATGCTGGTACCTCCGTTTGTTTATTGTTTTCCGGCCTTCTCTGACAGCCGGGATAGTACTTCAATTATAACAGAAACCGGCAGCGCTTTGTTCAGCTTACTGGTCTTCGTAAATGCCTGTCTTTATCGGGAATGTCCGTCACTGTATAATTATGGAAAAAGAAACGTCATTCAGAAACGGTAATATCCGGTGGCAGCCTTCTTCAGGACAGCGATGGTAAGACTTGCTGAGATCACGAAAGGCAACTGGACTGAAGCTGCTTCTCTTGCTGTTAAGGAATCGCAGAAACGATTCGTCGCATCCTCTCAGGGCATCCTCACGAGAGGATATGTGTACAGGAACTGCGGCGGCAGAGTCTTTCTTATAGAGAATGACGGCATCACCGTAGGACTGGCGCTCGTCAGGGAGTTCACCGAGGAACCTTTTGGATACGACCTTCAGCAGTTTATGATTGACGGGAGATTCCAAAACAGGGGCTATGGCTCACAAGCTCTGAAACTGATCCTCGATGAGCTTAGAAAAGAGGGAAAGTACGATCACGTCGAGGTCTGCGTGAAGAAGGAAGACGTTGACGCGATACGCCTCTACGAAAGATACGGCTTCCGCGATTCGGGGTACGTCGACGAGGACGTTCCCGATGCCGTCAATATGATCTGCTTTCTCTGATACGTACTAATTACAGATATTGACTTATATATGTGTGAGAAAGGAGTGCACCTATGAAGAACCCTGTTATAAAAGAGAATGCGGGAGATCCCTACATCCTCAAAGACGGAAACGACTACTACATGTCAGCTACATGCATGCCTGAGGATCCCGTGACCGGAGAGAGGCTCAACGGTTTCATGATGTGGCATTCCACAGACATGGAGCACTGGAGCGAACCTGTCAAGGTCCTCGATTTCAAAGATGTGTCCTGGGCGAACGGCGGTGCATGGGCTCCCTCCATGGTGGAGAAGGACGGAATGTACTATTTCGCTTTCGTGGCTGATCAGCAGATAGGGATCGCAGTATGCGACACTCCGATGGGCACCTACCGCGATATCCTCGGTAAGCCGCTGATCGACAAGAATGACTACGATTTCCAGACGATAGATCCGTGCTTCCTAAAAGCCGATGACGGGAAGATCTATCTTGCGTTCGGACAGGGAAAATGTCTGATGAGCGAGATACTGCTCTCTCCCGACAACGCTGAGTTCGCAGGGCCGATGGTCTGCCTCTCCGAGATGATCTACCGCCAGTACAGCATCCCGACGCCTGCTGAGATCAAGTCGATATATAACGAAGCTCCGGACCTCATCAAGATCGGTGACAGATATCTCTTCAGCTGGGCGATCTACGATGTCCTTGACTACAGGTACGCAATGAGATACGCGTGGTCAACGAATCCGATGGGGCCATACATCATGCCACTGGATTATGACCATGACAACATCCTGCTGCAGGGCAGGAACAACATCACCGGCTGCGGGCATGCGTGCGTCACCGAATACGGCGGAGAGTACTATATTACCTACGGACGGCACACAAAGGACAGGACCCGCGGCATGGGAAGAGAGATGTGCACCGAAAAGATACAGTTCATCGACGCTGATCACATCATCGCCATACCGACAGCTTCTGAGTGAACAGTATGATGACGAGAGAAGAGATACTCAGCATAGCTATGAGACAGTCGGCAGAGGATATGGGATGTCTGCCGGAGGATTTCCTGCGCAGCGAGAATGTGATAAGACCTTTCAGACTGGGAGAAAAGGCCAGGAAATACCTTAAGGAACCTATCACAGCAAACTTCGTCACCTACGGGAACAATGCTGTAGCCGGAGTAAGCGATGAGATCGCGGATATAGTTTCAGAATATATGGGTAGGTTCGAGTTCTATCATCTGTTCGAGACCCCGAACATGAACTGGCTGAACGACCGCCTTGCTGAAAGAGGACACAGAGTCTGTTTCATGGCGGAGTACTATCTTCCAGATCCGGAGAGGATCCCCGATAAGACCTGCCGCTATGAGACCAGAGTGCTCACACAGGATGATTTCAAAGATCTGTACCTCCCGCAGTGGAGCAACGCGCTTTGCAAAGACAGAAAAGAGTTAGATGTGCTGGGTGTCGGGGCTTTTGATGACGGGAGACTCGTTGGCCTTGCCGGCTGCTCAGCTGACTGCGATGACATGTGGCAGATAGGGATCGACGTACTGCCGCAGTACAGAAGGCAGGGGATCGCTTCTGCGCTCACGAGTTCGCTGGCCAGGGAGATATTTGCCAGAGGAAAGGTGCCCTTCTACTGCTCCGCCTGGTCGAACATGCGCTCCGCGGGCAATGCGGTTAAGAGCGGATTCATCCCCGCGTGGGCAGAGATGACAGTCAAGCCGGCTTCAGTAGCCGACGAAATGAACGGCTGACAGACAGGGATAAAGAATGGACTATTCAGCAGAAGAGCATTTTGTGTATGCTTTCATAAGAAAGAACAGGCGCGAACGCCTGCTTCTGGAGCTAAAGGACGAAAAGAAAAGGTACAGAGGGATCAGCAGATTCTGTCATACCGCGGAAAATCTGCTGGATCCTGAAAGAATAATAATGTCCGGAAAGGACATGGAGACCCTTCCCGGATTCGCTGACTATATAAGGGAACATGATGAGATCTGCCTGATACTGTCGCCCTTTTCGTTCCTTGACGGGGAAGAGCTTCCTCTTAAGGAAGCTGTCGAACAGGCAGTGATGTGTCCGGATGCTGTGCTGATCCTCGGAAGCTCCTTCGCACTGGTCTATGGGGAACCCGGAAAAGGGGGAAGAGACAGATACCTTCTCTCAGAAGAAAAACTAAACAAACGAAAATCGTGATTCATAAGGAGAAATAAAGATGCCTATATCTATCTTCAGACCTGACATATACGTACTGCTCAAGTATGCAAGAGGAGCTGGCTACGGAGCCAGCGCAGCTGTTGCAGCGGGCGAATCCCGCGGCATATACTGCTACGGTACATCCAGACACGGAAAGACACGCAATATAGAGAGAGACACTCTTTTTCAGGCAGGATCAGTGAGCAAGCCTGCTTTCGCCCTCACTCTGCTGAGGTACGCGGACAGGGGAGAACTTGACATTGATGCCGATATCTCTGGATATCTAAGCGAATTCGTCGATTCACCGCTGACTTTCAGCGCACTGCTCTCTCACACAGCCGGATTCAATGTTCACGGATTCAGAGGATACCGTGCAGATGCGCCTGCCATGTCCCTGGAGGACGTCATACTCGGAAAGGGGAATTCTCCCAAAGTCGAGCAGGTAAAACCATACAGACAGCAGTACATGTACTCAGGCGGAGGGATTACTCTCGCGGAGCTGGCTTTCACCAGGATCATGGGAAAGACGCTGAGAGATGCGTTCGCGGAAGAGGTGGCAGAGCCGCTTGGCCTTAAGAATACAGGCTATTTCCAGCCTCTTGATGAGGAAAGAGCTGCTGATGCAGCGTTCGGCGGTAGACTGGGAGAAAAAGAAGACAGGAATCACGGATGGCACTATTATCCCGAACATGCTGCGGCCGGACTCTGGACTACGCCTTCCGAACTTGTAACGATAGGTCTTGAGCTGTCCCGCAGCTACAGGGACGGAGGACTGCTCAAGCGTGAGACTGCTGTCCGGATGATGACACCGGTCATGAAGGACTACGGACTCTGTATGTCTGTAAGGGACGGATGTGCCGGACATTCCGGATGGAACGAGGGATTCCTGACGTACTGGAAGTTCTCTCTCACGGAAGACCGCTGCGCTGCAGTCATGGTGAACAAGACGGATCTGCTGACCTCCAGAATGCTTGCGAGGTCCGGGGACAGCCTGTTCAGTACTTTCGGGAACAGATGACGGAGGCAGGATGCTGACACTTTATTTGCCGGAATATAAGGACCTATGGTTCCGCAGACAGATGCTGGAAGATGAGAAGACCATGTCATATAACCACGCCTGGGGAGGAACCATCCCTTTCCCTGAGGAGAACTGGAGGGACTGGTACGATTACTGGATCGCTGAGCCGGAAAACAGAAGATTCTACAGATATCTCAGAAGCGACGAGGACGGTTTCGTAGGAGAGACGGCTTTTCACTATGACATCGAACTTGACGGCTATATCGTCGATGTGATAATCTACTCCGCTTTCAGGAACAGAGGATACGGAGGGGAAGGTCTGGAACTGCTCTGCGCTGCTGCGCGGGAGAGCGGTATCGACGTTCTGTATGACGATATAGCAGCGGACAATCCGGCAATATCCATATTTCTGAGACACGGGTTCACGGAAGAATACAGGACCGAAGACAAGATCATCCTCAAGAAGGAACTGCTGCACGAGCAGATCGGTATAAGGCTGGAGAGATTCACTGAGGATGACAAGGCTCTCCTTGAACAGCTCGTCTTCAACGAGAGCACCATGAAGATGAATCTCGGACGCGTCTTTACGCAGGAGGAGGCGGATCTGTTCTTCCGTGCTGTGAGATCCGTGAACGGATCCGGCGGAAAAGAGGGATATTATAAGGTCTTTGCCTGCATGGAAGGAAAAGAAGAGTATATAGGAATGGGAGCCCTCAGTTTCAATGAGGTATATTCTGCGGCAGAGATAGAATACATGCTCCTTCCCCAGTACTGGAACAAAGGATACGGGACTCAGCTAGTGAAGATACTGACTGATATGTCAGAAAATTCCGGGCTGTCCGGCTTCACGATAGCGATCTGTGATCCGGAGAATAGGCGCTCCCGTAAAGTGCTGCAGAAAAACGGATTCGTCAGCGCCAGGAGATTTATCAACGATGACAGTGAGCCCGCGGAGCTGTTAATCAAAGCTGCTGACCCGGCTTCAGCTGGTTTCATGATCGATCCTGACTGAAACTGAAAAAAGCATTACAGATATGGAAAAAGAAAAGGAAAAGGAAAAGACAAGTATACTGGACAGGCTGTACGGCGGGCTCAACATGAGCTGGCCGGCAGTCACGGTATTTGCCGCTGTGACAGCGGTGCTTACTGCTGCGTTCCTGATCATTCCCGTATTCAAAAGAACATCCTTCGAGAGGATGGGTGTCTATCTGGAAGCGTGGATCTTTTTTGCAGTGATCATAATGGCCAACTGCAAAAAGCCACTGGAATCGGCACTGAAGACTTTTGTCTTCTTTCTCATCAGTCAGCCTCTCATATATCTTTTACAGGTGCCGTTCTCTGATCTGGGCTGGGGCATCTTCAGATATTACACTTACTGGTTCATCTGGACGCTCATCACTTTTCCGATGGCCTTCTTCGGATGGTACATTACAAAGAAGAACTGGATCAGCGTGCTGATCTTCTCTCCGGTCCTGGCCTTTCTCGGCTACACCGCCTGGGAGTGCGGAAGTTTCGCGTCCAGACATTTCCCGAAACTCATCATCGCCGCTCTGTTCTGCATTATGCAGATCCTGATCTATGCCGCGGTATTCTTCCCGGACCTCAGACAGAAAGCTGTCGGCATCCTGTTACCGGCAGTCACTGCGGCTGTAGTAGCTTTTGCCTCGCCCGGAGTCAATATCAGCACGGCAGTTTTCCTGTCTGACGACCCGGTCATCGGTCCGGACGCAGTCATCACGTCGGAGGAAGACGCTTTTGCCCAACTGAGTCTTTCATGGATAGGGGACGGCGCTGCGGTCAGGGTAGAAGCCAAAGAATACGGGACCATGGATTTCACTGTAACTGATGACGGGAAACAGTACACATATACGCTCACAGTCTTCGAGGATGACGAAGGTCATACCCGGGTCACCATAACCGATAAATAGAATAATTTCAGAAACAGCACCGGACTGCCTCAGGACTTCTGAAGCAGCCCGTTTTTTGCAGGAATGATACTTGACATATTTGGTTTATCACGATAAACTAACGTTAGTTTATTCAGATAAACCAAGGGGGGTACGATTATGTCTGACATAGAACTCGGAGTCGTACAGGAGAGGTTCGCCGATATCGTATGGGCAAATGAACCGGTAGCTTCCGGCGATCTCGTCAGGATATGCGAGAAGGAACTCAACTGGAAGAAACCTACGACTTATACCGTTCTCAGAAAACTCTGCGAGAAGGGCCTTCTGATAAATGAGAACGGGACCGTAAGATCCCTGATCTCCAGAGAGGAATTCTATTCCGCTAAGAGCGAACAGATCGTAGAGGATTCCTATAAGGGCTCGCTCCCCGCCTTTATCGCTGCGTTCATCTCAAGGAAGGACATATCTCCGGAAGAGGCAGAGGAGATCCGCAGGATGATAGACGCATTCCGGGAGGAAAAGTGAGATGGACGGACTGTTCCTCAAGATCGTCAACATGAGCATCACAGCGGGATGGCTCATCCTTGCAGTAATCGCAGCAAGACCGCTGCTGAAGAGAGCTCCGAGATGGATCAGCTGCGCGCTCTGGGGATTCGTCGCTCTGAGGCTGATCCTTCCGTTCTCCTTCCGCAGTATAGTCAGTCTCGTACCGAGCACCGTGACGGTCCCTTACGATATCGCTTTGATGCGACATCCGGTGATAGACTCCGGCCTGAACATAGTCAACGAGACAGTGAATCCGGCGATATCCTCCTCATTCACTCCGGATCCCGCCACCAGCGCGAATCCCCTTCAGATACTGATCCCTGCCGCATCCGTCATCTGGATAACAGGCACCGTGATCATGTTGGCGTACGCCTTGATCAGTTACATGAGAGTGAAGCGCTCCGTTGCGGCAAGCATCCCGTCCGTGGAAGGTGCGATGGTGTGCGACGACATCTCTTCTCCGTTCATCCTGGGAGTGTTCTCTCCCGTGATATATCTTCCGTCATCTCTGGAAGGAAACGCACTGAAGCATGTGATGTCCCATGAGGCAGCTCATATCAAACGCCTCGATCATATCTGGAAGCCGCTGGGATTCCTGATCCTGTCCGTATACTGGTTCTCACCGCTGTGCTGGATAGCATATATCCTGCTTTGCAGGGACATAGAGTCGGCATGCGACGAAAGAGTGATCAAGGATATGGACAGGGACGGTATGGCCGAGTACTCTCAGACTTTGCTGGAGTGCAGCCTTCCGCGCAGGCGTATCGCTGCGTGTCCGCTGGCATTCGGAGAGACTTCAGTCAGGGACAGAGTCAGACAGGTGCTGTCCTACAGGAGACCTACATTCTGGATCATAGCCGCAGCCTCGGTGGTCTGCATCGCTATATTATTGTGTCTGATGACCGATCCGTTCTCCTCCGGAAAACTGGATCAGAGGCTGGAGATGTCCATGGACCGGGCACTGTCGGACCGCTTCCATGTACAGGATATCAAGGACGCTCTCCCGGTGTTCACCTACGATGTGCTGGGCGTCAGGAGATCAGGTGACAGCGTCACCATCTACGCGACAATATGGTATGAGGAATATGTCAACGAGGATCATGCTATAAGAGCCAGATCCGGATCCTGTGTTCCGGCAGCTGTCACTTTCGACACATCCTCCGGCGCGGATCAGCAGATCTATCCCGTAAAGGAATACTTCGAGCCCAGGGACGGAGGCTTCTTCGTGAGCGACATACGCTCCAGATTCCCCGTAACTCTCTGGAGAAAAGCGATCAGCGTGAACGCAGCCCAAAGGGAGCTCATGAAAGAGCGCTGTCTGATGAAAGCCGGGGAGTATTACCGCTCTTCCTCTGTTGATCCGGGTAACGGTATTACAGTACCTGATCCCGCAGCAGACGATATGGCGGTTACACAGGAAGAATTGGACAGACTCAGAATCAAGATCGGACCGGAAGTCCTGATACTGACAGACTTTGATCCGGAAGCTGTGTTTCTCACCATCATGTCGTCTCCTGCGCAGTCCTCGGTACCGATGGATTATCTCGAGGCACATGAAGAGGAACATAAACTGCTGCTCGATAACAAGGGAGCAACACTGAGATACATTTTCTGGAAGATGCTCAAAGGCGGGCAGACGGATCTCAGGGGACATCTCATGCGGATCGTCCTGGATGAGCTGGCGCCAGAGTCGAAGATGGACCTGCAGACAGACAACGCCCAGCAGTACTTCGATGAGTGGATCAGAGAGGCCATCAAGATGAGAGAACAGCACGACGATCAGTGGCTCATCGATAACCGGCCTGTAGTCTACATGTTCTTCAAGATGTTGGAGAAATAGAACGAATCCCAGACCCGGGAAATGCCCCTTTACCGTTGATCTTTAATACAGTGCCCGATACGGCTCACAAATGCCGGAATCTCCTTTATTTAAAGGAAATTCCGGTATTTTTTATTGCCTTCAAATTGTGAACTTTTAATGAACAATTTGGACATGGGGGTAAATTTGACCAAAAAACGGGCGCTATAGATTATGGAAGGGTTTTTTCGGAAGGGCTGTTTTTCATGGCGCCAGAGCGGTCCTCCGGATGACCTTCTGATGACCGGAAGGAGGTATCGGATGAGAAGAAAAAAGGTAAGAGAGAATGCGCCGGATACGGAGCGGCGCATTGAGGATGAGAGGGGGAGATGGATATGGATATTATCAGAAAACTGACAGCATTGCTCATGACAGCACTGCTGATGATCACGCTGCTGCAGGGAGCAGCGTTTGCCGAGAGCGGCAATCTTGTCATGAAGGATATGGATCAGTACTACTACAGCTTTGACAGCAGCTTTCCGGAACCGTTTGCAGGAGAGGCCAGGAACAGATCATGCCAGTTCTGGTTCGGTTCGACTCCGGCATACTGCGTGGAGTTCGGAAAGGAAGCGTCATCGGGCATGCAGTATTCCACCGATAACATGTGGGAGGGGATACCGGCGGCTGACAGACAGCTGCTCAACTACTGCCTGATGTTCGGTTATGCGGGCTCGTGCAGATACGGAGCACAGACGTCGCAGGAGTATATGGCGACACAGGTGCTGGTGTGGAACATACTCACACATATGGCGGGCACCGAATGGGAGAAGAAGATCGTCGATGAGATAGCGGGAAGCACGTCGAGAGCGCAGGACGTCTACTGGATGATCAGGGAGAACGTCTATTCCGCAGGCAGGATCCCGAGTTTCTGCTCCGGGGACAGAGATACAGCCCCGGTCTACGACATGCAGAAACATCCGGATGGAGGATACGGGATCACTCTGACCGACAGCAACAGTACGCTCGCGAACTTTGACTTCAGCTCAGAGGACGCGGAAGTGACAAGAGATGGCAATACCCTGACAGTCAGGACTGAGATGACTGACGGAGAGCTCACATTATCCGCGGTCAAACAGTTCCCGGGATGGACGGCAGGTTCCATCGCATTCTGGAGACCTTCGACAGGAGGATACCAATACATGGCTTCTCTGGATACGGGGAAAGCACCTGACCCGGTGAACGCGGTTCTGAGGCTCAGGATCCCTGCGGGAGACATAGAGATCCGCAAGACCAGCGATGACGGGAACGGCATCTCGGGCATCGGATTCACGGCGGTGTCGGAGGACGGCACAGTACTGAACGCGCTGACTGACGGCAGCGGGAAAGATTTGCTGGAAGGACTGCCTGCAGATTCGGTCTGGACGGTATCGGAGGACCCGGCGACAGTGCCTGAAGCATACAGGACAGCCGAAACACAGACTGTCAGGGTGACAGCAGGCGAAACTGCTGTGCTCGTTTTCCACAACAGCCTTAAGACAGGAAGGGTCAGGATATTGAAAAAAGACGTATCAGATTCGGAGGAAGGCGTTCCCATGCAGGGAGTCGTATTCCAAATAGTGTCGGATAAGACCGGAAAGTCATACAGCCTGACGACAGGAAACGACGGGACGGCGATGTCTGATGAGCTGCCGCTGGGAAGCTACACCCTTACGGAAGAGGTTCCGGAAGGATATGTGGAGACGGAACCGGTAAAGGTCACACTGCAGAAAGACGGTGAGATCTCTGAAATCAGTATCCAGAACAGGATCTATGAGACCAGACTGACGGTAGTTAAAGCCGATACGGGTACTGATAAGAACATCGTTCTGGCAGGGACAAGATTCAGGATAACCGAAGCAGACGGAAACGCCACACACCTTTCCAAAGATGGCAGTGAGACAGTGATAGAGACTGATGAGAACGGAGAGGCAGTGCTTCCTTTCGCACTCAGATACGGAGAGTATCTGCTGTGGGAGGAGAAAGCTCCACGGGGATATCTCCTGGCGGAAGAGCCTGTCAGGATCTCAGTGGATCCCGGAAAGGACAGCAGCGGAAGTATGACCGTTAAGTTCGCTGATGAACCTGCTACAGGTACGGTCCTTGTTGAGAAAAAGGGACTGATGCTGACTTCAGCCGAGATGACGCCGACTCAGTACGGACAGGCTTATGCCCCAGTCTGGGAGGAGAGATATCTCTCCGGAGCAGTTTTCGAAGTGACTGCAGCGGAGGACATCGTAACCGCAGACGGCACGGTAAGGCTTAAGGCAGGCGAAAAGGCGGACGAACTGACGACAGGATCTGACGGTGCGGCGGTGAGCGGACAGCTGTATCCGGGAAGGTATATGATCCGAGAGATATCAGCGCCGGAAGGTTATCACCTCATGATGGAACCTGTGTATGTTGATCTCACACCGGAAGCTGCAGTAAAGGGTGAGACTGTGTCAGTCAGCGTAAAGGATGAGCCGGTCAGCAGAAGGATCGCCTTCCGCAAGGAAATGGAAGAGAACATCTACAGCGAGGAGATCCCTTACACCGATGCAGTATTCGGACTTTACTCCATGCAGAGCTTCCGTTCACCGGAAGGAGAGAAGATCATCCCGGAAGGAGCGCTGATCGAACTGATCGTTCCGTCTGAAGACGGCAGCTGTGAAGCGTCGCTGATGCTTCCGGACGGCGATTACACCGTAAGGGAACTTAAGCCGGCGGCCGGATATGTGATGACGGATGAAGTGCTGAGCTTCACGGAAGAGGAGACCGGACAGTCAATGTATAACAGAGTGATCAGGGGAACTCTCAGAGTCCTCAAGACGGATACTTCCGGCATCAAAGCGCTCCATGGAGCAGCTTTCGAGCTGATGGCGCAGGACGGACAGAAGGTCGGGGATTACATGACCGGAGAGGACGGTACGTTCACGGTGACGGACCTCCCGTTCGGGACATACGTCCTCAGGGAGACTGCCGCACCCGAGGGATACAGAAAGAGCGGTGATGACATAGAGTTCATGATCACCGGCGACGGGGAGACGGTAGAGCTCAACGTCCTGAACGAGTTCGTTCCCGTGCCCCAGACAGACGGACGCTATCCCGCAGGAAAGATAGCAGCCTCCGTTCTGGCAGGCACCGCGGTGCTGGTATCAGGAGCGGCTCTGATACTGCGCAGGAGGAAGAGGATTGACTGACCGCACGGCAGGGATCCTGGTGACGGTATTCCTTGCAGGCGCCGCCGCACTGGCGGCGCTGCTGCCGGGACAGCTTGAGAGAGCAGGCGAACTTAAGAGGGGGAGAGAAATATATATGGAGATCAGAAGAGAAGCGCAGGCCGCGGTACAGGACGACACCCGGAGTATTGAAGACGGAATGACCGGAGTCCTTGACACCGCGATGAAGAGCATAAACAAAGACTATACCGGATGGATAGAGATACCGGGAACGGGGATCTCATATCCGATGGTACAGACAGACAACAACGATGAGTACCTCAAAAAGGACTTCGAAGGCAGGGACTATGCGGGAGGATCGATCTTCCTGGACTGCAGGTGCGCCGGGGATCTGGATGAGAAGAACACCATGATCTACGGTCATTGCATGAGGGACGGCAGCATGTTCACTGACCTGCAGAGATTCCTCGACAGGGATTTCCTCAGGAATACAGGAACGGTGCTGATCACAAAAGGAGGATACAGATACGTCTACAGGATATTCTCCGCATTCGTGGCAAAGCCGGAGGAGGACTGCTTCCGGGTGGAGTTCCCGTCGGATTATGACTACGGAAAATGGCTGGAGAGACAGAAGGAACGCTCCCAGGTGGAGACAGCAGTCTATCCGGACAGATCGGACAGGATCATAACGATGGTCACATGCCATGCAGACGGAAGCAGAAGATGTGTAGTGCAGGCAGTGCTGACAGGAACAGAGGAGGCGGACTGACATGCCGAACCATATTTACAACAGGATAAGGCTCTACACCGATGAAGAGACCAGGACCAGGATAATCCATGACGTCATGAATGACGAGGACGGACCGGGAAGCATCGATTTCGAGAAGCTGATCCCGATGCCGAAGAGCCTGGATATAACGGACGGAAGCATGACCGACATGGGTGAGAAGCTCTATGCAATGTACGTGAACAGACTGGCTGAGAGCGCCGGCAGAGCAGATGACGAAACAGTGAGGAGCGTAAGGGAGAGCGTCACCGGCGGAGATCCCGTGCTGGAAGACAGGCTGGATCTCGGAGAGAAGGCTGCCAGGAACAGACAGCTCTACGGCCACAGAAGCTGGTACAGCTGGAGCATCGACAACTGGGGCACCAAGTGGAACGCATATACCCTCGGCGAGGAACCGCCGCAGGACGGGACCATAGCCTTCTACACTGCATGGAACGCTCCGATCCCTGTCATTGAGGAGCTCTCAGAGAGATATCCGCATGTCAGCATGATGCTGGAATATGCGGATGAGGATGCGGGAAGCAATGTCGGAAGGATCACATACAGAGCCGGCATCGTCATCGACAAAGATATACCTGACTGCGGCAGCGTGAAGGCGTACGAGATGTTCTCCGACATCACCGGTACCAGACTGTCGGATCTGGGACTGGTATATGACAGCAAGGCGGGAAACTATGTCTACAGGCAGGACATCGATCCCGGAAGAGATCCTTCCGGCAGGGAAGGACTGCAGCTTTAGGAGATGCGGATGTACAGATTTACGGTGGAGTATCTCAGAAAGCTTTATGCTCCGGGAACGAGGATATGTGTCGACGGAATGGAGCCCTTTCCGGGCTCCATTCCGAGAGGCACCAGAGGAACGGTGCTGTCTGTGGATGACAGAGGCAGCATCAACTGCAGATTCGACAACGGCTGCGTCATGGGGCTCATCCCCGGAAAGGACAGGTATCACAGGGTGACGCCCCGCAGGGATCTGCGGTACGAGAGATGAGGAGGTGGAGAAGTAAATGGCTAGACCGGAAAGCAGGGAACAGTACAGACAGACTGTCACGGAAGCCTTCCTGCACGCGCTGGAAGAGGACGGTCTGGGCTGGAAAAAGAGGTGGGAGAGCGGCGCCGAGGCACCACTGAACGGAGTGACGGGAAGGGCATACAGCGGCATAAACCGATTCTGGCTGTCGCTCACCGCTGCGGCTAACGGATGGAAGGACCCCAGATGGGTGACGATGACACAGATCATGGACCGCCAGAACAGATATCACAAAGGGCAGACCTGGCATCTGCAGAAGGGCTCAAGGGCGACATATGTGGAGTACTGGTACAGATACGACTGCGCGGCGGGAAGAATCGTCACATGGAAGGAATATTCGGACATGACCGCTTCGGGCAGGGATCCGGACGAGTTCCGCATGGTACCGAGATACACGGCCGTCTTCAACGCGAGCCAGATAGACGGCATCGGACCGTACGAGAAAGCCCTGTCAGGGGAAGAGCAGCAGGACGAGCTGATCGACGGCATCGCGGCAGGCCTTGGGGTATCGATAACCTATGACGGAGGGGACAGCGCATTCTACAGTCTGGAGACGGACAGCATCCATCTTCCTGAAAAGGAGAGATTCCGCTCACAGGAAGCGCTCAACGCGGTGACGCTGCATGAGCTGGCCCACGCGACAGGCCATCCGGGAAGACTGGGGAGGGTCATGAGAGGAGACAGAAGCAGGGACAACTATGCCTATGAGGAACTGGTGGCAGAGATCGCATCAGCCTTCGTGAGCTATTCCCTGGCGTCGGAGATGACGGATGAGATGATGGAGTCCCATAAGGCCTACGTAAAGGCGTGGATCGCGGTGCTGAAAGAGCAGCCCGACACTCTCATGAGAGCCGTGAGGGATGCTCAGAAGGCAGCGGACATGATGGAGAGCTGCAGGGAGAGACTGCCTGAGCTGGTGTTCCCGGAACAGGACAGGATGCCTGTGATGGCCATGCAGCTGTGAGGAGGTGATTCTTATGGGATACATACCCAGGGAAAGAGTGGAGCAGGCGGCTTCGGTGACCCTGCTGGATTACCTGAAGAGCAGGGATCCGGAGAGCCTGGTGGATCTCGGAGGAGGGAACTGGTGTCTGAAGCAGCATGATTCCCTTAAGATGAGCAACGGAAAGTGGTACTGGTTCTCAAGAGGCTACGGAGGACACAGTGCGCTGGACTTTCTGATAAAGGCGGAGGGAATGACTCTGCCTCAGGCAGTAGGCGAGCTTACGGGAGCGGAGACGGAGAAGCAGTTCATAGGGGTGCAGGAGAAGGAGAAAAAGGATCTTGTGCTTCCGGAAGCATCCTCCGACTGCTCACAGGCCGCAGCCTATCTCAGGAAGAGAGGGATAAGCAGCAGGCTCATCAGCTACTGTATTGATAACGGACTGTTATATCAGTCAAAAGAATTCCGAAATGTAGTATTTGTCGGTAAGGACCGAGAGGACGTGCCCCGCTTTGCAGCGGTGCGCAGCATATACGGTCCCTACAGAGGAGACGTGAAAGGCAGCGACAAGCGCTTCTCCTTCCGGATAAAAGGAGAAGGACAGATAACGGAGCTTCATATATTCGAAGCCGCAATAGATCTGCTGAGCTGGCTGACGCTTATGGAATACCGCGGAGAGGACACGCAGGGGAAGATGTTCCTTTCTCTTTCCGGAGTGTCAGGGACCGGGAAAAAGCTTCCCGCAGCCCTGCAGGAGGCTCTGGACGAGGAGAAGAGCATCAGGACAGCGGTCACTCATCTGGACCGGGACGAAGCCGGGAAGAGGGCAGTGCAGAACATCATGGAGACGCTCGGCGGAACACTGGAAGTCAGGGACGAGCCGCCTGATACCGGTAAGGACGTGAACGACATGCTGATGGCATATGTTTACGGTATCGATACCACAGCAAAAGGAAGTAAGGAGATGCACGGCGGAAAGCCGCGGAATGAGGAGGAGAAAGAGATATGACTACGGAAAAGGATTTCATGGCAATGGAGAAACAGATAAGCGAGATGACTCGGGATTTCCTGCTGGAGATGAGTGACGCAGTAAATGAGTTCGAAGATCTGATGAGAACGTATATCGGCCATCTCAGGGACGTTTACGTCCTGACGGAACAGATCAGCAGGGAACTTGAGAACATGTTCTATCTCAGACAGGAGATCTTCGATTGAGAGGGAAAAGGAGCACTGAAAAGCGTCTCAGAGAGATAAAGGTCAGGTTCAATGACGCAGAGTTTGAGAAGCTGATGGAAGAGACTGCACGGTCAGGGCTTTCGAGGGAGGACTTCTGCCGCAGGATACTGGCAGGAGCAGAAGTCACCGCGGCGCATCCGGAAGACCTCAGCAGGGCGATAGTGCGTCTGAGAGACGCAGAGCAGATGATCATAAGGTCGGCAGGCAGGAACGGAATGGAACTGGATGCCGGCGGCACTGACAGCCTGCTCATGACTCTGTATGAGGCGGAGAAGGATATAGCCGCTTCCTGCGGCTGATGGCTGTTACGTATATACGTTCCGTGAGAGGAGATCCCGCAAGGACGATACGCTACGCCGCGGATCCGGAGAAGACCAGGGGAGAAAGAGAGCTGGTCACCGGGATAAACTGCATATCGGATCTGGCGCAGCAGCAGTTCGCGCAGACCTCACTTTGGTGGGGGAAGGAGGACGGAGTCAGGTGCTATCACCTCTACCAGTCCTTCTCCTCCGGGGAGATAGTGCCTGAAGAGGCTAACAGGATTGGAACTGAACTCGTGACGCGGTTGTGGGGAAACAGATTCGAAGCCGTGGTGGCGACTCACTGCAATACCGATACCGTGCATAACCATATAGTGATCAATGCCGTTTCCTTTAAGGACGGCAGGAAGTTCGAGAATTCCAGAGGGACATATCCGATGATCCGTGTGGAATCGGACAGGATATGCCGTGAGCACGGGCTCTCAGTCGTGACTGAGCCCAGAGGCAGGAGGGAGAACTGGAAGGAGAGACAGGCGGAGAAGCGCGGACTTCCCACAGTGAGGGGAACTGTCCGCAACGACATCGACGCAGCGGTCGCATCATCGAGGACGTGGAACGATTTTCTCCGCTTTCTGAGGGAGAGAGGATATGAGTTCAGCCCGCCTGAGGAGGACAGCGCATCCGGAAAGGGACCGGGTCTCAGACCTAGGGGAGCTTCCGGGTACTTCCGGTATGAGAACCTGGGAGCTGATTACGCTCCGGATGAGATCAGAGAGAGGATTCTTTCCGATATCGAGTATGTCCCGCAGCGCGGAAGAAAGATGACCCGCTTGATACGCGAGTCTGACATCATGCCTCTTGAGGAATATGTGCGTTTCCTGAGCGGGGCCTTCAGGGATCCGGCTTCCCACGGGATCATAACGCTGGATATGAGAAAGGACATGACGAGACTGGAGAGATACTCAAAGACTCTTGAACGGCTGAAGGACAGAGGCATCTCATCTCCCGGACAGCTGAAGGCGGAGAAGGAGAAGCTGAAAGCTGAACTGGCGTCTCTGGATCCGGACGAGAGGGGAACGGACGCGGAGAAGGAGCTCAGGACAAGGCTCAGGGAAGCCGAGCAGGCAGAGCAGGAGATGCAGCTCGCAGAGCAGAGACTCAGGGAAGCGGCTGCACTGCAGGAAGAGTCCGAGAGAGAAGAGAGACAGAGAGAGGAGGACAGATGGCATACACACAGGACGCAGCAGACCAGGTGGTGAAGCTGGCCATAAGGAGCATGGGGACCATCGCTGAGGTGGCGGGAAGAAGCGCTGCCAGAGCGGCGAAACTGATATATGACGTCCTCCGGGACGAGAGGAACAGCTCCGGAAAGACCAGACTGTCAAGACTGGTGAAGTCAGGAAAGCAGCTCAAGGTGTTCGCGGTGCTTGATGAGGACCTTGAGATGTTCTGCAGGGAAGCCAGAAAGTACGCAGTGCAGTACTGTGTACTCAAAGACAGGACCGTCGGAGACGGGACAACGGATATCCTGGTCAAAGCGGAGGATGCGGGAAAGATCAACCGCATATATGAAAGGTTCAGTCTGGCTGTGGTTGACACAGAAGCAGTGCTGCAGAACATAAACAGAGCGAGGGAGAAGGAGAGCTTTCTCTACAGACTCACGGAAGAGGATCTGGGAAGCAGAGGAGGAAGAGAGCAAAACCCCGCAGAGGCAGAGACCGCGGACGCCCGTCGGTCCGAGCCAGTCTTGAGAAATGGAGAGGTCCCTGAGACGGGCGTTCCTCCCGAAGTGACACGTCCTTCTGTCAGGAAAGCGCTGGAGGATATACGAAACGAGAGGAAGAACAAGGCAGGAAGATCTCCCGAAGCGCCGCAGAAGAGCGAACTGGCGCGCAGGGTCTCCGAGAGGGGACATGAGAAATGAGGAGGAACAGCGAGATGAACGATGACAGAGAAAAGACTTACATGCTGAAGATCAGTCCGTTTCAGAGAAGACTCATGATAAACGGACTCAATGAATACCTTACCCTGCTGGCGGAGAGAGGCCAGCCTGTGGAAGATATCTGCGATCTTCTCACAGAAGTGATAAACATTCAGGAACAGAGCGGAACGACCAGGAGGGGGCTCTTTGCCGGTATCAGAAGGCGTTAGGAAGCGGCTGATCCCGGCAGTCCTTATAAGTCTGCCGGTGACGGCAGCCGCCCTGATGGCAGCTCCGGGGGTGCCTCAGGGCATCCCCGGGATGCTGAAAGCCTTCTCCGAGAGCCTCAGCAGCGGAAGGATAGTGTGGTCTGCGTACAGTCTGAGGACCGCAGTGCTGTTTCTGCTGACAGAGTTTTGCATCATTATGGCTTCTTCCGACAGAGGTACGCGCATGAGGGGAGAGGAACACGGATCCGCGAAATGGGGAGATCCTGATGAGCTCAACAGGAGATACAGATCTGCGTCCTGCGCAGATGCGGTGCTCACAGACAGAGTGTCCATGGGCCTTGACGCTTCGAGACACGGAAGGAACCTCAACACTCTGGTCGTGGGTGGATCGGGAGCCGGAAAAACACGGAACTACGTCAAACCCAACATCCTCAATCTTGCTTCATCGCCTGAAGGCATGGATGTGAGCATGGTCATACTTGACCCGAACGGTTAAACATGTAGCACACTAAAAATTGAAAGAAGGAGGTAGTACGAAGATGACTAAGATCCATGATTTGAATCGCATGACAGCTTTATATGAAAGACTGTCCAGAGATGATGATGTTAGCGGTGATTCTTTGAGTATTTCTAACCAGAAGATGTACTTAGAAGAGTACGCAACTAAGAATGGCTTTAGAAATGTCAGGCATTATACCGACGATGGTTATACCGGAAGAAACTTTAACCGACCAGGCTTTCAGCAGATGCTGAAAGATATTGAGAATGATTTGGTCGGGACTGTGATCGTCAAGGATATGAGCCGTTTTGGAAGAAACTACCTCCAGGTAGGGTTCTATACAGAGATGCTGTTTCCTAAAAAGAATGTTAGGTTCATCGCAATCAATAACAGCGTTGACAGCAATAAACCTAACGATAATGACTTCACACCATTTCTGAACATTATGAATGAATGGTACGCAAAGGATACCAGTAATAAGATCAAGACTATCTTCTTATCACGTATGCGAGAAGGTAAAAGAGTAAGCGGGATGATCCCTTATGGATATATGCGTCTCCCAGAAGATAAGCAGAATCTAGTCGTTGATCCGGTAGCCTCAGAAGTGGTGAAAAGGATATTCGATATGGCAGCTCATGATATAGGACCAACAGAAATCGCAAGCCGACTGACAGAAGAAAAAGTGTTGATACCTGCAGCCTATACTAGACGGTTCCATCCGGAACAGAGTAATAACCGCCCTTTTAAAGATGAGTACAAGTGGAGTTCCACGACTGTCTCTGAGATGCTGCAGAGACAGGAATACCTAGGTCACACGATACTCAGGAAAACGATAGGAACAGATTTCAAAACAGATTCAAGACGAGCAGCGACTGAGGATGAGATGTTCGTGTTTGAGAACACACATGAACCGATCATTGATCAGGAGACCTGGGACAGAGTGAGACTCAGCAGAGTACGAAGACCTAAGAAGAATAAACCGGGGAAATATAACTGGATGAACAAATATGAAGGACTTCTTTTTTGTGCGGACTGTGGAGCAAGGATGGCTCTTCAAGTACATGAGAACAAAAATGGAACACCAATACTCACCTATAGGTGCAGCAGATATGGAGGAAGCAATAGTCTGTCACGTGAATGTACGATGCACTACATCTCTGAAAAAGACCTCGACACGATCATCGGGAAGATAGTCAGAAGGGTGATATGGCATGCCCTGAAGGATGAAGAAACGTTTGCCAGGAATCTTTGCAAAAGATGGGAAGAGCAGGAGAATGAAGGATTTAAAAGGAGGAAAGCACAATTGAAGGAAGATGAAAGAAGATTCGAAGAACTAAATGCTTTGATACAGAGTCTGTATCAGAATTTCGCCAGGGGTCTGCTGCCTGAAAGACAGTACCGAACCATGATGAAACAGTATGACGATGAACAGAACAGACTGGAGGTCAGGATCAACGAGATATCTAAAGACATTGAAACAGAAGAAAGAGAACCTGCAGATATCAACAGGTTCATAAAGATCGTCAGAGACTTCAGAAATCAGAAGGATGTCCTCGATAAAGATCTCCTAAAAGAGTTGGTAGACAGGATAGATATCCATCAGTCGGAGGAAGGAACAAAAGGAGAACCACGAAAGATCACTGTCGATGTCACTTTCAGATTCATAGGTGACTGTCTATTGGATCCGACTCCAGAAGAGAAAAGAGAAGAGAAGAAACTATTGCAACAGAAAAAGAAGGAGGATGAGATCAGAAAGGAAAAGGTAAATGAGAAGAAGAAAGAATGGCGATTCAAGAAAGCGGAGGAAAGGAGAAAAGAGGTAGAGAAAACTGGACATCAATATCAAATGCGAAATTGTGTTTTCTGTGGAAATGAATACTGGCCAACTAGTTCTACGCAAAGGTATTGCAGTGATAACTGTAAAAATGAAGCCCAACAGATGAGAAATGGCAGACCTTGGGAGAAGCATGACGGTCATCCGTTTGCACAGAAAAAGTGTGAGGTATGCGGAAATCTTTTTTGGCCTACAAATTCTAAAAACACATTATGTTCAGATGTGTGCAGGGAGATAAGGAGGAGTATGAGATATAAGCAAAGACTGGAAAGAGACAAGGAAGAAAGAAGCCGCAACAGGGTGCCTTTAAAAGAGATGGAGTGTTCCTATTGTGGAAAGAAATTCATTCCTAAGACTTCGAGACAGATTTATTGTTCTGATTATTGCGCAGGCAGAGACTGGTGGCTAAAGAACAGAAAGAAAACGAGTGGAATCACTGTCACAGAAGAAACTCCACAAAGCAGTGATCTGTCAGCAGCACATGATGAATCAAGAAGTCAATAATCTTATACACACATGGATCAGGAGGTGATAAATGCATTGATGAACATGAAATATTATCCTGATTTTGATGATACAGAACCTGTTCCATTACAGGTGTCACTCGCCAGTGAGATCATTCCAAAACAAGTTCGCTGGTTATGGTATCCATACATACCTTACGGGAAACTTACGATATTACAAGGCGATCCAGGAGACGGAAAAAGCAAACTGATGCTCACTGTTGCAGCACTTCTTACACAAGGCAGACCGCTGCCGTTCTGCGATGAAGAAGAGACACAGGGACCGATGACGGTCATCTATCAGACAACGGAAGATGACCCGGAAGACACCATCGTCCCCAGGTTCCGAGAAGCAGGCGGTGAGCCTACCAGACTGATATTCATCAGGGAGGATGTTAAGAATCTCACGTTCAAGGATATCCGTATCAGAAGGGCTATCGAGAGTTATGGAGCCAAACTGTTAATATTAGACCCTTTGAGCGCGTATATCGGTGATGCACTGTCACTGAACGCTGCTAACGAGATGCGCTCAGCATTCAGCTGTCTCGCTGAGGTGGCTAAACAGACAGGATGCGCAATCGTGATAATCGCGCACATGAACAAAATGAAGGATGTGAATCCGCTATACAGAACATCTGGATCGATAGATATCGCCGGAGTCGTAAGAAGTATCCTGGCAGTCGTAAAACAAAGAAGCAGAGAAGATCCAAATGACAGATTGTTAGTCCAGGTGAAATCTAATCTCGCACCTACAGGGTCAGGCATTCTGTTTCGAGTCAAGGATATGGGAATAGAGTTTCTTGATGAGATTGAGATCACAGCGGAAGAGGCATTCTCTGATAAGAACAAACAAGGACGTCCCAGTGTAAAAGTCGACAGCTGTGTCCTTCGTATTAAAGATATCCTGAGAGATCATAAGAGTGTTCTTGCTACGGAATGCGAAAGAATCCTGATGTCAGAAGGGTACAAGAAAACAACTATCAAAAAGGCAAAGAAGATAGCAGGAGTGATCTCAGAAAAAGTCGGCTTCATCTGGGCATGGACTCTTCCTTCATCTGATGAGGAGATTCCTCATCAGATAGACTGGGACGAAGAAGGGCCAGAGTTCGATGACTTGCCATTCTGAGGCGCAGTAAACAGGGGTCAAGGGCTCTCCCTTGCCCACGACATCTTTGCACGGCAGAGCCATGAAAGTGTCATAGTGGGTTACACAGATTTAAAAATCTTGTGTAACCTCCGCGCTATGCGCGGCCACAGCGAAAGGGGGATTGAGGGAATCGCAAAAATGAACATGAGCTGTGCCAGAGTGCAGCAGTATACAGTAAAAGGAATCTCGGCTGCAGAACGGCACAATGAGCGTAAGAATATCAACTATTCAAATCTGAACGTAGATCCGGAAAGAGAATCCTTCAACATTCACTTCAAGGACCCTGACGGAAAGACTTACTTGCAGATACTGAAAGAAAAAGAGGACAGCGGTGAACTGTCCAGAAGAGGCCTTAGAGATGATGCTACAGTATTCGATGAAGTGATATTCGACATCAACACGATGTACTTTGAAGATAATGGCGGTTATCAATATGCTGCAAGATTCTATGAAGAAGCGTATCAGTATGCTTGTGAGAAATTCGGCAGAGATAACATCGTGTCAGCAGTAATGCATGCTGACGAGATCAACAAAGCAGCCACAGAAGCGCTCGGCTATCCGGTATATCACTATCATCTGCATGTAGTAGCTTTTCCGGTCGTTGAGAAGGAGATCCTGTGGAGCAAGAGATGCAAAGACCCGGAATTGGTAGGAACGGTCAAAGAAGTGATTCATCAGATAAGCCATTCAAAGAAATGGGAATCAAAAGAACCGTTGATTGACAGTAATGGTGAACCCGTATTAAGTAGGACAGGAAAGGTAGTGTTCAGAAAATCCTACAGTATCCTTCAGGACGAGTTCTTTGATCACATGGCAGATCATGGCTATAAAGGGTTTATACGAGGAATGGAAGGAAGTACAGTGGAGCATCTGTCTTCTCTTGAATACCAGATTGAAAAGGATCAGGAACGTTTACACGACATCCAGGAACGGACAAAGAAACTGGAAAACCAATACGAGGAAGCAGAGAAAATCTATACCACAAAAGAGCAGATTGAGAGAATGGGAAAGCAGAATCCATTGACAAAGAACTACACTGTGTCGAAAGACGACTACGAAAAGCTTACGGCTTTGGCGAAGGAAGGAATCACGAGTAGATATAAGATCGAAAGTCTGGAACAGGAAGTAAGAGAGGGACGACGCAACTATTTTAATCTTCTTCAGAGTATGGATGCCCTAGAGGAGCGTTATGACAGATTAGTGGAAAGATGTCAACCATATCTGGATGCAGTAAAGCAGTTCCCTGATCGAGTCCGTGAGTTCATAGAAAGAATTCAACAAGAGATTAGAGAACGAATGGAAGCAGAACGAGAAGCAAAGAGGCAAAGAGAAGAAGAAAAAAGGCAGCGTAAGAAAGTGGGAGGAATAGAAGTGGGAGAAAGAAGTCGAGATTTCTAAAATGACGGATGTATCAAATTATTGACTTCTTGAAACCTATACGAAAGGAGAAATCAATGGGAAGAAGGAACTAATCAAATTACCGTTAAGAGATGGAATGGCAGTTGTAAACATCAAGAGTACTATCAAAAAACCCAAAAACCTAAGTAAGGTCTTAATCGATAATATTATTAAAAGAGAGCGATATTCAGACCTAAAATAAAAAAGCAAGAAGAGTTTTGTGGACTCTTCTTGCTTCTTTGCATCTTCGACATATCAACATTAACTTAATAACTAGCACAGATTTGTTATGCGCGATATGACACAATATAATGTGAATATATAGGTTATATTAAGAGAGAATATGTACTATAGTTTTTATTAGTGTAATTAATCAACAGTTTGAATAAATGGTGATCGAATAAATGATCACCATCTTTCATGTATATTCTGTTGAAATCATAGCAGTGGTTTTTAGTTTATTGAGAAGCCTTTTCTTATCATGAAATTAGATAGATCAAAGCCGTTGAGAAGAAGAGTGATAACAACGATTAAAACTACCGCTATGCTAAGAATTACCAGAATTGATTTTGTCTCTTTTTTCATCTTATCTCCCTATTTACAGTTTTCACGCTGTTTCACAACTTTTCTTATTTATATTATAGGTCTATTCTGCTTGTCAATAAATGTAAGTATCTGCGAAATAAGCACTCTTATTCGGCTGTATTTATATTTGCAGGTATTAGGGTGTCCCTAGAATATAAAAAAGGAATGAACAACAGACAAAATCAAAAAAGACGAACAAGGAAAAGTAGAGAAAAAATCGGATAAAACGACATATGCTCTAGGTGATAAATTCGAGAGATTAATATAGACTGTGAAATTGTACTAGAGAATGAAGTATAAACTCTTCTCAAACAAAAAATTTTTTAGGAGAGATAATGAACGACAGTGAGAAAGCTTATAAAGAAGCTTCTGGCGTAGATATTCAGGAGCAGAAAAACATATGGGATGAACGAGGGAAAGGCTATTATGGCGAGTACTTGGTCTTCAATCATCTATACGGTGAGATACCAGGTATGAGCAAGATACTGATGAACTGTGAGATACCGGTTGAGGGGAACAAGAAAACAGAGATAGATCTGATTCTTGTTCATGAAACCGGTATCTATTCATTTGAGATGAAACAC
>JAFRAJ010000018.1 GCA_017405465.1 Oscillospiraceae bacterium
AACTCAGGGATATCGCGTAATACCTGAAAGACTGTCCCGAATGGGGTAAGGGGTATTATGCGCTTTTTTGTGCCCTGAGTTATAAACGTGTATGTTAAAGGCGCCATGACTGGCTACCTAAGTAGTTTTGTCACAGCGCCTATTGTTTATACATATTATTAATCTGCTTCTATTGCTTTGAACACACTGTCAATTCCTGCAGTAATGACCAGATCAGCGGAGCTGTCTGCTCCAGTAGGAGAAAGATTCACTATAGCAAGTTTCGCATTACGGTTGAGATAGTTTATGAAACTTGCTGCAGGGTATACGGAAAGGGAAGTACCTCCGACTATGAGCAGGTCACAGTTATAGATCGCATTGATAGCATGATCGATAACATCACCATCAAGCGATTCGTCATACAGAACAACATCAGGTTTGATGATCCCGCCGCACGACTCACATCTTGGGACGCCTGTAGTTTTAGTGATGTATGAAAGCCCATACGGTTTTCCGCAGTCCATACAGTAATTTCTGTGTACGCTGCCATGAAGTTCTATAACGTTTTTGCTTCCTGCAGCCTGATGAAGACCGTCAATGTTCTGCGTGATTACAGCTTTTAGTTTTCCGGCTCGTTCCAGTTCGGCAAGCTTAAGATGAGCTGCGTTAGGCTTAGCATCTGGATAAAGCATGCATGAACGGTAAAAATCATAGAATTCTTCCGTGAATCTCATAAAGAACATGTGTGAAAGCATGGTCTCTGCTGGATAACGGAATTTTCTGTTATAAAGACCTGTACTGCTGCGGAAGTCCGGTATGCCGGATGGTACACTTACCCCGGCGCCTCCAAAGAAAACGACGTTGGAAGATTCCCGGATTAAGTCGTTAAGCTGTGCTGCGGTACCCATTTCTACTCTCCTGATGAATAACGACTAAAAACGACATCAAAGTATTCTGTCATTTTTTCATTGTAATACTCTCTGAGAACGAGAGATGCAGTATCCAGTTTCAGAATGTACCTTCTGTAAACCATAGTATTTCCGTTCTCATCTTCATAGCTTACTCTAAGGGAGGAAGAATCAAGTTCGAGACGGAATTGGCCTGTCTGCCTGGCGGTAACAGTCCAGGTCTCAGGATCATATGTTTCCCTGTCATTCGGAGAAGTCCATATCTCAGCTGTGAAAGTATTGTTTTTATTCAGTGTCAATATCTCACAGGACGGGAATTCTTGTCCGGAATATATGAATGTCTCACTGAGCCATTGACCTTCAAGATATTGCATATAAGCCGAGATTCTGGCAGCTTCATCCTGTTTGCGTGCGTCAACCAGAGGAATTACGACCATGAAGACTGCAAGAATTACTGCCGAAAGTGCAAGAAGGGCACTGATCACCAGAATAACGCGGCTCCTGTTTACATGCGGTAGTCTTTCATCGTTTGGAACCTTAACACTGATGATCTTGATCTTGTCAGGACGTTGTTCTTTTTGAGATGTGTCTGCTGTAACAGGTAATTCTGAATCAGTTTCTTCAATGCTGTTTTTTTCTTCAGAAGATTGTTCGTCAGAAGATGGCTGATCATCTTCTTCAGAAGCCTTTGACAGGCCTTCTTCCGGAGGAAGTTCTTCTGATCGAAGACTTTCTTCTATATCCGTATCTTCAGGCGCTGCAGTGGTCCCGAACTCATCTGATGCTTGTACGGACGTTTGATCATTTGTCCCTTCAGTTGGTTCTTCAGATTTCGCATCAGAGATGATAGCTGAATCAGAATCCTGCTCAGAAGCAATTTCAGAAAAAGAAAAATCTTCCACTTCCGGAGAGGCAGAATCAGACATTCCGGAAATAGATTCATCATTTTGTATCTCTGATATAGTATCGGACCCCGGAGTCTCATCTTCAGAGTCTCCGGTATCAAGTATCAGATCACTATTGCATACTCTGCAGATTTCCTCGTCATCATCGAGGATCCTTCCGCAGTTAGTGCAGATCCGCATTTCTTGCTCTCCTTGAAACAGTCAGGCCGGTCAGAAACCGGCCTGGATAATTACATTACTTCAGGTACCGATACACCAAGTATGGTAAGGCAGTTTGCAATAACTTGCTTGGCTGCAACTACGAGCGCCGTCCTTGCAAGAGTCAGGGCATCATCACCTGAGTCTTTTACGCGGCAGACCGTATAAAAGCGATGGAAAAGAGTCGCTGTATCGGAAGCGAATCTGGTTATCTTGGATGGATCGTACTCCCTTGCAGAAGCGATTATTTCAGAGGGAAATGCTCCGATCTTGCGAATCAGGGCCTTCTCCTCCTCCGTTGACAAAAGGGAAGGATCGAAATCCGACTTTCCGTCAACAGGGTATCCGTCTGAAACGAGAGCACGGAGAACGCTGCACATCCTGGCATGAGCATACTGAACGTAATAAACAGGATTGTCTTTTTCCTGCTTAACAGCTAGATCAAGATCAAATTCAAAGTGTGAGGAAGGTTCTCTGAGATTGAAGAAGAATCTGACAGCATCGATAGGAACTTCTTCAAGAAGATCTGTCAAGGTGATCGCCTTGCCGGTACGCTTGCTCATCCTTACGGGTTTACCGTCCTGTACCAGTTCAACCAGCTGCATCAGGACGATGTCCAGTTTGTTACCGTCAAGTCCTACAGCGTCTATGCTGGCCTTGAGTCTGTTCACATGGCCATGGTGGTCAGCTCCCCAAACATTAATGACACGATCAAACCCGCGTATATGGAATTTATTGTAATGATAAGCGATATCTGAAGCAAAATATGTATAGAAACCGTTAGAACGCCTGAGAACGTCGTCCTTGAGCTCAAGCTTATCTATCTCCTCATCGGATTTGCCTTGAGCTTTATAAAGATCTCTGAGGTATTTAGATGTTTTCAGCCATATCGCTCCGTCTTTCTCATACAAAGCGCCATTTTCTTCAAGGATCGACATGACTTTTTCTGTTGTGCCGTCTTCATAAAGAGAGCTTTCACGGAACCATTCATCATAATTGATCCCGTATTTCTCCATGGTCTCATGGAGTCCGGCGATGTTCTTGGGAAGGGCATAGTCGACCATTGCATCGCGCAATGAATCGTCATCATCCGGGTAGAGATCAGAACCGCGTTCTGCAGCGAAAGCAGCTGCATGTTCCTTAATGTCTTCGCCTTTGTAACCGTCTTCTGGGAACGGATGATCCGGGTCTGTTATCTGACGGTATCTTGCAACAAGGCTGTCGCCGAATTTTTTTATCTGGTTTCCTGTGTCATTGATATAAAACTCGCGTTCTACCTTGTAACCGGCTCTGTCAAGAACAGTGGCAAGGACATCTCCTATAGCACCGCCTCTTGCGTTGCCTAAATGCATAGGCCCTGTAGGATTCGCAGATACAAACTCTACCTGCACTTTGTCCCCATTACCGAAATCGGTGCGGCCATAGTCACTGCCGGATTCGACAGCAGCTCTTACCACTTCACCATAATATTCGCTTCCGTAGAAGAGGTTGATAAATCCGGGACCTGCGATCTCTAGCTTGTCAAAAGGAGTTCCTTCCAGAACTGCATTGTCTGCGACAGCCTGAGCAACAGCTCGTGGGTTCATCCTGAAAACTCTTGCTGAAGCCATAGCGAAGTTTGAAGCGATATCCCCATGTGAGGAATCAGCCGGGATCTCTACGATGAAATCAGGCAGTTCTCCTTCGGGAAGGATTCCTGCGCTGATGGCAGCCCTTGCCGCATCTGCGACAACGGTCCTTGCGATGTTCATTGCTTCTGTCTGAGGGTTATGCATCTGGCGTATTCTTCTCCCTTACTGTTATCTTTAATTCGGTTGCCGCAAAAAGATTTGCGTTCAGATCCAGTGAGAATGAAAAATCGAGAGTTCCGCCTGAATCAGTCAGGCTGCTTTCGAATTTCGTGGTGTTTATTCCGAGAGGAAGGTCACCTGCAGGGGTACCGTAATGACAGGTGTGGCGTTTCCCTTTTTCAAGAATAAGACTGGAAGCGTATTCACCTGTTCTGACCATCGTGACCATATCAGGTTTAACGTGCAGAGTGGTTTCACTCCCTTCGAAACCGGTAGCGGCGCTGTCTCGGTATTTAATGATCCTGGTGTCGCCATCGGATAGATAATCACCAACTGTAGACAAAGTAAAGTGATCTTTCCCGTTTTCATGGTACTGGGTATTGTCAATAGTGATTATATAGTTCTCTTCGTTTTTGTTCTTTCTTCTCATTATTCGTATATTTGTAAATCTACAAGTGTTGCTTCTTTAGGGGTATATCCCAGGAAAAATGATGCTGATGATGTGAATCTGTCCGGAGACGCTGTCACATAAAGGTCGGCATCACCGTTTTTTTCTGAAGGACTTAAAAGGCCGAATTCTGTCAGCTGACTAACTGTATATCGTGCAGCTTCAGCACCAGAATCGATAAGATTAACGCAATAGCCAAGGTGTTCAGAAATAAGATCGGAGATCAGAGGATAATGGGTACAGCCGAGGATGAGTGTATCGCAGTGATTCTCTTTAATGGGTTTAAGATATTCATCTAAAGCATTTGCCAGCGCATGGCTGTATTCATCAGGGGAAGTAGATTCAATCAGCGGAACAAGTTTTGGACAGGGCACAGCGGTAACAGTGACCGAAGGACAAAGATCAGTCAGTTTCCTCTGAAATGCTCCGCTTCTGATACATGCTTCTGTAGCAATGATTCCAATATTACCGTTGTCTGAAGTTTTTATCGCTGCTTCTGCGGTAGGCTCAATAACACCGGTGACCGGAACAGATAGAGTCTCTGTCATCACATTTTCTATATTAGACGATACAGTACCGCATGCTATGAGAATGTATTTGACATCTTTGGTCATAAGGAAACGGAAATCATCTTCAGCGAATTTCCTGAGTGTTTCCGTATCTCGGCTGCCATAGGGCATACGAGCCGTATCACCGAGGAACACTATCCTCTCATTCGGAACGAGCTTCCTGAGAGTACGTACTGCAGTTAACCCGCCAAGTCCGGAATCAAAGACGCCAATTGCACGGTTATCCAATCAGATATCCTCCGAACGCTCGTCCGCAAGTTCAATAAGCCTTGTAAGAAGCTCTTTATATGAGATACCGCTTGCCTCTATAAGTTTCGGATACATGCTTATTGAAGTGAATCCTGGAAGTGTATTGAGCTCATTGAGATAGGGGATGCCGGTAGACTTTTCAAGAAGGAAATCCACTCTTGCAAGACCGCTGCAACCAAGAAGCGAGTACACTTTCACAGCGATCTCTCTGATCTCTTCACTCTTTTCATTTGATACTCTGGCAGGTATAAATAGCTCACTGGTACCGTTAACGTACTTGGAATCATAGTCATAAAAGCCATCCACTGCTGCTATCTCGCCAAGAACAGAAGCTACAGGCTGTGTATTGCCTAGTACAGCACATTCGATTTCCTGTGCCACTATCTCTCTTTCAGCAATGATCTTGTAGTCATGTCTGAAAGCTTCTTCCGCAGCCTTTTTAAGTTCATTCCTGTCACCGGCTCTGGAGACACCGACAGATGAACCGGCATTGGCCGGTTTAACATACATAGGATAGCCGAATGCTTTTTCGCACTCGTCAGCAAAGCTTTCAAATTCAGAGATTCTGTCCTTCGTTATATATCTCCATTCAGCACGTTTAATACCTGCATGGTCAACAAGCATATTACAGACTGCTTTGTCCATACAGACTGCTGATGAAAGAGCATCACATCCAACAAAAGGAATTCCGGACATCATCATAAGACCCTGGAGAGTTCCGTCTTCACCGTTTTTGCCATGCATCACAGGGAAAACAGTGTCTACACGGACTGTATCATATGATCCGTCCTGATTAAGAAGGACGAAGCCGTGAATACCACGATCAGGAGAGAGGAAACACGGAGTGAGTTCGGCATCTTTCCAGGTACCGTCTGCGATCTTTTCGACCGGTCCTTCGTATCTGAACCATTTGCCTTCTTTAGTGATACCTATCAATATAAGATCGTAACGGTCACGGTCTATATTATTGATAACGTAACTTGCTGAGACACAGGATACCTCATGTTCACTGGAGACACCTCCGAAAATGACAGCTACAGTTTTCTTGCTCATGTGTATTCCTCCGTGTAATTAACAGTTTTTACAAAACACAGTTCCATTTATATTAACATGAATTAATAGAGAAGTGAACACAGCGAAACGATGACTCAGTTCTTGAATGATATAAGAAGCAGAGCTTGATACAGGATGTTGATTGCAATTAAAGCTGTATATATTCATTGAGAAACGAATATAACGCCGGTCCAGTACTGAAATTATGAACAAATTGTAATAAATTCCCAAAATAACTGTTATTAAGCGTTGTTTTTTTAAGCCTCATTATCATTGAACCGTTGCACGAATACGGATAAAATAGTAATTGCGCGAGTTTGCGATTATTACAATAGAGGTACAATTATGAATCATGTAGCTGAACTTGCAGGTATTGCTGTTGCTCTGCTCTCATTTGCATATGCAGCATGGCTTTACCTCTGGGTAAAAAATCAGCCCCAGGAGAACAAGACCATCACCAAGGTGTCAGGTCTTATTCAGCAGGGCGCGAGAGCGTTCCTGAACAGACAGTATAAGCTCCTTTTCATGTTTGCCGGAGCTATTGCTGTTCTTATCTTCCTTGTGCTTCCTGCTCCTATCTGGAGAAGCACATTCAGCAAGAACCTTTCCATGGCCGTTTCCTATGTCTGCGGCACACTGTTTTCTGCATTCGCCGGCAAGATCGGTATTGAAGTTGCTACCATTGCTAACGGAAGATCTGCAGAAGCAGCGCAGAAGGGTATCAAACCATCATTTATGGTAGGTTTCCGCGGCGGCGCTGTCATGGGTATGGCAGTTGTCGGTGCCTGCGTATTCGGTGTATCTCTTGTTTATTATGTTCTTAGAGACACACAGGCAGTCCTTTGCTTCAGTTTCGGAGCCAGTTCACTTGCGTTGTTTGCCAAAGTTGGCGGCGGTATCTTCACAAAGACTGCTGACATCGCAGCTGACCTGACCGGTAAAGTCGAGCTCGGAATCCCCGAGGATGACCCGAGAAACCCCGCTGTTGTTGCTGATAACGTCGGTGATAACGTCGGTGACGTCGCCGGAATGGGTGCTGACCTTTTCGACTCAAACGTCGCTTCTCTCGCTGCAGCGCTTGTTATTGCTCTTAAGCTTGACAACGCTTCCGGATTCAACAACAATGTTGAGACCGTTTTCTGGTATGCCGCTCTCGGCCTTCTTGCTTCCATAATTGGTGTTATGACCGCAAGAATCGGCAAACATGGTAACCCGACAAAAGCTCTCAACTCCAGCACATATGTGACCACTGCTATCTATGCAGTTCTTACAGCTGTCGTCACAGCGATCTTCGGATTCTCATGGGCAATCTGGGCATCATGCGTACTTGGCCTTGTTGTTGGCGTGGTTATCGGAATCACCACAGACTACTTTACAGATGATACAAAGAATCCTGTGCACGCAGTTGCTCATGCTTCTGCAACAGGTCCTGCGTTCACAATCCTTTCCGGTGTTTCTTATGGATTTATGAGCGCTCTTCCCGCTATGGTCGGAACTGGTGTCTCTACACTTATTTCATACAAACTCTGCCAGGGAATCGATCCTAATTACTCCAGCGATTATGCTTTGTTCGGTATCTCAATGGCTGCTGTCGGAATGCTCTCAATCGTCGGTATGATCGTTTCCAACGATGCTTATGGTCCTATCGTTGATAACGCGAGAGGCCTCGCTGAGATGGGTGAGCTTGGAGATGAAGTTCTTGAGATCACTGATGAACTTGACTCCGCAGGCAACACAGTCAAGGCTGTTACCAAGGGTTTCTCTATTTCAGCAGCTGGACTTACAGTTATTGCTCTTCTCGGAACGTTCATGAGCGAAGTCAATACGGCAGCCACAGCTCTAGGCCTCGACAGACTGACAGGATTCGACGTCATGGATCCGCTGGTCATGTTTGGTATGCTTGCAGGTGCAGGAATTCCTGCAGTATTCTCAGCCATGCTCATGCTCGGTGTTGACCGCAATGCACAGAGAATGGTCGAAGAGATCCACAGACAGGTCAAGGCAGATCCTGGCATTATCGAAGGAACAAGCGATCCTGATTATGAGAAATGCATCGATATCGCAACGACCGGTGCTATGAAAGAACTCATTCCCGCTGGTCTCGTAGCAATTCTCTCCACGATCCTTTGCGGATTCCTCGGCGGTGTTAGAGCCATCGGCGGATTCCTCGTCGGTAATATCGTAAGCGGACTGCTGCTCGCTCTGTTCATGTCCAACTCCGGTGGTCTTTGGGACAACGCAAAGAAGTACATCGAAGCCGGTCATGAAGGCGGCAAGGGAAGCGATGCTCATAAAGCAGGTGTTATCGGTGATACAGTCGGCGACCCCTTCAAGGATACAGCTGGCCCGTCCATCAATACACAGATCACTGTTGTTTCTCTGATCGCTTCGCTGCTTTCTACAGCTTTCCTGACACTGTCTCTGTTCAAATAATCTGAACATAATAATCAGATACGGCGGAAGAGAGACTTCCGCCGTATCTTTTATGAAATGATATCTTCATTATTGATTTCTTACAATACAATAATAGATAATTGTTGACTTTGTACAATACCGATGTTAAACTTGATGTACCTCTTTAAGTGGGTTCTTTTTTTGTGTGCAATTTTTTAGACACATACACTTGGAGGGAGGCCGGCAGCAATTGCTGCAAATATATACGGAGGTGCCGATAATGAGAGTTAAGATCACGCTTGCATGCACTGAATGCAAACAGCGTAACTACGATACGATGAAGGAGAAGAAGAATACTCCTGATCGTCTCGAACTGAAGAAGTATTGTAGATTCTGCCGCAAGCATACACTCCATCGCGAAACAAAGTAAGGGAGTTTACGACACGATGGCGGAAAAGAAAGCTGACAAAAAGAAACCCGGTTTCTTTGCTAGGATCGGAAAGTATTTCCGAGATGCAAAAGGCGAGTTTAAGAAGATCGTTTGGCCCAGCCGCAAGCAGGTATGGAACAATGTAGTCGTAGTACTTGTCATGGTTGTGATATTTGCTATCGGAACATGGGGTGTTGATCTGCTGTTTGGTTGGCTTCGCGATCTCCTTCTCAATCTGTTTTGATCAGGAATTGGAGTATTTAGATGGCTGAAAGCGCAAAATGGTATGTGGTGCACACATATTCCGGTTACGAGAACAAGGTCGCAGCTAACCTGGAAAAGCTCGTAGAGAACCGACGCCTTCAGGATTATATTCTGGAAGTCAAGATTCCTACAGAGCACGTGGTTGAGATCAAGGACAACAAACGCAGAGAGTTTGACAGAGAACTGTTTCCCGGTTATGTCCTGGTAAAGATGGTCATGACCGATGAATCATGGTATATCGTGCGCAATGCAAACGGTGTTACAGGATTTGTAGGAACTACTACGAAACCTACTCCTCTTACCCAGGCTGAGGTCGACAGACTTGGTGTAGAGAATGTTGAACTCAAAGTCGACTATGCACCCGGTGACACCATCAGAATCAAGAATGGTTCTTTTGAAGGGTTTGCCGGAAGAGTCGAAGAGATCGACCGTGAGAATGGCCGTGTAAAAGTTAGAGTATCTATGTTCGGACGCGAATCTATCGCGGAACTTGATCTCGAAGACGTTACACCGCTGTAAAGAAGTTATCGGCCTGTGTACAGGTTGATATAAGGCCGTCAGGCGCTCGGCCAAAGCATCATTTTGATGCTTCCGTATTATGCGGGACGCGCCGGAGGAGCACGAGAGTGTTCCAGTGGGAGAGCGCAAATCTTTTTTAATGCGTTCGAGTAACCACAAATCGGAGGATTTAAAATGGCAAAGAGAATTGAAGGCTACATCAAGCTTCAGATCCCGGGCGGACAGGCGACTCCTGCTCCTCCTGTTGGTCCTGCACTTGGTCAGCACAGCGTGAACATTATGGAGTTCACGAAGCAGTTTAATGACAGAACCCGCGCACAGATGGGTACTATCATCCCGGTGGTCATCACTGTTTATCAGGATCACTCATTCACATTCGTTACAAAGACCCCTCCCGCACCGGTACTTATCAAGAAGGAATGCAATCTTGAAAAGGCTTCCGGAGAACCCAACAAGAACAAGGTCGCTACGATCTCTCTTGATGCTGTTCGCAGGATCGCTGAGACAAAGATGCCTGACCTCAATGCTGCTAACATCGAGACAGCAATGAGCATGATCAAAGGCACATGCCGCAGCATGGGCATAACAGTAGAGGAGGGCTGAAATAATGAAGCACGGAAAAAGATATACAGAGCTCGCCAAACAGGTCGAGCGCATGAAACAGTACGAAACAGGCGAAGCATGTGAACTTTGCTGCAATATTGCCAACGCAAAGTTTGATGAGACTGTAGAAATGCATATCCGTCTTGGTGTCGACAGCCGTCACGCAGATCAGCAGGTCCGTGGAGCAGTCGTACTGCCCAACGGAACCGGAAAAGATGTCCGTGTAGCTGTTTTCGCAAAAGGCGATGCTGCAAGAGCAGCTGAAGCAGCCGGTGCTGAATTCGTAGGTGCTGAAGAGCTTGCTGAAAGGATTCAGAAAGAGGGATTCATGGACTTCGACGTTGTTATCGCTTCACCCGACATGATGGGTGTCGTCGGAAGACTCGGTAGGATCCTTGGACCTCGCGGCCTGATGCCTAACCCCAAAGCCGGAACAGTTTCTCCTGATGTCGCGAGAGCTGTTGCTGATGCCAAAGCCGGTAAGATCGAGTACAGACTCGATAAGAGCAACATTATCCACTGCCCGATCGGAAAGACTTCTTTCGGAAAAGACAAACTCGTTGAGAACTTTGAGACTCTTCTTGACGCTGTTATCAAGGCTAAGCCTGCAGCTGCAAAAGGTCAGTACATCAGGAGCTGTGTCATTTCCTCTACGATGGGCCCCGGAATCAAGGTTGCTACAAACCGCTATATGAACGTTTCTGCTAACGTTCAGTAATAGTACTTGACACACAAATCTGTGTGAAGTAGAATAACAAAGCTGTTTTCCAAAGACAGCAGGTGTGAAAACGTAAGGACTGAAAAGTCCGCCTGCCGAGGATAAAACACACGCATTTAGATATGCTTGTTTTATGAAGGTTTATCCCTCCTCGGTATTGTACTGAGGAGGGTTTTGTTTTCACAGTAAAAGAAAACAAGGAGGTAAAACCGAATCAATGGCAAACGAGAGAATTCTCAACGAGAAGAAAGCTGCTGTCAGTGCTCTTGCAGAGAAACTCAAAGCGTCTAATGCTGTCGTTCTTGTCGACTACAGAGGAATCGACGTAGCTGATGATACAGCACTCCGTAAGGATCTGCGTGAAGCAGGTGTCGAATACAAGGTCATTAAGAACACCATTATGAGATACGCTTGCGAAGAAGCCGGAATGCATGATCTGATCGAGGATATCAAGGGAACCGTTTCAGTCGCTATCAGCGAAGACGAAATCGCCCCCTGCAGGATCCTTCATAAATATGCAGACCAGTTCACTGACAAGTTCAACGTAAAGTCCGGATTCATTGACGGTCAGAAGGTCGATACGGCCATGATCAAGAATCTGTCTAAGCTTCCCGGACGTGAGGGAATGGTCGCTATGGTGGCCGGTTCACTCAACAGCATCATCGCATCTCTTGCACGCGGTCTTGATGAAGTCAGAAAGATCAGAGAGACTGCATAAATCAAACAGAATTCTATTATGTAATTATTTGAAAGGATCATTAAAATGGCTGATATTACTAGCATGATCGAAGCGATCAAGGGTATGACCGTTATGGAGCTCTCCGAGCTCGTTAAGGCAATCGAGGAAGAGTTTGGCGTTTCCGCCGCTGCTGCTGTTGCTGTTGCTCCCGCTGAGGGCGGTGCCGCTGCTGCTGCAGAAGAGAAGTCTGAATATGAAGTCGTTCTGACCGATATCGGTGAGACCAAGATGAACGTCATCAAGGCTGTCAAGGATATCCTCGGACTTGGTCTTAAGGAATCCAAGGAACTCGTTGATGCTGCTCCCAAGACCATCAAGGCCGGCATTTCCAAGGAAGAAGCTGACGAGATCGTTGCCAAGCTTGCTGAAGCTGGTGCAACCACAGAGCTCAAATAATCAGGCTCTTAATCAGAATCAAAAACAGGAACGATCAATTATAGTGATCGTTCCTGTTTTTTTAATTTGTTATAGGATTTATCTGAATAAAGTAAACCTGGGTGTATTTATAAAAGGTCTCAGTAAATGCAGCTTAATAAAACAGTCGGCATATAGGATCATTTTTCGAGCAGACTGCAGACGAGTTTGTTCATTGTCGGGAAGAACGCTATCACGAAGAAGAGGCGGCATGTGTGGAGTATTGAGACTTTGAATGTATCAACGCCCATCTCTTCTGAAAGCAATGCCATCTCTGAGATACCACCGGGAGTAGATGCAAACATGGCAGTTTGATAATCAAGATCAGTGAAGCGGCTGAGCAGAGCGGCATTCACAAGAATAAATGTCAGGATACCAAGGAACATAATGAGAATCGGAATCAATAGAACTTTGATATTTGTAATATCTGCTCTAGTGAACTTGCATCCCATATATGCTCCGGAGAGTATTGACATAAACGTCCTCAGATTGACAGGAAACTTATTCTTACCTATGAAAATGGTGAATGTAGCCCCGGCAAGCATGGCACCGAGCATAGCTCCGGAAGTAATACCAAGAAAGTTGAAGAAAAGTCCGGCTGCGGCACAAACCAGAAAAGCCATGATGAGTTTCTTATAATCAGTTTTGGACGGTACAGATGATTTATCAGCTTCTTCAGAGAGTACAGGCTCTTTAACTGCTTCAGCTTCATTAGATGAACTATTTAAAGAGATCTTTTTACGGAACAGATACCTGAAAAGAGGAGGGCAGAAAGTGAAGATGATCAGGAGTCTCAATACCTGAAGAAATGCTATATGAGCTGGATTTGCTCCGAGCTCTTCTCCGATAAGAGCCATATCGGAAGCACCGCCGGGAGAACAGGAGAAAAGTGCTGTAGGGACGTCCAGATCGGTGAAGGCAACCATAAGACCGCCAAATATCAGATTCATCAGAATAAAAGCGACTATCAGCAGGATAATAGGTTTGACCAGTTTTTTCAGTTCAATCAGATCACTCCGGCCGACCCTGCATCCGATCATAGTTCCGGACAGCATCTGAAGTCCTGTTTTGACTTGAGGGATAAAATAGGCTTTTTCCGTGATAAGGTTAAGTAAGATCACGGAAAACATTGCTCCTACCATGGCTCCGGATGGAACCTTAAATTTACGCGAGAGAAGTCCGCCTGCAGTAGCAACAATAATGGTGATTAAAAAGAATATCCAGTTATTCATTTCTGCCTGGGATAATTAAAACTCAGAGCCCAATGAGTTGTACTGCGTAACCGCAGATGACGGATACTGCAAAGAGGTATAGACAGATCAGAAAATTCTGCTTTCTGTCGCGATTATATTTCCATAGCATGGCTATTCCGACACCGGCGTTCATAGTAACTCCGGAAATAAGAGAACCGTAGCTAATGAGACCTTCCATATAAAACTCTGAGAGAATAATTGATGGAGCACAGTTCGGAATGAGTCCAGTGAGAGCTGCTATAAGCGGTTTGATTGGTTCGCCAACTGAAAACAGAGCTGCAGCTCTCTCTTCACCGGCTATACCGACCAAAAGATTGATAATGAATATTGCACTTAAGACGAAAGCAAGGCTTTTCAGTGTATGGGCCAGTGCAGTCATGAATAGACCTTCCTTCTCGCATTCATCATCTTCACAGTTGCTGTGAAGATGTTCATGTTCTTCATGTGAATGCTGCCTGTCAGCGACGTTCGGGAAAAACTTTCCGGCTATGATGCCTGAAATAATACCTATTACAAGAGAAATAACAGCGAGCAGCAAACCTTTGAACCGGAAACCGGTGGTTCCGAGAAGTATAGGGATCGCTTCATCTGTCTCAGCTGCAAATTCAGCTATAAGTGTTGAAACAGTAATGAGTCTGTTAGAGAAAAGATCTGCGGCAGTAACAGATAGTCCGCACATGGGCATCAGCCCTGCAACAGCACCGAGTACAGGCCCTTTTGAACCGAGAGAGTATAGCCTTCTGGTGAGACGGTCACTGGCTTCATGTTCAATAAACTCTATAAACAAATATGATGCATATAGAAAGGGAATCAGCTTGGCTGAATCCTCAATAGCATCTATAAGAGCTTCTAAAATCACTTCATACATGGGGTTACTCTTGTTTTTTTGATAACAGTAAACGTAAGAAATGCAGTTTAGTGCTTAATTGTAATTGCACACTGTTACATTATAATATAAAAGTGATCGATGATGAATAAGCGAGGAATACACTATGGCTATTGTAAGGACGCCCGGGACCGTTCTTTCAAGTGACGGAAAGACTCAGCTTCATACAATGAAGTGGACAGATGACACAGTTTCTCCGAAAGCTGTGCTGCAGATCTCTCATGGAATGTGTGAGTACATAGAGAGATACGACGAGTTTGCTTCTTGGCTGGCACGAAGAGGTTATGTTGTATTCGGCAATGACCATCTCGGCCATGGACACAGTGTTTCCTCAATGGACGATCTCGGCTATATGGCTGAAAAAGACGGGTACAAACTGCTTAGCAAAGACCTGAGAATAGTTACTGAGCTTCTTCATGAGGAATATCCTGGTCTTCCTCTTGCTCTTCTAGGGCATTCCATGGGATCTTTCATAGCAAGATATTATGCTTCAGAGTATAGCGACGGAGTTGATGCTTATATCTTCGAAGGAACTGACGGCTCTAACCCGCAGAGTTTTATCTCTCTTCTTGTCATAAATACTCTAAGCCTGTTCAAAGGTGAAAGATTCCGCAGTGAGCTGGTCAAGAATATTTCATTCATGGGATATCTCAGCAGGATAGAGGATCATCCTACTGGTTGTGAGTGGGTAACTAGCGATCCTGAAAAGCTTGATGCTTATGTTCATGATCCGTACTGTATGTACACTTTCACGCTGTCGGGATACAGAGACATGGTCAAGTGTCTTGATATTATACTTAGGATGTCATGGGCTTATAAGCTGAATGAGAATCTTCCTTATCTTCTGGTGTCCGGAGAAGAGGACCCGGTAGGAGACTTCGGACGCGGAGTCAGACATGTCTATGATATGATGAAAGCTGCCGGATGCAGTAATACTACAATTAAGCTGTATCCCGGACAGAGACATGAACTTCACAATGAGACTAATAGAGAGATCTTTTTCAAAGATACTCTGGAATGGCTTAATACAACACTTGGAGTTTATACAGAATAAATGGTACTTGCGCTTCAGAACGTCAGATTCTCTTATGGCGATTTTACTGTCATTGAGGATGCAACGTTCCAGATGGAAGAATATGACCGTGTCGGGCTAGTTGGCCATAATGGATGCGGAAAAACAACTCTGCTCGGGATCATCACTGGTAATCTGATTCCGGACGGAGGTATTGTTTCGATCAGAAACGGCGCAGTGATCGGATACCTCAGGCAGGATAGTGGACTGCATGATGAACAGACTGTTCTCGGTGAGCTTAGAATGGCAAATAACGCTGATCAGCTGCTGGAGCAGATGAAGTCACTTGAAAGACGTTTGGAGACAGATCCTTCGCTGCTGCAGGAATATGAAACTGTTAGCAGCAGATACGAAGCGATAGACGGATATCATCTGGATTATCAGATCAGACGGATCCTGCTCGGAATGGGTTTCCCTGAGGAGACATGGAGCAAAAAGGTGTCTGTTCTTTCAGGCGGAGAGAAGACCAGACTGTCTCTTGCAAAACTTCTGCTTCAGACGCCGGATCTTCTGCTTCTTGACGAACCGACTAACCATCTCGATGTAGAGACACTGGACTGGCTGGAAGGATATCTTAGAGGCTACCGTGGTGCCGTTCTGGTCGTTTCACATGACAGACATTTTCTCGACAATGTGTGCAATAAGACCGTTCAGCTGCAGAACAAAAGAACAAAGACTTTCAACTGCCCGTTTTCCGAATACCTCGTCAGAAGAGAAGAGGAGGAAAGAATAGAAAGAGCACATTACGAGCAGACCATGGAGAAGGCTGAGAAGTACAGGGATTTTGCTGAACGCAATATGGCCCGTGCTTCTACAAGGAATATGGCAAAATCACGTCTTAAGATGCTGGAAAGACTTGATCTCACAGCCCCTGAAGATAACAGTCATACTGATATCAAATTTCAGATTATTCCCGACAGCGAACCATATAAAGATGTTCTTACGATGACAAACGTGAGTGTAGGGGTACCGGGTCTTATGCTTTGTTCCGGTATCGATCTTCTTCTTCAAAGAGGAGAGAGGATCGCGGTAATTGGACGCAACGGATACGGTAAAACGACTCTTATAAGGACTATTCTCGGTGAGATCAGACCGATGACAGGAAGGATAGTCATCGGCGGAGGAGTAAGGATAGGTGTACAGCAGCAGGACTTATTTAAGATAGAGAATGAGAATCCTCTGATGTATATATGGGACAGATATCCTCAGATGGATCAGCTGCAGATCAGAAAACTACTTGCGCTGGTCGGATTCAGAGATGAAGAGGTCTTTACTGAAGCTTCCGGATTATCGGGAGGAGAGCTGGCCAGACTGAATATGGCAAGGCTGTCACTTGAGCATCCTAATTTCCTGATACTTGACGAGCCTACGAACCATCTTGATATCTTCACCAAAGATATTCTGTTCGATGCTCTGAACAGTTATACCGGAACGCTGTTTATGGTTTCGCATGACAGGTGGCTTATCGAGAATCTGAACTGCAGGATAATGTTCCTTGATGACGGCACAGCCAGGTTCTTTGACGATTATGCCGATTTCAGAAACTATACACAGGCTTCAAGAACGGTTATTCCTGAGGAAAAAGAACCCAAAACTCAGAAAAAAAGAGAAGAAACGCTCAGTGCAAAAGAAAACAGAAGACAGAAAGCCGAATACAGACAGCGCAAGTCTTTTCTTGAGAAACGTATAGAGGAGCTTGAAGCCGAAGAAAAACAGATAGAAGAGGAGCTTAAAGATCCGCAGATCGCTTCTGATGCCAAGGCTCTCAACGATCTGTGTATCAGGCTTGACGAGGTCAAGAACGAGGTGCTTGAGCTTACTGATGAATATCTGGAGAATTATGCAGATTGAGTATAAAAAAGGCGCTGTGACAAAACTACTTAGGTAGCCAGTCATGGCGCCTTTAACATACACGTTTATAACTCAGGGCACAAAAAAGCGCATAATACCCCTTACCCCATTCGGGACAGTCTTTCAGGTATTACGCGATATCCCTG
>JAFRAJ010000019.1 GCA_017405465.1 Oscillospiraceae bacterium
GATTACAATAAAACTTGCAACTGTAACTGAATATGGTATGATGACCTCGGCTTGTGCATTTTAGCTTGACAGGAAATATATTTTGATTTGCCGTGGCGTCTTCGTCACGGCATTTTTTTGCTGATTTTATGCTGAATGCGCTATCGCCGGGACACTGACAAAAATATTTTAAGGAAAGGAAACGCAGCAATTCAGCTGCATGAAAATATTATGGATAAGAAATCGATGATGGATAAATTTGCCCGCATTGGACATGAGAAGGCGGGCTTCAACGGAACATGGCTTTTCGCTGAGAATGACGAGATCGTATCCAAGGGAGCGTACGGTTACCGCGATCCGGAGGAAAGCCTGCCAAACAACGAGGACACTATCTTTCAGCTGGCGTCCGTAAGCAAGCAGTTCGCTGCGACAGCTGTCATGCTGATGGTCAGGGAAGGCAAACTGAGCCTTGACGACGAGATCACGAAGTACTTCCCGGAGATTCCCTATCCCGGGGTGACCATAAGGCATCTTCTGAGCCACACCGGCGGTGTTCCGGATTATTTCGGTGATGCTGACTGGTTTATCAACATCTGGAAGGAGGAGAACCGGGTACCCGGCAACGACGAGATCCCGCGCTTCCTCTGCGAGACTAAGCTGAAACCCTTGTTTGCACCCGGAGAAGGGCTTGAATACTCCAATACCGGCTACAATCTTCTGGCTCTTGTCGTGGATAAACTTGCTGACGTTCCCTACGAGGACTTCCTCATGCAGAACATATTTGAGCCGGCCGGAATGACTTCGACACGCTGCTGCCACATCAGAAGAGACGGCGTTCCCTTTGAGAACTATGCGCGGGCAACAGTGTTCGAGGATGGCAAGTGGGTTGCCGACATCGACTCGGAAGAAGACGGCGACGTAGTGGCATTCGACGGTCTGAACGGCGATGACTACGTGTACACGACCATTTTCGATATGTTTAAATGGGACAGAGCGCTCAGAGAAGGGAAGGTCCTTACTTTAGAAGAGCAGAAGCTCATGTACACTCCCGCGAGACTTAATAACGGAGAGATCGCTGAGTATGACGATGGCGGTATAGGTTATGGCTTCGGCTGGGCTGTTGAAAACGACCCTGAACTGGGGCTGATCGTGAGCCACAGCGGTGGCATGCCCGGAGTCATCACCTGGTTCGAGCGCTTCATAGATAGAGATAAGGTACTCGTGCTGCTGAACAGCCGCGAACCTAAGGACGTCAGGGCTTACTATGGTTTTTATGAGGGCATGAGAGCCATTTCGAGAGGCGAAGAGCCTAAGCCTATCGTCACCATCGAAGACATCACCATCAAGGATCCGGATAAGTCTAAGTGGGAGTCTTTCTGCGGTAAGTATGAGCATCCCAAGGATTTCGATCTTATCATCGATGAAGTGTACATGAAGGACGGAGACCTTTGGGCCAAGGCCATCGACGATGACGGCGATCCGCTGGAATTCAAATTCTATCCCATCGGTGAAAATAAGTTCGGCAGAAAGGGCGGCATGCTGGAAGTGACCTTCGGAGAAAACTGCCTGATGATCGAAGACTTCACATGCAAAAAACTATAGGAGACAAATCAAAAGTGCAAAGGAGAAAACA
>JAFRAJ010000020.1 GCA_017405465.1 Oscillospiraceae bacterium
AATAGAGTACCTCCATAATATTGAGGTGTCGCAGCATTAGAGCGATACCATACCTGCGGGAGCATGCTTCCGCAGGTGGGGTGCAGTCAACCACCCCTCGATGTGCCGCCAGTCTGTCATGTGAATGACAGGAACAAGCAGAACACCACAGTTATGTGTTGTCCTGCTAAAGGTGGGAGGCGTGAGCCGTTCGTACCACCGGGCAGGTGCAAGCCCGCGAATTCATTCGTGGGTCGTTGACAGTTCGTCGTTGAGGGCTCTGACCTGACGGTACATACCGGGAGTGACATGGCAGTAGCCGTCCGGATTCTTTATCAGGTAGTCCTGGTGATATTCCTCTGCGTCATAAAAACAGGCGAGAGGAGCGAGCTCTACACAGAACGGGTCGTACTCCCTGCGCTTCTCTCTGAAAACTTCTCTGATGACATCAGCAGATTCTTCATCGGTATAGTAAACGCCGGTCTGGTACTGGCTGCCGATATCATGTCCCTGCTGATTCTTTACGGTGGGATCAACACAGATAAAGTAGGCTTTGAGCAGTTTTCTCAGACTTATGACTGAGGGGTCATATACGACTTTGACGGTCTCTCTGTGTCCTGTAGTATCGGTCTTGACCAGTTCATAGCTGGGATCGGCGACGTGACCGTTGGCGTAGCCGACTGTTGTATCAAGGACACCGTTCAGTGACTGGAAGACCTTTTCGGTGCCCCAGAAACATCCGCCGGCAAAATATATCTCTCTGCGTTCTGACATTTGCATCTACCTCAAATACTCTTTTTCCAGAAGTATAGCACAACCGTTATCATACGCAAACTGACGGAAAAGTAGACAGATACTGCATGCTATAATACAGAAAATGCGTAATAACGTTCGTCTGATGACCGGAGACTAGATACATGGAAACGGAAAGAACATTCAAATACAGGGCGTTCATCTCATACAGGCACCTGTCACCTGATCAGGAAATAGCGAAAAGGCTCCATACCATGATCGAGACTTACAGGATCCCTTCGGCTGTTAGAAAATCATCCGGGATAACATCCATGGGAAAGGTGTTCAGGGACAAAGACGAATTGCCTCTGTCTGCTTCTCTCAGCGATGACATACATGCTGCACTGGAGGAAAGCGAATGGCTCATATGCATCTGTTCGCCCAGGTATCTGCAGTCTATGTGGTGTCTCGAGGAGCTCAATTACTATATCAGCCTCGGAAGAAAGGACCATGTCCTCACCATACTTGCAGAAGGCGAACCTTCCGATTCGTTTCCTGAACAGCTGCTCTATGATGTCATCGACGGAGAGAAGGTGCCCAATGAGCCTCTTGCGGCTGATGTGAGAGGAGATAGCCTGTTCTCATCCATGCGCAAACTGGCAAATGAGAAACTGAGGATATTTGCGCCGATGCTTGGAGTCAGCTATGACGACCTGAGACAGCGTGCCAGACAGAGAAGGACCAGGATAACTGCTACAGCAGTGACTGCGGCATTGTCCTTGCTCTCCGGATTTCTGATATACGCTATATCCAAGAACAGACAGATCAGCGCGCAGCGCAATATAGCAGTGGACAACCAGATGAAACTGCTGATAGAGCAGTCCATACAATCATCTGAAAGCGGAAACAAACTTCTGGCGGTACAGCAGCTTCTGGAAGCGGCGCAGATCAGAGAGACAGTGGGAGAGGCCAACGATGAGAGACTGTCAGCTGCACTGGAATATGCTCTGTACGATGAACCGTTCCAGACGATTCTAACGATAGATTCGGATAACCGGAATATCGGGAAACTGGTATTCTCACATAACGACAGATATCTGGCCGGGATCACAAACATCAACTCAGCGGTTCTGATCGACGCAATGACAGGTAAGATCCTCTATACGGTATCCCAAAGCGATACAGGTACGCTGGACAGCGTAGGGTTTACTCTGGATGACAGATATTTCTATACTGTAGATTCCTGGTACGGATATGTATGCCTGTATTCCACACAGACGGGTGAGCTTTACCGGAGATTCGACGACGGATCTGATATCGCAATGAATATTGCGGAGAAGGTCTTCACGCTGTCTGAGCAAAGTCTTCTTATCGTCTTCGATAAACATCTTACTGTCTGGGATTATGAGAAGGATGAACTGAAAGACATCCTACCCTGCGGAGATCTTCCCTTCGAGGGATATATAAGACCTCTGGCGATCGATCTGTCTCCGGACAGAGAGTCGGTAGCGGTAGGATCTCACGGTTACGGCGCAGGCATGAATATCCTGAGCATAGACGGCAAGAGTGAGACACAGCTCGAATTCGATCCCGACAGAGGATACATGAACATGATGTATTCCGGTGACGGACGTTATGTCACAGCTGTTTCGGGAAGCCTGTATCAGGTGTGGAACGCTTCGACCGGAAACCTCATTCTGAAAGGCGATTCCGGGGATCCGACGGGGATCGATGTACTGATCAATTATGACGGCTCCATTCTGATGGTGATGTCATCCGAGATGCTGAGGGCAGTCGATACGAGGACAGGCTCGGTCCTGTGGGAGAAGACAGCGGACTCCAATGTGGTCACGGAAGCGTACATCTCTCCGGATGGCATGTATGTTTCAGCGCTAGGCGGAATAAACGGAGTATTCGTTCTCAGGACAGGAGAACAGAAATATGAGAATGGTGCGACGCTGTTCTCCAATGACGGTGCCATGGTGATAACTGCTGCGTATACAGGAGATCCGCATCTTCTGGTGACTCCTCCGGCATCTACGTGGACTCTGGAAGAGGATTTCAGTTCCGAACTTTTTGAGGTGCCGAGATTCACTGCGCCGTCAGCTGATATCTATGTCGAACTAAAACATCAGGCCGGGGAATATTACACGACTCCTCCGGGAAACGCCAACAGACAGAGCGGATTCTACACTGATACAGAACTCAGATATGCAGCTCATACCGACTATGACGGTTTCATAGAGATCTTTGATATCAGCGATCCCGGCAGCGCCAGGGAGATCGCGTGTCTGGCTGAGCATTGCTACAATTCTGTCACTGATCTTGTCTTCAGCAGGGATCTGATGGCATCATGCGGCGGTTTCGATCCTAGATGTGTACTGTTCGACCTGAACAGAGGTCAAATCAGATTCGCACTTGCGGGAGAAGAATACTGCTGGGGATGCGAATTCTCTTCTGACGGCACCAAGATAATAATGCTGTGCGGATATGCCAGAGACAGGGCGTTCGTATACTCGACGCTTACAGGAAATCTGCTTTATACTTTCCGCAGTCCTGATGAAAGGACGATAGATATGATCGGATTCACCGCAGACGGGAAGAGGGTAGCTGCAGTGATGAATGACGGAAGCGCCATGACCGGAACGATCTATTCCGGCCTTGATGAGATGATAGATATAGCAAAAAGTAAGTAGCACCGGCTGTATCAATACAAAAGACAGGAGATGAGAGAATGAGATTCCTCCCGCTGGGGACTGTGGTCATCCTCAAGAATGCTGAAAAGAAACTTATGATCGAAGGATATCTGTTTGCAAATGAGAATGATCCTTCTGTGACATACGATTACTGCGGTGTGATGTATCCGGAAGGCAGAATGAATTCAACGGATTTCCTGCTGTTCAATGAGGACATGATAGACCATGTGATCGCTGTGGGTTACGCGGATGAAGAGCAGAGACTCTTCATGGACCGCCTGGAAGAAGCTTTGAAAACAGAATGAGCATTAATGGCAAAGTCAAAGACCGCTGATTTCACTCAGCGGCCTTAACTGAATTTAGAAGTTATGTAAGAGATCTCTCAGCCTGATGCGCTGGAACTGGATGAGGATGAGCTGGAGGATGCAGAGCTCGCAGCCTCGCGGTCGTTGACGATATGCTGCAGGCAGACCAGTATGGCTATGATCGTTTCCTCATACTGCGGCTGATAGATGTCGATGCTGTATTTGTCATGAAGAGATAAGAATTTCTGACCGATGACAGCGATGATATTCTCATTTCCGTCAAGAAGTTCAAAGTTCATCTGCAGGATATTGCCGCGTATCTGCCAGCCAAGACCTTCGATATTGATTATATCTTTGATGAGATGAAGCAGTTCTGTGGATAATTCAAACTCAGTGCCGTCAGCCATGGTCACGAAATGGCGCTGGTGCAGAGACAGGATCTTCTTTTCAATATGTGCCACCGGAGTTCCGTCAGCGCGGGTGATGTCAGTCTTGTCACGGAATGACAGGAACTTTGAAGTGGAATCATAGACAAGGTTCTCGGCTTCGTCAGTGATCTCGATATGATGCCTGAAAGAGAAAAATTCGGTGCTCGTATAGAGAGATCTTGCAGGGACACCGTATTCGCTCAGAGTCCTTTCATCGGTGCCCTCTCCTGCTTCACGGAATCTGGCGCTTCTTGCTTTCGCTACTGTGAAATATATGAGAAGAGCTATGCAGGCAACTATGAGGATAAAAGGTATCATCATAACGATCGAATACATTGTTGTTTCTCCTTATTAATAACAGTTTCTACCATATTAGTACGACGGTTTTCAGAAAGTATCATAGATCTGCGGCGTAAGATCTTTTGCAATAATCACGGCAAGATCAGCTGTGGTCTTGAAATCCTCATATGCTGTGATGCCGCTCATGCTGTGGATGTATCTTACAGGGACCCCGGCGACTACTACAGGGACGCCTTTGCCTGAGAGGTTGACGACAGCACCATTGTTTCCGCCGCCTTCACGGACAGATGCCTGTACCTTGATCCCGTACTGTTTCGCCTTATCAAGAACCCATCGCTGATACCTGGGAGAACATATTACGGAACGGTCTATGTAACGGAACATCGGACCGCATTTCAGCGCGGTCTGTATAGCATAGTCCTCTGTGAATGTGTCATCTGCGGGACATCCCTCAAAGCAGACAGCGATATCAGGGCGGACCTTGTTCACCGCAACTTCTATTCCTCTGTCTCCGACTTCCTCCTGTGCGGAGACGACTCCTACCACATCGAAGGGCAGATCCAAGCCTTCCAGATCACGCATCGCTGAGATCATGGCCGCTATACCGATGCGGCAATCGAAAGCCTTCCCGAAGAAAAGACCGTGTTTTTCATCGAATATGCATCTTGTCGCAGGAACGACAGGCTCTCCGATCGCGACACCGAAGTCCTCGACGGCTTCCCTGGCATTCCTTGCGCCGATGTCAATGGAGAAGGAACTCAGCTGAAGGGCAGTTTCGCTGCTGCCGCTGGAAAAATGAGGCGGCCTGAGACCTATAGTGCCCCTTATATACTCTCCGGAAACGGTCCTTACAAGGACTTCGGAAGAAGCCAGTCCCTTCAGATCCATGCTTCCCAGACTGACGAAACGCAGAGTCCCGTTCGGTTTGATGGAGTGTATCATGAATCCGACCTCGTCACCGTGCGCATCGAACATCAGCACGGGTTTCTTGCCGTCGTGATTGTTTCTGTAGATATAAAGATTGCGAAGCTTGTCCTCTTCGAAGGTGCAGATCTCCTCAAGCTCATGTCTTACGACGTCGAGGACCTCATCCTCGAATCCGGATGCTCCGCGTGCTTCTGAAAGAGCTGTTATCATGTTGACATTCTGCCGTATGTTATCCATTTGAAAACCTCTTCTTGTCAGTGACCGGGAAAATGATCTGAGATGTCTGAATGTATCTGGGATGACACAGACCCCGGATCGTGTGTTTCCTTTCCGCTTCTTCCGTGGATCAGGTCTGCATAGTCTGCAAAATGACCTTCTTCGGGGAAGAAGAATGATATTGTCAAAATTATATACTCAATGACGGTACCTGTCAGCAGATATTGCGGCTGACATATTCGGATAGTATATTAATTGAAGCTGACGCGATCGGAAACTGGCGACAGTAATTATGAGGAGAATGATGAGAGATATGGACCTGCTAAGAGATAAGGATCTGGACTGCGTTGCCAGCCGCTGTGTGGCTGACGGGACCGAGAAGGTCGGATACATGTACCGTGATGAGCAGGGAACTGACGACAGCGGCTGGAGATTTTTTTCCGGGAATGAGCCCGGCTGGTATTTCATGGAACCTGACAATCTTCCCATCGTGAGCATACAGGAGATAGTAGAACTCAATCCGGATGTCGCAGAATTGCTCTCAGCGCCTCAGGGGTCATATTTTCGCAGGAATGACGACGGATTCCTTGTGCCGACAGATCCACCGGAGAAAAGCAGTATCGAGAAGTTCATGGATATGCAGGCTGAACAGAATACGGCAGGATACTCATTTGCGGGTCTTCTGCTCAAAGCGCTGGCTGTCGGTTTTCTTGTATATCTGGTCCTTAGACTGATAATCGGAAGGTGAACAGAGCAGCGCGATGCGGTGCAGTTACTGCGTAATGCCTATTGACGGAGTAGGTAAGTGGAGATTATCGTACACATTGTATTTCATTAAGTAACGGATCAGCAGGTCGGGGAGATAGTGATGTCAAAAGTGATCGTAGGTATGTCGGGAGGCGTAGACAGCGCGGTAACAGCTTTTCTGCTCAAGGAAGCCGGCTATGAGGTGACCGGGATCACCTTGAGAAGCTGGGTCGGCTCAGACGGAACGGAGAGCCGGTGCTGTGAGATCGATGACGCAAGAAGAGTCGCAAGAAAACTGGATATACCTTATTATGCCTTCAACTGTTTCTCTGATTTTTCTGAACATGTGACAGGACCTTTCATCAGGTCCTATATAAACGGGCAGACACCGAATCCCTGTATCCTGTGCAACAGATATGTGAAATGGGAGAGGATGCTGTACTGGGCAAAAGTGCTGAAAGCTGACTTTGTGGCAACCGGACACTACTCTTCGGTGGTAAAGCTTCCGAACGGCAGGTACAGCGTAAAGAAGGCTCTGCACCAGGAAAAAGACCAGTCGTATATGCTGTACAGGCTGACGCAGGAGCAGCTTGCGGCCACCATCATGCCGCTCGGCAATATGACTAAGCAGGAGGTCAGGGAGATAGCTGCAAAGAGCGGGATCCCGGTTGCTTCCAAACGCGACTCACAGGAGATCTGCTTTGTTCCTGACGGCAACTATGCGGGATACATTCTTGAAAATGCGGACAGCCCAGTGCCCGGAGAAGGCTGGTTCGTCGATGAAGACGGAAACAGGCTGGGGACTCATAAAGGGATAATCCATTATACAGTCGGACAGAGAAAAGGTCTCGGCCTCGCGGTCGGACATCCTGTCTATGTGAAAAAGATATGCCCGGACACGAATGAAGTTGTCGTCGCAGATGATCAAGCGCTTTACAGCAGGACTGTCATCTGTGAAGACATATGTTTCATGGGCATTCCGGATATGACAGAAGGGGAGAAGATGGAATGCGCGGTCAAGGTGCGCTATCATCACCAGCCGCAGTCTGCAGTCATAGAAAAGACTGATGATGACCGGATCTCAGTCATGTTCCGGGATCCGGTAAGGGCACCGGCACCGGGACAGTCCGCAGTGTTCTACGATGAAGACGGATGTGTGATCGGAGGAGGAGTGATCAGGGAGTCGTATTCCTGAATCTGTCATGCTGAAATAAGAAAAAGGATCGTTGCTGGTGCAATGATCCTTTTTGGAGTGTGCCGGGCATGGCACGATTCTAACTGGTGAAAGTCCAGTCGCGGGTAGTTACCGCCAAGCGTAGCGAACCACAAGCCTGCAACAGCAATGATGCAGGGGAAGGAAGTGGTGTAGCAAATCCGAGGAGCCTACGAAC
>JAFRAJ010000021.1 GCA_017405465.1 Oscillospiraceae bacterium
GCATGCTCCTGCAGGCGGGGTGCAGTCAATCACCCCACGATGTACCGCCAGTCTGTCAAAAAACGACAGAAACAATCCTGAGTCTCAGGACAAAAGTGGGAGGCTTACAGCCGTATACCACCGGGCAGGTACAAGCTCGTGTATTTATTCATGAGTAGTTGACGAGCTTCAGAGTATGTCCGGTTATAATCTTCATCGGTTCCGGAGCGCTTGGAAGACCGATACTCGTGTTTGGAACCGGCTATCTCAGGATCGCCTCTGACTATGACGGAGATGCCAATGTTGTCGCAGGAAGACATGATGCGGTCCATTATGTCTAGTATCTCATAGAAGCGAAGGCCTGCCTGTATCGTGCATTCGCCGGAGGAGAGCCTTCCCATATGATTGTCTTTGAGAATGTCGATCAGTTCGTCGCCGACATCGGTCAGAGGGTCGATGGATCCGGCAGAGTGCACATTGTTGTTTCTGAAAGCATCATCAGCTGTATCAAGTATCCCGTCTACGAGAGTGCGGCAGATCTGCAGTTCGCCCAGAGCGTCGGCAGAGAATGAGATCCCTTCTGCGCTCATGGCGCCTGCGAGATCAGAGAGAGCCTTGGCGTGATCACCCAGATGCTCGGTCTCAGTGACGACCTTGTAGTACTGGTTCAGTATGCCTACATGCTGCTCCTGGGTCATATGAGGAGAGAGGTCTATGATATAGCTGCTGGCAGCATCTGCAAGTGTGTTTATATCGTTCTCGGTGCTCTCTATAGCGGCGGCAGTTTTCTCGCTGTATTCCTGAAGTATGGAGTAGGCATTGCCGAGATTCTCCCTGGACAGGTCGAACATCGTAAGAAGCACATCATTGATGCTGTTGAGAGCGATAGCCGGAACGCTGTAGAAGGAAGGAGAAAGAGCTTCCAGAAGGCCGCTGAATCTGCTTCTTGGCTGTTCGGAATCCTTAATAACTGATCTCACTGTTTTTTCGATCAGCTTCATGCATGGCAGCAGAAGGGCAGCAGCTGCGAGATTGAATACTGTATGCAGGTTCGCGATATCGCCTGATGATACAGGCAGCTCCCAGAAGGAACCGAGAGGAGTGAAGAGCCTGCTGATATTGATTCCCGCAAAGCAGAGCACGCTCTTGAAAAGAGTGTATATCACATGCGAGAATCCCACCCGTCTCACGTCCGGGTCGCGGTCGGATCGCATCACCAGATAGGTGGTTATGCTGTCTCCGAGATATATTCCGAGGATGACTATGTACACAGCTCCCAGTGTCAGCCTGTCTGTCGCAGCGAATGCCTGCAGTATGCCGATGGAAGCGGAAGAGCTCTGCAGCAGGAATGCCGTGAGCACACCTCCGATATAGCCTGCTACCGGATTGGATTCCAGTACTCCGAGCAGAGGCTCAAGAGCGCCGGAGCCGGCGATGATGTCGACTGCGGCGGTCATATTCAGAAGACCTGTAAAAAGGATGCCGAAACCGGTGATGACTCCGCCTATGGCTTTCGACTTTCCGGTCTTTATGAAAAGAACGAGAACGACGCCGATGATCAGTGCTATTGGAGCGAAGTTGGACGGCTGCAGGAGCTGCAGGGCTCCGCCGGTCTCCTCCAGATCCAGAAGACGGAATATCTGGCTGGTCACAGTGGTACCGACATTGGCTCCGACCACGATGCCCAGGGACTGGCTGTATGTGAGAACGCCCGCTCCTACGAGACCTGATGTGATCACTATCGCCGCTTTGGAAGACTGAATGAGCGATGTCACCACAAGACCAAGGAAGAATGCCTTAAGGGGACTTCCGGCTACCTTTTCCAGGATGGCCTTGAGAGTGCCGGAAGCGTTCTCTTTTATAGTGGAAGACATGAGCTGCATGCCGTACATGAACAGCGCAAGGCCTCCGAGAAGAGAGATCACTACGAAAATATCCATTGGCAGAGGAGCAGATTGACCGGCTTTGGAACACCTGCCCGCGTCCTTTCTTTTTTCTTATTTTAAATTATAGCATCAGCTTTCAGGCGTATTCTGGCTGAAAACCGCATCTGCAGCGGGATAGCTGCCGAAAACCGGTATCAGCATAGGATTTTTAAGGTGCTAAATCACCATATCCGTCCTTTTCCGGATGCCTCGCGTGAAGTATAATGGCTATGGTACCGGAAGGATATCCGGGATCCCCCGAAAGGAGGCATAAAAGATGAAAGTCAGATGCGATTATTGCGGAAGCTATATCTCCGACGCTGAGTCCCATTGCCCCAACTGCGGAGCTCCTAATTCTAATGCCGGCAGAAGCGCCAGCGGAGTTCCCCGCACCATTGAAGAACTCAAGGCCTTCATCGCAAGATACAATATCCCCGCCGAGAAGATGAGATTCTATATAGGGGAAGACTACAGGCAGCCCAAGGCTTTCGGCATCTACCGGAACATGGACGGCGATTATGTCGTATACAAGAACAAGGCTGACGGTTCAAGGTCGGTCAGATATAAGGGATCCGACCAGGAATACGCTGTAAACGAGATCTACCAGAAACTCAAGACTGAGTTTGCAAACAGACGCAACGCCCAGGCGAGAGCTGCTGCCCAGAGAACTTCCGGAAGATCGGCATCGTCGATGCCCTCAGGAAGGAAGAATCTCAGGGGATGCGGGACCGTCGTCACCATATTTGCTGTCATCGTCACGATCTGGATCATACTCGGTGCGGTCGGGCTGATGTTCAGCAACTTCAGCAGCCATACTCCTTCCACAGGCTATTACAGTTACGGCGGTGATACTTACTACAACTATCATGACGACTGGTACTATTACAGCCCCGGATACGGCTGGTATCCAGTAGATGTCGACAGTTATTTCAGCGACAATTATGACGATTATTACGAATCATATTCATATGATCCCGATTACGGTGTAGAGGATTTCTACGACAGTGATTATTACGATCCCTACGACTACGACTATGACTGGGATGATGACTGGGACAGTGATTCCGACTGGAGCTCGGACGATGACTGGGACTGGGATTCCGGCTCAGACTGGGACAGCGGCTCAGACTGGGACAGCGGCTCGGATTGGAACAGCGGGACCGACTGGGACAGTGACTGGTGATTTGCAGGACATATAATGAGAAAAGGGGGTGTGACAAAAGTCACGCCCCCGAATAATTAGGATAAGAGAAAAAGACGGCGTCGTCCCGGAAGGGTCGACGCCGATCTTTATGGTAAAATTTAAAGTGCCATGATAAATTTTCCCATAACTGATATTAGCCCA
>JAFRAJ010000022.1 GCA_017405465.1 Oscillospiraceae bacterium
AACACCTCCTTTTGAGAGTATCTTACAGATACATTCTAACACTGTAAATAATCCTAAATTAGGACAATGGGAGGCGTATTAAAAACCAGTTATCAAAGTGTCTCAGACACAGGAAATATACAAAAAACAAGAAAGGAGTCAGGCGCTCCTCCCACGACTGAAGTCACGGGTCTCCGCGCCTGGTTAAGAATGAACTGCGGATAAAAATGATAATAAAACAATTCGTACTGTTCTCTCACCGATTCCGGTTCATCGGGCTTAAGACTCTCAAAGGTGCCGGTGTCGTGAACGTATATGGAGATAAACTTTAAAAAATCGAAAGGCTCTTTCCCGTTTTCGTGTGCCAGAGCTTTTTCTCTCTGATTCTTCCTTATCCTTATCCATTGGCTTTTCTCCCCTTGTATGATCACGTATCACTCCAGGGTCAGCAGGCTTATCGCTATCAGCAGCTGACCGGCATAATACAGACATATGTTGGTATTGCGCAGGCTCTGTTTGAATTCAGAGCCGAACGTATTGAGTATGAGAACGATATCGCTTACGAGGAACAGCACTGCGCCGGCAGCGAACAGTCCGGTGAAAGCCGACGGCGACACGATGAAGTTCGCTGCTGCGACACAGTTGAGCAGCATGATAGCTCCGATGTATACGACTCCGAAGATCTTGAACGCCGTCTTGGCAGTGATCTGTCGGAAGATCCATATCATCAGAAGTGCCGTCAGGATGACCCCGGCAGCTATGCATACCGGTTTGTTCTGACATATCGGCAGCACTGCAGCAAGATACATTATGTGTCCCGTCAGGAACACCAGTATCCCGACCAGGAAGATCATCTGACCTTTCTTCTCGAATACCATCCTGAGATTCAGCAGTACGTCGGCGATACAGCCGATCACCAGTCCCAGCACGATGAGTCTTGCCGTCTCTGTTCCGGAACTGTTATAGATCCCGATGATGACGAAGCACATCGACGCCAGTCCCTTGAATATCACTGCGGGAACATATTGTTTTCTCTTCTCGTAGGTGAGAAACACTCCCGCCAGAACGGCGCACGTAACGGTAAGGATGTACAGCATCAGACGGTCCTCCTTCCTGAATGCGTTACATTGAAAAAGCGGCTTATTTTGATCCGGGATAAGGCAGCGTTATGCTGTCATATCCTTTTTGATCTAGATCACGCTGAGGAACGATCCCACAGACAGCATCGCGATCAGGAAAGCGCCTTGCGCAGCCGTATTGCACCACTGCTCGATCCAGTTCGCTCTGGCATCAGAAGAGTCCAGTTTCGAAGCACATACGATCATCCCTGCCATCCCGATGACAGACAGGATCAGGAACACTGCAGGCACAGGTCTCAGCACGGCATTCCAGAAAGCCGTCATATCATTCCTGAAGCAGCTGATCACGAATCCGATGATCATCAGCGTGAAACCTGCAGGCATACCGATCCTCATCTGCACGAAGAGCGGCCAGATATTCTTCTTTCCGACCACAACGATGATCTTCCAGAGGACCTTGAGCATTCCTGCTGCAAAGCATACGATGCCTCCGATCAGTATCAGCAGACTGCATGTCACTTTCGAGAGTATCAGACACGCCATTCCGAAGAGCAGTACCGGGACTGCGTCGAACAGTGCGAGCCCTAAAGTATAATCCTGCGGGACTGTATTCTTATCCATGCCGTGCTCCTCCGGTCTCAGTCTTTATTCTTTCATGGCTTCTACAAAAGCCCTGAATATCAGCAAACTGTTCTCGTCATTGTGAAATGAGAACTCGGGATGCCACTGAACAGCCCAGAGGAAGCGGCTCTCCGGCATATATACAGCTTCTACCAGTCCGTCTTCCGACTCGGCCATTACAGAAAGGCCTTCAGCCAGATCCTTCACTGCCTGATGATGGTAGCTGTTGACATATATCCTGTCTTTTCCGAGGCACTCATGAAGAGGTGAGCCTTCCGTTATCCTGACGGCATGTGCAGGCACGTCGTACGGAGGCGACTGGTGATGATCAACATCAGAAGGATGCTGCGTGGGCAGATCCTGGTACAGCGTTCCTCCGAGGCCCGCGTTTATGAGCTGGATGCCCCTGCAGATACCCAGGACAGGCTTATCGCACTCAAGGGCTTCCTTGAGGACGAAAAGATCCATCAGGTCCCTGTCGCTGCAGCTGTCGATGAGTCCCTCAAGCGGTTCCTCTTCGTATACTTCCGGATCCACGTCATGGCCACCGGTGAGCAGGAAGCCGTCGCACAGTTCCATGAGCTGCGCCAGTTCCCTCTCGTCCACAGTCAGCGGAAAGATCACCGGAACGCCTCCGGCTCTCCTTATTCCTTCCAGGTATCCGGGCAGCATCCATATGCTGTCCCTTTCCTCGTCCCAAAGCGGCATCACGCCCACTACCGGTCTCATATCTATAACTCCCCATGAGCCTGTCACGCACAGGCCTTTTCTTTAGCATATCAGCCGTCACTTCCGTTTTCAACGGAGACGTCCATGCCGTCCGGGATCACCTGCAGCGTCCTGAATCTGACGCATTCCTTTATTCCCGTTCCTGTGGTCAGTTCGATACCGAGGCACGGTCTGAAGACATCGAAGGTCACACAGCCTATATCCTGCGACTCTTTCCTCAGTCTGTAATGCTGCGGATCTATCTCCGACATATACCTGAGCGCTGCAGTCAGTCCGCTGTCGAAGGTATATATCTCAAATGTATCGTCCGCGTCGCTTGTCAGTATTATCGTTTCCCGTTCTTCCGGAGTCAGTTTCTCTCTCATGATCATTTCTCCTTTTCCCTTCATCCTGCATAGTCATCTCTTCTCCGGTCTCCTGCTGTCCTATCAGTTCTGCAGCCATCTGCTGCAGCGTCTCGTCCCGCGGGTACCTGAACATTTCAGGCATGTTCTCCATGAAGCTGTACATGTCGCCCTCCTTGGTACCGGTGATGATATGGTCCCTTAGCGGCACATCCATCAGCCAGCCGGCGAGAACAGCTTTTCTCGTCAGAGCCGTATCCTGTCTGCTGGGGCTCGTGTCGCCGCTGGGGTGGTTGTGCAGGAGTATCACTCCGGCAGCATTGGAGAGTATCGCGCTTTTGAATATGTTCTGTACCGGAACTATGGATCTGTCTATCGCACCAATCGATATGATGCTGCAGTTCAGGGGTCTCAGTTTAGTGTCAAGATTCACGGCGCAGACCACTTCCCTGTCAAGACCTGAAAGCACCGCGCTCATCAGCTTTACTGCAGCCCGCGGAGTATTGACAGACTCATCGCTGAACCATCCGTCATTCTCCTTCACGTACAGTCTCACTTCCGCTTCCTTCAGGCGGAACGGTCCTTCCTTCTCTCCGTTCATTCTCTCCTCCTGTCACGCTTACCCGGAAGACTGCCGTCTCATCCGCTCTTCTTATCATTTCAACCAGTTCCGCCGCTGTCATCAGCGGCATTTTGTGTTTCTTCCTATGTCTCATCCTGCATCTCCTCCGCTGCACCTGCCTCGTCAGCTTCCGCATCACTGGTTGCCTTCTCTTCCGCAGCTCTTCTGACGTTCTTCTCTATCTTTTTTCTGATCTTTCTGATCCTTCTCATCACTGACTTTTGATCTCTTCCCATGATCCTGGCTGTCTCCGCCATTGAGAAGCCGTTGTGATAGACCAGGGACAGCATCATCCTGTCGTCGTCCGTGAGTTTATCCGCTATGTCACTTATACAGTCATACTCCGTGTCGTCCCATCTGATTCCGCGGTCTCCCGCACTTTCCTGCATGCTCACGGTTATCCTGCTGTTGAACGCGTCCCGATCGTGGACCGTATTCAGCACTTCATTGATCTCCCCGTCTTCCCCGCTGCATGTTCCTGCGGATCTCTCATAGAAAAAGAACTTCATATCGTTTATGAACTGATCGCGGTCGAACGAGCGCATCTCCGCTACAGCCTTCGCCGGCATTCCCGCGCTTCTGAGCTGTTTCGCGGTCTTTTCCCACTGTTGTTTGAATCTCTTCCTTGCTGCATTGCTCATCACTTTCATCCTTTCTTTTCCCCTCCGTTATCCGTTCCGCGTCCGGAGAGCGAAAAAGAGCAAAAGAAAAGACGCCTCCGGTGCGGTCAGGAGATCCTGGATCATCTGATCCCGTCTCCCGCCTTCTCCGTACGGCGCCTGGTAGTTTTTCAGCCCGGAAGGGTCCTGCTCCGCCTGCTCGGTTTGGATCTAAGCTGTTTTTTGATTTTCTAACGGGCGTGAACTCGTCCCGCTCTGCCTGTCTTCTGTCTGCGGAAGTACGCCAGGTTGATCACGCCGTCGAATTTGCACTTCCTGCATTTTATGGACACATGTCCTTTCCTGTCCGTATATACCGTCCCGATCCTGTATCCGCATATCGGACAGCGCAGATCTCTGGACTCCATGTTCTCGGTCTCGATCCTGGACAGTTCCAGTTTCCTTGCCGTCTCCGCGGATACCGGTCCGAATCTGTCGTTGTATCTCTCATCCATCGTTCGATCACCGCCTTCCGTTCCTATTCCCTGTAAGCTCCTGCCGGCAGATATCTGAGCAGTCTCAGTTCCCTGAACCTGCGCAGCATCGCAGTACGTGATACCCGAAGCATGTCCGCCGCGTCTTCCGTGAGCCGCAAGTCTTTATCAGTGATGACTCCTCCTGCATAGACAGCCGGTCCCGTTCCTCCGTTCAGTTTCTCCAGAGCCCTGCAGACATATGGCCGCGGCATAAGAAGCACTGCCGCCATCCTGTCCGCCATCTCCTCAGTCAGTGAGAATATCTTCTTTACACGTCCGGAGGGATATATGTCCTCTTCCGGTCCGGTACAGAACGCAGCCTGAGGATCTCCGCCGAGCACATTCATCTCCAGGAGTCTGTGCCCTGCCTCATGGGCTATGGTGAATCTCCTTATTTCGTCCTGCTTCTCTGAAAGAAGACGGCTGTCTATCACTGCCGTGTCTCTTTCAAAGACGACCCTGATATGCCGCCTGTTCCTTATCACCTTAAGAGGCTGAAGTCCGTTGGAAAGAAATCCGATGACGTCTGTGTCATCCTCGTCAATGAGCTCGTATCTGATCTTCAGGCCGAGGAAACGCTCCGCGAACCCTTCGATGTCGAACCAGCTGTCCCGGCCGCTTCCTTCCCGGCTCATGAACTCCATGGCCGCTTTCTCTCCCGCGATCTCTATCCTCCTGAAGGAGAGAACGCTACTGCCGTTTCTCATCTTTCTCAAACAGAGCGCTGTTCTTACGGAAGAACTCCCAGTAGGTCCTGGTATTCTCCAGCTCCCACCAGTTCTTCGTCACGACAGGTTCGCTGTCCAGATCGTATATCCTGGCGTCTTCCGCTGACAGCAGGAACGGCGAGTGGGTAGCCATTATGATCTGACATCCGCAGTACCTGGTTATCTCCTCTATGAGATCCAGCAGTTTCAGCTGCAGCGCCGGCGACATACTGTTCTCCGGCTCGTCGAGACAGTAGAGCGTGTCGTTGGAGAATCTGGTGCTGAAATATTCCATGGCAGTCTCTCCGTTGCTGCGCAGCCTGACTTCGCTGCCTGCCTTATCCTTTATGTACTGCCTGCGGCTGGGAGCGCGCCTTGCGTGTATCTGCTCGACCAGTTCGTCATAGTCCTCCATTCCGGTGAATCTGACGGTCCTTCCGTACTTCCAGTTGGCATAGTCCTCCCTTGCCATCCTCTTTCCCGCTGATATCTCTTCGTTGGTGTCCCTGACAGACAGCATATAGTCGAAGATGTCATCGCTGGTGATGATCCTGCTTCCGTTCGGTATCCTGTACATGTCTCCTTCTTCGTCCCGTCCCATTTCATATGAGCACTCCTTCACGAAGAGAGGAAACATCTCGCCTGTGTTATACGGAGCCGATCTTTTGAGTTCAAGTTTCTCTGCTATGAGATTGAGCAGCGTTGTCTTCCCCGAACCGTTTCCGCCGTAGAATATCGTCGTCTTTTTGAAATAGATCTCCGAGAGTCCTCTGCGCGGGAACATGCCGCAGGGATATGCGTTATCCAGGTAGCCGAAATCGCCTCCGTTGTAGCGCATCCTTCTTTTCATGATCACTTCTTCTCTTCCTTCTCCGGGAAGAGTAAAACTTTCAAGATAAACCGGCATCCTTTTTCCCTCAAAGAGTCTTTATGACATTGTGGGCGACGCCCTGCACCACAAGGCTGTCCACTGTGATGGTCCTTCCTGGGTATACCTCTTCGTTCATGTACTGCAGGACCGCTCTGTGCTCGCTGTCGAATCCCGCGAAACGCTTGAGGGTGTTCCTGTCCTGATCGACCAGCGCGACCACTATATCACCCGGCTCTGCTGTAGGCTGTCTGCGTATGACGACAAGATCGCCGTCGCTGATCCCTGCGTCTTCCATAGAGTCTCCGGAGGCTCTCAGCATATAGAACTCTCCTGTTCCGAACAGAGTCGCCGGGATATTGATGTAATCCTCTACATACTCCTCTTCCGGAACGGCTTCGCCGCAGGGAATGGAGCCTACGAGAAGCGCTGCGGAGAGCTTCGTGTTCCGTCTGTTCTGCTCTTTGGTCTCTATGGCGTTTCCGTCATAGGAGACCGCGCCGTCTCTGTCCATCTCCTGAAGATATCTGTAGACCGTCGTCCTGCTGACGTTGAGGCTGTCAGCGATGTTCCTCAGCGACGGGGAGCTTCCGTTCTCTCTGAGCCAGCCGTTGACGAAAGCGTATATCTCTTTCTTGAGTGAAGAGCTCTTGGATCTCATTCCTGTATCCTCCGGATCCTATCAGTAACAATTGTTACAGATAGAATTATAATATCACCTTTCAACGAATGCAATATGCAGTTTGCACATCTTCCGTGACGGACCGGTAACAGAGTTTGGGTACAGAAAAGACCTGCTGCGGTGCGTTCCGGAGCAGGTCCTCATATCAATTTGCGTTATTCTTTATTCTTTATTCTTTATCCTTTTCCCGGTATTGCCGGATCCTGTCGTACACCTCATCCGCATGAAGGCCTCCGACACTGTCCCATCCCATACCCATGGCTTCCAGAAGTCCTTTCTCATAGCCGTAGCCGTCGGATATCACGTTGAGCAGGGGCCTCTCCGCAGGAGGTTCGCCGAAATAATCCAGCATGTCCCCTCCCAGGATCCCTTTGCGCATGGTGTAGGGGATTCCCGCTTCGTCCAGCAGCTCTCTGAGTCTTTCCATCTCCGGACTGTGTATCCTGGTCTTTCCGAATACTATCTCATATGGATCGAGTTCAGGTCTCATGCTCATTCTTCCTTCTGTCCGTCATCAGAAAACAGTCCCATCTCATCGAGAAGGCGGTAGAGCCTGTAAGGGACATTTCCTACAAACTCATACGGAAATCCGCACTGTTCACAGAGCGAGTCCAGCTTCTCGTTCTCGTCTCCTGCCCTGTTGATCAGCTCATTCAGTCTTTCCTGATCGCCTGCGGTGTACGCAGTCTCAGCTTCAGCTACGGTCTTCCTGAGGATATCCGTCTGCGCGGCGACCTCCGCCGGCATGCCGCCTTCCGGAAGGAACGGGGCGATGCCCTTCATAAGGCCGTCCATACCGTCCTTCATATCAAAACTGCCTTCCCAGCGTATGGTCTTCCCGTCGGAGCCTTCCGAGAAATACACGTCATCTCCGAACTTTCCCCTGAGGTTGCGGTGAAGTATCGCCCTCACGATGCAGCTGTCTGTGTATACGAGATAGCTGAAGCGCAGGATCACGCCTTCCCCTGTGATCTTAACCGTCCTGTCCATGAATGTCGTGTTCAGCACTTCATATCTGTACTGCTTCTCATCCAGATAGGCGGTGACTGCGCCGACTATACCGTCCAGTCTTTCCTCAGTCGTCTTTACCCCGTATTTATCCGTCTTCTCCTGATCCAGTTCTGAAAGGGCATACATGACTCCTTCTTCCGTCCGGATAAGAGCGCATCTGATCCCGTATATATTGCAGTAATACTGTATGCCTTTAGCGATGCAGTACGGTTCCAGCATTCCTTCGAACTGATTCTCAAAGAAACCGACGATCTTGTCCGTAGCTCTGCTGATGCTTCCGGCCACATCGCTGTCATCCATGTCAGTGAAATCAAAGATGGTCAGCAGGAAATGCCTGTATACCGCCTGATACTCCCTGACGGGGTCGTATTCATACGTATCGCCCGACGATTCCCTGAAATGCGGAGCATAGAACACCGGATCGCAGGTATTGAGCAGGTCGTAGACCTTTTCCATCTCCTGTCTGCCGAACTCCTGCTTCATGAAGTTGTTGTCCCTCATGAGAGTGCTGATCCCGAAATAGCTCTCCTTCTCCTGCACACTGAGTTTCTCAGTCGGATCCTGAAGTCTTTCCGGTCTGAATGGATCTAGACATCTGTCAGCCATGTATCCTGTATTTCCTTTCCCGGGAAGATCATCCTCTTCCCTGTTCTCGACAAAACACAGCACTTTGTTTTCTGTCATCCGTTTTCAATTATATTCTGTCATATCAACATATGTGACGAAATTAGTCAAAACAGAGATTATTATACATTATCAACAAATATGTTTTGATTTCTTCATTTTCTTAGTATAATTTATATGTAGAAAAATGAATTTTTTATATATTGCAGGTGATAAAAATGCAGAAAGGAAACATCCTACTCAGAAACGGGCGTCTTCTCGACAAAGCTTCAGGTTATGACGGAAAAGAACTGCTGGACATCCTGATCCTGGACGGCAGGATCTCAAAGATCGGAAAAGATCTGACAGTTCCTGAAGGCGTGAAGGAACTGGATCTGGAAGGCACGTACGCGGCACCGGGTTTTATAGACATACACACCCATGTATTCGACGCGGAAGGACTTCTCAACGGATACAGGCTCGGTCTTCCAGCTGACATGATCGGCGTCATGCAGGGCGTGACATCGGTAGTGGACGCAGGCACGGCAGGTCCGGCCACCATGGAGCTCTTCGTAAAGAACACCATCGAGAGATCCCGCACCAGAGTATTCTCCGCGATGCACTATGCGACATACGGGCTCATGGATCCGCCGGAAGCCGACGATCCGTCCAAGTTCGATCTGCAGACCGGCATCGACGCATATGAAAAGTATAAAGAACACATCGTCGCCATAAAGGCAAGGGCCAGCAATTCCTGCGTAGGCCAGCTCGGGATCAAATCCATCGAGGCCGGCAAGAAGCTTGCGAGAGCCGTCGGTCTGCCTCTTCTCGTCCATATCGGCCACATGCCTCCCGGTATAGAGGAACTGGCTGACCTCATGGACAAAGGCGACATCATCACCCACGCGTTCCACGGCAAGGACAACAACCTCCTCGACATAGAAGGCAGGTCAATACCGGAGTTCTCACAGAGAGCCAGGGACCGCGGAGTCATCTTCGACATAGGTCACGGAAAAGATTCGTTCAACATAAACACAGGCAAACTCGCTAAGGAGCTTGGCTGGTATCCCGATACCATCAGCACCGACCTGCACACCAGTTCGTTCCACAAGCCGGTACAGGGTCTCGCGGAGACCATGAGCAAATTCATGGCGCTGGGATATTCTCTGGAAGACGTGGTGGACAAAGTCACCGCCAAACCTGCAGAATATCTGTCTCTCGATGGGCTCGGCGCTCTCAGAGAAGGAGCCTGGGGCGACATCACGGTATTCTATATAGAAGAAGGCGAATATACATTCACTGATGCCAACAAGAACCAGATCACCGGCAGCGAGATGATAGTTCCCCGCTACGCTCTGGTCGCAGGCACAGTGGAGATGGACAGTCAGGATGAATTCAGACAGCTGTGCAGAGCCCTGAACACCGATCCCAACTATGACGGCGAATATGAGTACATGGTCAACATGGCTCTCGCGTATCTGAAGGAGAACGGTGTGGTGTTCTCTCCTGATTTCCTGCCTCCTTTCCAGAATCATATCATCGCTCTCATGGAGAGACTGCGCAGAGGCGAACATCTGGACGATATGTCCGATGACTTCATGGATCAGTTCGATCCCAAGGCGCTTGAGATCACCGATGGACTTCTCTCCCGCTTCGGACGCGGGTTCGGGAAGCCTGACAATGCTGAACGCATGCTCGTTGCGATACATGTCCAGACCTGCATGGAACAGAATACAGAAGAAGAATCAACAGGAGAGAAATCAATGGCAAAGAAAGTCTTAGTTGTCATCGGAGACCGTATGGGCAAGGGACAGAAGGTCGCTGCCGGAGTCGAAGCTGCCGGAGGAGAGGCCTATGTCATTCCCGGAATGGCTGCGGACATGAAGCTCGGAGACGAGATGAACAGCAGGAATGCTGATATCGGTATCAGTTTCTGCGGAAGCGGCGGAGCCGGAGCTCTTATGGCCTCCAACAAATACGGCTGGAAGAGCCGTTACGGAATGCGCTCCATCGACCAGGGAGTCACCGCGGTCAAAGAGGGCGTCAAAGTGCTCGGATTCGGCTTTATGGACGTTGAGGAGTTAGGCCGCAGGATCGTTGAGACCTACTACGAAGTCAACGGCAAGCCGGAATAAGGATCCAATCTCTGTACATATAAATGAGTGAGAGAAAGGAGGGGGATAGCGGTCAGGCAATGTCCTCAAGTTTAGTTGAAGAGGTAAGGACTTACACCCTTTCAGGTTACGGCAAGAATAAGACCGAAGCCTTCGGGAAAGCCTTTGCCGGTCTGCAGAGCAAGGTGTACGCCTCCCTGCAGAACAAAGGGCTCGTGATCTATATGGAGCCCCTGGCGGTGGATATACGTAAGGAATACGAGGAGACCACAGCCGAAAAGATCCTGGGTTTCTTCAAGCCGAAGCCCACAATGCACTATCAGGTTGAATTCGACGTTACAGTCAAGATGCGCTGGCTGCCTCTGGACAGCGGCGCCTCCGGAGAGCCTGATAGTTAACCGACAAACAAACATGAACACAAGATTTCAGGAGGTCAATCTGAAATGTTCCTAGTGATCATCAAATCGATCATCATTGGCGCCATTGCCGGCTTCGCGATCGCCGCTGGTGCCGCGAGGATGTTCCATGCGCCTGAAGTACAGGCAATGGGCGCCTTCCGTACACTGGGTGAGATGAACGCGTGCCAGGGAGATCCCGTGGCCCACTTCTCATTCGGACTTGGATTCCTGCTCAACGCCGCCGGCAGCATGGTCGGCGCAGGCGCCATGACGCAGGACGTCTTCCACCGCATCATCCCCAACTGGGCAGCTGCCCTTCTCCTCACCAAGAACAAAAAGGTCGAGGAGACCATGCACGATCCCTTCAAGATGGCTCTCGCAGGCTCATGCGTAGGTGCTGTTGTCGTGACACTGCTCAACACCCTCGCCTTCATCATCCCCGAGTCCATCTCCGCAGTTGCTAAGGACATCCTTACACCTGCTTCCAACAACCTGATCAACATCGTCATGCCGATCATCTTCATCATTGCCGCGCTTGACGCAGGCAAGACCACAGGCATCTGGGGCGTCGTCCTCGGCGGTCTGGCACACCTGATCTTCGGCAACGCGGTACCCGGATGCGTACTGGGAATCCTCATCGGCCAGACCATCGAGGAGCAGGGCTTCAGCAAGAGCGCTAAGATCATGTGCGCTGTCGTAGCTGCCCTCTTCATCGTCATCGGTATCGGCCGCGGATTCTGGGCCAAGCTCCTTGCCGCGTTCATCAAGTGATTGCGAGTAGAGTGAAAAGGAGTTAGAAAAATGGAAAAATTCAAGAGTTCTCTTTTGAAGAACAAGACATTCCCCCTGCTGACTGCTATGCTCTGCGCTGCCGCATTCGCAGGCGGACACATGTTCGTCAAATACGGATACGGTCTCTTCAATGAGATCGCTCAGGCCGAGATGGTCCGCAACGGACTTGAGACCGGTGACTTCGCAACACCTATCGGCTACTGCACCGGATTCCTTCTCGCCCGCGTCATGGAAGGCCCGCTGGTCGGAATCCTTGACATCGGCGGATCCATCATGACCGGTATCGGAACCGGTATGGTATCCCTCGCAAAATCCGTTGGTCTCGACATCCTAGTCGACAACTTCCCGCTTGCACTCCTCACCGGAGCAGTCCTGGGACTCATCATCGGCTATGTCATCATCGGCGTCAAGTCAACCATGCCTGAAAACATGGCTGCAGGCGGAACCGGCATCATGATGGGCGCCGGAAACGCAGCCGGACGCTGGCTCGCTCCGCTGATCATCCTCAGCGCTATCAGCTATTCCATCCCCGCAGGAATCGGAGCCATCATCGGTTCCTATATATTCCTCAAGCTTGAGAAGCCCATGGTAGGCGGCACCATCCTCGGAGCCATTCTCCTGGCCATGATCTTCCCCAAATAACACCTGAAAGGTGATAATCAATGTCAACGATCTATGAAGATATCGGTCTGCGCAGAGTCATTAACTCCAGCGGACATATGACCGCGCTGGGCGTTTCCGCCATCAGCGAGGAAGTCGGCAGAGCTATGGCCGAGGCAGGCCAGCAATTCGTTGTGATCGATGAACTGATAGACCGTGTGGGGGAGCTCATCTCCCCCCACACCGGTGCGGAAGACACCTGCGTCACCAACAGCGCATCCGGCGGCATAATGATCGCCTGCGCAGCGTGCATCGCAGGTGACGACATCGGTCTCATCGAGCGCATGCCGGACAGCACGGGTCTCAGAAACGAGATCATCCTCCAGAAAGGCCATGCAGTCAACTACGGCGTTCCCATCGAACAGATGATGCGTCTCGGAGGAGCCGTTCCGGTGGAAGCCGGTTCAGTGAACCAAACATTCGCCGGTCATATTATTTCGGCGATCAATGAGAAGACCGCCGCGCTGCTCTACTGCAAGTCACACCATGTACAGCAGGAGAACACCATCTCCCTGGAAGAGATGATAGAGATAGCACATTCCCATGAGCTTCCGATCATAGTGGACGCCGCTGCGGAAGAAGACCTGAGAAAGTACGTCGCCATGGGCGCCGACATGGTCATCTACAGCGGAGCCAAAGCGGTGGAAGGTCCGACTTCCGGTTTCATCACCGGCAAGAAGGAATACATCAAAAAGTGCAAGATGCAGTATAAAGGCGTCGGAAGAGCCGCCAAGATCGGCAAGGACTGCATGATGGGCATCGTCAAAGCCGTAGAGCTCTATGACCTCAGGGATGAGGAAAAAGAGGGTCAGCGGCAGATGGAGATCGTAAACAGCATCATAGAAGGCCTCAAGGATGAGGAAGCCATCAGGCTCAGCGTCAAGGCCGATGATGCCGGAAGAAAGATCTACCGCGTCAAGGTCGACGTAGTTCCCGGAAAATGCAGATACACTGCTAAGGAGATAGTAGCTCAGCTGGAGAGCGGAAATCCCTCTATACGCACACGCAACCACTTTATAGATCAGGGAACCATTCTCTTCGACCCGAGGACCATGCTCCCCGGTGACGCTGAACTTGTCATACAGCGGCTTAAAGAGATCGTCGGATAACGGAGGAAAGAAGAATTGAATTACGACAGAATCAGTTTCTATAAAGACCGCATAGCCATCAACCTGCTGGCAAAGGACCGCGACAATGCCGTGGAAGTAGTGGAAGCCCTTGACGGCAACGCTTTGGTAGGCGTTCTCTCCAAGAATTTCCCGGACGCGGAAGCCTGCGCAAAGGAGGTCAGATACTATCTGGAAAAGCTTCCCAACGTTTCCGTCGGAATGGGTGACGGAGATCCCACCATGGCAGCCAGAGCTGCTCAGGTAGCGGCGATGACCGACCCCGGACATGTCAACCAGTCATTCACGGAAGCCATGTACTGCGCTGGTCTGCTCAAAGCCAGCGGCTGCGAGAGCACGATGTCTAACTGCATGATCTATCCCACCGGCACACCCGGCACGGTACAGATCTCGACCGGATGCGTCAGCACCTTCGGCGAGAAGGGACTGGTGAGCGTGGATACTGCCCTCAACATGATGAAGGATGTCGGACTCATCTCCGTCAAATTCTTCAACATGCACGGCACTGAGCATCTGGAAGAGCTCAAAGTCCTCGCAGAAGGCTGCGCAAGGCTCGGCATTCCAGTTATAGAGCCCACAGGAGGACTCACTCCCGAGAATGCTGTCCCGGTCGTCAAGGCTTGCCTCGATGCTGGTGTCGACAGAGTCATGGTCCATATCTACTCGTCCATAATCGACAAGCAGACAGGAAAGACAGACGTTGACCTTGCCGTTAAGGCATACCGCAACCTGCAGGCTCTTGTAGACTGAAGTTCGATCTGATATCAGAAATAAGTGATCCGGAAGGCACGTCATGTGTCTTCCGGATCCTTTTTGCAGTTCCGGTATTCAGTTTTCCCTGTATCTGTTTCTCAGTTTCTTAAGTTTGACCGCGAAGTATATGAACATGACCATATACAGCCCGAACAGTACGCCGAAGATGAATCCGAACGCCTGCCCCCAGGGACCGACATATTCCCCGTCCAGATATCTCAGGGCATTCGGTACCACTGCACAAAGGAATATGCAGATCATCGGCATCATCCTGGTGCGCACTATCTTGCTGAGCTGATCGATCTTGGATACTGCATCCGAGAACAGTTCTCCGTCTTCCTCAGACTGGATCTCCGATGCAGGTTTCCTGAAA
>JAFRAJ010000002.1 GCA_017405465.1 Oscillospiraceae bacterium
AATCGAATGTAGAACGATGAAGGCTGGTTAACAAATTTAGCGTCGGGCGTGGCGTCCCAATCGGGAATTACGTTAGACCAATCGCCTTCATCATAAATAAAGAGCAGAGACCAGAAAAGTCTCTACTCATATATTAAGAATATGGGATTTAAAGATGCATTGATACAGGGAGATCTTGAAGCTGTCCGCAGATTGCCCAAGTCTGATCTGCACAATCATTTTGTATTGGGCGGAAGCCGGCAGTTCCTGCTTGAACATTCCGGATTCGATATCCGGCCGTTAAAAGATCCGATCCATTCGATGGATGAGATGCACTCCTGGAATGCTCAGAATCTCGGGGAACGTTTTGAAACACCGGAAGGACGCAGGCTGCTTATACGCGCCGCATTCGCACAAGCCAAAGAGGACGGGGTTGCCGTTCTTGAGATCGGCGAAGATGTCTGGGGGCTGGAAGCGTTCTTTCATGGTGATATAGAAGAACTAGTAGCAGCATTCGAGACAGCTCATCAGGAGATCGCTCCGGAGATCGAGCTGCGTCTTCAGATAGGGATGTCACGGCACTGTGATATAGCCTATCTGGAAGACTGTCTGTCCCACTTCTGGGGATGCAAGGCATTCTATTCTATCGATCTGTACGGGGATGAGCTGGCGCAGCCGATAGAAAACTTCAGGTCTATCTATAGACGGGCAAAGGCTGAGGGACTAAGGCTGAAGGCGCATGTAGGTGAATGGGGCACTGCATCTGATGTGCGCCGTGCAGTAGAGTATCTTGAACTGGATGAGGTGCAGCACGGGATCGCGGCGGCGGAAGATCCTTCTGTGATCCGTTTCCTGGCAGAAAATCATATTCGACTGAACATCACCCCTACCAGCAACCTGCTTCTCGGAAGAGTCAGAGAACTGCGAACACACCCCATCGCAGAACTATACCGCAACGGAATCGATGTAACGATCAATTCCGACGATGTTCTGATCTTTGATTCAGATGTGTCCAAAGAATACCTAAGGCTGTATCAAAGCGGTTGTCTGGATGCGGACGAACTTGATAACATCCGGAAGAACGGATTGAGGCCCGTATGACTTCTGTTTAAAAAGATCAAAAAGACAGAACGGACTAAGATCAATATGAGCTGAATCAGGAGAAAAGATGATGAAGATCGGAAGTTCAAATGATCCTCAGGCAGTCAAGGCGCAGTATTCCACATCGAAAGGGCTGGATACCAGGATCACTTTTCACGATATGTATTCCACGAACAAACAGGGATACGGGCTCTGGCTCGTTTCCAACTACGATATTCAAGAAGGAATGGATGTTCTGGAGCTTGGATGCGGTACAGGATCCATGTGGCTCGGGCACGATGGCCTGATAGCCAAATGCGGCAGACTTGTCCTTTCCGATCTGTCAGAAGGAATGCTGGAGACTGCAAAAGGAAATCTCGGTGAGAAGGCCAATGTGGAATATCGTACCGAAGACATTCAGGATATCTCTTTCGATGATGCCACATTTGATGTTGTTATCGCCAACTCAATGCTCTATCATGTGCCGGATCTCGATAAAGCCCTCCGTGAAGTCCGAAGAGTTCTGAAGAAAGGCGGAGTGTTCTACTGTGCTACGTTTGGCGAGAATAATTTTACCGACAAGCTGGCAGAATGGTTCCTTCTGAGCGGAGAAGAATTCAATCCGAATCATAACTTCACGCTGCAGAATGGTGCTGAAAAGCTTCATAAATCTTTCGGTCATGTGACGCCGATGTTTTATGAAGACTCATTTCACATCACAAAAGCAGAAGATCTGATGACCTATCTGCGCAGTCTTTCCTCGTTAAAAGCTGTCCTGGATATTCCTGAACAGAAGATAAAAGATATCCTAAAAGCGCACACAGACGGCGGTGCAATAGATCTTCCAAAAGAATACGGCATGTTCATATGCAGGTGAAACGCCTTCGGGTGAGATCAAATGATTTCTTTTCCTTGCGCTGTTTTTCCATACGTGTTATCATTGTGTCCTGAACAAGAAACGCAGTGACCAGGATCCAGTAAGCGCAAGGAAAGAGAGCACAGAGAGGTGTGCAAAGCTGAGAGCACATCACACAGTATGCGCCGAATTTCACCTGCCAGCGGCCTTCCCGAATGACGAGTAAGGAAGGACGGAAGCACCCGTTACAGTGCAGAAGAGTGTCGGCTCTTTTTAAGTCGGAATACGGGTGGTACCGCGGAGCATATGTGCTTCGTCCCGTGAGGGACGGGCTTTTTTTATGCACAAATTACTTTTTAGAAGGATATACAAAAATGGCAATCAAGGAACAACTGGACAAGATCCGTGAGGAGGCTCTGTCCGCCATCAATGCCGCTGATCTTGAATCCGCAGTGGAAGAGCTGCGCGTCAAATATCTCGGCAAAAAAGGCGAACTCACAGCCATTCTCAAACAGATGGGCTCACTTCCAGCGGAAGAGCGTCCTCTCATGGGACAGCTCTCCAATGATGTGAGAAAGGACATCGAAGCTCTCATAGCCGAGCGCTCTGCCGTCCTGAAACAGCACGCCCAGGCACTTCGGTTCAAGGCCGAGACTCTGGACGTAACTCTCCCCGGCACCGACCCGCATATCGGTTCAAGACATCCTCTCGAAACAGTTCTGGATGATATTAAGGAGATATTCCTCGGAATGGGTTTCAGCGTTGCGGAAGGCCCGGAAGTCGAATTCGACCATTACTGCTTTGAGATGCTCAACATGCCGAAGCACCATCCTGCCAGAGATACCCAGGACACCTTCTACATCAACGAGAACGTTCTGCTCAGGACTCAGACGTCATCGGTCCAGATAAGGACGATGCTCTCCCAGAAGCCTCCTATCAGGATCATCTCCCCCGGCCGCGTCTACCGTGTTGATACTGTTGACGCCACCCACTCCCCGATCTTCCATCAGATAGAAGGTCTTGTAGTGGACAAGGGCATCACCATGGCCGACCTGAAAGGGACTCTGGCCACATTTATTCGCAAGCTGTACGGTGAAGACATAAAAGTCAGGTTCCGTCCCCATCACTTCCCCTATACAGAGCCTTCTGCTGAAATGGACATGGAATGCTTCCGCTGCCACGGAGAAGGCTGCTCCCTGTGCAAGGGAGAAGGATACATCGAGATCCTCGGATGCGGAATGGTCCGTCCCGAAGTTCTTGAAGGTTGCGGCATCGATTCTTCCGTCTATTCCGGATTCGCTTTCGGTGTCGGCGCCGACCGCATCACCATGATGCGCTACGGTATCAACGACCTGCGCGTGCTGTTCGAGAACGACATGCGCTTCCTGCAGCAGCTTTAAGGAGGTAAACAGAATGAATGCTCCTGTTTCCTGGATAAAAGAATATACCGATCTTGACGGAGTGTCCGTCAAGGAACTGTGCGACGCTCTTACGATGTCCGGCAGCAAGGTCGAACGCTGGACATGTGAAGCTGACGAGATAAAGAACGTAGTCACGGGCAAAGTCCTGGAGATGCACCGTCATCCCGATTCCGATCACCTGTGGGTCTGCAGCGTGGACTGCGGCGGCGATAAGCCTCTGCAGATCGTCACCGGCGCGCAGAACGTGAACGTCGGTGATGTCGTTCCCTGCGCTCTCGACGGGGCAGAGCTCCCCGGCGGACATGTTATAAAGACAGGAAAGCTCCGCGGAGAACTCAGCGAAGGCATGATGTGCTCCCTCGGAGAACTTGGTCTCACGGTTCACGATTTCCCTGAATGCATAGAAGACGGGATCGCGATACTCGATCCTTCTCTTGAGCCCGGAAAAGATATCTGCGGCGTTCTCGGCCTGGATGACACCAGCATCGAATTCGAGATCACATCCAACAGACCTGACTGCATGTGCGTCTCCGGCCTTGGACGTGAAGCCGCTGCGACGTTCCGCAAGCCATTCCGTTTCCCCGAGCCGCAGGTACGCAAAGCCGCAGGAAGCATAGAAGGCATGCTCAAGGTCAGGAACGAGACTCCTGACAACTGTCTCAGATACACAGCAGCCATAGTAAAGAACGTCAGGGTCAAGCCCTCACCGGTATGGATGAGACAGCGCCTGAGGCTCTGCGGCGTCAGACCGATAAACAACATCGTAGATATCACCAACTACGTGATGCTGGAGTACAACCAGCCTATGCATGCTTTCGACTACCGCAATGTCAAGGACAACGAGATAATCATCCGTCAGGCCAGAGAAGGCGAACATATCGTCACTCTCGATGACATCGACCGCGCTCTCACTCCTGACATGATGGTCATCGCTGACAGCGAGAAACCCATCGCCGTTGCCGGCATCATGGGCGGAGAGTACAGCGGCACGTATGACGATACGAACACCGTCATCTTCGAGTCCGCATGCTTCAGCGCCGTCAATGTGAGATATACCGAAAAAGGTCTCGGCATGAAGACCGAGTCCTCAGTTAGATTTGAGAAGGGACTGGATCCAGAGAACACGCTCAAGGCCCTCACCCGCGCTCTCGAACTTGTTGAAGAGCTCGACGCAGGCGATGTGGTCGGCGGTTTCGTAGACATCAAGGGCAACATGCCTGAGCGCAGGACACTTAAGCTCGATCCCGACAGGATCAACAGCTTCCTCGGCACCGATCTTCCCGTCGAAGAGATGGTCTCCATGCTCAGATCTCTGGAGTTCGAGGTCTCTGATGACCTTACCGTCACTCCTCCCTCCTTCCGCGCCGATATCCTTCTCATGAACGACATCGCGGAAGAGATCGCGAGACTGTACGGATACAACAACATCCCCTCCACCATAATGACCGGTGTCGCGACAGCTCAGCTCACCGAGCGTCAGCATTTCGAGAGAGATCTTGCCAGACGTCTGGTCGCTGCAGGGCTCTACGAAGTAAAGACATATTCCTTCATGGGAACGAAGACACTGGATCTTCTGAACGAACCTGCTGACAGCGAGCTGCGCAAGGCAGTCGTGATCAGCAACCCGTTCGGTGACGACACCGCTCTTATGCGCACCACCATACTTCCTTCGATGCTTGAAGTGGTCGCAAGGAACGTGAACGCAAGAGTTCCCTCAGGGTCATTCTTTGAGATCGGTGTCGCATTCCATGCCCACGAAGATCCCAATGAGCTCCCCGATGAAGACAGGGATCTCGTCATTGCCAGCTACAACAGCCTCGGTTTCTACGGAGTGAAAGGCGTAGTGGAAGATATCTGCCGCAACGCCAATACGGCTGTTCCGGAGTTTGCTCCGCTGACTGACAGCACCATGTACCATCCCGGACGCGCCGCGACAGTCTCCGTTGACGGGAACGTTATCGGTACCATGGGAGAACTTCTTCCGACAGTCGCATCCAATTTCGATATCAGAGAAAGAGTCACTGTAGCGGTGATCTCAGTCGAAAAGCTCTATGCGAACAGAGGCGGCGTCAGGAAGTTCACTCCTCTGCCGAAATTCCCTGCCATGACACGCGATATCGCAGTCGTCTGCGATGAGTCCGTACCCAGCGGAGACCTCGAACGCGAGATCCGCGTTGCCTGCGGCGATTCTCTCGAATCTCTCACAGTGTTCGACGTCTATACAGGTGAAAAGGTGGCAGCCGGAAAGAAGAGCATCGCCTATTCGCTGGTCTTCAGGCATCCTGACCGCACGATGACCGATGACGAGGCAGACAAAGCCATCAGCGAGAGTCTCCGGAGGCTGGAGCGCAAAGGGGCTGTACTGCGCAGCTGACTTGCCTAACCGGCCGAAATAGGCTATTCTATATAAACCGAAGATTTAGAAGAAAGGAACCGTTGACATGGACAGACAGGACACACTGATCTTCTCCTATGAGGATGAAGAGGAAAAAGTCATCCGCGAGAACCTCACGCTCGTTTACGACGCACTTGAGGAAAAAGGGTACAATCCGGTCAATCAGATAGTCGGATATCTCCTCACGGAAGATCCGACATACATAACGACGAACAAGAACGCGCGGTCAGTCATGCGCCATATGGACAGGGACGATATCCTGCAGGTGCTCGTCCGCAGGTTCCTGAAGGACAGGAGGTAGAAAATGGCTGACGAAGTCACTTTGACGTATAAAGGTCATCCGCTTGTAAGACACGGAAATGATATCTATTACGGCGACCCGAGTGATCCGTATGTAGTTTATATGCAGATCCTGGGTTCAGAGAAGAAGAACGGTATCGAGACAGCCAACAGAGTACAGGTGATGCTTCTTTCCAACGCGGAAGGTCTCAATATGATGGAACGCATAGTAAGAGTCAGTGAGAAGAACAGCTTGTACAGCGCTCTTGATATCGGTTCCATCTGGTATGAGAAAGCTCTGCTGGAAGCTGCTCAATGACCTGATTCCGATGCCCCTGCGGAACTGACGGAGACATCATGCAGAACTAACACTGACCCGCCGTTATGGTCTTTCTGTGCAAGAAGATCAAGGCGGGTCTTTTCTGTTGCAGTATTGACAGATAATATACCTCGTGTTACGATGTATTCCACAACAAGAGGCATGGCGCAAGTATTTCTTTGAACTGTCTGCCGGACAGTTCCATGCCTCATCACAATTACGGCATGATCTTACACAGTATCAGCAAGATCAGGTATTGAAAGGATTTATTATGGAAAAAACCGGAACAATAGGAAATGTCGATCCCCTGAGCGGTCCGATCCTTAAAGGCATGATTTCCTACAGTCTTCCCGTACTGACTGCATCTCTTCTGCAGATACTGTTTTCTACAGTAGATACTGCAGTGATAGGAAAGTACGGAACCGAAACCGCGATGTCCGCAATGGGTGTATCGTCATCTGTCTCTCATCTGCTGATGACTTTCCTCTGGTGTATGGGCGGGGGAGTCACGATAGTCATGGGGAACATGTTCGGCAAAAAGGATACTGACGGTATCCATACTCTGCAGCAGACCCTTCCTCTGAGCTTCTTCTTGCTGGGTGCCATAATAGGTATTCCTGTCATCTTGCTAACAAAACCGATCCTTACCCTGGTAAAATGCCCCTCATCTCTTATGGCAGATGCGTCGCTTTACTTCCGTATCCGCTTCATCGGTGCGCCATTAGCTCTGCTTTCACAATTGTCGGCATACTCCCTCAATGCCAAGGGAGAATCACTGGTACCGATGCTTTTCTCTCTCGGGTCAGCATTGCTGAATACAGTACTGGACCTGCTGTTCGTTGGAATATTCCACTGGGGGATACTTGGCGTCGGACTTGCGACTTTGCTGGCAGAGTTCATTTGTGCTGCTGTCGGGGTAGTATACCTCTGCAGACGCAGGGATGAGCTTAGGATAGATCTGAAAGAACTTACTCTTTTCAAGAATATGAAGCCTGTACTCGAAATGGGCATCCCCTCTGCTCTGGAAGGTTTAATCCTGAACTTATCGTCTGTAATAATCTCTTCTTTCATTAACAGTTTTGATTCCGTTGCTATAGCCGGAAACACTGTAGGCACAAGCATAGGAAGCATCGCTACGATCGCATTCACGTCTCTTTCCGGAGCTACAACGGTGTTCATCTCTCAGAATAACGGCGCCGGCAATCTGGATCGCGTGAAAAAGGCATGGAAGACATCACTGCTGACATCCTTTTTACTTACTGAATTATTCGGAGCAGTTCTTTATCTTATGTTCCCTGTGCTGGCCAGATTGTTCACTGATGATCCGGCTGTTATCGCTGCAGCCCGAGTCTGCATGTCATATATGTGTCTGTTCTACGGGCTGAACGCAGTCATGAACATCGGGGGCGGATGTATCCAGGGAATGGGTGATTCCCGAAATCCGCTTATCCTGTCGATAATCTGTTCTGTTCTCTTCAGGATAACGTGGCTGTACACATACTCACGTTCGAAAGGAACCATCGAATCAGTTTATATCGCTTATCCGCTTTGCTGGCTGCTGTATGCAGTATTGAGCATAATCGTTTTTCTCTATGACCTCAGGAAAAGAGAGAAAGAGCTGAGCTCAGAGTCTTAAAGTGATGCGAATACAACAAAAGCCGTCCAAATGGACGGCTTTTGTTTTGTAATACTTCAGAAATTTAGTGCCTGTGTTCTTCTGCATATTGACTATGCAGCATGATCTTTAAGGATTCTCAGGTTCTGTCGGATCATCCGGTACTTCCGGGACGACCGGTGTGTCAGGCACATCGGGATTATCCGGATTGCCGGGATTGTCAGGGTTATCAGGATTATCAGGATTGTCGGGATTGTCAGGGTTAACAGGGTCATCAGGATTATCCGGGTTGTCGGGATTATCAGGATTATCCGGTATGTCGGGGTTATCCGGATTATCAGGGTTATCGGGATTATCCGGATTGTCGGGATTATCAGGGTTATCAGGATTATCCGGATTATCAGGATTGTCAGGGTTATCAGGATTATCCGGGTTGTCAGGATTATCCGGATTGTCAGGGTTATCGGGATTATCAGGATTATCCGGGTTATCGGGATTATCCGGGTTATCGGGATTATCCGGGTTATCGGGATTGTCAGGGTTATCCGGATTATCAGGATTATCCGGGTTGTCCGGGTTATCAGGATTATCCGGGTTATCGGGGTTGTCAGGATTATCCGGGTTGTCCGGAGTATCAGGATTCTCGGGAGCAGGCTCCTCCTGCCCTGTTCCGCCTCCGCTGATGAGCTTGTTCAGTATCCTGATCCAGACCCTTCCGCATCTGGTGCAGACTCCTCTCTCTTCACCGTTGCTGAAGATTGTCGCTCTTCTGGTCACAGTCCATCTTATGGAATGCTCATCATTTGCAGGCGTCTTCTCTTCCTCGATGAATCCGCAAACGGAACATGTTCTGCGGCGGAGTCCTTCCGTACTGCAGTTAGCTTCAGTAATGGTCTGCCAGCTGCCGAAAGTATGCTTCTCACACACCGCAACGTATCTGACATTGAAAACATGATCACCGTTTCCGCTGTCTTCATACGAGATATTGATGATGCCGTCCGTATCGCACCTCTCCTTAACGAAGGAGATCAGCTTGTCGGCATATTCCTTCTCCATACTCGGAGTCACGTTATTGGCGACCTGGAAGGAGTATTCCTTTATGTCCGCATTCTCGCCGAACTGATAGGATGCAAATCTGAAACCGTCTGCAGCAAGCATGCTCTCAGCCATAGTGAGCATGGCGTCACAGTCGAATCTCTCATCGCCGTCCGGCATTCCGACCTGTACCGGCACAGCACTGACGGCAGGTCTTGTATCTTCCGTTTCAAGGCTGTGTCTGCGGTAATAGTCCAGGACTTTCCTCAGTCCTTCCGGTGAAAGATGTATGCCGTCCGCATCCAGTAAAGAAGCTTTGGCGTATCTTCCGGATCCGTTCTTCAGGGCTTCATCAGTAACATTGAGGAACGGCAGCTCGTGCTCAAGGCACAGCTCCTTCAGTCCTTCGTTGAAGCTGTCCACCGCATCCATCGTAAGATCGCCGTAAGGTGACGGCACGTCTTTGGCAAGCGGAGGGATGGACATCACTATTATGTCCGCATAAGGATAGGCTTCCCTTATGGATTCCAATGTCCTTCTGTAGCCGTACAGGAAACTTTCCCTGATGCCGGCAAGATTTCCCGCACCGAAACACATCAGGATGCGTCTGGGCTGCATGAGCGAGACTGCTTCGCTTACAGTCACAGGCTGTGATTCTCCTGCGAAGTACACACACCTCTCATTCAGGACCCTCTGGATCCCGCCTCCTCGCAGGCCGATGACGTTCTGGTATGTCAGTATTCCGTTCTCCACGAATCCGAGGAAGTTACCGTCTCCGATGAACAGAGTATCATCCACATATTTCTGACCCGCGTCGGCAGTTTCAGAGAGGATGACGCTGTCTCTTCCGGTAACGCTCATAGGCTCCGCTTCTGTCGTGCTGTCTGTCTCTTCCTGTCCGGACGGCAGCACAGGTATCTGTCCTATCTTACCGAGCTGGCCGAAAAGGCCCCATACGAGAGCGATCGCAGCGGCAGTTAGGGCTATGATGAGAAGTATCTTCTTTACAGGGAGCCTTTTCACAGTATTTTCGTTTTTTTCTGCGGCAGTCTTCTCCAACTTGTCCGCCTCCTGAACTGTATAATGCCTTCTTTAAAGCATGTTTCTTATTATAGCTGAATAGTCTGCTTTATCAACCGGATTGATGTTAACAACACTTTGACAAGACGAAAACAGGCCGCCAGTCTTTCGAAAGGCGGTCCTGATCGTTTCAGCCTATATCAGTCTTCATTCTCGTCGTGATGATGGTGATGATGGTGATGATGTCCGCAATCGCAGTCTTCATCATCACAGTCGCAGTCGCCGTCACAGTCATCACAGTCACAATCCTGGATGTCGAACTCGATCTTTTTGCCGCAGAACGGGCATGACATATCGCCGTTGAAGATGGTATCTTCATCAACAGAGAAGCTCTTGCCACAGTGAGGACACGTTACATCATAGAGATAATCTTCGTCGTCCTCATCGTCGAGGTCATCATCTTCGTCATCGACGTCATCCTCGAGATCATAGAGCTCATCGAGGTCCTCATCGATGTCAGCGAGATGGTCATCAATTTCATCGACAGCATCATAGAGCTCGGTCAGATCGTCGTCGCACTCCTTAAGTGTGCGGGCCATATCCTCAACGAGATCCAGGAGCGCGTCAAAGACCTTCTTTTCCTTAACGCCGAGATTAAGATCACTGGCATCTACCAGTCCCTTGAGAAAACCGAGTTTTTCAAGAATATCCATATTAAATTATGCCTTCCCCATATATTCACCCGTGCGGGTGTCGATCTGAATCATGTCGCCTTCATTGATAAAGAGAGGTACGCGTACCTCAGCACCGGTCTCGAGAGTCGCGGGCTTCAATGTGTTGGTGGCGGTGTTTCCCTTGAGGCCGGGCTCTGTGTGAGTGACTTCAAGCTCAACGAAGTTAGGCGGCTCAATACCGAAGATCTTTCCCTTATATGACAGGAGCTTGCAGCTCATGTTTTCCTTGACAAAGCGGAATGAATCGGGAAGATCAGCCTGCGCAACGGGGGTCATCTCATAGGTCTCTTCGTCCATGAAGTAGTAGAGATCGCCATCATTGTAACTGTACTGCATGTCGCGGCGCTCGATGAAAGCCTGCTCGAATTTATCGGTGGGGCTGTAAGTGCGCTCAAGCACGCCTCCGGTGATGATGTTCCTAACTTTTGTGCGTACGAAAGCGGCGCCTTTGCCGGGTTTGACGTGCTGGAACTCTATGATCTGATACACGTTTCCGTCTTCTTCAAAAGTCGCACCGTTTCTGAAATCTCCTGCAGAAATCATATTAAATCTCCTCGTTCAGTGATCAACCAATTAACTAAAATATACTACCATAAGAAAACATGTGTTGGCAAGAAAAAAAAGGACTTCGGCTTTCAGGCTTCCCTGACCCACTTTCCGGTGATGTGCTCCGGACGGACGGCGAACATCAGGGTCCTGGGTCCGGATCTTTCGATCTCGCCGGCAATATACTCACTGTCGTCCGTGAACTTACGGCAGAGCCTTTCAGCTATCCTTATCATCTTCGCGGTATCATCAACGATCTCAACCTGTCCGAATACGACGACGCTTCTGATCGTAAGAGCCCAGTCATCTCCGTCACGGCGTCCGCTGTCGTAAACACAGAACGATACTTTAGGACACCTCTTTATGGCGTCGACTTTGTGTCCGCTCATCCCGCTGTGAAAGTAGATGAGGCCATCCTCATCGCAGTAATAATGGTTCATCGGGATCCCGTACGGATATCCGTCATCTCCCTGTACCGAAAGGACTCCTCTGAGCTCGTTTCTCAGCAGCTCCAGCGCTTCCTTCTCGTCCAGTCTTCTGGCTTTTCTGGTCACTTCTCTGAACATCGTTCTATCCTCTCACCCATACCTTTCGATCCGGCTCGTGTCATTCGGGAAGGTTCCCCTTCCGTATCTGTTCCTTTATCATCTCGTCTGTTGCCTCAAAGAGCTTTTCAGATCCCAGCGCAGTTTTTCTCTGACGCCCGTAAACTGTCTCTGCTGTTACTCCGTGTTCCTTCCAGTCTCCTCCGTCGTTGCTGTTGTTGAGGATGATCGGCTGCAGATTGTCCATCGAATGGGCAAATCTGGATTCCGCAGTGCTGTAGTCTTCAAACTCGTCAAACAGAGCGATCATCTCCGCCTTCTGATCATCAGGCAGAAGAGAGAATATCCTGTTCTTTGCCGCATCTTCTCTTGCCTTCTGGGTCTTCACGGCTTCTTCATCGTAGGCGTAGGTATCGCCTGCATCGATCTCTACGATGTCATGGATAAGACACATGAGCATCACTTTGGCGATATCCACCTCCTCGTTGGAGTATTCTCTGAGGAGATAGGCCATTATCGCCATGTGCCATGCATGTTCCGCGTCGTTCTCGTTCCTGCCGTGTCCCGAAAGATGGGTCTGGCGGAATATGTTCTTCTCCTTGTCGATCTCCAGAACGAATTCAAGCTGTTTCTTCAGCCTGTCATCCATATTGTTTCCTCCTAAAAGACTCACCCTGCAAAGGATGAGTCTGATTTGTTCTTATTGTCCCTACGGTCCTACCGGTATCTGCGGAACGCTTCGATATGCATCCTGACGAAAAGATCCCTGTCAAGCTCGAAGGCCATCATCGCGTTCGGCTTTCGATCTATGCAGAACTCATCTGTAACCGTGCATGCTCTTGTGTACTGACCGCTGAGGTCTATCTCTATATAACAGGGTTTCGCTTTTATCACAGACGGATTGATGAGCCATGCTACCGGCACTGAGTCATGAATTACAGCCCTCCTGCTTCCGGTAAGCTTCTCTGTGGCGTTCATGTAGTCCTGTGTCATATCGTAATAGAACCTTCCGACGCTTCCTCCGACGAGGCGGAACATCTCCAGGTCATCCTTTATGAAATAGGCTTTCTCAGTGCACTCGAGGCCACACATGACGATCCTGACTCCGCTCTGCAGCACGATCTGTGCCGCTTCCGGATCCGCAACTATGTTTGCCTCTCCTGCCGGGAGCGTATTCCCGCCGTAAGCGGAACCTCCCATCATTGCGATACCGTCTATTCTGTTCTTGAGCTCAGGATATGTGAGGAGCAGAAGAGCTATATTAGTCATTGGTCCAAGCGCGACCAGGGTGACTTTGGTGTCAGATTTGCGTATCAGCTGAGCCATATAGCTGACTGCATCCTCATGGGTCTCCACATGCAGCGGAGACGGCAGCGTATATGCTTTGTTTCCCAATCCGTCTTTACCGTGCAGGAAGGATCCTCTGCTGGAGGAATACCTCCTCCTCTTACCAAAGAGAGGCCCTTCCTCTCCCTTGGCGACACGACACCTTTTCTCCAGGAGCTCAAGTATCTTTATAGCGTTGACCGTGCTGTCATCGGCACTCACATTTCCGTAAGAAGTCGTGACTCCCAGCACTTTGAGGACAGGCGAGCTGAACGCCAGCATCACAGCATAGGCGTCATCCACACCGATATCGGTATCTATTATCACAGGAATGGGTCCGTTCATGATACAGCCCTCCTGTCAAATGCATGGACGCACCTCATGTAGAAATCCGTGAACATCTCTCTGGATGTATATACGGCCAGTTTCACATTGGGGTCATCGGTGAATCTCTTGCGGAAATCAAACAGCGTCCTTCCGCTGTTCATCTCGCTGCGGAGCTCGACCATCGTATAGACGTCGGATGAAGTCACGGCGGCAGGGATCGCAAGCACGAATGCTGCTGCCGCATCGTGCAATCTGAGTTCTCCGCTGTTTCCTTCCCTCTTTATATAAGCAGGATCTCCGAGCTTCTTCACTCTCTCCCTGTCAGCCTCCTCAAGAAAAGGCTTCCAAGGATTGGAGTCCGGAAGATCATGGAATCTAACGGATGTCTGGGCATCAAGGCATACCGTTCTTGCAAACTCGAGGTCCACAAGATCCACCCTGCGGAATCCCGCGTCGAGAACACATTTGAAGGCGTGCGGATCGCTGTAAACGTTGAACTCAGCGTAGACGGTGGAATCGCCCACCCTTGATGAGCCTGCAGCGATCGTCACTCTCTTTATATACTGCGGAAGATCCCTGTGTCTGAGCACAGCGGTCGCTATATTGGTGAGCGGTCCGGTACAGAACAGTTCAAGTTCTCCTTCCGATTCAACAGCAGTCCTGTATATAAGGTCCCATGGATGTTCAGCCGAAGCCGGTACCTGGACAGGTCCCATAAGCTTCTCCATGATACCGCCGGAATCGCTGCGGCAGGAACCGTCCCTTCTTACGATCAGCGCTTTGTCTGATCCTGTAACTACAGGAGCCTCCAGACCTGTGAGCTTCTCCAGCCAGGCACAGCAGGATGCCGCCTGAACAGCGGAAACACTGCCGGACACCGTGCATATGCCCTTAACGTCAAAGAGACCGCAGCCGGATATGAGCATGGCCGCATGCGCGAATCCATTCCCTGCGTCAGTATCGATGATGATAGGTCTTTTTGCCACTTTCCCTGCTGATATCTCCGAATCCGATTGATGTTTGTTGTAGTATTATTATGATAATACGCAGGATATGATCATAACAAGAAAAATAAACCTGGATACGACCATATCTCTGATAAACGGAGGTACAGATGAGAGAAAAGACCTACCGCACAGCTTTAGGAGGCATACTTGCAGCTCTTGCAGTCACGCTGCTGTTTCTGGGTTCCGTGTTTCCCTTTGCCGAGATATCCGGTCCCGCGCTGGCTTCCGTCTGCGTCCTGCTCATCCGCGAAGAGATGACTGCCGGAGCGGCATTTACTGTATATGCTGCAGTATCTGCGCTGTCTCTCCTGCTCGTCCCTGACAAGGAATCCGTCCTGCTGTTCGTCTGTTTCTTCGGGTGGTTCCCTATCCTGAAGCATCTCACTGACAGAAAGATGAAGTACCTTCCTTCTCTCGCAGTAAAGCTCCTTGCTTTCAACCTGAGCATAGTGGGCATGTACTATATCATCCTCAAGGTTTTCGTCATGCAGTCTGTGGCTGACGAGTTCGCTGACTACAGCACCGTGATGTATATACTTATCATGATCCTTGCCAATGTAACAGTCGCGATACTGGACTTCGCATTCACGAAGGTCAGGTTCCTTTACCGCAACGTATGGCGCGGCAAGCTTGTGCGGTAGATCTTATGTTTTTAATATGACAAACCGGTGCAGTAATGCACCGGCTTGCTTTTTTCAGTTTGACCGTTCTCCGTTTAGAGGAGCTGACCCGGCAGCTTCAGTTTCTGCTTTTGCGGGAAGGACCTGTCGAATTCTTCCGCCTCCTCGCTGTCAACATAGTAGACCGGCGGCGTGAGGTATACTCCTGTGATACCGTGAAGCCTCACACGAATGAATTCGCGTGCTTCCTACTGCTGCCAATTCTGGCAGTTGCCCTTTAGGGGCATCGGACTGCCTTTCCACCATTCAGCCTGAACTCAGTGACCTGCCGGGACTCAGCCCGCAAGTACCGTATTCAGGTTATATAACGTGGATAAGGTGCAGGTGCTTCTCCTGGCGCATGCAGGTACTTTTGCCTCCATGGCCAACCTCTCCGTTTCCGGCAAGGATTTCAGTATTTCTCTGATGATATATCTGGCGCCGATGGTGTACGACGCGTTCAGATCGCAGTTGTATATCTTTCCGTTCTGAAACCTGCACAGACTGTAGCTTTTAAGTTCCGCTTCTTTGCCTCGCTCGACCCTTCCGCTTCCGTCGTATGCAAGTATCGAGGTATTCCACGCGTTTA
>JAFRAJ010000023.1 GCA_017405465.1 Oscillospiraceae bacterium
ACTCAGGGATATCGCGTAATACCTGAAAGACTGTCCCGAATGGGGTAAGGGGTATTATGCGCTTTTTTGTGCCCTGAGTTATAAACATGTATGTTAAAGGCGCCATGACTGGCTACCTAAGTAGTTTTGTCACAGCGCCTTGCTTGTTATATCCGGGAACCGCAGTTCACACTGCGGCTTTTTCTTCAAAGTGAGTAGCCTTGCCGGAATTTCCGTATCCGTAAACGTTCCTGTATTTCATGTAGAGGAACAGACACACGAGGAATGTAAGGCACTCCTGCGTGGCGAAAGTCCACCAGTATCCGTTGAGACCGAACATCTTCGTCATAACGATGACTGTCAGGTTGGCAAACACGATGTTCTCGGTGACAGAGATCAGAGCAGATACCCTGGTGTTCTGAACGCCTGTGAAAAGGTCCTGGATGACTATGACCAGTCCGAAGAACGGGAAAGTAGGAGCGGCTGCACTGAGGCCTTTGAGGACCATTGCCTTGAGAACAGGATCTGCATCTTCCTTGAGGTACAGCTTTACCAGCTGGCCTTTTCCCAGGAGATACAGGGACACCGTGATTGCTGCGAGGCTCAGCACCAGCGCAGCATACTGCTTCATTATCCGTTTGATCCTTTCGGGTTTTCTCTCGCCGTATGCGAAGCTGAGCATCGGACTTACGGAAGACGATACTCCGAAGAAAGCAGACATGAAGATGAACTGCATGCTGTTCACGATGCTGTTGGCAGAAAGCGCCATCTCTCCGGCTTCAGCTATGAGCACCCTGTTGATGACAAGACCGTTTATGCCGAGAGCAAGCGAAGTCACCATGTGAGGGAAGCCGAGTTTGACGGTCATGGCAAGAAGGGATGCGAAGTGATGAGTGGGCTTTCCGAAGCCTATCTCGCATCTCTTTCCTGAATAGAACAGGAATCCGAAGATGAGGACTGCGATCGTTCCGCAGAAGTTAGCCAATGCGGGGCCTCTCATGCCAAACCCGAGCTTTACGATGAACAGCCAGTCGAACAGTATATTGAAGAGGGCTGACATCAGGGTGGTGATCATATTGAAAGAAGGCTTTCCTGCAGGTACGTAGAAGAAGGAGAAAAGCCTGCTGAGCATAGAGAAGGGGAATGACCATACCATTATGGAGAAGAACTGTCTGCACAGAGGCATGAGCAGATCGGTCGCTCCGCAGAATCTGAGGACAGGATCCATGAACATGCGCAGTATAAGGCTCCCGCATGTTCCGAAGATGATGCAGAAGATGCCGATAGCGGAAAAATCACCCGCGGCTTCCTCTGTCTTGCCTTCTCCCATCTTTGAAGAACAGAGCGAAGCGCATCCGCCGAGTATCGAAGACACGGCGCCGTAGATCATGAATAGAGGGGAGCTTACGCTGAACGCAGCCAGTGCCGTAGGCCCGAGATATCTTGAGATGAACAGGCTGTCGTCAAGAGTCATAAGCAGCGAGAACATCATCTGAGTGAATACGGCAGTAGAGCAGAACTTGGCGAGTCCTGCCAGAGTGTAATCCTTTCCGATGGTCTTCTGTTGGCTATTATCCATAAATATACAAACTCTCCTGTGTGCAGAATGCACAGGAAATGGTATCAGTTTTCAATATATCAGTCAAGCGCAGAGAGACTTGTGCCGGATATTAAGGAAAACTCTGTATATTTCGGCTTGCATTATGCAATATACTGAATATAGATAAACATATATTCATCGACCGGATGTCTGCTGTGTTCTTCTCTTAAGAACGGAGAAGGAAGGACAGACTGACAGAAGATAAGATGCAGCATTATGACAGGAGAGTGATATGGAGAAAAACAGGTTTTTTCCTGAAGTGAACGGGAACTTCGGATTCGGATGCATGAGACTTCCGATGAACGGCGACGAGGTGGATCTCGCCGAATTCTCAAGGATGACCGATGCGTTCATCGATGCAGGGTTCAACTACTTCGACACGGCCCATGGTTACATAAGAGGCAAATCGGAGCTTGCGATCAGGGAATGCGTCTCAAAAAGACATGACAGGAGCAGCTTCCTGCTGGCAGACAAGCTCACGGAACCTTTCTTTGACAGCGAGGATGACGTCGAACCTTTCATCAGAAGCCAGCTGGAACTGTGCGGAGTGGAATACTTCGACTTCTACCTTATGCACGCACAGGGCATGCGCAACTACGCAAAGTTCAAGAAATATAAAGCTTATGAGACTGCTTACGGACTCAAGGAGAAAGGTCTGATAAGACATTTCGGGATATCTTTCCACGATACTCCGGAGATGCTGGACACGATCCTTACCGAGCATCCGGAAGTGGAGTTCGTCCAGATACAGTTCAACTATGCAGACTACGACAACGCGGCAGTCCAGAGCAAACAGGTATATGAAGTATGCGAAAAGCACGGCAAACCGGTCATCGTAATGGAACCAGTAAAGGGCGGGACTCTCGTGAACCTTCCCGAAAAGGCGGATGCCGTACTTAAGGAACTTAACGGAGGCAGCAACGCCAGCTACGCGCTGAGATTCGCGGCAGGTTTCCCGAATATAGCGGTGGTGCTGTCCGGAATGAGCAACATGGCCCAGATGGAAGACAACATCAGGACCATGAAGGACTTCAAGCCTCTGTCTGAAGCGGAGCAGGATGCGATAAACAGAGTAAGGGACGTCTTCAAGGGATTTGATCTGATTCCCTGCACTGCGTGCCGCTACTGCATCGAGGAGAATGAATGCCCGATGAATATCCGTATCCCGGACCTGTTCGCCACACTGAACAACTATCAGACATTCCAAAGCGACAACTCTTTCTTCTACTACGGCGACATAATCACCGGAAACGGACGCGGAAAGGCTTCCGAATGTCTGAAGTGCGGCATGTGCGAGAACGTATGCCCGCAGCACCTGCCCATACGGGATTACCTGGAAAAGGTCGCCGCAACATTTGAGAGATAAGACATCTCTGATATATAAAACGAAATCCGCCCGGACGGGCGGATTTTTGTTTGCAGTTATTTATAGTGGGCAGGCTCACATGAGTTCATCGACTAGATCCTCGAGATATTCAAGGCTCATCCATCCGTCCTGATATCTGGATATTCTTGCCCAGCCGTCCTTCACTTCGTAGATGAATACGGGAGTACGGTCAGGCAGCACCTGAATAGTCTCATAATCAGTCGAAGGACCTTTCCTCAGTCTGAGACCTGCGGTGGCAGCAACATAGAACACTTCGTTGAAGGAAGCGTTGACAGGAGCCAGATGGATGCCGCGGGTATCTTTGGTAACGGTATGTTCATGCGTTGTGAGGTTGTTCTTGTCGCTGAGAGGTGTGGAAGAAGAACCGTCATAATAGGTGGTGTTTCCGTCGAAATCGATCTCAGTGCGCAGACAGGTATACTTGATGAGACCGCCGTTATTAAGAGGCTCGAAGCCTTTATAGGTGAAGGTGTAGTACACGACATCCTCCATTCCGAACGGCTGCAGACCGATATATCCAGATGAAGTCTTTAAAGTGTCGCTGTAATCCCAGTCAAATACATCTATCACGCCTTTTCCGCAGACTTTATCAAAGAACAGCTGGACCCAGTCGAGACTCACGAACTGAGTGAAGTAGCTTTTTTTCGCTTCGCTGATCTCTGCGTCTGTCATGATTCCCGCATCTCTCATATCGAGATAGAATTCATTATCATCAGGCCAGTCTCCGACGTTATAAATCGGGGTCTTTCCGGGACCTTCGGATCCCGAGACCATCCAGGTCGCAACGGAGGCGAGAGCAAGCATCCTAGGCGCGTCATATCCCTTGATCTCGTCTGCATAGTGTGAGAGAAAGCTCGAATCACGGAGCAAGAAGTCCGCTATCACAGGCGACACATCTTTTCCGTTCATCAGCTGGATGTAATCGGTGATCTCATCTTCCGTTACAGGGCTTCCGTTGACGATGTCGGTCTCCGCAGGATGGTATGGCGCACCGGCAGGATAGGGGAGCCAGGTACCGCTCTGGTTGTTGTCATAAAGCGCGGTGTAGAATCCGAACGATTCAGTCGCTGCCTTAGCCTGGGACGTATCAAGGAAGAACTGCACCACTCCTTTGCCCTTGACTGTTTTACTGTCGAGGATGGTGAAGTATCCGGGATGGTCGCAGTTCGCGCCGCATACCAACGTGCATTCCTTCCCTTCAGGACAATGGTATTCTACTGAGACGGCATATCTGGTCACCTTGCGGGCTGCATATTCGGCCTCGTCAAAATAAGCAGCGGTAACGATGCAGCTCTCTTCCTGATCCAGCATGTCGTAGCCCCATGTGCTGCGGTAGCTTCTGTAATCGTCAAAAGTTGAATGCGAAAGGGCATTCATCGCCTCATCGTATTTTCCGAGGATCATATAGGAATCTCCGAGAGCGGCATTGACCTTCATCGCGGGCTCAGGGCATTCCGCAGCTTTCAAGAAGCACTCATTGGCCTTCTCGACGTCGCCCTGGATCATGAATTTCACGCCCTGGTCGTAAAACTCCTCCCATGAAGCTTCATTGCCTGACGGATCAGGTTCAGGACCGGGATCCGGTTTCGGCTGAGGACCGCAGGATGTCAGGACAGAAGCGAAAACAAGAAGGAGCAAGAGGAAAGAGAGTATCTTTTTCATCATGATAGACCTCCTGTTTCTTAAATAAGATATCCGGAAAGCAGCGGCTTCCCGGGGACTGAAAACGATCTTAATAAATACACTATAGCATATCGTGCATCATCGATAAAGAAAGACCTCCTCCGCTCATGCGGAAGGAGGCCTCAGGAGAAATGGGTAACTTGAATTGAAATTCAGTCTTCCGGGACCAGTTTGGCTCTTTCAAGCGCAAGCATGATCACGGGGATCAGGATCAGCTGAATGATGATGCCGGGAAGAGCTGTCACGAAAGATCCGGTGACCCATGCCTTGATGCCGTAGTTGCCCGGGTTGAAGATGAATGCCTTGGCAAGACCCGCTACGACACGGCCGCACAGCATTGCGCATACGAGAGCGACGATATTGTTTTTGAACAGTTTTTTGAAAAGTCCTGTTGTGCATCCGTACACGGCAAGTTCAACGATCATCGAAGGCAGGATAGCTGCGGGAGGCATGCCAGTCAGCACGCTGGAGAGCAGCGGGGCAAGGATGCCGCAGATAAGGCCGTACCAAGGCCCGCAGAGCAGCCCGCAGAGAAGCACCGGAAGATGCATCGGAAGGAAGATGGAGCCTGCATTCTGGATGCTGTGGAAAGCTATTGGAAGGACGACGCCGAGAGCTACGCAGATGGCTGCATAGGCCATCTTCTTTGTTGAATTCTTCATGTCTACACCTCTGGAAAAAAATAAAAAAGACCGCCACAAGACATTTCCCGGAATCTTTGTCCCGGACACTGCCTTCTGGCGGTCTGATGCATCTTCTGATGCAATATTTACTGAATTATTATAAATCTCGCCCCAAACAGAGTCAATCGTCTTAGCCTTCGAGAGTCATCATTTTGGAGAATGTATACCACTTTCCCGGTTCCGGATCCATGAAACAGGTCCCGGGAGAATGAAGCTCCACTGCTTCACGGAGCCCGCTCATCATGGCACCCATGTCTCTGGTACCGAAATAGGTGTCATGATGGTGAGGCATCACAAAAGAAGCCGAACAGGTATCCTGCAGCAGCTTCTGATAGCAAAATCAACAGAAAAAACAGAACTGCAGCACTTCAGATTTTATACATATATTTGCCTTATCCGCATAGACAGACTGACGACGGCATGATATACTTTCTGCGGTCTTTAAAGACGGCACTGTGAGGCCGGCAAGATCCCGGAACAAAAGGCAAGAGACGGATGCCATTCTGTCTTCTCTTCTGTATTGCGGTCCTGCCGGAGAACGGCGGGGTCTTTTCATATCAGGAGGGCAGAAAATGGAGTACAGGATCGTGACGGTGGATCCGGACGGCATTCTCGGTATAGATGATGCCGGTGTCTCTTCTCTTCCCGTTTCCGCATTGAGAAATGATAAGGAATATTATCTGTTTCCCGGTCTCTGTGATGTGCATGTGCACTTCAGAGAACCGGGTTTTTCTTATAAGGAGACGATCAGGACCGGTAGCATGGCTGCAGTTGCGGGAGGATATACCGACGTTCTGGCCATGCCTAATCTGGATCCCGTACCGGACAGCCCAGAGCATCTGAGAGCGGAGACGGAGATCATAGCTTCTGACGCTGTGATGAGAGTGAGACCTTACGGATCCATAACTGTAAAGGAAGAAGGAAAGGAACTTGCAGACCTTGCAGGTATGGCGCCGGAAGCCGCAGCGTTCTCCGATGACGGCAAGGGAGTCCAGGAAGACGCGATGATGAGGGGAGCCATGCTGGAAGCCAGGAGGCTCGGAAAGATAATAGCAGCCCACTGCGAGGACAATTCGCTTCTGGAAGGCGGGTACATACATAAAGGCAGGTACGCTGAACAGCACGGACATCAGGGGATATCCTCGGAGAGCGAGTACAGGCAGATAGAAAGAGACCTCAAGCTCGCTAAGGAGACAGGATGCGCCTACCATGTCTGTCATATCTCCACAAAGCAGAGCGTTGAGGCGATCAGAAAAGCCAAGGCGGAAGGAGTGGACGTGACCTGCGAGACCGCACCGCACTATCTGGTGCTGTGCGAGGACGATCTTCAGGAGGACGGGAGATTCAAGATGAACCCTCCGCTGAGATCGAGGGAAGACAGGCAGGCGCTTTTAGAAGGGATCAAGGACGGGACCATCGACATGATCGCCACGGACCACGCCCCGCACAGCGCGGAGGAGAAGAGCAGAGGTCTTAAGGGCAGTGCGTTCGGGATCACGGGTCTGGAAGCCGCGTTCCCGGTGCTGTACACGAAGCTCGTAAAGACCGGGATCATAACACTGGAAAGGCTGATAACGCTGATGTCCTCAGCTCCCAGAAAGAGGTTCGGAATAAAGGATGATCCCGGATACACCATCTGGGATCTGGAAGAGGAGAGGACACTGGATCCGTCAGAGTTCCTCTCAAAAGGAAAATCAACTCCGTTCTCCGGTATGAAGGTTTACGGAAGATGCATCGCTACGGTGCTGAACGGAGAAGTCATATACGAAACAGCTGCAAAGAGGTAGAGAAATGGCAAAACGCAAAGACATCAACAAGGTACTTATCATCGGTTCCGGCCCAATAGTGATCGGACAGGCTGCGGAGTTCGACTACGCAGGAACACAGGCCTGCCTGGCTCTCAAGGAAGAGGGATATCAGGTCATCCTGTGCAACTCCAACCCCGCAACCATCATGACCGATACGTCCATCGCTGACAAGGTCTATATGGAACCTCTTACTCTGGAATATATAGCTAAGATCCTAAGATATGAGAGACCGGACGCGATCCTGCCGGGCATCGGAGGACAGACAGGTCTGAACCTTGCCGTGCAGCTGGAGAAAAAAGGCGTCCTCAAGGAGTGCGGAGTGGAGCTGCTGGGAACATCCAGCCACAGCATCGAGCTGGCAGAGGACAGGGAGCTCTTCAAGGAGATGTGCATCTCCATCGGAGAGCCGGTCATTCCTTCCCAGATCACATACAGCCCGGAAGAGGCATATAAGGCAGCGGAGGAGATCGGATATCCGATAGTCCTCAGACCTGCATTCACCCTGGGAGGATCCGGCGGCGGATTCGCCAACGACAGGATGGAGCTTGAAGAGATCGTCGAGAACGCATTCAAGGTATCTCCCGTCCACCAGGTCCTGGTGGAGAAGAGCGTAAAGGGCTACAAGGAGATAGAGTTCGAGGTCATGCGCGACTCCAGGGACAACGCCATCACCATCTGCGGCATGGAGAACGTCGATCCCGTCGGAGTACACACCGGAGACAGCATCGTCGTGGCTCCTATCCTCTCGCTCTCGGATAAGGATCTCAAGATGCTCAACGACAGCGCTATAAAGATAATCAGGGAGCTCAAGATCAGCGGAGGCTGCAACGTGCAGTTCGCTCTGAATCCCGAGACCAGCGAATACTTCCTCATCGAGGTGAACCCCAGAGTCTCAAGATCATCCGCTCTGGCTTCCAAGGCCAGCGGATACCCGATCGCCAGGGTGACTGCAAAGATCGCGGTGGGAATGACTCTTGACGAGATCCCGGTAGCCGGAGGATACGCTTCCACAGAGCCGTCTCTTGACTACTATGTGGCCAAGTTCCCGAGATTCCCTTTCGACAAGTTCCCGACGGTGTCCAACGAGCTCGGGACCCAGATGAAGGCTACAGGCGAGGTAATGGGCATCGGTTCCAACCTCGAGGAATGCCTGCTCAAGTCAGTGAGATCTCTTGAGATCGGCGTGAACCATGTGTGGATGTCCAAGTTCGACAGCTACAGCGACGGTGAACTGGAGCAGTACCTCACCAAGTTCCGCGCGGACGGGATCTTTGCGATCTGCGAGCTTCTCAGAAGAGGAACTTCTATAGAGAGGCTCCATGAGCTCACCATGATCACAGAACTGTTCCTTGAGTCCTTCAAAAAGATCACCGACATGGAGAAGACCCTTAAAGAGAACGTCAACTCCATCGATGTCCTGAAAAAAGCCAAGAAGATGGGATTCTCCGATGGCTTCATCGCTAAGCTCTGGAACCTCAAGGAGGTCGAGGTATACGAGAGAAGGAAGAAGAACGGCATCACGCCTGTCTTCCGCATGGTGGATACGCTCCACACAGGAAAGTACATACCCTATCTCTACTCTTCATATTCAGGAAAGAACGAATCCAGACTCACCAAGTTCAGCAAGATCATCGTTCTCGGAGCCGGCCCCATCAGGATCGGGCAGGGCGTTGAGTTCGACTACTCCTCAGTTCACTCCGTGCAGACCATCAAGCGTTCCAAACACGAAGCCATAATCATAAACAACAACCCTGAGACGGTATCAACAGACTACACCACGGCTGACAAACTGTACTTCGAGCCTCTGACAGTGGAGGACGTCATGGCGATCATCGACTATGAGAAACCGGACGACCTGATCGTGACTCTCGGCGGCCAGACAGCAATCAACCTCACACAGCCCCTTCTGGACAGGGGAGTCAAGATCGTCGGCACCAACACGGATGCCATCGATGTCGCAGAGAACCGTGACAGCTTCGAGAAGCTGCTAGAGGAGCTGGAGATCCCGCAGGCGGAAGGACAGGCCGTGACGGACATCGAGTCCGGCGTCGAAGTCGCAGCCAGGATCGGCTACCCGGTACTTGTGAGACCTTCCTACGTGCTGGGAGGCAGGGCAATGCAGATCGTCGCCAACGAAGACCAGCTGAGGATGTATCTCAGAAGTGCAGTCGAGATAGACAAGGACAAACCGGTACTCGTTGACCACTATATCGAGGGCAAGGAAGTAGAGGTCGATGCGGTCTGCGACGGTACGGACGTGTTCGTGCCGGGCATCATGGAACTGGTCGAAAGGACCGGTATCCACTCGGGAGACTCCATCAGCGTATATCCCGCGTTCAGCATCTCGGACAAGGTTAAGGGGATCATCCTTCAGTACACCAAGAAGCTCGGCCTCGGTCTCGGTCTCAAGGGACTCTACAACATCCAGTTCATAGTAGACAGGAATGAGGACGTCTATGTCATAGAGGTGAACCCCAGATCCTCCAGGACAGTCCCGTTCCTTTCGAAGGCAACAGGATATCCGCTGGCAGACATCGCAACGGAAGTCACATTGGGCAAGACGCTCAAGGAACAGGGAATATTCACTCTGTATCCGGACGAGAAGAAGAGATACTATGTAAAGGTACCGGTCTTCTCCTTCAGCAAGATCAAGGGACTGGACGCCTATCTCAGCCCCGAGATGAAATCAACCGGTGAAGCCATCGGATATGACGACAAGCTCAACCGCGCGCTCTACAAGGCTCTGCAAGCGGCGGGCATGAAGGTCCAGAACTACGGTACGGTGTTCGCCACCATCGCGGACAAGGACAAGGAGGAAGCTCTGGGACTGATCCGCAGGTTCTACAATCTCGGCTTCAACATCCAGGCCACAGCCGGCACAGCGCAGTTCCTCAAGGACCGCGGCATCCGTACTCACGTCCTCGGAAAGATCGGCGACGGAAGCCAGGATATCCCGGAAGCGATCACGCAGGGATACCTGTCATACATCATCAACACCAGGGATCCGGGCTCTGTCAACGAGGAGAGCGACGGAGGACAGATCAGAAAGCTGGCAACAGAAAACAACGTGGACATCTTCACATCGCTGGACACTGTAAGAGTGCTGCTGGATGTTCTGGAAGAGACCACGCTCACTATCTCTACAATCGATTCCTGAGGAGGACATCTTGAAGGATCAGACATTCACGGTAAAGGAGAACAGACAGATAGCGCCTCTGACCTTTCTTATGAGGATGGAGGGCGACTGCTCTGAGATCACAGCACCGGGACAGTTCATCAACATACAGATAGACGGACTGTTCCTCAGACGGCCCATCTCGGTCTGCGACCTTGAGGGGAATACCCTGACCATCATCTATAAGACGGTCGGAAAAGGAACGAAGGCTATGTCCCTGATGAAAGAAGGACAGGAGCTCGACATCCTGACAGGCCTCGGAAACGGCTACGATCTCTCCAAAGCAGGAGACAGACCTCTGCTCCTCGGAGGAGGCGTCGGTGTGCCGCCGCTCTACCTCCTTGCAAAAAGACTGAGAGCGGAGGGAAAGCAGGTGAGCGCCGTCCTCGGCTTCAACAAAGCGGAGGAAGTGTTCTTCGCCGACGAGTTCAGAGAGCTCGGATGCTCTGTGACAGTCACTACCGCCGACGGCAGCACCGGTACGAAAGGGTTCGTCACCGACGGAATGCCTGAAGACTACAGCTACTTCTACACATGCGGACCGGAACCCATGCTCAAAGCGGTATTCCGCGCTTCGCAGACATCCGGACAGTTCAGCTTCGAGGAACGCATGGGATGCGGATTCGGAGCGTGCATGGGATGCAGCTGCAGGACAGTCACCGGTTACAAGAGGATATGCAAGGACGGACCGGTCCTTGAGAAGGAGGAGATCCTGTGGGAAGACTGAGCACCGAACTGTGCGGCATAGAGCTGGACAGCCCGCTGATCCCGGCCTCCGGGACCTTCGGATACGGATACGAATTCGCAGAACTGTATGATATAAACATACTCGGAACATTCTCGTTCAAAGGGACCACGAGAGATCCCAGATTCGGCAACGCGACGCCCAGGATAGCGGAGACTCCTTCGGGAATGCTCAACGCCGTAGGCCTGCAGAACCCCGGAACAGACGCGGTAATAAGCACGGAGCTTCCGAAACTGGCAAAGGTCTTCCGCAAGCCGGTGATGGCCAACGTCAGCGGGTTCTCCGTAGATGACTATGTGGAGAGCTGTGCGAAACTGGATAAGGAAGCCCAGGTAGGCTGGCTCGAAGTCAATATCAGCTGTCCGAACGTACACGGCGGCGGGATGAGCTTCGGGACGAGCCCGGAATCAGCCGCAGAAGTGACACGCGAAGTCAAGAAGGTCACGGCTAAGCCAGTCATAATGAAACTGTCGCCCAACGTCACTGACATCGCTCAGATAGCGAGAGCCTGCGAGGCTGCCGGCGCTGACGGGATCAGCCTTATAAACACACTGATGGGAATGAGGATAGATCTCAGACGCCGTGCCCCGCTGCTGGCGAACAGAACGGGAGGGCTCTCAGGTCCTGCAGTGTTCCCGGTAGCTCTGAGGATGGTGTGGGACGTATACGAAGCAGTCAGCATACCTGTAGTTGGCATGGGAGGCGTCTCCAGTGCGGAAGACGTCATAGAGATGATGCTTGCCGGAGCATGTGCGGTGGAGATAGGATCGGCAAACCTCAGGGATCCGTTCGCATGCAAAAAGATCACGGAAGAACTGCCAGGCGTCATGGATAGCCTAGGCATTACGGATATAAAAGAAATAATCGGAGGAGCTCACAATGGGTAAAGACGTAATCATTGCCTGTGATTTCAGCAGCGCAGAAGAAACACTTTCATTTCTGGACAGATTCACCGGAAGAAAACCCTTCGTCAAGATCGGAATGGAGCTCTTCTATTCCGCAGGACCGGAGATCGTAAGACAGATAAAGGAAAGAGGTCACCGCATATTCCTGGACCTCAAGCTCCATGACATACCCAACACAGTGAAGAAGGCCATGGCGGCTCTCTCATCTCTGGATGTGGATATCTGCAACCTGCACGCCGCGGGCGGTTCCGCCATGATGAAGGCGGCGGCGGAAGGACTTACGAGACCTGACGGAACGAGACCGCTGCTGATAGCTGTCACGCAGCTCACAAGCATCGATCAGAAGACGCTCGAGAATGAGCTTCTCATAGAGAAGCCTCTGGACAGGGTCGTAATGTCCTATGCGAAGAATGCCGTGGACTCCGGTCTGGACGGCGTGGTATGCTCTCCGCTGGAAGCGAAGAAGGTCCATGAGACATGCGGCAGCAGTTTCCTGACTGTAACGCCCGGCATCCGTTTCGCGGACAGTTCCAGCGATGATCAGAAGAGGATAATGACACCGGCGGCTGCAAAAGCCGAGGGATGCGACTATATAGTGGTAGGCAGGGTCATAACTGCCGCCTCGGACCCCGTAGCGGCCTACGAGCGCTGCTGCGCAGAATTCATAGACTGATAAACGGAGGAAGGAAATGGAACTCAAAAGACAAATCGCACAGGATCTTCTCAGCATCAAAGCGGTGTTCTTCCGCCCGGAAGAACCCTTCACATGGGCAAGCGGGATAAAGAGCCCGGTATACTGCGACAACAGACTGACGCTCACTGCTCCTGAAGTCAGGAACGACGTGGAGAACGGCCTCGTGTCCCTCATAAAGGAGTATTATCCTGAAGCCGAGGTGCTCATGGGAACATCCACCGCAGGTATCGCCCACGCTGCGATCGCAGGCCATATCATGGGACTTCCCATGGGGTACGTAAGATCCGGAAGCAAGGATCACGGAAGACAGAATCAGATAGAGGGAAAGCTCGAGCCCGGTCAGAAGGTCGTCGTGGTCGAGGACCTGATCTCAACCGGCGGCAGCGTCATCGAAGTGGTCAACGTCCTCAGGGAAGCCGGAGCTGAAGTGCTCGGCATCGTATCCATCTTCACATACGGCATGAAGAAAGGCCTGGAAAGGCTGGCCGAAGCGAATGTCACCAATCACTCACTGACAGATTTCGACTGCATCGCCGAAGTGGCTGCGGAGACCGGTTACATCAAACCGGATGACGTCAGGAGACTTATCGCTTTCCGCAACAATCCATCCGATGAGAGCTGGATCGGAGCCTGATATGAGAAACGTTATAGATATACTCGATCTCTCAACACAGGAGATCGACAGCCTTATAGAGACCGCGCTGGACATCATAGATGATCCCGCAAAGTATTCTGATATATGCCGCGGCAAGAAACTGGCGACGCTGTTCTTTGAGCCGTCCACAAGGACAAGGATGAGCTTCGAAGCAGCAATGTATGAGCTCGGAGGAAACGTACTTTCCATGGCCAGCGCCGCGTCATCATCCGCAGCAAAGGGAGAGAGCGTAGCCGATACCGCCAAGGTCATCAGCTGCTATGCGGACATAATCGCCATGCGCCACCCGAAAGAAGGAGCCGCACTGGTCGCAGCGAACAACGCGTCGATCCCTGTGATCAACGCCGGAGACGGCGGACACTGCCATCCAACACAGACCCTCGCCGACCTCCTTACAATAAAGAGAGAGAAGGGAACTCTGTCCGGCCTCACGGTAGGCATCTGCGGAGACCTCAAGTTCGGCAGGACCGTGCATTCTCTCATCAACGCCATGTCGAGATATGAAGGCACCAGATTCGTCCTGATCTCGCCGGAAGAGCTCAGAGTCCCCGACTATGTCATAGATGAATCCATAGTCAGGAAGGGGATACCCTACACCGAGACCGCGGATCTTGACGCGGCAATGCCGGAGCTTGATATTCTCTACATGACGAGGATCCAGAGGGAGAGGTTCTTCAACGAAGAGGATTATCTCAGGCTCAAGGATTCCTACATACTCACTGCCGACAGAATGAAGAACGCGGGACCCCAGATGATAGTCATGCATCCGCTGCCCAGGGTCAACGAGATAAGCGTCGCCGTGGACGACGACGAGAGAGCCTGCTACTTCAAGCAGGTGCTCAACGGAAAGTACATGAGGATGGCCCTCATACTGATGCTTCTGGGAGAGGCGGGAAAACTTTCCGGACCGGCAGTGCCCCGCATGATACAGCTGTGAAAGGAAATCAGACATGAATATAGAACCGATAGTGAACGGCATAGTCATCGATCACATCACTGCAGGAAAAGGAGCCGAGCTCTACTCGCTCCTCGGTCTGGACAGACTGGATGTGCCGGTAGCGCTGATCAGAAACGTTCCCAGCAAAAGACTCGGCAAAAAGGATATAATAAAGATAGATGCGGAGCTTCCCGTGGATTTCGACGTCATCGGATACGTCGATCCCGGTGCTACCGTGAATATCATCAGGGACGGAAAGACGGCGGAAAAGAGGACCATGGAGCTTCCTGAGATCCTCACCGACGTGATAAAGTGCCGCAATCCCAGATGCATCACCTCTACAGAGCAGGAGCTGAAACATGTGTTCCGGCTCGCTGACAGGGAGAAAAGAGAGTACAGATGCATCTACTGCGAGACCAAGGCTGAATGATGACGTCCCTCTTATGCCGTCGCAGCGGCGCAAGGAGAAAAAATGGGAATGATCGAAGATATCAAGAAACAGGTTGCCCAGGCAGTCAGTGAGGGCACAGTATGTACGCCTCTTCCGGAGGATGAGTATACTGACATGGCTTTTCCTTCCCTTATAAAGCTCATGAAGTTCAGGACAGACAGATATGCGCTTGAGGGATTCGGAAGACTCATGGTCATGCACACCACTACAAAGATGGGAATGGAGCTGCTGACGCTCTCGTTCATGCCGTCCAACGGACTCAACGTGCCGTATCTGCTCATCGACGCAATGAGCATGAAGAAAAAGAGATGCGTGTTCGTAGAATATTACGGATGCGGGAACACAGACCTGGTGAGCGGGGCTCTTGAGGAACTGTACGAGTCCCAGAGAGTTCTGCCGGATTACACCGAAAAGCCGAACTGGTATGTGGGCGAGAGGGAATCCTACTCGCTGATAAAGACCGGCTCGGAACAGCAGCTCACCGCACTGGCAGAAAGATCCGTAAAGGCATATCTGTCACTGATACCTCTTGCCCATGAAGATCCTCAGTACAAGGAGCAGCTCAGAGCATTCCGTCAGCGGATGATAGACGAAGGCAATCCTTCCAGCTCCACCCTGCACATGCTGCTCGGCAAATACGGAGCGGACAGATTCATGAAGATGGAAGTGATGCCGCTTGAAGGCGAAGAACTGCCGGCACCCGAAAAACGCGGTGCCAGATGGCTGGTCTGAAATCTGGATGAATAGTTCCCCGCGAAGTTGTATAATATAAAAATGCGGGATCACCGTGCCCCAAAATCTACAGGAGAAATGCTTTACTAATGTCTTGTATCAAAAAACTGACCGGCCGCGTACTGGTGCTTCTACTGACACTTTCACTGGTGTTCGTACTCTCTTCCTGCGGGGAAGAGCCGGAGCCGGAACCGGTCATACAGGTGCCGTACTATATAGGGATCTGTCTCGCGTCTTCCGAAGCGGAAACATCCGAGATGTACAAGAACGAGATAGCCAAGAAGTTCGCCGCACTGGAAACGGAAGAAGCTGCATTCAGGATCGAGGTCCTCTATTCAGAAAAGGATCATCTCAAACAGGAGCATAACGTCAACCAGCTCATCGCGGAAGGTATGGACTGTGTCTTTATCGAACCGGTGGAAGCATCTACAGTATCCACGTTCCACGATCAGATAATGGAGAGCGGCGGAACATTCGGAATGATCATCGGGATGGAGCCCGCAGCCGAAGCGCTGGATGAGAACTACGTGTTCTGCTTTGATTTCGCAGCGGGCATGGAGACAGAAGTGCAGCAGGCTGTCGAGAAAGCAGCCGACCTGATACTTCCCAAACCGGAAGTGCCTGAAGAAGGCGAAGAAGCGGATAAATAAAAAAGCAGTCAGCAGGGGATCCGCGGACAGCGGATCCCTTTTCTGTTGTCTGCATTAACGATATATTATTATTAAAAAGCAGAGAACCGGACGGGGTTATACTGCAACACAAACAGAACATTTGGAGAAAGAGATATGTCAAGCTTTTTCAGTGAGAACGGTATGGAGATCCTTCTTGGAGCAGCCTTCATCGTATTTGCCATGAGTGCGTCGAGATTTATCGCCGCTACAGTGAGAGAGAAAAAGAACTCGCTCTCAGCAGGCTCGGTCTCCTCATCCGCGAAGAGACCTGAGAAGAAAGAAAAAAAGAAATAAGATGTTCAGGGGAATGAGAAACTTCCTCCTGCTGTGGAGCACGCAGAGCCTGTCGATGCTGGGAAGCTCAGTGACGGAATTCGCTCTGACACTCTGGCTGTATGAGAAGACAGGATCTGCCCTCAGCACAGCTGCGCTCACGATATGCACTTATGCGCCTTATGTGGTAATGAGCATACTGGCTGGAGCGATCACAGACAGGCTGGACAAGAAGAAGACCATGCTGGTATGCGACGCACTGGCTGCGGCAGGCACGGTGCTGATATATATCCTTTACAGAACAGATACGCTTGCGGTATGGCATCTCTATGCGATCAACGCTGTACACGGACTCATGAACACGGTCCAGCAGCCTGCATCGGAAGTAGCGTATACGCTGACCGTGCCTAAAGAACAGTATCAGACGGCCAGCGGACTTCAGTACTTTGCAAGCTCCTCGATCGGTATCGGAAGCCCTCTGATAGCATCTGCACTGTACGGATTGGGAGGGTTGGATATAGTCATAGCAGCCGATCTCATCACATTCGCAGCGGCATTCACAGCTCTGGCACTTTTCATTAGCTTTCCTGAAAACAGGGAAGACAATGATAGCAGAGACGGAGTGCTTAAGCTTGCATCCGAAGGAGTGAGGTTCCTCAGAGAAAACCCACTTGTGACCGACGTGATACTGTTTATGTCCGGAGTGAACCTTGTGGCCTCAGCATTTGACGCTGCGTTGCCGGCAATGGTGATACCGAACCCCAGAGGCGGGAATGCGGTATACGGCACTGTGGCAGCCTGCTCCGGAATCGCGATGGTCATAGGAAGCATGCTCGTGACAGTCATGCCGAAACCCAAGGACAGGGTGAGAGTCATATATCTTACTATGTTGTTCTCACTCGGTACGGAGAATTTCCTGATCTCGCTTTCCAGGAATCCCGCTGTATGGTGCATCGGACAGATAATAGGATGGATCCTCGTTCCTTTAATGGGAGCCAGCGAGAACGTGATACTGAGGAATTCCATTCCGGTGGAACTTCAGGGAAGGGTGTATGCCTGCAGGAACACACTGCAGTTCTTCACGATACCTTTAGGTCTGCTGCTCGGGGGGTTCATGGTGGACGAGATCTGTGAACCGTTCATGGAACGGCACAGCGCGGACAGACTGCTGACTGCGATGTTCGGGACAGGCAAGGGTTCCGGAGCAGCCATGGTAATATTCATCCTCGGCGTCGCCGGAGCGGTGATGTGCCTCATCACCGGACAGCGGCTTAAGAGATACAATTATTCCGAATAAGGAGAAAATGCTTTTTGAAGAAACGCATGCGTACACTGGAGATTGCAGCCTGACCGGGAGGTCATGATGCGATCGACGGGCCTCCCGCCGAAAGGCAGTTGAGTCGACGATGATTCAGGAGGATAAAAACAATGAATAAAGACGACATTTTGATCCGTCTGGAAAAAGAGGAAGACCGCAGACAGGTCGAAGAACTTATCAGGGATTCGTTCTGGAACGTATATAAACCTGGATGCGATGAACACTATCTCATGCATGTCATGAGAGATGACCCGGACTTCGTAAGCGAACTCGATTTCGTTATGGAGAAGGACGGCCGCATCATAGGACAGAACGTATTCGCAAGAACGACTATAGAAACTGATGACGGCAGACATGTCCCCGTTCTTACGATGGGACCCATCTGCATAGCAGAGGATCTCAAGAGAAAGGGGTACGGCAGAGTACTGCTGGATCACTGCCTGGAGAAGGCATCCCGACTTGGATATGGCGCTGTGCTGATAGAGGGCAACATAGCCTTCTACGGGGGAAGCGGATTCAGATACAGCCGCGAATACGGTATCAGGTAACACGATATCCCGGAAGAAGCCGATCAGACCTTCTTATGCAGGGAACTGATCCCCGGATACCTTGACGAATATGCCGCCGCACGCCCGTGATCTTCAGTCATGGGTAAGGTGGCCGATATAAGTATTACTGTTGGTGAATCAATGAAGCGTATGGTATAATAAACATATGGAAGAGATTGATTATAATTATGAGAATATAGATGTTACGCATGGTAGAGGATACGTTTATTCGTTGCGCTACCACATGGTGTGGTGTACCAAGTACA
>JAFRAJ010000024.1 GCA_017405465.1 Oscillospiraceae bacterium
ATAAGCTGTCCGCAACTCAGTGACTTCCCGGCTGCAGGGGCGATGAGGTCCATAATACTGCAGGTATCACACTTAGAAAGCGAGACATATAAATGTCAGAATGCAAAGTGATATGTATTGCAAACTCTAAGGGTGGAGTCGGAAAGACTACTACTGCGATCAACCTAAGCGCAGCACTGGCTCAGGAAGGCAAAAGGGTCCTAGCTATAGATGCAGACCCGCAGGGTGATCTCAGCGTTTCCTTTGGTTACAAGAACCATGATGAACTTGAGATCACCCTGGCTTCCAAGCTGGCTAATGTTATTCAGGATAATGAGCTGTATCCGTTTGAAGGGATCCTGAAAACTGGAGAAGGTGTAGACCTGTTACCTTCCAACCTGGAACTCGCTTCAATGGATATGAACCTCATTAATGTGATGTGCAGAGAGACCACCCTTAAGTCTTATATAGATAGAATTAAGAACCGATACGATTACATTATTATTGACTGCATGCCGTCACTGGGGATGATCACGCTAAATGCGCTGACTGCTTCAGACAGTGTAATAATCCCGGTACAGGCACAGTACCTGCCGGCAAAAGGAATGACAGACCTTCTGCAGACGATCAACAGAGTGCAGCGCAGGCTGAATCCGGATCTAAAGGTAGAAGGAGTACTGCTCACACTGGTAGACGGCAGGACCAATATGGCAAAAGAGACTGCCTCAGCTATCAGAGATACCTTTGGCAGTCATTTACGTATATTTACTGCTTCTATCCCGATGGGAGTAAAAGCAGCTGAAGCCAGCGCAGAGGGAATGAGCATTCTTAAGTACGCTCCTTCCAGTCCCGTGACGGAAGCATACAAAGACTTTTCCAAGGAGGTGATCCGGGATGCCAGAGAAAAAGTTCGGCATCGATCTGAGGTCTTACGATGATATCTTCAAGACCGAAGAAGAACGGGAGGAAGACAGACTTTCCAAGATCCGTGACATCCCTATTTCAGAGATCGATGACTTCCCTGATCATCCTTTTATGGTTCGTGACGATGAAGACATGCAGAACCTTATTGAAAGCATCAAGGAACGCGGGGTAATTACACCTGCCATGGTGCGAAAGAAAGAGGACGGAAGATATGAACTGATTTCGGGACACAGAAGAAAACGTGCCTGTGAACTGGCAGGTATGGACACACTGCGATGCGAAGTCGTAGATATGGACCGTGATGAAGCCATTATCATGATGGTGGAGTCCAATTTTCAGAGATCCAACATTCTCCCATCTGAGAAAGCCTTTGCGTACAAGATGCGGCTTGATGCGCTGAGACGCCAGGCAGGAAGACCAGTAAATAATGTGCGCCCAGTGGGCACGAATTATCCTACAACACGAAGCGATGCTGAATTATCAAATGAAGTAGGCGATAGTGCTAGACAGATTCACAGATATATACGCCTCACAGAGCTTGTCCCGGAACTTCGCGAAATGGTAGATGAAGGCCGAATCAAGATGCGACCTGCAGTGGAACTATCATACCTGGATAAGGATTCTCAGAAGGATGTCGTGGAACAGATCGAGTTCACGCAAGGTACACCGACTCATGATCAGGCGATCCGTATGAGGAAGCTTCAGGATGACGGGAATCTTACTCCCCAGGCTGTTATGGCAGTCATGCAGGAGATCAAACCATCCCAGAAAGAGAAGTTCGTATTCAGCGGCGAGAAGATCCGGCAGTATCTGCCGAAGTCCCTGCCTTTTGAGAGCATGGAGGATTATGTCTGCAAAGCCCTGGCTTATTACCAGCGGCATCTGAGAGCAAAAGAGAGCAGCAGATAATTCCCCTTCCCACACCTAACCCTTTTTTACCAGCAGTTATTACCTGCTGAAACATAAATCTCACAAGTGATTCAATATCTCTCCTGATAAATATCTCAGGTCAAATCGCATACTTGCGTTTTTTGAAAATGAGTTCAACAATGCAGTAAAAGGAGATGTTTTGAATGACGAAGAAAAAGCTTTTAACAGGTCTGCTGATAATTATTCTCCTTGTCTTGTTTACTGCAGGAATGAAAGAGAAAGAAGACAATGTCCCGGTTGAACCGGATATTGTTGTTTCTCCGGCTGGTGTAAACGATACAGACAGCAGCTCGGTGCATGAAGAGATTCAACCGGCTGATGTGACAACAAACACTAAAACACCACCCGTTGTTATTCCGGTCAGTGAACAGATCGAGGAAGATGAATCTTCAGCTGTCAAGGATGCAATCGAAGAGGACAAACAGCCGGTTTCAGAGCCGGTTCATGGACAGAATCCGGTTCCGGCAGTGCCTGCGCCGGAAGAACCGCGTGAAGAGCCTCCAGCGCCAACCAATCATGAACACACATGGGTCGACGAGATCGTGGCTTATCATGAGGCGGTGACTC
>JAFRAJ010000003.1 GCA_017405465.1 Oscillospiraceae bacterium
CTTTGCTTAAGAGAGTCGAACATCAGGACAAAAGAAAAGACGTGAAGCACGTGCTCACATCTTCTCCTAGCCGAACCGCCGGATGCCGAACGGCATGTCCGGTGGTGTGGGAGGGGCTGGGTAACCAGCCCCTACCCGATTATAACGGTTTCTGACAGATCAGGATTCGTCTGTGTAGATCCTGACTATCTCACGGCATACATCCACCATGGTATCCATGGATTCTGCCGCAATGAATTCGTATCTGCCGTGCATATTGTGTCCTCCTGTGGAGAGGTTCGGACACGGCAGACCGCGGAATGAAAGTGTAGCTCCGTCTGTACCGCCTCTGACCGGATCAGGAGGAAGGAGCGGGATACCGAGATTGGTGTAGGCTTTTCTCGCGTTCTCGACCAGATGGAAGTTTTCGAGGATTATCTCTCTCATATTGTAGTATGAGTCGCTGACCTCAACAGTTACGGTGCCTTCTCCGTATTTTGCGTTGATGAAGTCACCTGCCTTGGCTATGAGATCTTTGCGTGCTTCGAATTTCTTCTTGTCGTGATCTCTGATGATATAGACCATCGTGGTCTTCTCCACGTCGCCCCTGATGCCGCCGAGATGGAAGAATCCCTCGTACTTCTCGGTATGCTCCGGTCTCTCAGATGCAGGAAGCAGGGAATGGAAGTCAGCCGCGATGTTGACGGCATTCTTCATGAGATCCTTGGCTGAACCGGGATGGATGCTCCGTCCGGTGACCGTCACGACAGCGCTTGCGGCGTTGAAGTTCTCAAAGTCGCAGGCTCCGACTGGTCCTCCGTCTACGGTATATGCAAACTCAGCGCCGAATCTCTCTATATCGAACCCGAAGACGCCCATACCGACTTCCTCATCAGGAGTGAAACCGATAGAGATAACACCGTGAGGAACTTCAGGATGCGTCAGAAGATATTCTGCGAGGGACATTATGATCGCGACTCCTGCCTTGTCATCTCCTCCGAGAAGGGTCGTGCCGTCTGTGCAGATGACAGTCTGGCCTTTGTATCTGAGAAGATCAGGATACTCCGCAGGATCAAGGAAGAGACCGCTGTCTCCCATCTTTATCGGAGAGCCGTCGTAATCCGGTGTGATGACCGGGCTGACATTCGCACCTGATACAGCGTTGCTGGTATCCATGTGTGCGATGAAACCGATCTTGGGGATCTTCTTGTCGGTATTGGCCGGTACTTTTGCGTAAACGTAGCAAAGCTTCTCGTCGAGATAAACGTCGGAAGCTCCGATCTCCTTAAGTTCATCCACAAGAAGTCTTGCCAGGTCGAACTGCTTTTCGGTGGAAGGAGTCGTATCATGGCCGCCTTCGCTCTGTGTATCGATCCTGACGTATCTGAGGAAACGTTCTGTTGTCTTCGTCATGTGTCTGTCCTCTCCGCTTTTGTTTTTTCACATGATATCATCGGCAACAGCTATGTTCAAGTTGTGCATTAAAGCGCTAAAGAGTATAATTCCGTTAGAAACATTGTGAGGGAAGATAGAATGATCAGATTCAACTCAGACTATACAGAAGGAGCCCGTCCGGAGATACTCAAGCTTCTGGAAGAGACCAACTACCAGCAGACTGACGGCTACGGCACTGACGAATGGTGCGCCAAAGCCAGGGACCTCATCAGAGAAGCCTGCGGCTGTCCTGAAGCAGCGGTGCATTTCCTGGTTGGCGGCACTCAGACTAATGCTACCGTCATTGCTGCGGTGCTCAGACCCTATGAAGGTGCCATCTCTGCGGATACGGGACATATCAACGTTCACGAGACCGGAGCAGTGGAGCATACCGGACACAAAGTGCTGGCGCTTCCGTCAAAAGACGGCAAGATCAGTGCGGAACAGGTAAAGGCATGTCTTGAAGAGCATTTTGCTTCTCCTGCTTTTGAGCATACAGTGAGGCCCGGCATCTGCTATATCTCCTATCCAACCGAGTACGGAACGATATATACGAAGAAGGAACTGGAAGATCTGCACAGCGTATGCAGACAGTATGGAATACCGCTTTTCGTCGACGGCGCAAGACTGGGTTACGGACTTGCCTGCTCAGAGTGCGACATAACCCTTAAGGATTTGGCGCAGCTTTGTGATATCTTCTACATCGGAGGAACCAAAGTAGGAGCTCTCTTCGGAGAGGCTGTAGTCATCCCGGATCCTGATCTTCTTCCCACATTCCGCTACATGATCAAGCAGGGCGGAGGAATGCTTGCAAAAGGAAGACTGCTGGGCATTCAGTTTGCAGCGTTATTCACGGACGACCTTTATATGAGGATCTCGAAGGATGCGATCGAACAGTCTGACAGGATCAGGAAAGCGCTGAACGAGCTGGGATTCAAGATCTACATAGATTCGCCCACCAACCAGCAGTTCTTCGTGCTGACCAGAGAGCAGTATGACGAGATCACAAAGGAGTTCGCACTGGATCTCAACTGCACAGTAGAGGGCGGAGTCGTAGCCAGAGCCTGTACGAGCTGGGCTACCAGACCGGAGAACGTAGACCGCTTTATCGAAGCACTTAAGCGGATGAGATAATTTGAGAGGAGAATAATAAAATGGCAGACAATGAGAAAAATCCTGTCGCAAAGGGACTGGAAGAAGGAGTCAAGAAGACCGCAGGGTTCTTCGATGAGTTCAAGAAGTTCATATCGAAGGGAAGTGTGATCGATATGGCCGTCGGTGTTATCGTCGGTTCATCCTTCAGCGCTATTGTAAATTCCCTGGTGGGAGATATCCTATCCCCCGTACTGAGTCTCCTGACCCATAAGATCAATTTCAGCGATCTCAAGATCGTCCTCGCTCCTGCAGCGGAGGGAATGGAAGAGACAGCGATCCTGTACGGCACTTTCATTGAGAACATCATCAATTTCCTGTTCCAGGCATTCGCGATATTCATTCTCGTAAAGGCGATCAATAAGTTCCGTGAGAAGATCCAGGCTGAGGAACTCGCGGCAGCCAAAGAGAAAGAAGAAGCTGAGAAAGCCGAAAAGGAAGCAGCGGAAGAGGAAGCAAAGAGAAAGGCAGAAGAGCCTGTCCAGCTCCTCAGGGAGATACTGGAAGCAGTAAAGAAATAGAAAACTGATATACCATAAAGAAAGGCGCCAATCCTCTTGGGTTGACGCCTTCTGTATCGTTTTAGAGGCTGTGAAGTCACAGCCTCTGTTTCAGTAAGATAGTGAGAGCCTGAGGGTCCGTGAATTCATTCGTGGGTTGTTGACATCGATGATTCGTATGGGAGGCAACGGTTTAGCTAGATGAATTCTTACATCCTTTGCAATAAAAGGTGGTCCGTAACAGAATCACCTTTTTGTTGAATTGCAGAAGTTTGTCTGTTTTAGCATGAATACGTTTTCTCAGTTGTTTCCGGTTCTTCCGCCTGTCAGGAGATATCTCGCGCCTGACTCAATGAACGTATCAGGTACGGAGGTCGTGACTATGACGGCATCTTCCAGTTTCCCAAAGGCAAAGGGACTCAGATGACTGAATTTTGAACTGTCTGCAAGAACATAAGGGTTGGTGCTCCTTGCTATTGCGGCTTGCTTCGTTATGGCTTCGCTCTCGTTCGAGGTGGTGAAGCCTATCTTTTCATGTATACCGTTGACACCCATGAACGCCACGTCGAAATACATGCTCTCTATCATCTTCGCAGTCTGCCTGCCAGCGATCGCCTGCGTCTCAGGTCTGACTGGACCTCCGAGGGCAATGGTGGGTATATCGCGCTCACACAGAGCTGAAAGATGCGGTATGCCAGGAGTGACGACAGTGATGTTCTTTGCAGTTATGTATCTGATCATTCCGAAAGTGGTGCTGCCGGCATCCAGAAAGACCATCTGGTCATCTGATATGAGCTTTGCCGCCCTTATGGCGATGGAGGTCTTCTCCTTCTGGTTGAGCTCGCTCTTGATGATCATATGAGGTTCTTCACTCTGGATGCTGCTTATTCTGGCACCACCGTGAAAGCGGCTGATCATCCTGAGCTCCTCCATTTCTGAAAGATCGCGCCTTATGGTGGCAGGAGATACCCTGAGAATGCTGACGAGCTCGTCAACCGTAGCTGTCTGCTTTTCGGTAAGTGTTTCGGTTATGAGTCTCCATCTGAACTGTTTCGTCATATCAGTGTCCTCCGGGGAGAAATGATCACTCAGAATGATCGTTTGAGCGATATGTAATATTATAGCACAAAATATGATGATTGTTTGTGTTAAATGACCAATATTATATTGTGGTGGTTGTTGGAATTATGTATATTGATGACAGAAAAAAGAGCGAAAGGAGACGGATATGATCTATACAGTGACTCTGAATCCTGCGATAGACTACTTCATCACACTTAAGGATGAGCTTATGGTGGATGAGGTGAACCGTGGAACCGGCGAACTGTTCAAAGCCGGCGGAAAGGGCCTCAATGTCTCCAAGACGCTGAGTGTACTGGGAGTATCTTCAAAGGCGGTCGCGCTGCTTGGGGGATTCACCGGAACGTTTATACGTGACGAATTCAAAGAGGATGAGAATATCAGCATAGTACCGGTGTGGATAGAAGGAAACAATCGCATCAACCTCAAGGCGATGTATGACCATAAAGCGCTGTGCATAAACGGTACAGGCCCGTCTGTCACGCAAGCGGACAGGAAGCAGATCCTGGATCTGTTCTCAGCGATAGGCGCGGAAGATAAAGTAGTCATAAGCGGAAGCATGATGCCGGGACTTGACGAAGCGTTCCTCGCAGAATTGTCGGATGTGATACACGGCAGAGGAGCGGGGCTCGTGATAGACATGGAGACCTTGAGCCCCGGGACATTGATGAGATGCGCTCCAGAACTCATAAAACCCAACCTTTATGAACTTGGACTGATACTGGGCAGAGACGATCTCGATGTTGATAATGCGGCAGAGGCTCTGGACGAGCTGGTCGGTTCCGGGATAAGCGCTGTGCTCCTCTCACTTGGCAGGGACGGCGCGATGTATGCCGACGGCAGAGAACGACTGAGACTGACCCATCCGGATACTGTGCTTGTGAATAAGGTGGGTGCAGGAGACGCAATGCTTGCCGCGTTCCTTGGAACGAAAGAGAAAGGAATGGATGTAAGGCAGGCACTGAAATACGGAGGAGCCGCAGGCAATGCCACCGCATCAAAGCTTGCGGACATCACGACGGAGGATATCGGAAGGTTCCTTCCGCTCATGAAAGTGGTAGATATGCAGAAATAAAACTGCATCTATATAAAAAGTAATGAAACAACAGTTTCAATTAGGAAAAGAAAGGGTAAAGGTCATGGCAAATCGCAACTACGAAGAGTGGGCGAGCAAGATCATCGAGCTTGTTGGCGGTACTGATAACCTCACCAACATCACCCACTGCGCAACACGTCTGCGCCTGAACGTAAAGGATGAGTCAGCCGTAGATGCCGAAAAGCTCGGAAAGCTGGAAGGTGTTCTCGGACTAGAGAACCGCAACGGGCAGGTACAGGTCATCGTAGGACAGATCGTTGAGGATCTGTACAACGCAACCGCAAAGCAACTGGAAGGAAAGGTCAAACTTGGAGGCGAGGTGGAAGCCGGCCCCGGTGAACACAAGACCATCCTCGAGCGTTTCGCGGGATTCCTCCTCATGATGTCCAGCGTGCTCAGTCCGGTCATCCCGGCCCTGATCGCCGCCGGCTTCATCACCTGCTTGCTGCTTATCCTGCAGCTCTGCGGAGTTATGGATCCTGCCAATTCAACCTATGTGATAGCAAACGCTCTCGCACAGTCTGTATTCTACTTCATGCCCATTTATGTGGCATACACATCTGCCCAGAAGTTCGGGACTGAACCAGTTCTCGCAATGGTCCTTGCTGCATGGCTCATCCATCCTGACTGGGTATCTCTCGTCAACGCGGGCTCAGAAACCGGATTCACATCCTACTTTGGGATTCCCACGCTTCTGAGCACCTACAATGGATCGGTTCTGCAGGTGGTCCTGGCTGTCTGGGTAATGTCAAAACTGGACAACTGGCTCAAGAAGGTGCTGCCCAACAGTGTGCGTCACTTCCTGAAGCCCTTCCTGCTTCTGTTCCTCATGTCTCTCATCACGCTGCCTCTGTTTGCTCCTCTCGGCGGTCTTTTGACGAACTACATCTACGCAGGACTCGTCTGGATCCGCAACACTGTGCCGTGGCTGGCAGTTCCCGCTATCATAATCTTCTCATCGACGGTCGGAACGTTCATGCCCGGATTCCATATGGCGCTAATACCCATCGCGCTGCAGTCGCTTGCGGAAGTCGGATATGACGACCTGATCAACATCTGGTTCTTCTGCTGCACCATCACGCCCGGGTTCTTAGCGCTTTGGGTCGCTCTCAAGACAAAGAAGAATAAACTGAAACAGTACGGCTTCACCTCCAGTGTCTCAGCTCTGTTTGGAGGCATCTCCGAGCCCACCACATATGGTATCATCTACAAGATGCCCGTGCTCTATGGCGTATTCTTCGCAAGCGCATTAATCACCTCGATCTATGCCGGCATAGTCGGTCTCAAGTGCTACGGATTCGGCGGTTATTCCCTGACGAACATCCTGCTCTATATGGGCCCGAACCAGGATACGGCAAACTTCGTCAAGGCTCTTATCGGTGTAGTGATCATGGCGGTCATCACCTTCGTCGGCGTCTGGGTCACAAAGTGGGATGACTCAGGATACACAGATGAAGAGGACGCATAAACCGATCGTTCTTAGATTCCACTTTATATACGATGATATGCCCCTTGCTGAGCAGGGGGCATACTGTAAAAAAGAAACATCTCAGTTGAAAGGCAGATAAGATGAGAAAATATGACAGAGCTCTGGTCCAGGCAATACGCGACATGCAGTACACTGCTGAGGAAAACGGCATGGAAGTGCTGTTCAAGCCTGTTCCGGATGACAGCAGGGAGCATGCAATGGACCCTAGGCTCTATGAGATCGCTGCGAACAAGAAGAAAATGTTCAGTGCCAGGGCAATGGGCGGATTCCGCCTCTCCAACGAGCGCAACCGTCCTGACAAGGTCACTTATGATCTCACCGAGACGGAGATCGTGTGCGATGAAAAACTCATCCACGTGAACGGAAGCCATTACATCGATCTCTTTATCTACCGCAGAGCCGATATAGGTGACGCCGTGACGCCTGTCATGGTATATCTGCACGGCGGCGGATTCACCGCCGGGAACATAGATTTGTTCGGCAAACAGATGGCATACGTCGCTGAGCAATCCGGGGCGACCATAGTATATCCCGAATACAGGCTAGCTCCTGAGACTCCATATCCTGGAGCTCACGACGACTGCTACGCGGCAGTGAAATATGTATATGAGAATGCAGATGAGCTTCATGTGGACCGCAGCAGGCTTATGGTAGCCGGAGACTCAGCCGGCGGAGTGCTCACATGCGCCTGCGCTCAAAAGGATATTCTTGAAGGCACAGGAATGATCAGGAAGGTATATCTGCTCTATCCTGCACCGGACGGAAGGCCTCTCGAGGACATAGACGATTACGTCTGGTCATATGACAGGTATCCGTCTCTGGAGGAACAGAGAGAAATAGCAATGAGCAGGGTCGACAGGATCAAGAACAACATGGTCAAGGGAAGGCCGAACCTGTACTGCCAGCAATATACCGACTGCTACGATCCCATGATTTCGGCTTATCTTGCATCTGACGACGTACTTTCCAGATTCCCTGAAACGGTAGTGAACAACGCTGAGTTCGACTATCTGAGAGTAGGCGGAGAGCAGTTCGCGGAAAAACTTAAAAAACTCGGTGTGAATGTGCGCCTCGTAAAATACTGCGGCTGCGATCACGGGATACTGGATATGCTCGGCACAACGGTGCAGGCTGAAGAGATTTGCCTGTGCATGGCGGATGAGCTTAAGGCAATGTAAGGAGTGATTGATATGGGACTGTTCGATAGATTTCTGAACATCAACAGAAGAGCAGATGTTGATCCGGTATGTGAGCCGATGCATGTTTACGCCCCGGTATCGGGGGATGTACTTCCTCTGTCCGAGTTTCCCGATCCAGTATTTTCGCAGGGGATCTTGGGACAGGGCATCGGGATAGATCCATCCGAGGGCAGGATATATGCTCCGGCAGACGGAGAGATAAGCACCGCGCCTTCCACCGGTCACGCAGTTGGATTGGAGAGCGGCGGCATGGATATACTTATACATGTCGGCGTGGATACCGTCGAAATGGGAGGTAAAGGATTCTCTATGAAGGTGTCCACGGGACAGAAGGTCAGAAAAGGGGATCTGCTGCTCACTTTCGACAGGAAAGCGGTCGAAGCGGCGGGACATCCCTGCACGGTCGCGGTGGTGGTCACAAATTCCGAGGATCTCGGAGACATCGGTATCACTGACCAACAGACGGTGCCTGTTGGCGGATTCATTTTCCACTTCGGCAACGGATGAAACATGCAAAAAGGAAAATAGCTAAAGGACTTGTGATGCAGTGCGGTTCTGTCAAATAGACAGTAAAATCCTAATTTTTCACCTAAATGCTTTATCGGCATTGTTGTCTTTGATTTGCTAAAGAGGATAGAACCTAAGATCTCGCTTATTGACTTTGGTAAGGTCTTACTCAGTACCAATACAAAAATATCCTTTTCTTTTGTAAGGCTTATGTTACTCATGACCGCCAGAATAACGCTGATAGACTTTTCAAATACCTCAAATGAAGGTTTTTATTACTGCCTTTATAACTTCTCTTATTCTGACGATTCCAGTACCCAGTATTTCAAGAAAGTGAAGACGTAAGAATATATTTCCCAGAGTCGGATTTCGTAGAATCGATACATTTCTTTTATGGAGTTTTGTTTCAGAAAGCCCGAAAGGTAGCCTGCCTATATTCAGAATCAGCCGTAAACTCGTTCGTAATTTACTACGAACGAATTTACGGCTGATTCCATTCCAATATTTCGAAGGATTATTGTAAGCGAATAATCTGAGGTTGATGGGCTTTTTATGCCGCGTCGTCAACGTCTACGATCTCTTCGACGATCTCCTCAACAGGCTTGTCAGTAACGACACCGGAGATGTTGTCGCGTTTTGCGCAGAAAGCGCAGAGCCTGGTCCTGCCGGCTGCGATGGCCTGCTCTACAGTTCCGTATGTCAGAGTCTCTGACTGGTTGAGCGCCTGGCAGTCTTCGCTGGTGTGATACACCTTTCCGAAGGGAGCCCAGTAAACGTTTCCGGAGATCGTCTGCATGGCAGCGTCCTTCTGTTCAATGGATACCGGATTCCAGTCATAGCTGGCGACACCGCCGATGAGAAGGGCGATGATGGCGACGACGGTCGCGATGGTCTTGGTCTTTTTGTCAACTTCCTTGTTATTCAGAAGCAGTATGATGAAGGGAACGAATGCGATAACGCAGGCGATCACGCCCATGTTGTTCCAGAGCCAGAACTTTACGGGGTTCTTTTCGGAAGCAGGGCTGATCTTGTTGGCCTTCTTCCAGAGCTGGGCACCTACGATCACGAGGGCCAGATCCAGGACCAGAGCGATGATGAGCTGATAGAGCAGCGGGAGGAACGTCCAGGAGATATTGCCGTTAAGGATCAGGACTGCCACGATCTCGAGAGCAAATGCTCCGAGCCAGCAGAGGACTGCACCTATCCTAAGGCCTGTGGAGTTTCCTACCGGGGCGGCTTCCTGAGTAACTCTTGTGCCCTTTTCAGCAGATTTTCTGGCGGCTTCTTTGTTTGAGATCTTCTCGCCGCTGTCGGCAGAGACTATCTTCTTTTCTTTCTTTTCGGCCATTTCTATTTACCTCTTTGAACACAGATTGAGTCCGTATACCTCATTATATCACTATCATATCAGCGGGCAAGTTCGCTCTGCTTGACATGATTGTCGTTTAGGTTGATAATTTAGGCAATAAGCCCAAAATTTGGTATAAAACGGAGAAACAATATGGAAATCAAGACACTTACCGATACCCTGTTTGCTGATGACAGCCTGGAAGGCGTCTCCAGAGCGACCGGCGCTTCCACCGGTGACGTTCTGAACGTTCTTGCTGCTGCACTTCCCGCACTTCTCAACGGGGCTAACACACAGGCAACACAGGCCAGCACACAGAACAGCTTTGCCAATGCTCTTCAGACACATGCAAAGGACGACACCAGCAACCTACTCGGATTCCTGAGCAACGCCAACATCAAGGACGGAAATGCGATCCTTTCACACCTGCTCGGTGCGAATCAGGAGACCACGACGAACCAGATCGCTCAGCAGACCGGTGTATCAAAGAAGAACACGAATCTGATCCTTGCGGCGATCGCTCCTCTGCTTCTGAGCCTTCTCGGGAAATCCCTGCAGGGCAACAACTCCAGCAATAGCAGCAACAGCAGCAATGCTTTCACAACGGCTGCAGCGACCGCTCTCATGAGCAGCCTCCTCGGCGGCAACAATGCATCCGGACTGACCAGCATTCTCAGCAGCCTTCTCGGAGCTAAACCCGCACAGCAGGCCAAGCCCCAGCAGTCGAGCGGCATCAATCCTCTCAACCTGCTCAGCGGACTGCTCAACGTAAATCCCAACAGGTCCGTTCCTACAGACGAAGAAGAGAATAAGTAATATCGATACTGAACATAAAGGATGATCAACCTCACTATTGAACAGAAAGGGTGTAACCATGGGAAAATTCGTAGTATTAAAGGGCAAGAACGATACGTTCCGCTTCAATCTGAAGGCCGGCAACGGAGAAGTCATCGCGACCAGTGAGAGCTATTCCAGCCTCAGCGCCTGCAAGAACGGCATCGAGAGCGTAAGAAAGAACGCCCTGGCTCCTGTTGAGGACCAGACAGCCGGTGAAGAACTCAAGAATCCGAAGTATGAGCTCTATCAGGACAAAGCCGGCGAGTTCCGTTTCCGCCTCAAAGCTGCAAACGGTGAGATCATTGCTGTAGGCGAAGGCTATACGACCAAAGCCAACTGCAAGAACGGCATCGCTTCCATCGGAAGGAATGCACCTGACGCAGAAGTCGTGGAAGAAGAATGATCTTATCTTAAGATTATATGATAAAAAGGACCGGATCCCGGTCCTTTTTTGTGTCACGAAATAAGGATCTCCTTCCTGGAGATCCTTAAAAGCCTGTTATGTTATCAGGGAGCAAAAGGCTCCCAGGTGTCCCCTGCGCTGCTGATCAGTCCGTTCAGTATTCCTTCATTATCGAAGGAATAGAAGAACACGTAATCAGTGCCGTTCTCATCGTCATGATACATGAGCCTTCTTGCGTTCTCAACATACCATGAACCGGGATATGCCGTGCCTTCGTAATTGTCCTCCGCAGTTCCGTCGCTTCGCAGGATGATGTATTCCTGAGGATACAGAGTGCTTCGGAAACCTCCCTTTGTAAGAGAGCTGAAAAGAGAGACATAGTCGCCCCTCAGGAAATAGCTGCCGGAAACGGAGTCAAATGCCGTGAGGGGATCGAGAAAGATGAGGTCAAATTCCTTTCCGGCTCCGGGCTCATTGACAAGATGCTTCTCGGTCAGAGTGAAGTGACTTTCTGATGAAGCTGATCCCGGAGAAGCCTGTGAACCTGCGTCAAAGAATGAGAGCACCAGCAGACCCTCCTCGTCAGGATGAACTGAGAAGAAGGACGCTTCTGTCTTTCCGCTTTCATACCAAAGATCTCCGAGAACTGTATCACTGTAGCCCCAGCTCCATTTCGGATCGGAAGGGTCTGAGACCGGTTCGAGATCATCGGTGTTTCCGGAAGGAGGACTGGGTTCGTTCGGATCGATCTCAGATACCGGCTTCACGACATCGCATGAACACATGCAGAAGCACAGAACGATCAGAAGGAAAAGAGAGACGAGTCTCTTCATCTGGTGAAAGCTCCTTCCCCTGTTCCCTGTGACAGCGCGTAAGCGGCTGCCTCGATCTTGTTAAGGGCATCAGCGATCAGATCCGTCGTGGACATATCGCTCACACCTGCGACAAAGGTCTCGCATCTGTTCATCGGTATGAGCACGCGGAACGCATTGCTCTGTCCGACGGCGCATGCCATGGCGGGAGTGACTTCTCCCATGAGAGCGTCAGCAAGAACGATGCCGATAGGTCCGACTATTATATCTGTGTGACGGCAGCCGACAACGACGGCATTCTCGCCCGTGGCTGCGGTGATCCCGCTGTTCTTAAGCATATTGGCGGTAGCGGCGCTGTTGGTCCCCACTGCGTGGATGCGCGCTTCGGGGAAACGCTCCGCGATGGACTTTATGAGCTGTCTGCCCATGTTTCCGCCCTGTCCGTCTATAACCAGTACTCGCATCAGGCCTCCGAAAAACAAGGAACTGTATATATAAATAATGTATACATTTTAATGCCGTGAAGGTACCGCTTCAAGTGAATGAGAACGGAGCCTTTCACGGCGTTTTTATGATGGGAAAAGGATCCTCAAAGCAGATCATTTACCGAATGTGAGCAGATGCTCTTTGATGGCGGCGAATGCTTCGTCACTGATCACATGTTCGATCCTGCATGCATCGTCAACAGCACATTCTTCTGATACGCCGAGCTGCGTGAGAACGGTCGTCAGGATGCGGTGGCGCTCATAGATCTTTTCAGCGATGGCTCTTCCCTTCTCAGTAAGAGCGATATATCCGTTGCCTCCAACGACTATATAGCCGCCGGAACTGAGTTTTCCGACAGCGCGGCTCACAGAGGCTTTGGAGTATCCCATCCGTGTCGCGATGTCCGTAGCTCTGACTATATTGTTCTCCTGACCCAGGACCAGAATGGTCTCGAGGTACATCTCTCCGGATTCTTTCATGATGATCTAAACCTCTCTTTTAATACCATGCTATAGCACTAAAATGAACATGTCAAGTTACCTGCAGACAACATATATGAGCATAACAGAACCGGTTCGAGTTCTGCTTTTATCAGAATGTGCGTCAGAAAGCAAAATAATAAAACAATATTGCATCAATATCTTTAAAAGTGTTGACAAGTTAGCGATAGCTAACTATAATCGTCGTAGTTAGCATTGGGTAACACGTGCTGGCAGAAGGAGGTCTCGAATGATGCCGCTTGGATATGCTACCGCAGGTGAGGACAACGTGATACTCCGTGTCGGAGGCAACCCCGAGATGAAGAAGCATCTTGAGGATATGGGCTTCGTGACAGGAGGGATCGTGCGTGTCGTAGCCGAGATGGGTGGCAACCTCATCGTGGATGTCAAGGACACCAGGATAGCGATAAGCCGTGAAATGGCTCAGAAAATAATGATCTGAACAAGAGGAGAAAAGATGAAAACACTCAGAGACGTAGAGATCGGAGAGACAGTCAGGACAGTTAAGCTTCACGGAGAAGGCGCTGTCAAACGCAGGATCATGGATATGGGCATCACCAGGGGAACTGAGATCTATGTCCGCAAAGTCGCACCTCTCGGAGATCCGATCGAGGTAAACGTGCGCGGATATGAACTGAGCATCCGAAAAGGCGATGCAGAGATGATCGAGGTCGAATAAAAAAGAAGGAAAGGAATGATCGGTCCCGGCCGGATATCTGAGACGGCAGGGACGGAAGAGAGGAAAAGAAATGAGTATCAGAATAGCCCTGGCGGGCAACCCGAACAGCGGAAAGACCACGCTGTTCAACGCGCTCACCGGATCCAACCAGTTCGTAGGAAACTGGCCGGGAGTCACGGTGGAGAAGAAAGAAGGAAAACTCAAGAAGCACGATGATGTCATCATCACCGACCTTCCCGGTATCTATTCCCTTTCTCCTTATACACTGGAAGAAGTAGTAGCAAGGAATTACCTCATAGAGGAGAAGCCTGACGCTATCCTCAATATAGTTGACGGCACGAACCTTGAGAGGAACCTGTACCTCACTACTCAGCTCACCGAACTCGGTATTCCGGTAGTCGCCGCCATCAACATGATGGACGTCGTGAGAAAGAACAATGACAAGATCGATGTCAAAGAACTCTCCAGGCAGATGGGATGCCAATTCGTAGAGATATCAGCACTGAAAGGAGAAGGCGTCCAGGAAGCTGCTGAAGCAGCCGTAAAGGCGGCAAAGAGCGGAAAGACGATTCCTCAGCATTCATTCTCAGGAGTCGTTGAGCATGCTCTTGCACATATCGAGGAAGCTGTCCTTCACAACATGCCGGAAGAGAGACAGAGATGGTATGCGGTAAAGATCTTCGAGAGAGACTCCAAAGTCCTTGAAGAGCTCAAGATCCCCGCAGAGACCATGACTCACATCGAGAAAGACATACAGGCAGCGGAGAAAGAACTTGACGACGACGCAGAGAGCATCATCACCAATGAGCGCTACGTCTATATCGGAAAAGTCATAAAGGCCTGTCTCAAAAAAGGAAGCAACAGCAAGATGACAGTCTCCGACAGAATAGACAAAGTCGTCACGAACCGCTGGCTCGGACTTCCGATCTTCGCACTGATAATGTTCCTTGTCTATTATCTCTCCATGGCTCCGAACGCCATCGGAACAAGACTGACAGACTGGGCAAATGACGGACTGTTCGGCGACGGCTGGCACCTCTTCGGTATAGGCTCAGCAGCATATGAAGAAGTGGCAGAAGAGTACGGCGACGCATACAACGTTATCGACGCTTTCGTCGGACTGGATGAGGAATACACCCTCCAGGAAGTCAAGACAGCTGCGGCCGAGGTACAGCCCGGCTCCACAGCCGACTACACCCTCGAAGATGAGGAGACCCTCGCAACAGAGGATGTCACTTATACATATCAGGATCTTCAGGATGCCCTTGAAGTTTTCGAGAAGTACAACGCAGAAGAACCGGATCCCGCGGCATACGGCGTATGGGTCCCCGGAATACCCGGTCTTGTCGAGAGCGCTCTTGACAAAGCAGGTGTCGCGGACTGGCTCAAAGGACTGATCCTTGACGGTATCGTGGCAGGTGTCGGCGCTGTTCTGGGATTCGTTCCCCAGATGCTCGTACTGTTCCTGCTGCTGGCGTTCCTTGAATCCTGCGGATACATGGCACGTATCGCCTTCGTCCTCGACAGGATATTCCGCAAGTTCGGCCTTTCCGGAAAGTCCTTCATTCCGATGCTGGTAGGCACAGGGTGCGGCGTTCCCGGAATCATGGCTTCCAGAACGATAGAGAACGAGCGTGACCGCAGGATGACCATCATGACCACCACATTCATCCCCTGCGGCGCAAAGCTTCCCTTTATCGCGATGATCTCAGGTGCACTGTTTGGCGGTTCCGCATGGGTCTCCGTCAGCGCATACTTCATCGGTATGGCGGCGATCATCATCTCCGGAATCATGCTCAAGAAGACGAAGATATTCTCCGGAGAACCTGCTCCTTTCGTAATGGAGCTGCCCGCATATCACATGCCCAGAGTATCTGACGTCCTGCGCTCCATGTGGGAGAGAGGATGGTCATTCATAAAGAAGGCCGGCACAGTGATCCTGCTCTCCACCATCTTCGTATGGTTCACCACATACTTCGGTTCTGTTGACGGTACGTTCCGTATGCTGGGGGAGGATGAACTTGACTACTCAATCCTCGCCTCCATAGGAAACGCCATCGCCTGGATCTTCGCACCTCTCGGCTGGGGCAACTGGCAGGCTACAGTGGCATCCTTCACAGGACTTGTTGCCAAGGAGAACATCGTCGGAACGATGGGAATCCTGTACGGCGGCGGAGAATCCAGCGTCTACGCGACACTGGCCTCCAGCTTCACAAAGATCAGCGCGTTCTCATTCCTGGTATTCAACCTGCTCTGCGCACCCTGCTTTGCGGCTATCGGCGCGATCAAGAGAGAGATGAACAACGCAAAATGGACCTGGTTCGCGGTCCTTTATCAGTGCGGTTTCGCATATGCGATTGCGCTGATGATCAATCAGTTCGGCAATCTGTTTGCCGGAAACGCAAATGTCATCGGTGTCGTAGCAGCAGCTGCTATCCTGGTCTGCATGATCTACATGCTGTTCTTCAAGAAATACAGTGAAGCTACAGTGAGGGCCGATTGACGAAGACTTTCAGACAGAGGGTGATGTAATGATCGATTGGCTGATTTCCCAAATGTCCACGATGATAGTTCTGCTGATACTCGCAGCGATAGTGGCCGCGATTATAAGCTCCTTGATCAAAGACAGGCGTAACGGAAAATCCTCCTGCGGCTGCAACTGTGGAAGCTGCCCTATGCATGGCAATTGTCACAGCGCGGCGGGACAGAGGACACAGAAGGGAACATGACCCTTTGATATCCTAAAAAAGAAACTCCTTCCGGAGGGGTACGGCATTGCCCTTTTACGGAAGGAGTTTCTTATATCAACTGTATTGTTCAGTAACCGAGTACCTTATCCACTACGTTCATCAGAGGTTCTCCGCTGCAGTAGCGTCTGAGGTTCTCCAGCAGTACTGAGGAGACCCTGTCGCGGTTGCCTTCCAGCATTCCGGCTACATGAGGGGTGATGATGACATTGTCGAGATTCCACAGTTCGTTTTCCTCATTGAGAGGTTCCGGATCGGTGACATCCAGTCCGGCACCAGAGAGCTTTCCGCTCTTAAGAGCATCGACCAGCGCCGCGGTATCAATGGACACGCCTCTTCCGGCGTTGACGATGACTGCACCGTCCTTCATGAGAGCGATCCTGCGGGCGTCGATCATGCCGCGTGTAGGATCGCCGCCGGGCACGATCATCGCCACTACATCAGCGCGGGGAAGGACGCTGTCCAGCTGATCCAGGGAGTACTGCTCTTCGAAGTATTCGGGCATCGGTTTGTCGGTGTTTCTGCGCACTCCGATGACATGGCATCCGAGACCTTTCATCTGTCTGGCGTAGTTGCTGCCGATATTGCCCATTCCGAGGACCAGTACGGTGGAGCCTTCGATCTGACGGGCGTTCCTCGAGCCTCTCAGCCATGTCCTGGAGCCCTGGCTTCGGGAATAAATGGGAAGGTTCTTCATGACAGATAAAGTAAGGGCGGTCATGTGTTCGGAGACGGCCACTCCGTATCCGCCGACGGCGTTTGTAAGAGTAACTCTCTCAGGGAGTATCGGAGGTGAAAGGTAGCGGTCTACACCGGCGGACTGTGTCTGAAGCCACTCAAGCTTCTCAGCGCACTGCATGAGCCGGGGCGGAAGGTGTCCGAGAACGGCACTCACGTCCTTTACATCATCAGCGTCGATATCTGCTTCGCCTTTCGCGGCATTTCCCTTGAAGATAAGTTCGTATTCATTCGGATCCGCGACTGCCAGCATCTTCTCACGGAAGCTGTCGTCGACGGTCATGGTGATAAGTATCTTCTTCATGATAAAAACTCCTTTTTTCTTTAGTATCTCATAATGTAAGGCGTTTTGTATATCTGTCATAAGGTGCAGATGCGGCGACGGTGTAGGCTGATCTTTCAACAGAGAAGATAGAACAAAATAACTTGAATCAGAAACGCTTATTTCCGTTGAGAACAAAGGCATAATTTGATATGATTCTTATGTAAAAGCGCCGACTCAAAACATCGTATAGGACTCACTGCAGCCTTTGTGTTTTGCAACAGAATGCAGCGCCTTTTTTGATTTATGGACAATACAGACGCTCACAAAGAAGAAGACCGTTCCGATCTGACGATAAGCAGCTCCAGGGAAGAGAGCATCAGAAAAGCTCTGATGCTTGCCGGAGGGACATCAGATACGGAGAGAAAAGTAGTAAGACCTGACATCAGCACCGGAAAGATGCTGGTGTCTATGATTTTGAGACTTCTTCCGGCAGCTGCTGTCACGGTCGCAGCCGGATACTTCCCGCAGACCGCAGGACACAGGGCTCTCATAGGTATATGTTCTCTGGTCCTTACCGCTGTGCTATGTTTCAAGAGAGCCGTGATCGGCGCGGTTCTTCTTTATCAGAAATATGCACCTCTTAAACTCAGACAAGCCTGCCTTTTTGAACCGTCATGCTCCGAATACATGCTTCTTGCAGTACAGAAATACGGGGCAGTCAAGGGCGTGTGGAAAGGCATCAGACGGCTGATGAGGTGCAGGTATCCCAGCAACGGAGGAATCGATTATCCCTGACAGTAAAGGTCAGGCAGAGGAGGAAAAGTCATATGGCAATACAGCCTGCGGTATGCTCCAATTGCGGAGGAGCACTTGAAGTCGACGACACAGATCTCAACGGATTCTGTGAATGTAAGTTCTGCCATACGAAACACAAAGTCATCGATGTCATCACGATAGACGGACTTCCTACGGTCAAGAGCCTTCTGATGAATGCTGAGATGCTCATCGATGATGGTAATCTGGAGAGAGCAGAGACTACATATAAAGAAGTGCTCAAGATCAAGCCCAACTGCCACGAGGCATGGTGGGGTCTGTTCGTATGCAATGATGCCTTCAACAGATATTATGGATATCAGGACAAATACGGCAACTCAGGCCCTCTAACAAAGGCGTCCCTCATGCAGGAGGCCATCAACAAATACGCAAACAGGGCCATACAGTTTGCGCCGCCGGCACAGGCGGAGAGCTACAGGCAGGCCATAAGCGAAGATGTGGATTTTATCCAGAGAGCAAGCAACGGAGAGTTCGACAGGCCTTCCGGAGGAAAGAGCGGCTGCTATATCGCTACCGCGGTGTACGGCAGCTACAGCTGTCCTGAAGTCATGACTCTCAGGAGATACCGTGATGACTATCTTGCAAACAAGGCATGGGGAAGGCTGTTCATCAGGATCTACTATGCAATAAGCCCTGCGCTTGCAAGGCATATACGTCCAGATTCTCTCATCGGACGCACCGTAAGAAGATATCTGGACAGCAAAGTCAGGAAGCTGACAGACTAAGGAATGACCGGCACTGCCGGAAAGAATAAATCAATCAATAAGAAGGGATACTAAAATGGTACAGTACAAAACTGTCGCAGGACCTGTAGGACTTACAATCACCAAGAACGAATCATATGAAGATGCCGTAAAGCAGTACGCAGCTATCATAGACAGAGAGACTGTCGGCGGCTGGAGACTTGACTGCATCCAGCAGATCCCCGTTACCAAACAGGGAGGATGCATGGATTCCCTGATGGGGCGTCCCCCGGTCACTGTATACTTCAACATGCTCGTCTTCCGCAAGGAATCCTGACAGTAAGGCAGGTCAATGATGAATATTTCCAATATTATCTCTGATGTTAGACAGAGGATACTTGGAGCAAATGACCGCATACCTCTTTATCTGTCAGCAGCTTCCGTAATAAGCGGAGCACTGAGTCTGCTCATGTATCTTCTTGCAGTAGTCTTCGGAGCAGCCGGCCCGTTCAGGCTCATATACAGCATAGCGAGGATATTCTCTACACTTGGAAATATCTGCGGTCTGCTGCTGGGAATCTATCTGCTCATCCTCTTCAAGAAAAGCTTTATCATCTGGATGGCTGCTGCAGGAGCGGCCGGCATACTTAACGCGTTCCTGGCACTGTTCGGAACGAGAATATTTGCCTACAGCAAACTGAATACACTGCAGTGGATCCTGACGGTGATCTACTGTGTATCACTTGCCATGTATGATTACACGAGAGGAGACAAGAACTCCAAAGATCTCGGGATAGTCGGATTCGCACTGCTCGGAGCACAGATACTGCTGAACCTTCTTGTCTCCGCAACAGTTGCAAAGCTGTATTATGTCGCAGGAGGAAGGATCTATTATCTCCTTGAGGCTATCGTCATAGCAGTGAGCCTCGTCTCATCACTGGTGCATCTCGCCACGATATGCACAGCTTCCGACTATATAGGCGGAGCTCAGGATGTGATAGCGCCGATAGTCTCCCGTATAGCGGAAAAACTGCCCGCTTCATTGCCCGGAAAAAGTTCAGGAACAGCTGCTGACAGTCCTGTGACTGGTGCCGTCAGCACTCCGTCTGTAACAGACGTTCCCCCTGTCACGGCTGCTGCGGCAGATACAGTCAATGTTATCAGGCCGGTCCCGGCTTCCGGCAAGGTGGATGTCGATACGGATGCCCTGACAGCAGCGTCTAAAGGCGCAGCCGCAGAGATCCCTGCCGAGGCGCTCGCCCAGATCGCGGAAGCGACGACTACTCCCGGACCCGGCAAGGTTCAGTACAAGACTGTAGCAGGACCGGTCGAACTGACAGTCGGAAAGAATGACAGTTTTGAAACGGGTGTGAGGTCGTATGCCGCTATCATCGACAGAGAAGCTGTCGGGGGATGGAAACTGGACTCTATCTATGAGATACCGGTCACCAGAAAGGTCGGATGCATCGATTCGCTCATGGGCAGACCTGATGTAACGGTATTCTTCAACATGCTCATCTTCTATAAAGAAGACTGAGCTTCACATCAAAGGAAATGACTGCAGCTCTAACTGCAGTCATTTTTGAAAAAAGGAGAAAAGAAATGTCAGAGGAAAAAAGACTTATAGTACATCCCGCAGGGGAGATAATAGATTTCGAGACGGTGTTCGAGTATGATCCGTCAATTGCCGGTGAGCCGGAGAGGACAGGACATTTTGAGAGAGTGGATTATACCACTGAAGTATATGAGGACGGAAAAGTGCACCTAAAGTACTGCAATGTCTACCTCCCCTGGTGTTATGATCCGGAAGACAAGAGCCGCAGATATAACGTGATGTACTATCAGCACGGCAACACCTGCGATCCTGACATCTTCACAACGGAAGAAGCCAAGAAGACTATAGACATGATATTCGACTCGGGAGAGATCGACCCCTGCATCATGGTCTTCACTACATATTACTTCGATGTCACGAAAGACGTTGAGACGAGAAGGACCACCGGAGACGTCCCCGCCGGCGACGGCAACTACGGCCCCGGAGGCATCAAGGCAAACTTTTACAAAGAGGTCGTTGAGGACATCATCCCGGCGGTGGAGCTCAAGTACAATACCTGGCTCCAGTCAGCTTCCGATGAGGACAAGAAGGCATCCAGAGACCACAGAGGATTCAGCGGCTACTCCAGAGGAGCGGTATGCACCTGGTACATCATCCACAATGATTTCGAGTATTTCCGCTACTATGCGCCGATGAGCTGCATGACTACAGCAGGACTTCCACTGAACGCGGAGAGAACTCCTAAGCAGGTCACGGATTACATAACCGAGCCGATGAGGAAACATCCGGAACTGCCGTTCTTTATCTACGCCAGCAACGGACACCCCAACGATGTTGCTCCGATGACCGAACAGATGAAATATGTTCCGAAGGAGGACGTGTTCTCCTATGGTACAGATCCCGAGAAGAACAATTTCTTCTTCTCACTCTCGGAGTTCAGACACACCGATCTGCTGGCTCCTTATTATTTCCACAATTCACTGAAAGTTCTGTTTAAATAACGTAACGTATAAAACGGCTTATTATATACTGAGAGGCGAAGATGGATACACACTATTTCCTTCTGGACAGAAAAGATGCGTTTGAGACTTCAACACCGGAAGAACAGGGGATAACTTCTGCTTCCATTGCAGATTTTTTTGACACTGTGAGAGAACGCGATCTTGAGGTGGACAGCATTCAGATCGTGAGACACAGCAAACTTTGTCTGGATGCGGTGGCGGCTCCTTACACACGGGACAGTTTCCACAGGATATATTCCGCGGCAAAAGGTGTCGTTGCAACAGCGATTCTCTTCGCTGTACAGGAGGGTCTGATAGAGCTGGACTCCCCGGTCGTTCCCCTGCTTCCCGCCAGATGGATCCCCGAGGATCTTGATGAGCGCTGGAACAGACTGACGGTCTATCATCTGCTGACTATGACCACAGGACATGACAGGGACACCATGTTCGAGATGTGGAAGAGGGACTGCTGGATCAGGACCTTCTTTGAGGTAAAGCCTGTCTATGAGCCCGGAACATACTTCCTGTACGACATGGGCGCTCAGTATGTAATGAACGAGATAATTGCCAATCTTACAGGACAGACGACCGGAGAATATCTGGAAGAGAGACTGTTCAGGAAGATAGGCATCGAATACACCAACAACTTCACGAAGCCGGAAGGGCTGTTCTTCTCTTCCACCATGCAGTTCAAGCCTGACGGGCTCACAAGATTCTCCCAGTTCTATCTGAATAAAGGAAGATGGAACGGGGAGCAGATCCTGAGAGAAGATCTCGCAGTACTCGCGGGAGAGCACCACGGCCCTTCATCCCACTTCGTAAGCGGGAAAAGAGAGGGAAGCTACGCGGGATATGCACTGCATATGTGGAGGAACAAAGGAGGAGGATTCCGCTTTTCCGGAGGACAGGGACAGTTCGGTATCATTCTTCCCGACGAAGACATGGCAGTAGGTATCCTGAGCTGCGCCAATGACGGCGATGCTATCGTGGATGTGTTTTTTGACACGATATTCGCCGACTGCAGGAACCATCCGATAGAAAGGGACCCCTGGGATGCTGCCAGAACCGACACGATGGTCGCGGAGCTCAGCCTGGCACCGTACAGGACCAGTCCGCACTCCTACAAGGAACAGGTCTACGGAGCCAAGTATGTCCTTCAGGAGAATCCCTGGGGGCAGAAGGCTGTTGAGTTCCAGTTCCGCACCGACTCGGTCCTGATCCGCACAGAGTCGGATGACGGAAAGAAAGAGGTCATCTGCGGTCTTGAGAACAGGTTCCCGGTTTCGGAAGGATATATACTCTCCCCCAAGAAGCCGGAGGAGATCGAAGATATAGACCACAATTTCGGCTATGATGAGAAAAAGACGATGTATTCGGGAGGATGGAGGGATCCTGACACTTTCGAATTCGTCATGAGAAGTGATTCGTTCCTGTCGGATCACCGCTTCAGCTGCAGATTCATGGGCGATCTTCTGGAGATAAGGATGTCCAACAACACGGTCAATTCCAGAAGCAGATACAGGGACAGAAAAACAGCACCGGACGCGGTCCTTAAAGGCTGCAGAGCCTGAGGAACAGACGGAGTCAAGGAGGAGGAATAATGGACAGATCATACATCTCATCTGCCGCAATGGTCAGTAAGGAGTGGGTCTCGATGTCAGTCACCGAGATAACATCGATCCCGCACATTTCGGTCATCTCTGCGGAGACTACAGAGGCTGAAACGATAGACCGTTACAGAAAAGAATTCGTAAATACCCTGTCGGAAGTATTCAGCGTATACAAGAATTCCGGGTACAGGGAAGATGCCGCACTTGAGATCCTGTGGAAGGCGGTTCCGGTTGAGAAACAGCCGTTCAGGGCAAGGATCGGCATGTACATCATAGTGCGTACTATCGCCGCATCAAGGGAACAGGCAGAGGATCAGACAGGATATCTGACCGATCTGATCTCCGGGAATGCTGCATATCTTAAATATGAGACTTTGCCGCTGCCGGCAGAAGAACACGTTTCTTTCATGGCTGATGTTGGCGATGAAGGCATACGGGCGGTCGTTAAGGAAGAATCTGCGCAGAACATGGAGAACATGCTGTTCCCTGTCTGCTATACCTTCAGCAGGATCCCTGTGACGGCAAGCGACCTTTCCAGAATAGCTGCAGTCCTCACCGACAGTCCCGGAACGGCAGTGTCTTTCCAGCTGATCCCGTCAGTCTATTCCATGGAAGAGAGTGCAGAACTTGACCGTACAGCGCAGAACCTTGAGACGCTCTCCAAAGGAGTGGCGGATCAGAGTCTGGGCAGCATCAGTTTCACGCTGGCGACGAGACACTCGGAGACTTACAGATATTATGCAGACAGCAAGACATCGCCTCTGTTCTTGTTCAATGTGATCGTCTACGGAGGAGGAGCTTCACTGGACAACACAGCCAGCAGAGTCTCTGCCGAACTGGCGTCCGGAGACGGACAGAACGCTAATCTGAAGATAATTAAACTGAACCCGTCTGATATCCGGAAGGACAGAAATCTCTACCCGCTGCCCTGGGTCGCAAACAGCATAATAATGGGCACCGACCGGAACCTCGCACTGTGGAATTCCAAAGTGTTCTCTTCTGCTCTTCAGAGGTTCCCTTATATCATAACGGCAGAGGAAGCATCCGCTTTCTTCCGTCTGCCTATCGGAAGCAGCAGGATATCCGCAGGTTTCACGGTAAATGAGTCGGAGAGAGACAGCAGGACATACAGAGAGGGGATCATCAACAGCGGCGACATCACGGTAGGCAAGCTGCGTTCCGCCGGAAATGATGCATCGATAGGATTCTCCCTGTCAGATCTGGCAAAACATATGCTCGTAGTCGGAACACCGGGCTCCGGAAAGACTACATTCTCTGTGGGGCTTCTGGACAGACTGTGGAAGGATCACGGCATTCCCTTCCTGGTCATAGAACCTGCCAAGAACGAATACCGGGCACTGGTACAGAGCATTCCGGATCTGCAGGTATTCACTCCGGGGAAGAACCTTATTTCCCCCTTCATGTTCAACCCGTTCATCCCTCCCAGAAACGTGAAGCTTGAGACGTACAAATCCACACTGAAGACTGCTTTTGCCGCTGGAGTCTCGATGACTTCTCCTTTGGACAAGATCTTTGAAGAGACAGTTAACAACTGCTATTCTGACTTCCGCTGGCTCGACACGTATACTTCCGATGACAAGGGAAAAGTATTCAATATATCCGATTTCGTAAAATGCTTCAGGGAGACGTTCGAGGCCATAGGCTATACCGGAGACGCGCGCAACGTAGGCCGTGCCGGCGAAGTAAGGCTTAAGGGACTGGTTAACCTTTTCGACAACTACGGAACGATACCCGTAGAGGATATGCTGAGCAGACCTACTGTCATAGAACTGGCGGCTATAGAAAACTCCGAAGAGAAAGCGCTGATCATCTCGCTCCTGCTGCTGTCGATCCTGGCATATGTCAATGCGAATTATGTCGGAGAAGGAGGACTCCGGAACGTCATACTTCTTGAAGAGGCACATGTACTGCTGGATGCGGGAACGAATCACGGACTCGGAGACGCCAATCCCAGTGCAGTCGCACAGGGCCTTGTCAAGAGGATGCTGGCGGAGATCAGATCCTACGGAGTAGGGCTTATAATCGCTGATCAGTCGCCGAGAAAAGTCACGACAGACGTGGTCGCTCTGACCGACATGAAAGTTGTCTTCCGACTGGTAGAGAACGAGGACAGACAGATAATCGCCAACAGCACCGGCATGTCGGAAACTCAGGAAAAACGCATGGCAAAGCTAAAGCCCGGCGAAGCATTCCTGTTCTTCGGAAAACTCGACGAGCCGGAGGAAGTGGTGACTCCGGACTACAGGCTTGAGAACAATATCAGTATCTCCCTTTCAGATGACGGGATAAGAGAACTGAGCACCTACTGGAAGACCAGAGCAGAACAGACGAGACCCTATCCTCAGTGCGCAGCCTGTCCTGATTGTACAGGAGGTTGCGATTACGCCCGCAGGATCCTTGCAAGGGATATTGCGAGAAGGATATTTAACAGACATGTTGGTCCGGTCAGCGCAGACAAGGCCAAGTGCAAGGACGCAGTCAAAAAGCTGTTCCCGAAGCTTGAGAAGCTGACAGTCGCTGAGCTCAATGACGAAGTCTACTCAAAGGCGCTGCTCAGGTGCGTTAAGCTTCATCTGCTGAGAAGAGTGAGATACGAGACGAGACTGGAGATAAGCGACAGTCTTATTGAAGAAACCATAAAAAGATGATCCTTACGAAAGGAGAATATAGATGGTAGAAGTTGACGGCGGAGATTTCGGAGGAGATCTCGGTTCTGATGCAAGTTTTGACACAGGATCAGACATAGGAGGAGATCTGGGAGGAGACTCTCTGGATCTTTCCGGAGACGATCTTTCCGGAGACCTCGGAGATCTTTCCGGTGATGATATGGGGGAAGGTTTTGACGATCTCTCAGGCGAAGATCTCTCTGACGGGTCGGATGACCTGTTCTCAGACGACATTTCCGATGAGGGATCTGAAGACTTCTCAGACGACTTCATGGACGAAAGCTCAGATGACCTGATAGGAGAAGACCTTCTGGATTCAGAGTCTGATGATCTTTCTGACGGAGACGTTCCGGAAGATGATCTCGGAGATCTTTCAGAAGACGATCTCTCTTCTGACGAACTGTCAGATACGCCTGAAGATCTGACAGATGACACCGATCTCCCGGAAGAGGAGGATCTCGCAGACGAGGATCTTTCATCGGAAGATCTGACAGAAGAACCTGATGACATGCCTGAAGACATATTGGAAGAAGAAACTGATGATCTCACACCTGATGAGGATCTCAGTGAGGATGATCTCATTCAGAAAGATCTTCCCGACGATGTCGTGTCTGAAGACGATGGACCAGGCGAGGAAGATCTTGATGCAGATGTTCAGGAAGACCTTGGCGAAGATCAGGAAGCAGACGACGGATATCTTGACGTTCAGGATGATGACGGGGCAGGACAGGAGATCTATGCGGACATCCCGCATGATGAAGATGTTCCGGACCCGGATACTATGCAGGATACAGCTGCAGACACTGCCGAACCGCAGGATGATGTGACTGATATCGCCCCGCAGACAGAAGAAGGACCTGATGCTGCAGAACCGGATACAGGCAGGTCATACGGGGATTATGAGACCGGACCGGAAAAAGAACTTGTGAATGAACCGGAAACGATGGGTGAGATGCCTCCTGCGGACAACCCATATGCGGAGCAATGGGAGAATTTCGAAGAAAATGCGCCTCCTTTCAGAGGTTCGGAAACACAGGATACAGTGCCTGCGCCGGAAAATGATCTTGAAGCCCGAATGGACCAGATCATGAACAGTGACCTTTCCACTCAGGAGAAGATAGATCAGCTGAATGAACTGAGAAATGAAGTCGTTGCATCGCAGGAGAGCCAGAACGATACGTTCGATCAGGCTGATCTGCAGACTGAGGAAGAAGGCGGGCCTGTCAAGGTCCTTAAGATGGGGCAGGGAGATACTGTCATGTCCCATCCGGATTATGAACAGCAGCTTTACGACCTGGACGAAGGCATCACGAACTGGGACGGGGTCCAGAGAGAAGCCTACAATGACATCAGAGCGGAACATGACCGCATAATGAGCGATACTTCTCTGTCCCCTGAACAGCAGTATGATATGCTGGAACAGAACGCCCAGAGAGAACGCAACTTCCTGGACAATTATGCGAACGAATACTCGGAACTGCAGTCTCAGAGAGAGGAGCTTGCCAGAAAAGCCGGGATGGACGGGACAGTGTCGTCTGTGCAGGATCAGATAACTGAAAACGACGTTCTGCAGATGACCGGAGACACTGCCGACAGCAGTCTGCAGAGATACGAGCTGCCTGAAAACGCGGAGATGATCAGAAGTTCAGATGATCTCGACATGTCGGAAGCAATGGGGCTCGATGATCCGAATTTCTGGAACCATCACGGGAACACCTACGAAGATTATCATGAACTGGCGAGCCATCTTCCCGAAGTCCAGCAGAGGCTCGATGCAGGAGAATCTCTCGATTCTCTGAGACGGGATCCTGTTGTAGGAGCGACCGCGAATCAGTATTATAATCAGGAGCATATGATCCGTCTGAACCGCGGAGAAACAGGCGGTTACAGATTCATCGGCGACGGAAGACACCGTGTCCTTGCTGCCAGGGATCAGGGACTGGATTTCCCAGCTGTCATAGACGATGAACGGTGACCGGTTTAGAAGATAAGGATAATTATGAAAGACGATATACGGAGGGACTGACATGCCTTTATTTTGGAAGAACAAGAATGAATCCGCATACGAGGGAGGAAAGAAGCACTGGACTGATGTCATTAAGAACTCCGGCCCCGGAGATCTCCTCATATGGAGACAGCCGGAGGAGGACTTCAACACTAATTCGACTCTCACCGTATTGCCCGGAGAAGCTGCGATATTCCTTGACCGGGGACAGATAGTCCAGATATTCAAGGAGCCCGGCACATATCCGCTTACCACTGAGAACTATCCGTTCATCAGCAGACTCAGGAATCTCTTCTCAGGCGGGGTCAGCACGTTCAACAGCGTGGTGTATTTCGTCCGGCTGGCAGTCAGTCGTGAACTGCTCTGGGGAACGGCACAGCGGATAAACGTCCGGGATAAGGTCTGGAAGATCAGGACTGACATCGGTGCCAGAGGTGCCTTCAAGATCGCTGTTGATGAGCCTGGAGTGTTCCTTGAAAAACTTGTGGGAAACAATGTCCCTTATCAGACTCAGAATGAGATATTCGATTATTTCGGAGAGGAACTGCAGGGCAAGATAATCTCCACCCTTTCAAACTTCTTCAACAACCAGTGGCCTTCCGAACTGATAGGAATAGAAGCTGTGATGGGGGACCTTGCAAATTATCTGAAACCTCAGATAAACGAAATGTTCATGGAATACGGCCTGAGATGTGAGTCATTCGTGATCTCCGGCCTCAATATAGACACAACGAAATACGATGAGATGGATGAGGCTCAGGCTGAGCTCAACAAAGCGAGTATCCTCGGAGAGCACTGGGCACAGCTTACTGCAGCAGACATCCTGAAAATACTAGCCGCGAATCCCGGGGCAGGCGGGACTGCAGCTACCGGGGCCGGCATAGGCATGGGAATGGCTGCAAGCGGCGCTTTCGCAGACCTTGCCAACCAGATGTTCTCATCGCTTCATGGAACAAACACTGATACGGTCCCGATAAATTTCACCAAAGATAAAATAGATACGAGATTCACTCCGGCGGATTCGGTACCATCGGCTGCAGGACCGTCAACAGAGCCTGTTCCTGCTTCTTCTCTGGAAGGAGATCCGGATATGGCAGCTATGGCAAAACTGAAAGGGATGCTGGATAAGGGATTTATCACCCAGGAGCAATATGACCAGAAAATAGCTGAGATACTCAGCAGGATGTGAGGACATAATGAACAGGACAAAAGGATTCAGAACGCTGCTTTTCCTGATCATAGTAGCGCTGTTTAACCTGACTTTCTTCATGCTCGGAGGCTGGAGCCATCCGGCTTCCGTCTGGACAGCATACGGCTTCATGCATGCGGCATGGCTCCTGCTGTTCGTGACTCCGAAGTTCACCCGTGCAGCAGGAAGGCCTCTTTTCGGACTTCCCGCATTGACATTCGCGTTTATCTGTTTTGGCGCGGAAGTCATAGTAGGACTGATCATAATATTGACCAGACCTGTCACGGTGACTGTGTCTCTTCTGATACAGATAGTCATAATCGGTCTGTTCTTCGCAGTCCTCATTGGCTCGCTTGCAGCTGACGAGCATACAGCTGCGACAGTAGCGGCGAGAGACGGCAAGGCAATGATACTGAGAGACATGGCTGCCGAAGTAAAAGTACTGATAGGACAGCTCGATGATCAGAATGCAGACAAAGAGATACAGAGAGCCTATGATCTGCTTCACGCCAGTCCTCTGAACGCATCGGAGCGGGGAGCAGCGTATGAACCGGCGATAATCGATCTTATCTATGCCCTTAAGGAGAAGGTCGAGAACGGAAACGCAGAAGAGGCTGCTGACACAGCGAAGAAACTGCAGATGAATATAAAAATGAGAAACAGCTGAGCCAGACTCAGTTAGCAGGGAGCAATAATGAGTTCACTTACAAAAGAGAAGTATTTTGATTTTTCTTTTTTGCCGATAATATTCACTCTGGCGTGGCCTACGATGCTGGAGAATATCCTTAGCACCGCTATCCAGTATATAGACACTGCAATGGTGGGAAACCTCGGAACAGATGCAATGGCAGCTGTCGGATCCACTTCGACAGTCAGCTGGCTATTCGTTAGCAGCATCTCAGCTTTCGGGGTCGGGTTTCTTGCGTATATATCCCAGGCCAGAGGCAGAGGAGACGATAACGCAGCCAAGAGAGCTGTAATGCAGGCGATCATCACGGTGCTTGTACTGGGGTCAATATTTACATTGGTGACAGTCGGCGTCAGCAAATATGTTCCGAAGTGGATGAACGTGGATCCCAGCATCAGCGAGCTTGCTACCAGTTATTTCTTCATCACTTACCTAGCCACGCTGCCCAGAAGTGCAAATATGATCCTCGGAACGGTGCTGAGAGCCGCGGGTGATACAAAGACACCGATGCGCATTGGCATCGGCGTAAACGTTATAAACCTTGTGCTCAACTATTTCCTCATCAATCCGACCAGAACGGTATCGCTGCTTGGCCTTAAGATGACGATGCCAGGTGCAGGTATGGGTGTTATCGGTGCAGCCGTTGCAAGCGTCATCTCCATGATCTACGGCGGAGTCGCCATGCTGATCAGCGTATTCAAGCATGAGGAGATCTCTCCTAAGGGTCTCCCGTTCAAACTTGACATGGAGATCATGAGACCCTGTCTCAAAACAGCGATCCCGTATATGTTCCAGAGATTCGGATCATCTCTGGGATATGTGGTCTTTGCTTCAATGATCAACTCTCTCGGTGCTACTGCCACAGCTGCGCATACTATAGGAAACACAGTTGAATCTGCATTCTATATTCCGGGCTTCGGAATGATGACTGCGGCAGCCACGCTTACAGGAAACTATATAGGAGCAAGAGACAGCGACAGCCTGCATAAGGTAGCTCGTGTTACTATCCTCTGCGAAGTCCTCATGATGATCGTAACAGGCAGCCTGCTGTTCATTTTCGCACCGAATCTGGTACGGATCTTCAACAAAGATCCGGAAGTCATAGCATTGTGCAGCATCGTCCTCAAGATGGTAGCGTGCTCCGAACCTTTCTTCGGGGTGACGAATGTGCTGGAAGGAATGCTGCAGGGAGCAGGGAACACAAAGTTCTCTCTGTATGTGAATATCATAGCCATGTGGACCATGAGGATACTCGGAACATATATACTGACACAGATATTCAATTTCGGTCTCATCGGAGCCTGGACGGGAATGATAGCGCATAACATGACTTCATTCCTCTGCTACGCGCTCTACTACAAGAGCGGAAAGTGGGTACATCCTATGACAGAAGAGCCTGCCGCAGCGGGCTGAACAGAAGATAAGGGGCGTCAGAAATGAGAACGGAAGAGGAGATGTTCGGGCTGTTCCATCGTATTGCAGCTGAAGACGACAGGATCAGAGTCATGACTCTGGAAGGCAGCCGGGTGAATTCCCATATCAAGCCTGATATCTGGCAGGACTATGACATAACGTTCCTGGTAAGAGATATGGAATCTTATCTCAAGTCCGATGACTGGCTTTCTGCCTTCGGAGATATCGTTTTTCTGCAGAAACCGGAGGCGCAGGCACTTTTTCCTCCGGATTTTCCGGAAGGATGGTTCTCATACCTTATGCTGTTTGCGGACGGGACGAAGATCGATCTCACTATCATAAAACTGGAACTGGCAGAAGAATATTTCCATTCAGATCCGCTTATCAGAGTGATCCTGGACAAGGACGGGATAGCGCCTGATCTTCCGGAGCCTACAGATGACGCATTCAGGATCCAGTGCCCATCAGAAGAATATGTCACCGACTGTGCCAATGAATTCTATTTCAGCAGTACATATGTGCAGAGAGCTATCTTCCGGGAAGAAGTACAGGTCGCAAGGCAGCTGTTTGAAAGCAGAATGCGTCAGGAACTGCTAAGGATGCTGACCTGGCTTGCCGGGGCCAGACAAGGTTTCCCGGTCAATACGGGGAAATACTGCAGATGGCTGTCTGGATTTCTCACAAAGACAGAGAACGGTATGCTTGAAGAGACATACTGTCTGAGAGATCTCGGATCAGTAGAGAAAGCACTTTATTCCGCAATGGATCTTTTCGGGAAAAGTCTTGCTGAAGTATGCAGTGCCCTTGGTTACAGGGATCCTGGATATCATGACACCGTAAAAGGATATATCAGGACGCTGAAAGAGGCCAAAAAAGACAAGAAAGTCTAGAAATGGGCAAAATTTTTCAGTTGCTTGATAAGGCACTGAATGGTATAATCGATAGGCTGTAAAAACAGCTAATAAAAAGAATCATTATTTTGTTAAGGAGACAAACGATGTTCGATTACACAGGAAAAGTCGTAGCCGTCACCGGAGCATCATCCGGACTCGGAAAGCAGATGGCAGAAGGTTATGCACAGCAGGGAGCCAATCTGGTACTGCTGGCAAGAAGAGTAGAGAGACTTCAGGACAGCGCGAAGGCATGGAGCGAAAAGTACGGCGTTGATGTACTGCCCGTAGCATGCGACGTAACAAGCGCAGAATCCATCTCAGCAGCAGTAGCAGCAGTCAAGGAGCACTTCGGACACTGCGAAGTCATCGTGAACTGCGCAGGCGGCGAGAAGGGAACAGGCACACCCCTGGTCGATTTCAAGAGAGAGGACTGGGACTTCACAATGAATCTTGACCTGACCTCCGTATTCTCAATGGCCCAGGCATTCGCAAACCTGATGAAGGAAGCCATGGCAGAAGGCAAGCAGACCTACGGCCGCATCATCAATATCGCTTCCATCTATGGTCTTGTCGGAAACACCGCACTCCCGACCATTGCATACCACACATCCAAGGGTGCTGTTGTCAACTTCACAAGAGGCGCAGCAGCAGAGCTTGCAACAACAGGCATCACAGTCAATGCGATCTGCCCCGGCTATTTCTACACAGAGCTGACAACAGAGACACTGGACAGCGATTACTTCCAGGCATTCGCAAAGCAGTCAGTCCCGATGCAGAGATACGGCCATGAAGGCGAACTGAACTCCGTAGCAGTCTTCCTCGGAGCTGAGGAATCCAGCTATGTGACCGGACAGGTCATTGCTGTTGACGGCGGTTACACCTGCGTATAACAGAAAGATCGAACACATAATCACATAATAAAAAGGCGTCCTGTTATGATATGTACCCCCATTCTTGGACAAAACCAAGAATGGGGGTATTCATATGAAATACAGTGATGAATTCAAACTAAAATGCATCGAAATGTACTATCAAGGAAAGCATCCGGAGACACCAGAAGGAGTAAGCAAGAAATC
>JAFRAJ010000025.1 GCA_017405465.1 Oscillospiraceae bacterium
GTGCCGACACATTCCATTCGTTCAGGACCACAATATATAACATCTCTGCAAAACAATCAATACTTTTCTCGAAATTCACTGTACTATATTATGCGCTATGGTTAATGGCTCAAAATGGAGCAGCAGAAAACATGTCATTAACAGTCATTAAACGATACTGCATACCAGTATTAGAGTATTGATAAGAAATTAGCGCTCCTCCCACGACTCAAGTCACGGGTCTCCGCGCCTGGTTAAGAATGAATTCAGACTGATGATGCGGAGAAGATGGATAACATGGAATTCGATGACCTCAAGTGGACAAGAGAACCTGCCGGCTTTTCTGTAGAATCCGGACGAATAGAAATAACGACTGCACCGCATACTGATCTGTGGCAGAGGACCTACTATCATTTCCGCAACGACAACGCGCCGGTCCTGCAGAAAGAAACAGATGAGAAGTACTTCTCGTTCACAGTGAAGACGGATTTCTCCGGCAGTTCTCACAGGTTCGATCAGTGCGGTATAGTGATGTATCTCGATTCTGAAAACTGGCTCAAGGCATCGGTTGAGTATGAGAACGGCAGTTTCCAGCATCTTGGCTCCGTTGTCACTGACATAATGATATCTGAGAATACAATAAGCGGCAGCACGGTCTCTGGTGTGCTGCCGCGTTTTTTAGTGATAAAACATCATGTACCGGAGGTGAGGATCACTGAACCGTTTTTAACTGCAGAGACTGTTCCTGTGACGATATCGTTGCGGTCAGCTCCTTCAGCAGTGACTATTGCCGGAAGATACTCGTCTGTATATCCGCTATAGGTGCCGTCAGGAAGCTGCTGTTCGAGGATCACACGCACTTTCTCTCCCATAAAGGATTCCATGACAGACAGTGAGACTGCAGAGAGCTCCTTCTGCATCATGGACGCACGACGCTGCTTCTCAGCCCTCGTGATCTGATAGTCCATGGCCGCTGCCATCGTGCCGCTCCTTTTTGAGTACGGGAACACATGGGCTCTGAGGAATCTGATGCTCTTCGCGAACTCAAGGCTCTCAAGGAAATCCTCTTCTGTCTCTCCGGGGAAACCGCATATTATATCGGTCGTTATCGTTGCCTTCGGGAATCTTTCTCTGAGGATCTCGCATACTTCGCGGTACTGAGCCGCGGTGTAGTGTCTGTTCATCCGGTGAAGGGTCCTGTCGCATCCGCTCTGAAGGGACAGATGGAACTGCGGACAGAACTTGCTGCATGACAGGAACTTGGAGATCATCTCATCGGTCATGATGTCGCATTCGAGAGAACTGAGCCTTACCCTGACGACGCCTTCCGGACGGGCTGCAGCCAGAACTGCGTCTCCAAGGTCGTGTCCCGAGTCGGTGCCATATGCAGCGAGGTTGATCCCTGCGAGGACGATCTCGTGATATCCCTTCTGTGCGAATGCCTCACACTGCCGTTCTATCTCATCAAGAGGCATCGATCTCACTTTGCCTCTGGCTTTCGGTATCGCACAGTACGTGCAGTACTTCTCACATCCGTCCTCTATCTTTAAGAAAGCGCGGTTATGTTCCAGCAGCTCATCGGCCTCCAGAGGTTCGAAACCGGCGGCAGACAGATCGTTCACACAGACGGCAGGGGTCCTTTCTTTCAGGAAATCAAGAACCAGGGCGGGAACTGCAGAACGGTTGCCGTTTCCGGTGACTATATCGGCGCCGAGTTTTCCGGCGGCTTCCGGATAGGCCTGAGGCCAGCATCCGGTCAGGACTGTCACTGCATCCGGATTCTCACGTCTTACCCGGGCAAAGTAGGACCGGTCCTTGCGGTCGGCGTTGCCGGTCACAGTGCAGCAGTTTATCACCACGACATCGGCTTCTTCCATGCTGCCTGCGGTGTCAAAACCGTTCTGTGAGAACAGTTTCAGCATCGCTGCGGATTCATAGAAGTTCACCTTGCATCCGAATGTTTGTATATATACTTTCAGGTTTTCCATAGGTCGCTCCGAAGCGGTATGTATTTTCAAACACTAATTATATCATCCTGCCTGCATGGACAGACCGGGAATTATTTTTTTGCAGCAGGGAACACTAAACTGTTGAAAGGAAAATATAGCGAAATCTATAATTAATTTCATTATCTGTATGTATATTAATTGATCGGAGTCAAGACAATGAAGTTTTTCAGTAAACTGCTGTCGCTCCTGCTGGCTGTCGCAGTCATCATATCTGCACCTCTTTCCGTTATGGCAGAGGAGACCGGCACGCAGGACAGCGGGTCAGGCAAGACACCACTCGAGATGACGGAACTCGATCCGTCAAGGATGAACGTGCCCAGACTCGGGAGGATCAGGGGCAAGGACGAAGAGCCGGAAAAGCCTTCCGCCGATCCTGAAGATCCTGAGAAGATAGTCAGGGTGAGCGTGGTCATGGATAAGAATTCCACCATCGACCAGGGGTACAGTCTAAACAGCATCGCTGATAACCGCGGTGCAGTTTATTACCGCTCATTCCTTAAGAGAAAACAGGACGAGATGGTCTCGCGCATAGAAGCGGCCATCGGACGTCAGCTTGAAGTAAAGAGAAACCTGACGCTTCTTGTCAACGCCGTTTCCTGCTACGTAAAGGTAAAAGAGATACCTGTCATCGCGGAACTCAGCGGTGTGAAGGCTGTCGAGAGGGAGAACCAGTACACCTCAGAGAATGACTCGGCTGCTGTTCCCATGACCGCGAATACCAGCTACGGTGTGGTCGGTGCTTCCGAAGCATGGGAAGCCGGATACACCGGAGCCGGACTCAGGATCGCGATCATTGACTCCGGAATAGATCTTGATCATATGTCATTCGATGCCGATGCCTTCGAAGCTTCCATCAAGGAACATGATGAGACATACGGGACGACGACAGATCTTCTTGATGAGAAAGAGGTCGAAGCACTGGCTGCGTATCTCAACTCGCAGACCGGATATTATGTCAGCTCCAAGATCCCTTACGCGTTCAACTATGTGGACTGGAGCCTGGAAGTTGACCACCTGGGAGACAGGCAGAGCGCTCACGGCTCCCATGTCGCAGGCATCGCCGCCGGCAACCGTTACGTCTACGTTGATGACGAACTTAAGGACGCAGTTGACGAAGTCTATGCTGTGGGCATGGCTCCTGATGCACAGCTCATCGTCATGAAGGTCTTCGGCAAGAACGGGGGAGCCTATGACTCAGACTATATGACTGCCATCGAGGATGCAGCAGTGCTCGGATGTGACGTCTGCAACCTCTCGCTCGGATCTTCCGATCAGGGATTCACATATCACAACACATATCAGGCAGTTTTCAACAGTCTTGCAGACAATGACATCATGGTGGTCACGATCTCTGCAGGAAATGCCTCTGCACTGACGGAATATCTCGGAAGAGACCTCTATATCGAAGACGTCAATATGCATACAGGCGGATCGCCGGGAACCTATATCAACAGTCTCGGCGTCGCGTCAGCGGAGAATATCGGAGAGACCGGCATACCGCTCAGATTCGGCAGCAGGAACTTCTTCTACACTGAATCCGATTCCGGCGCGGACAGGATGATAACGCTTGCCGGTTCTCATGATTTCGTATATATAGACGCTCTCGGAACACCGGAAGACTATGCAGCAGTCAACGCTGCAGCAGGCCTGGAAGGAAAAGTCGTCATAGTCAACAGAGGAGATATCACCTTCGTCGAGAAAGGAAACAATGCCATAGAGTACGGCCCCGCAGCGGTCATCATTGCGAATAACGTGCCCGGAACCTTTGGCATGGCTCTTGACGACTATACGGGAAGCGCCCCGATGGTCTCCATCACGATGGCTGCAGCGGATTACCTCAGAGAAAACTACGAAGAGCATGAAGCTGACGGCATCACATACTATACCGGTGAAATCACCGTAGTGGACACCGTCGTAAAGGGAACAGAACTTACCCGTGATGAGGTCAGCATGTCAGACTTCAGTTCATGGGGCGTTCCAGGATCGCTCCTGATGAAGCCCGAGATCACCGCTCCCGGCGGAAACGTCTACTCGGTATACGGATACAGTATCGACAAGTCAGGCGGCCTAGTGGGCGGCAACGACCAGTACATAATGATGTCAGGCACATCAATGGCAGCTCCTCATATAGCCGGCCTCTCAGCCCTGCTGGCTCAGCATGTAGACGAAGATAAGATAGAGGTTGATGGACTTTCCCGCCGGGCCCTCGTGCAGAGCCTGCTGATGTCCACAGCCACCCCCATGAAGGACGGTGAGGGATATGTTTCCGTCCTGCAGCAAGGTTCCGGACTGGTAGAGGTATCCAAGGCGATGAATGCCTCTTCCGTCATAAAGATGACGGATGCGGCACTCACTACATTCACAAAGGCTGACGCGGACGGAAAAGTCAAAGTCGAGCTCGGTGACGACCCGTCAAGAGAAGGTGTGTACAGTTACTCGTTCCGTGTCTATAACATAAGCGATGACATTCTGTTCTTCACTGATCCTGTGACCGACGTATTTACGCAGGACTATTATGATGTGTCAGATGAAGAGGCGGAAGTGTATGAAGTCCCTGCGGGACGCTACATGGATCGTGCAACTGTTTCTGCCGGAAGCCAGACAGAGTTCACATGGACGCCTAATGAAACGGATCCTTCCGTCCTCAATCCTTATGACGTCAATCAGGACGGACTGACGAACGGACAGGATGCGCAGTGTGTTCTTGACTACCTGACAGGAAAGATCAGCGGAGACGGACTTGATCTAGAGGCCGGCGACGCTGACGAAGACGGAAAACTGACGACATATGATGCCCACCGGATCCTTCTGTTCACGGAGGATGTCATGACGGGCAACTATATACCTGCCGGCGGATATGCCGATGTCACGATCACATTCAGCTTCAGCGTGGATGACGAAGTCTACGTGAACGGAGCGTATGTGGAAGGCTTTACATCACTCACGGAAAAGACCGACACGGAAGGCGTGGTGGGAGTCACTCACTCCATACCGATCCTCGGTTTCTACGGCGACTGGACGGATCCGTCCATGTTCGATGCCGTTTCATACAATGATCTTGTATACATGAGCGACAGGGAGCCCTATGCCTATGACGATGCGGGCAACTACTATCTGACCAATTATATGGGAATAAAGCAGAACGGTGAGTATTACGCATTCACCGGAAACCCCTACGTTGCAGAAGAGGAGTTCCCGTATGACCGCCTTGCCATCACAGGAGACACATCAGTTGAGGATTTCTGCTATACCCTTATCAGAGCAGCTGCGGCAGAAGGACTCGCCATAGCTCCGCTGGAAGAACGCGGAGGGGAGCTCGCGGATCTGTATTATGCCGGAATGACAGCTTATGATGAGGTGGGTATCTGGTATGACGAAGAAAAGCTGACCTGGATGAATACGCAGCCCAGAAGCACTGAAGTCGTCTGGACACCTGAAAGCTTCGGATTCGAGGAGGGAGATATCTTCCGCATCGGATTCTATGCATTCCCGGAATACACCGGAATGATGTACAGCGGTGCGGACCTCACGGATCCCGACGCAGGACATCTCGATGTCAACACTTTCGCGGCACTTCTGATGGCCGGATACATCGGCAACGGAAGCTCCATCGGATATGATCTCATGGTCGACAACACCGCTCCCGAGATCATCGACGCAGTCCTGGAAGGCGACACTGTCACCGTCAGCTTCGAGGACAATCAGAACCTGGCTTTTGTCGGCCTTGTCTCAGTCGACGGCGAGACCGTATACGAAGGTCTATGCCCTGCAGGACCTGTGTGCAGCATGTCGTTTGATATATCCGAATACAGAGACGAGGTAAAAGGATATGTCGCGGTATTCGCGGGAGACTATGCAGGCAACGAGGCAGCAAAGGCCGTCAAGGTCAATGACAGACCTACGATCGAGGAGAAATACTACTTCCTGACTGAGACGCTGGTGGACGGTGGAAGATATGTCATCGCGAACACATTTGAGACGACTGACAAAGGCTTTGTCCTCAGCGCTGACCACGAAGAAAACCTGACATACTCCGAACAGGTCAGTATCTGGAACTACGGCACTTCAGATGCGCCGGACAGCATGATCTACGGCGATCAGGTGAAGGACGAATCCGTCTGGACACTGACGATCAAAGACAAGCACCAGTATATCTTCTCCAACGGAGAGGACTCGCTCAACCTGATGGATATAGGAGGCGGACAACTGGTCCTGGTTTGCGTCGGAGAGCCCGGTATCTTCGACAGCGACGGTTATAATCTCTTTGTCCTGACGGAGAATGATGCTCTCCACGTCACCTGCGATAACAGCGCCAACTGGCTGATCACGAGTGAACCGGGCGTGATATACTTCTACTCTGAATTTAACTATGAGAAAGATGCCGATCCCAACGTTCCCTGGGATCTAACACTCGACAAGCACGAGATCGACATGTATGTCGGCAATGAAGACGACCTGATCGCGAGCATCACACCGATCACAGCGGATCAGACATTGATCTGGTCCTCCACTGATCCGGACACCGTGCATGTCGATCAGAAAGGTCACATAACTGCCCTCGCGGAAGGAACAGCAAGTATCTTTGCAGCAAGTGCAGCGGACGGCGAGATCTATGACTGGTGCGAAGTGAACGTATTCTGTCTGCACGAGAAAGTGAATGCTATCGTATACGATGTAGACAGCGAGATCTATTATTCCGAATTCAACACCGAAGATCCGCACAGCTGGGAAAAACTGCATGATACAGGTCTCGGAGCGGAAGCTCTCGCCAATATGATGGCCACCCCTGAAGATCTCTATGTCGCTGCTCTGGATCCCGGCGCACAGTTCAGTTATATGGGCTGGGTCGATCCGGAAACATATGAACCGGAGATCTTCAGCCAGAGCTATTTCCCTGTGTTCGATATGACGCAGGGGCTGCTGGATAATCCCTACTTCGATATGGTCTATGTCTACGGGCCTTACCTGGTAGCAGGAAACCTGGCGCCGATGGAGATGGACGGAGCATATCTGAGCGGGCTCCCGAATGCATACCTGAATTCGGCTGACACCGCAATAAACGCATATCTTGCGGGCGTTGCCTGCAAGAAGATCGGTGCAGAGGAGTCTGGATACTACCTGCTCAGTAACGACGGAAAGATCTGGGAGACGAAGCTCGTATTTGATGCAGAGACATTCGGAGCTAACTTCACTGAACCCAAACTCGTTATGGAAACGGGAGTAAGCTGCACATATTATTACCAGAGCCTCTACTTCGACGGGCAGTACCTGCTGTGGACATATACCGGAAGCGATTTCACTGAACTGTTCATCATGGATGTTGAAAAGAAGATCCTCTACGATGCAGGAGATTTCGGAGACAGCGTCTGGCCGGTGCCCGGACTCTATCAGTACGGAACAGTGGCGCCGGGATATGAAGAGACCGATGAAGGCGAAGACGGAGAAGGCGACGGAAACGGCGCGGTGCCTGTGCCCGTACTGTCCAGAGACAGCGAAGGCATGACAGAACTTCTCGCAAAGACTGCAGCTGATCTCAAGGCTGCTGCCGCAAGAAGAAACGGAAGCGACAGAAGCTCCGGAAGCCTCAATGCGGTCACCGTAAGTGTCACAAAGCCGGAGAATCCGGCTGCGGATGCTGAGCTGTCCGGAAACGAGACAGAGAGCGGTGATGTTACCGTAAGCCTGTCCGAGGACGAGGATTCCACCAACGGATTCATGACCGTGAGCTATGACCCCGAGAAACTGACGCTCAAGAAAGCTGAGTCTTCTCTGGATTACAACTCTATCACCGTGGACGAAGAGAACGGAACCGTGAAGTTCGCATATGCCGACAATGCCGACATCGAAGCCGGCACTGTTCTGGCCGAGCTCTCCTTTGAACCCGGCTGCGAAGACGAAGCCATCACCGTTGATACCGCCGAGAGGAACAAAGAGACAGATCTCGAGGAGTCATCGGAAGCCACTGTGGAAGGGGAAGGCCATGAATGGGGAGAGCCCGAAGTCAAATGGTCATCTGACCATAAGAAGGCTGAATTCGTCTTCAAGTGCGAAGAGTGCGGAGAAGAGGAGACTGTGGACGCCGAAGTGACAAAGGAAGAGAAGGATGACAAGGTCATCTTCACTGCAACTGTCACAGGACCTGACGGCGAGAAGTATACAGCGACTTATGTATCCGAGGTGCCCAAGACCGGAACAGTCAAGGAGACTGTCATCCTTGCAGCGGTATCTGCCGTATCGGTCATCGCACTTATATTCCTGATAATCATGCGCAAGAAACGCAAGGAAAGAGAAGAGGAAGAATAAACAAGTTTGAGGGCCTGCATTCCCGCTGAAGGGTGCAGGCCCTGTTTCTTCGGAAAGAAGCAGCAGTGTCCAAAAAGACGAAAAAGAAAGAGAATTTCCGTCACTTTTGAGATTTGGTCTTTCCTTGAAAAGGAACCGCTTTAAAGATATGATAAAAATAGACCGACGGCTTTGCCGCCGCTTTGCTATATTTGATAAGGAGACAGACATGCTTAGGTACGACATCGGTTATCTGGACGGATTCATCACCAACGGCGAGTTTGACGCAGTAAAGGAAGAGGTCGCCGCAGCATCAGCTCTGCTGAGAGCAGGCACCGGAAAAGGAAATGATTATCTTGGCTGGAGAGATCTTCCGGCTGTTTTTGACAAAGAGGAATATGAAAGGATTAAGGACGCGGGAAGGCGTATCCGCGAACAGAGCGGCATACTTCTTGTTATCGGTATCGGAGGCTCCTATCTCGGAGCCAGAGCAGTGCTGGAGCTTCTAAGAGGCGAGATGCACAACGAGCTCGGAGGACTCAGGGTATACTTCACAGGAAACTCCCTGTCACCTTCCGACATAGAGGAACTGCTCAGAATATGCGACACGGCTGACGTATCCATCAACGTCATATCAAAATCGGGAACCACAACGGAACCTGCAGTAGCGTTCAGGATCTTCAGGAACTACCTGATCAAGAGATACGGAGAAGAGGAATCAAGAAAGAGGATCTACGCTACCACTGACAAGGAAAAGGGCACGCTGAGGAAGCTGTCTGACGAACAGGGCTATGAGACTTTCGTGATCCCGGACGATGTAGGCGGACGTTTTTCAGTGCTCACACCGGTAGGACTCCTGCCCCTTGCAGCTGCCGGAATAGACACCGACGCACTCATCGCCGGCGCGGAAGCCATGAGACAGGCCGTCAATGAAGATGACACTCTCGCAAATCCTTGCAACAGATATGCCGCAGTAAGGAACATACTGCTCAGAACGGGCAAGAGCGTGGAGATACTCAGCTGCTTCGAACCCAGGTTCAGGATGATGGGAGAGTGGTACAAACAGCTCTTCGGAGAGAGCGAAGGCAAGGACCATAAGGGGATCTATCCTTCGACCTGTGTCTTTACATCCGACCTTCATTCCATGGGTCAGTACTGCCAGGACGGCTCCAGGATACTGTTCGAGACGCTGGTGAGGTTCACCGGTTCCGATTCTGAGCTCAAGGTCAACGCTGAGGAAGTGGATTTCGACGGGCTGAACTACCTTGCAGGCAAGAAGATACATGACATCAACCAGGTCGCGTCCGACGCTACGATGTCCGCTCATACGGAAGGCGGAGTTCCGTGCTCTGTCATCGAATGCGAGAAGATAGACGAGTTCAACACCGGGGAACTGATCTACTTCTTTGAAAGAGCCTGCGCGGTATCGGGTTATGTGCTCGACGTGAACCCCTTCAACCAGAACGGCGTAGAAGCATACAAGCGCAACATGTTCGCTCTGCTGGACAAACCCGGTTATGAAGAAGACAGGGAAAGACTGCTCAATAAGAGATAAGGAGATATGACATGATTAAGCTCATCGTGGGTTCCAAGGGATCCGGAAAGACAAAGACCATCATCGATATGATGAACACTTCGGCTGAGGCAACAGAAGGACACATCGTCTGCATAGAGAAGGGGATGAAGTCCACCTATAACATCAAGTCCAGCATCAGGATAATCGATGTGGATGACTATAACATCCGCGGTTATGATCAGTTCTTCGGATTCTTCATGGGAGTCCTCGCGGGCGATTATGACATCGTCGAGGTTTATCTCGACGGCATCCTCAAAGTCGGTGACGGGGATCTGGAAGGCCTCGGAACGCTTCTCGATAAGTTTGCGGACGTGGCTCCGGAGTATGTCAGCGTCATCGTAACGGTCTCCTGCGACGATGAACAGCTCCCTGAATCGGTAAAGAAATATCTCTGAGAAGTATTCGCCTGATTTAGCGCAAAATAAGTGATATTTTTGTTGACACCCGACTGATTGGAAGATATAATAATCGAGCACGCTTTAAAAGAAGCGTGCTCGATTGACTTTAATGAGGAGGTGCTTGGCATGGCAGTACCGAAAAGAAAGACCGGCAAGGCGCGGCGCGACAAAAGACGCTCCTCCGTTTGGAAGATAGCCGCCCCGACGCTCGTAACCTGCCCCCAGTGCGGACAGTACATGGTCCCGCACAAAGCTTGCGGACATTGCGGCTATTACAAGGGCCGTGAGGTTATCAACAAGGAAGCTTAACGCAACATTCAAAGACGGGGAGTCGTTCCTCGTCTTTTTTGTTTTCCGGCAGGAGTGTGAATGGCAGTCAGGATAACTGGGATCCTCCCGGGATCTCCGGCGTCAAAACTTGATATACCGGAAGGGTCATGGCTCGTCTCGGTGAACGGGGAAGGTATAGAGGACGTACTGGACTACGGGTTCTACACCGCCGCGGAGGATATGGATCTCGTCGTTCGTCTTGAGGACGGCAGCGAGAAATCTTTTCATGTTCACAAGAATGAGTATGAGGAGCTTGGCATAGAATCAGGGACGTTCCTCATGGACAGGGAACGCGCCTGCAGGAACAGCTGCATATTCTGCTTTATAGACCAGAATCCTCCGGGAATGAGGGACTCTATCTACTTCAAGGATGACGATATGAGACTGTCCTTCCTGTTCGGAAGCTATGTTACGCTCACGAATCTGTCGGACCACGATGTGGACAGGATCATCCGCATGAAGATAAGTCCCGTCAACATATCAGTCCATACCACGGAGCCTGAGCTGAGATGCCGTATGATGGGCAACAGATTTGCCGGAGACAGTCTCAGACATCTGTACAGGCTGGCGGGATCAGGCGCGGACATAAACTGTCAGATAGTGCTCTGCCGTGACTGGAATGACGGGGAACACCTGAGGAAGACTCTTACAGACCTCACTGATCTCTGTTCCGCAGTGGGGAGCATAGCCGTGGTTCCGGTAGGGCTCACAGGCCACAGGGAAGGGCTCACGGAGCTCAGACCATTTGACAAAGAGAGTGCCAGGGAAGCGATAGACATCATAAGACCTTTTCAGGAGATGTGTCTGGAAAAGTACGGGGACAGGATAGTATATCCTTCCGATGAGTTATATATAATCGCAGAAGAAGAACTGCCGTCGGCTGATGAGTACGGTGAGTTCAAGCAGATAGAGAACGGCGTTGGAATGGTATCCCTTTTTGAGGATGAGTTCATCAGCGCACTTGATATGGAAGACGGCGACAGCGAGGAGAGATATGCCGACGTCGTGACCGGTATGATGTCAAAGGACATGATAGACGGACTCATGGACAGGATAGGGGAAAAGTTCCCGAACACACACGTCACTGTGCACGCAGTGAGAAACGACTTTTTCGGGCCGACGATAACGGTATCGGGGCTTCTCACAGCGACTGACATACTGGCACAGGTCAGACGTGAGGATGTCATGGGAGACAGGATAATACTTCCGGAATCGGTGCTGCGCAGAGACGGGGACAGATTTCTGGATGACGTCACGAAAGAGGAATTTGAGGAAAGGATGGGCCTTCCCATCCGGACTAATGAGAACGGCGGCGACCTTCTGGACGCCGTCCTGGGGAGATAAACAGCATGAGACAGGCAGTTGCGATAGTGGGCCGTCCCAACGTGGGCAAATCCACTTTCTTCAACAAGCTGATCGGGGAGAGAAGATCCATTGTGGATGATACTCCCGGAGTCACGAGAGACAGAGTCATAGGCGAATGCGAGTGGGGACGCTACAAGTTCTCGCTCATAGATACAGGCGGACTTGAGATCGGTAACAATGAAGGATACATGCCGCATATAAGACAGCAGGTCGAGCTTGCGGTGGAGACTTCCGCTGTGATAGTCATGGTCACCGACATACGTGCAGGAGTTACCGCTGCTGACCAGGAACTTGCCACGATGCTCAGACAGACCGGCAGACCTGTTGTACTGGCGGTCAATAAGGTGGACTCCATTGGAGAGCTGCCCGCTGATTTCTATGACTTCTACAGTCTCGGACTTGGTGAACCGTTTCCGATCAGCTCGGTCCACGGTCACGGGACCGGCGACATACTTGATGAGATCTGCAAATACCTTGATGAACCTTCCGACGAAGAGGAAGAGGATGACAGCATAAAGGTCGCCATCATTGGAAAGCCTAATGCGGGCAAATCCTCGCTGGTGAACAGGATAATCGGAGACGAAAGAGTAATAGTCTCAGACGTCGCAGGTACGACCCGCGACTCCATCGACGTGGAATTCGAGAACGAACAGGGCAAGTTCGTGTTCATCGATACAGCTGGGATGAGAAAGAAAGGCCGTATAACAGACAACGTCGAGAGATTCAGCGTCATGCGCGCTCTTGCCGCGGTGGACCGTGCAAACGTGTGCGTCATCATGATAGACGCGACAGAAGGGTTCTCAGAGCAGGACAGCAAGATCGCAGGCTATGCCCATGAACAGGGCAAGGGCTGTATCATAGCGATCAACAAGTGGGATCTTGTTGAAAAAGATGACAAGACAATGGATGAACAGCGCAAGAAGTACATGAACGACTTCAGCTTCATGGGATATGCGCCGATCATCTTTATTTCAGCCAAGACGGGACAGAGAGTCGACAGGCTTCTTGAACTGATCAAGTTCGTGGATGAACAGAATGCCATGAGGATCACCACCGGAGCGCTGAACGAGTTGCTCGCAAGGGCAACTGCCAGGGTAGAGCCGCCTTCCGATAAGGGGAAGAGACTCAAGATCTACTACATCACGCAGCCGACGACAAGACCTCCGGCGTTCGCAGTGTTCTGCAACGATCCTGAGCTGTTCCACTTCTCGTACCAGAGATATCTGGAGAACCAGATCAGGGAAGCGTACGGACTGGAAGGAACTCCGATCAGACTCATGATCAGAGGCAGAGGCTGATCACCTGCGAAAGGAACAGTCACAGCCTGCAGTAAAGTGCCTGCAGGCTGTTTTTTGTGCGGGAATAGATGCCATAATACCTATTATTGCACAATGTGAGTGCTATAGTTAAAATAGGCCGTGGTATAGACAGGTTACGGATATTGTACATCCGAAATTACTGTCCGGGCATATGGAGGGCAAATCATGACATTAAATGAGTATCTAACGATCTTTGCGGCTGCCTTTTCTGCAGTTGCATCGATACTGGTGTGCATCGTTCTCGTCAGAGTACGCTCTGCAGAAGACGATCTCAGAAGACTGGATGACATAAGGAGAGACATATCCTCAGAGTTCCGCTCATCAAGAGCTGAGAGCATGCAGCAGACACAGGCTATGAGCAGTTCTCTCAGCCAGAACATAGGAAACAGTTTTGCAAGAGAGGACGCCCGGCTTGCCGCCATGCAGGACCTGATCGACGACAGACTGAGAGATATGGATAAAAGGATCTCAGATTCATCTCTGCACAGTGAGGTCAAGCTGGAGAGCATGAGGGATTCCATGGAGAAAAGGCTGCAGGCTATCAGAGACGACAGCAGCCGGCAGCTGGAAGAGATCCGCGGCACTGTCGACGAGAAACTGCAGAAGACGCTGGAGGACAAGATCGGTCAGAGCTTCCGTCTCGTAAGCGAGAGGCTTGAACAGGTATACAGAAGTCTCGGAGAGATGCAGACTCTGGCGGAAGGAGTAGGTGACCTCAAGAGAGTGCTCTCAAATGTAAAGACAAGAGGGATCTTCGGGGAACTGCAGCTCGGAGCTATTCTGCAGGAGATGCTCTCCCCTGAGCAGTACTCCACGAACGTCGTGACGAAGCCTGGTTCATCGGATCCTGTCGAGTTTGCGGTGAAATTTCCCGGAGAAGGAGGAGAGACAGTCTATCTGCCCATAGACTCAAAGTTCCCGATGGATGCGTATCAAGCGCTGCTCGACGCCTATGAAACAGGTGATAAGGCTGCGGTCGATGCGGCAGGCAGCTTTCTGGAGACCAGGATACGCCAGGAAGCAAGAAAGATCAGAGACAAATACATCTCTCCGCCAGCTACTACTGATTTTGCGGTGATGTTCTTTCCTGTGGAGGGCTTATATGCAGAAGCAGTGAGAAGAGGTCTTGTCGATTCTCTGCAGCAGAGTTACAGAGTCAGTATTGCAGGACCGACGACTATGGCGGCTCTTCTGAATTCGCTGCAGATGGGATTCAGGACTCTGGCTATACAGAAGAGATCCAGCGAGGTATGGAAAGTTCTGGGAGAAGTCAGAACGGAATTTGATACATTCGGGGCTGTCCTTGAGAGCGCTCAGGGGCGTATAATGAAAGTCAATGAGGATCTGGATAAACTGATAGGTGTGAGGACCAGGCAGATCCAGCGCAGACTCAAAGATGTATCCCGCCTCCCCGTAACGGGACCGGCGGAAAGAATAACAGAAGAAGCGGAGGAAACATCATGACAGCGAAAGAAACGGTGCTGGGAATACTGGGAAAGGACAGGAAGCTCACGCCGGTCGACCCGGGTCAGTTCTCGAAAATGTCAAAGAGCGGTATGACATTCAATATCAGCGCTTACGATACCGCGGATAAAAACGGAGGCTCATACCGCGTCTCATTCATCGATATGAAGGCTATGCTCGGCCTCATGAAGATGGAGACGGTGATCATCACTTCCGATGACAGAGACGTTCCTCTCTTCAGTTTTGACGTCATCAAGGCAATGGGGAAGAATACCGTACTGGCAGAAGGATATGACACACTCGTTGGCGATGCCCCGGCAGAGCTGCTGGAGGAGGGAAGAAAGATAAAGGCTTCCTACGAGAACCTTCCGGATTATGCCAGGGAAGCAAGATGGTACGATGCGATCCTTCTCTATTTCTCGCTTGCCAAAACGGGAAAGGAAGTAAAAGACATAGCAGAAGGAATAGTATCCGACTATACCGGACTGTTCAGACAGTGGCTGGCTGCGGCACCTGAAGTTTCTCCGGAAGAGAAGAAGGCAGCAACGGGAGAATATGTTTCAAGGCTCCTTTCAGAAGGAGGAGCATCCACGGATCAGTTCAAGAAACTGTTCGGCGAAGAGAAGACAGACGGACTGTTCCGGTTCCTGTTCAACGTATGACTGCAAGGAAAAGATCTGAGATCCGGAATAATTGAAAACTGAATGAATTGACTGAAGGGAGAACGTTCCGAAAGAACGGTCTCCCCTTTTTGTGTATTCATACAGAGAAACATGGCAAGCAACAGGTTTTTATACATTCCCCTTGATAAGTGTCGACAAATAGCGTATAACTACCGTAGTTAGCCATAGCTAACTAACAAATGATCTCGAGAACCTCGATGAAATACACAATATGACAAACAATTCACCAGTAAATATTGTGGTATCGAGGTATGAAGCCGCTGTTAAACAAAATACATGTTAGCAGCATCTAAACTCAGAGAATCAAAAAAAGCAGGAGAAAAAAGAAGATGACTAGAACTGTGATCGGTGTGGAGGGAATGATGTGCGGTATGTGTGAAGCACATATCTGCGATGCCATAAGAAAGGCAGTGCCGTCAGCAAAGAAAGTCACAGCATCCAGAGGCAAAAAGGAAGCGGTATTCCTTTCGGAAGTGCCGGTGGATGAGGAGATCATAAAGAAAGCTATAGATGAGACCGGGTACTCGTGTGTTTCTGTGAAAACAGAGCCGTATGAGAAGAGGGGACTGTTTGGAAGAAGATGAAAACGGTAATCACAGGACTCCTGATACCGTTCGTCGGCACATCTGCAGGAGCTGCCTGTGTTTTCTTCCTTAAGAACGACCTGAGGCAGAACGTACAGAGAGCGCTTACCGGATTTGCTGCCGGTGTGATGGTGGCGGCGTCTGTCTGGAGCCTGATCATACCGGCGATAGAACAGTCGGAACCGTTGGGAAGGTTCGCTTTCCTGCCTGCCTTTGCCGGCTTCTGGATAGGGATACTGTTCCTTCTGTTTCTGGACCATGTCATACCCCACCTGCACAGACAGGCTGATCAGGCTGAAGGGCCCAGGAGCAACCTGACCAGAACAGCAATGCTGGTACTGGCTGTGACTCTTCATAACATCCCGGAGGGAATGGCTGTCGGAGTCGTGTATGCCGGACTCAGAAACGGATCGGGGATGATAACTGCAGGCGGAGCGCTGGCTCTTGCTTTGGGTATCGCGATACAGAATTTCCCGGAAGGGGCGATCATCTCGATGCCTCTGTGCTCGGAAGGGAAAAGCAAGTCTGAATCTTTCTGGCTCGGTGTGTTGTCCGGCGCGGTAGAGCCTGTCTTCGGGGGACTGACGGTCGCTGTATCTGGACTGATCGTCCCTGCGATGCCGTATTTTCTCTCTTTCGCGGCAGGAGCGATGCTTTATGTAGTGGTAGAAGAGCTGATACCCGAGATGTCTGCAGGACAGCATTCCAATATAGGAGTCATCTCATTTGCTGCAGGTTTCAGCGTGATGATGGCACTTGACGTAGCACTCGGATGAATACAGGAGACAAAGAATGAAATATCACATAGAGAAGAATACAGTACAGGAGACGCTGGTGATCCCGCTTTTCGGACGTCAGGTCTGTTCCGAACGCTTCCCGGAGCTGTTCGATGATCCTGAAGCTAAAAGGATATGCGACAGCCTTGACTATGATTTCGATGAGAAGAGAAGGAAGATGGAATCTCCTGCGGGTCTGTTCGGCGCACTTGAGGTAGCTCAGAGACAATACGATTTTCAGTGTGAAGTGGAGGACTATCTCAGAAGACGTCCCCGAGCTGCGGTAGTGAATCTGGGATGCGGGCTCGATGACACTTTCCGCAGGGTGGATAACGGACAGTGCAGGGGATACAATCTCGACCTGCCTGACGTGATCGCTCTCAGAAACGAACTGCTTCCGCCTGTTGAGAGGGAAGAGAACATAGCCTGCGACCTGAACGATCGCAGCTGGATGGAGAGGATAGACGCATCGGATGGAGCGGTGTTCTTTGCAGCGGGCGTTTTTTACTACTTCAGGACAGATGACGTCAAAAGGCTTTTTACCGCCATGTCTGAGCGTTTTCCAAAATCAGTGCTGGCCTTTGACTCATGCAACTCAAAAGGAGCAAAGCTCATGCGTTCGACATGGCTCAAAGAAGCCGGGATAACAGATGTGAATGCATTCTTCTCGCTGGAAGACGAGAAAGAACTGGAGAGCTGGGGCGGGAACTTTTCTTCCGTCAAGGCCAGGAGCTATATGCGCGGATACAGGGATATATACAGTGAAGTAGGACTGTTCCACAAACTCATGATCAGGTTCTGTGACAGTCTGGTAAAGATGAAGATCATCAGGATCGCCTTCGGAGGATAGGAAAATGACGCGAAAGGAACAGATAAGAAGCGCGTACAAACTTACCGGAAGTCATGCAAACTTCTATGACGGAATGATGACCTATTCCACGCTCCCCGGCAAAGCGATATGCCGGCTGGTGTGGAACATGGACGGTGAGAAGAACCTCAGGTATCTGACGAGAGCTCTGTCCGGGATACCGGAGGATTTCAGCGGAAAGCTTCTCGAGGTACCGGTGGGCACAGGAGTTCTCACCATGCCGGTATACAGGGATCTTCCTGATGCGGACATCACATGCGTCGATTATTCTGCGGACATGATGGATACCGCAAAAAGCAGAGCTGACGCAGTCGGCATCAGAAACATCACCTTCCTGCAGGGAGACGTAGGTGCCCTTCCGTTCCCTGACGGACAGTTCGATATCGTGCTTTCTCTGAACGGGTTCCACGCATTTCCGGACAAGGAAGCTGCATACCGAGAGACTTTCCGTGTCCTTAGGAAAGGAGGCATCTTCTGCGGATGCTTCTATATCCGTGGCGGATGCAGGAGGACTGACTGGTTCATAGACAAACTCTATGTACCGAAGGGATTCTTTACCCCGCCTTTTGAGACCGAAGACAGCCTCAGGGAAAGGCTGCAGGGAATGTATGAGAAGGTAAGCGTGGCTTCCGTCGAGGGAATGGGCTGCTTCTGCTGCAGGAAATAGAGAAGTTCGGGAACGATGAGAGAAAAAGATCTTCCGATCGACCTAGCGAAGCACAAAGTTTATTCAAAGAATGCCGGGAAATGCGTCCGGAAGCTTCTGCGCCGCTATTATGACAGCGGTGTGTCGGAAGTCCTATGGGAAAAGATACAGCTTAAGTACTGCGAATTCCTTGAGGACGAGCCTGCTCTTGCGGGATCAAAGATCACGCTCCTTGCCAGGGAGAACAGCGTCTTCAGACGCATGACTCAGCTCCAGGCAATGAGCGCGGGATGGTCGATCTGAGATAAAGAAAACCGCATCCGGATAGTTGCCCGGATGCGGTCAGTTTTATATAAGAAACGAATCAGAAAGTGTCAGCTTTCAGAAGTCTCCTCAAGGATGATCTCAGCAATGCGTGTATTGTGAACGATATAGCTGCCATGTCCTTCTCCCGGAAGGATCCTGAGCTTTGAGCCCGGTATGGATGCTGCGATCTTTTCGGTCTCTTTCTTCAGTATGACGTCCTTCTCTCCTGCCAGAACAGTTGTGGGGATCTTGATGGCTGCGAGCTGATCTTCTGTGATGTTAGGTTCTTTGAGCATCATCTTGAGCTTGGTGTCTTTCTTGAAGAAATAGAGCAGCTTGATCATGAATTTCAGGCTGCCTTTTACACCGTCAGGAGTCATATTCGCGCCGCTGACGATGAGCCTGCTGATCCTGTCGGTCTTCTGAGCAAGGAGCAGTCCGAGGATTCCTCCGTCGCTGAAACCGTAGAAGGTAACATCAGTCAGGTTCAGGTCGTTCATGAATACGAGTATGTCATCAGCCATATCGCTGTAATGGAGATCGCTGACCTTGGAACTCTGTCCGTGATCTCTTGAGTCAAGAGTATATACTCTGAAATGGTCATTGAGAATCTCAACGGCTTCCTTGAATATGGTATGGTCTTCGCCATTGCCGTGTATCATGATGAGAGGCTTGCCGCTTCCCGATACTTCATAGAAAAGATCAATACCATTGACGTGCATGAACATGATAGATACCTCCATGATCTTCTTTCCATTTTATTATAAACCAGTGTACAAGAGCATGAAAAAGAGCAATATCATACCGGCAAAGAACCTGAAGTGCAGAGCTTGTTGCAACAGTAGAGCCTGGTTGCAAGAAGTCATTCAGGAAAAGCGGAGAAAAAGAAAAAATCCTTTGCAATGTTGCAGTTACTATTGATAAATAAAAAAAGAAACCGTAGAATCAGGGCATGA
>JAFRAJ010000026.1 GCA_017405465.1 Oscillospiraceae bacterium
CAGAAGAGCAGACTGATCCTCATCCGGGAATATCCGCAGTTTGGCAGTACGGGTCAGAAGCAAAAGAAAACACCTCCTTTTGAGAGTATCTTACAGATACATTCTAACACTGTCAATAATCCTAAATTAGGACAATGGGAGACGTATTAAAAATCAGTTATCAAAGTGTCTCAGACACAGGTAATATACAAAAAACAAGAAAGGAGTCAGGCGCTCCTCCCACGACTGAAGTCACGGGTCTCCGCGCCTGGTTAAGAATGATCTGTCCGAGATGCGGATGGGACAATCCGGATGACTCGAGATTCTGCACCAGGTGCGGAGCTGTCTTTGAGACGGCAGAAGCTCCGGCTGAGGAGAAGGAAACATCCCGCAGGCGTATACCGCGCCGTGCGGTGCTCCTTGCTGCGGCTGTGATCATTCTGGTGATCGGTGAGCTGCTTCTGAATGCGGGGATCAGGAATCGCAGGTATGCAGGCCTGATCTCGCAGGCGCAGCAAGCTGTCATCTCAGAGGACTGGTCTGCAGCGGGGCTCGCGTATAACAAAGCTCTTAAGATACACCCTGACCGTCAGGAACTGATAGACGTCATCCATGAGCTGTGGCTCAGGGTACAGCTCGCATCTGCTGACTGCTGCGTGTCAGGGAGATTCGAGAAAGCAGTGGAGATAGCAAGGACTCTCCGGGAGATCGAGCCCGGCAATGAGATCGGAAACCTGTCAGCAATGAGATCTGCGTATCTTTCCTGGGTGCTGGAACTGGCGGAGACCGGAAACGGGCAGGAGACGACCCGTGTCGTCGCCCTCGCTTCGGAAGACCTTCCGGAAGATGATGTCAGAGACATAAGCGACTATGCTGCACTGCTGTGCGAGATCGCATCCATAAAAAGAGAGATAGCACAGGGATTGAGACCCATGCTGGAGACTGCAGAGGGACCGGATACAGTGAGCATCAGGGCTATGGATACAGTGAGAGCGATCATCTCAGAGCTCAGAGACAGACTCGAGCACTATGAAGAACTTGGCGGATGGTTTCCGGTCGCGGTATCCGATTCCTACGAAGGCCCTGCTGCAGGTATCTGGTACGACGGATACGGCGGGTTTCAGATCTATCTGGGTTCCATGGACGCAGATATGGTCCGTCAGGGCAGCGGAGAGAACTGGTTCATCACCGATCCTGACGGAGAAGAAGAGAACTGGGAATATGTGTTCTGCAGCGGATGGAAGGATGACATTCCGGAAGGCGATTTCGTCAGGATCAGATGCAGTGCCGACGGCAAGGTGACCAGACGCATGAGAGGACAGCTCAAGGCCGGGAGATATGACGGTGAGATCGAGACTTTCTGGGACGACGGACGCACATATGTGCTGACTTTTGATGAGGGGATCGTAAAGGTGCTGTCCGAGACTGCTCCTGACGGGACCCCCGCGACCGTCGTAGGATACACTGCTGACGGAAAGAACTGGATCGCGATATCAAAAGAAGAAGCGCAGATGATCTACGGGATCAGATACATATACTGAATCACAGGAGAAGGAAGAAATGATAATAGGAGAGATCGCTTTCACGCTTAAAGACGGACGCGAAGCGGTGCTGCGCAGTCCTCTGGTCAGCGATGCTGATGCCATGCTCGACTTTATAAAGAAGGCGACCGGAGAAACTGAATTCCTGATGAATTATCCGGAAGAATACGACGGATATTCTCTGGAGATGGAAGAAGCGTTCATCCGGGGTTCCAATGATTCCGAAAACGGAGAGATGCTCGCCTGTTTCGTGGAAGGTGAGTTTGCCGGAAACTGCCAGATATCCTTCCGGACAGGGCTCAAGGCGAGGCACAGAGCTTCCGTGGCCATAGCTATCCTTAAGCAGTACTGGGGTCTTGGGATAGGCACCAGGATGTTCACGGAACTGTTCCGCATAGCAGAGCAGCGCGGCGGCATCAGGCAGATCGAACTGGAATTTATCGAAGGAAACAGCAGGGCAAGACATCTGTACGAGAAGATGGGCTTCCGCATCACTGGTGTCAAACCTGACGCGATCCGCCTCAGGGACGGAAGATTCATGAACGAATATATGATGGTCAAGAGACTGGATCAGGAAGGATAAAAGTAAAATGAAGATACTTCGCAATTTCGTGATATTCATCCTTGTCGCCGTGCTGGCGGCAGCCGGGGTGCTCTGGTTCTACAGCAGGGTCATCAATCAGCGTTCATTTATGGCCGGATTCGTCGATCTGTTCCTGAAGATCCAGCACAGGAGCGACAAGTTCAGGTATATAGATTCATGCGAGGCATTCATCAAGGAGATAAGGGAATCCAGCAGGGGCTTCTTTGAGCTTACCAAGGCGAAATTCGGAGTGAGTCTGCGGGAAGAGAGGTCCGGCATCATGCAGGCTTTCATATTCGCAGATCAGGAACATCCGAAGCAGACGGTATTCTATTTCCACGGCGGAGCTTTTATAAACCAGCCGAACGCGCAGCAGAGGACCATGGCGGCGCGGACCGCCAAAGAGACCGGATGCGAAGTCGTTCTGATGGTATATCCGAAGATGCCTGAATATGACTGCGAGACTTCGTACGAGGCATGCATCGATTATTATCTCGAATACATAAAGAACAACGACTGCGGAAAGATCGTATTCATGGGAGATTCCTCAGGCGGAGGTATTGCTCTCGGAATGGCGGAAGTTCTGCGCGACATGGGGGAGAAGGGACCGGAGGAACTGGTGCTCATATCGCCGTGGGTCGACGCGACGATGTCCAATCCCGAACTTAAGGAATACCTCAGGCGCGATCCCATGCTGGGTATAGACGGACTGCGCAGGATGGGCGAAGTATGGGCGGGAGATCTTCCTGTTACGGATCCCAGAGTCAGCCCCATCTACGGTGACCTGTCCGGACTCTGTCACGTGACCCTGACCGCAGGCACATGGGAAGTCCTCTATCCCGATATAATGCTGCTTGAGCAGAAGCTTAAGGCCGCAGGCACGGAGTGCGGACTGATAGTGGGGGAGAGGATGATACACTGCTATCCGATAATACCTGCTCCGGAAGCGAAAGCGGCTCAGACCGTCATCTGGGCAGAGATCACAGACTGAGATAGAGAAGAGGTGCAATAATGGAAAAATTCCTGAAGATAACAGGAATACTGTTTACCGTTCTGGTGGTCATAATGATGCTCTTTGCCGCGGGGACAGTGATCCCTGCGATACCAGTTTTCGGGAGCGTCGCGAACTTCGTGACGGTGGCCTTCCAGCATATCTGGCTGCCGCTGAGCGCGGCAGTGTTCGTAATTGCTCTGCTCACTGCGATATTCGGAAAGAAACACAGAGCAAAACACATAACAGACACCGTGATCTCTTTTCTGACTCTCATCTCTGCAGCTGTGACGGTCCTGTCCATGACTTCAACGCTGAAACGGTACGTCGACAGACCGAATCTGTTTCCTAAGAAACAGGACGTCTCACAGGTCGTTACCGACACGAAGATATACACCGTATCTGACACCGGTAACGTGGAGCTCAATGTCTATCATCTGAGCGACGACAAGAAAAACAAACCTGTCATGATCTTTATCCACGGCGGCGGATGGGTCTTCGGGTCAAAGGAAGACCATGAGTACTATTCAAAGGTGTTCGCCGAGAACGGGTACGTCACATTCAGCGTGGATTATGATATATCCTCAAAGACGCGTCATCTCGCGAAGACTACCGAGAAACAGATACTGGAAGCCTTTGCGTGGGTCAGGAAACACGCCGCAGAATACGGCGCCGACGCAGAGGATCTCTATGTCACCGGAGGTTCCGCCGGAGGCAATCTCGCCATAGAGATCGCATTCAAGATCAACTCCGGAATATACAGCACATCTTCCGACGGTACGAGAGTTCCGAAAGTAAAAGCTGTCAGCGTCACCTTCCCGGTAGCCGATCCCGCGGACTTCTATCGCAACGACGACATGATACTGGGCGGAGTCGCGCGCAACATGGCATACAGCTATACAGGCTGCTCACCGGAGGAGGATCCGGAGCTGTACCGCAGCATCACGCCCGTAAACTTCATAACTAAAGACGCTCCTGCCGTGAACATGCTGGTAGGCCGGGAGGATTCACTGGTCCCGCCCAAAGCCGCCTATGAGCTTGCAGATGCTATGGGAAAAGCGGGAGTGGACTGTCAGCTGATCATCATCCCGTTCGGGAACCATATGTTCGAGATGGCGGACGGCGGCATGGGGTGCAACGCATATCTCGAAACATCCTTCAAGTGGTTCGAGGCACACAGATAGGGGACAAAAGATGGCATTTGACGAATATGCCGCCGCACGTCCGTGATCTTCAGTCATGGGTAAGGCGGCCGATATAAATATTACTGTTGGTGAATCAATGAAGCGTATGGTATAATAAACATATGGAAGAGATTGATTATAATTATGAGAATATAGACGTTACGCATGGTAGAGGATACGTTTATTCGTTGCGCTACCACATGGTGTGGTGTACCAAGTACAGAAAGAATGTCTTCGGGAACGGGATCGCAGAGGAAGTGAAGGAGCACCTGCTTAAGACTGCGGAAGATCTTGAGATC
>JAFRAJ010000027.1 GCA_017405465.1 Oscillospiraceae bacterium
AATCGGGTAGGGGCTGGTTACCCAGCCCCTCCCACACCACCGGACATGCCGTTCGGCATCCGGCGGTTCGGCTAGGAGAAGATGTGAGCACGTGCTTCACGTCTTTTCTTTTGTCCTGATGTTCGACTCTCTTAAGCAAAGATAATAGTCTTTACCTCTATCACAGAGTTTGACGTCCAGCCTCATAATTACGTTTCAGCCACTATCACATCAGACCTGTCTTGCTTCTTCCTTTCACAGGACCTCCTATCCGTTTGGCCCTTCCTCTTCCGAGTACTATGGCCGCTGCTGACTTCTCACAGTTCGTTGTTACTGCGACTCCGTTTCGAATACGTCTACTCCTTGTCGTCTGTGAGACCTCGCGGGATAAGTTCCGAATCTTTCCTCGTTTACCTGCCTGATTTACGCCTTGGAGTTACGTTTGCCTTTAGGACTTCACTGCATATAGCCAGCTTATCCGTCCAAACCGCCTTGTATCAGGTTTCTGTTCGTCAGGCCACGATTTCGCTATCCCTTCTTCTCCCCGCCACCTCACGATGGTCAGGCTTGGGAGTCGCTATCAGGTTCGTCGGCAACTACGCCCTTTGTCAAGGTATCTCAATACAAAATTTTCAGCGTCACGTTTTACCGCAGTTTCGGTTTTAAAAATCATCATTCTGCACGTCCTTCCGAATCAGCTTTTTTACCTTATCTTCAAGGGTTTCCTTGCCTTTTTCCGCATAATGCAGGCCGATCAGGAAGGTCGTATTGCCTCGCTGCATTACCACCACAGGCTGCTCCGTCACATTCTCTGTGGTGTCCCTGATCTCGTTAGTTTTCCTCTCTGCCATATCACTTTCTCCCTTCGTTTCAGATTTGAGTGGCAGAGTGGCAAGGTTTTGGGTATCTATAGATTCCTTGCCACTCTCGTTTTTTCTGCCAGTGAAACGCCGTCACTCCATCCAGTAGAGCTTCCTGCGGCCTTCCACGGTCTTGCTTTTCAGCGCTTCGCCCAGCTCCTTCTTGGCATCCCTGACAGTGCGGGTCGAAATGCCTTTCTCCAGTGCCTTCCGGTCTATCTCTTCACTGAGGGCCTGTTTGCCTCCGGCCAGCATGGCGCAGATCATGTCCTTCGCTTCCTGCGTCTTGGTGTCCTTCTTCTTTTCAGCACCGGACAGCATCTCATCTGCGCTCATTTCGTATTCGCCCAGCCAGCGGAAGCCTTCATCATCACCGAGGATGAACGCGAGGGAAGCTCCCGGCGGGGCGAGGCTGCTCTTTTCATGGGTCAGCACGCGGAGATTCGGATCGTCCTTCCCCTTGCAGATAAAGAGCAGGCTGCGGACACTGGCCGTAAAGTCAATGGACCCGAGACCGCGGTAGGTGCTCTGGACTCCGACTGCCTTGTTCAGATGTCCGATCAGCAGGATGGCGCATCCGGTTCTCTGGGCCATGTCTCCCAGCTTGCGGAAGATAGGCCTGACCTCGTTCGCCCTGTTCATATCGACCTTCGCTCCAAGAAATGCCTGAATCGGATCAATGATTAAGAGCTTCGCCTGATTCTGCCGGATGGCTCGTTCGATGCGGTCATCTGAAAGTGTCAGCGGATTTGCCTCGTTCTCCACGATCACAAGCACCCTGTCGAGATCCGCTCCGGCTTCGATCAGCCGCGGCTTCACCGTATCGCCCAGCCCGTCCTCGGCGGTCTGATAGATCACATTGAACGGCTCCAGAACTTCCATGCCCGGCAGCTGCACCTTGTTTGTGCAGGCCGCGCAGAGCTGCATGGCCAGGTATGTCTTTCCCTCGCCCGGATTACCCTGAAGGATCGTCAGCTTGCCGAACGGGATATAGGGCTTCCAGAGGAAAGATACTTCGGTCTGGATCACATCGCTCATGCGGATCATTTCCACCAGATCGGCGGTGGTGCAGTACTTTGTCATATCCATCACTTCATACCGATCCCCGGCAGAAACCTCTTCCTTATGAAGAAGGACTTCATTCCAGTCTTTCAGCTTCGGCTTCATGCGGGTGATGGTCAGCCCGTCCGGCAAGGCCTTCGCGATTCTCACGCAGGCTTCTTCCCCGGCCTGATCGCTGTCAAGGCAGAGATAGACGCGGCTGATGCCCGGATGCTCCGCCAGATAACGCTCCAATGCCTTATAGGCCACTCCGCCAAGGGAGAGATAGCTGCGCGTTTTCCAGTCCTTCGGAAACAGGTTGATGAAAGAGAGAAGATCTATCGGCGCTTCAAACACGCAGAGCTGATCGCCTGTTCCCTGATAGCTGAAACCATATGATTTGTCTGACCCGGCAGCGTCCAGACGGAACCTGTCCGCTGTTCCCCGGAAGTGCGCGTAACGCGGCAGATTCTTCAGATCCCTTCCGATAAAAACCACGTTGTGGTGCTTCGCTTCCTCATAGATGTCTCCGGCGTTCAGGAAGAGATCGACCAGCCGCTCGTCCAGTCCTCTTACCTCAACCAGATACTTCTTCGCATTTACATTCGTTACATTCCTCATCGGCAGATGAAACTCCGGCGCGGGGGCGGGGACAGCCTCATGCTGTCCTTCGCCCTTCTCGCCGATCAGAAGCTCCACGGCCTCCGGGAAGCTCTTTCCCCAAAACTCCATCACGAAGTCAACCGGATAGCCGCCTGTGCTGTTGCTGTGACGAAACCACTTGTTTCCTCTGACTGTCAGGGAGTCATGTGCTTTCCATCGGTATTCCTTTCCGCTGCGGACAAGCACTTCGCCCTGGCTTCGCAAAAAATCTTCCAGACTGACTGCGTTGGCGCGGTCGATCTGATCCTGTGAATAAAACATTTGTGAAATCCTCCTCTCTGAAAGGCGTCTCATTTCTGGTACGCCTTGAAATGAAATAAGCGCCTGCTTCTATCGGAGATCCCGGGTAAATGCAGACGCTTACAGGTCAATGTCATGTTTTCTCTTTTGTATGCCTCGCGGCGGCTCGCTTTTTTCCTGACGCAGGATTTCCTGTTTCCTGTGAAGGTTGTCCAGCACGGATTTCTTCTCTGCCTTGCGCTCCGGAGTGATCGGCTTTTCCTCCGGCACCAGTTCTGGCAGCAAGTCTTTCACAAAGTAACGGACATCCTTCATCATCCGGATCTCTTCATCAAGCGGCGCAAGCTGCTCTTTCAGGGAATCCAACTCTGCAGTCAGTGCTTCTTCTTCGGCTGCCAGTGCTTTGGGACGGTAGACGAAATCCGGCAGACTCTTCCGGAGATATCGGTTCGCCGCGTTCCATTCGTCCAGTTCCTTCTTGTGAGCCTCCGCAAACTTTTGCTGTCTGCCTTTCCAATGGATCTTCAGATACTGCGCGTGAACTGCGTCGTTCCGTTTGTACTGCTCCGCGTATTCGTTGATCTTTCCGATCTGCACGATTCTCGCTTCCGCCTTTTTGATCTTTGCTTTTAGAGGAATGGCGGCAGACTGGATCTCGTCCATGTGCGATTCCAAATCCGCGACTGTCAGCACCTTGTGGGATTTCAGATAAGAAGTGATATCCGAAAAGCGTTGGAGATCCTTCACATTGGCATTCATTTTCCCTTTGCTGTTTGTCCAATCACTGCGCTCGGCGCGTCTCTCCTCAAAACGCTCGATCAGCAGATCGACCAGATAGACTTCCTTCGGCGCGGTCTCGATCTCTGCAATCGCGGTTTTGATTTCTGACAGCCAGTTCATCAATCCGGTGATTGCTCTCTTAATCGCTGCCATCAGTCTGTTGGTTTCTCTGATATCGCGGTTCAGGTTGCCGATATCGGTTGCGACTCCCTTGCGTTCCATCGCTGCCACAGCTGGCCCCATGTGGACAGTCGGGATCTGTTCGATTCCCTGACGCTCATAGGATTTCAAACTGACACGCTCCGGGCGGTTTGCCATTTCCAGATATCGGTTCTGGATGACTTCCCAATCATGTCGCCACATTTCCGCGTTGCCGCGGTCGTCCCAATCGGTAGTTCTCACTTTTCTGCATTTCCAGTTTCCCTTCGCCGTGCGGATTCGCTCACCGTTCTCATCGAGGATATATTCTTTTCTTGCCTTCGGCATCCAATGACCATGCTCATCAATCGGTCTCATGGTCAGCAGGATGTGGGCATGAGGATTGTGTCCCGGCGGGGCTGGATCGTGAACGCACAGATCTACGATCATGCCTTTTTCCAGAAACTCTTTCCGGCAGTATTCCTGAATCAGGGCGATGTTGTCCTCCAGAGAAAGCTCCATCGGCAGCGTGATGACAAATCGTCTCGCAAGCTGTGAGTTCCAGTTTTGCTCCACGGCCTCAACCGCATTCCAGAGAGTATTGCGGTCTTCGTATTCCGGCGGAGCCTGCGGCGGGAGCATGATCTCTGTATAAACAACCTCACCTTCTTCCTTCTTGTACTTTTTCGTTCGGTGCTCACGGTCACTGTACAGCCGCTCACCTGACTGATAGGCAGCTTTGGCGACAGCACTGGCTTTACCGTGATGAACGATTGCGATGTTATAGTGCGGACAGGGCATAATGCATCATCTCCTTTCTGCCATCCGGCAAAAGAAAAGACCGCCTGCATCTGCAAAACGGTCAGTTATGGTAGTATGCGATTTTAAGACTTGCAGGCTGGAGCCGATTTTCATAATCGGGGCCCGCCGCAAGTACACAAAAGGGTAGCTGTCGAAGACAGCGCAGGGGAAGTGTAGCGTCCCCTGAGACGAAAGCCTGGCATTCTGTCTGATGCCAAGCTGGAGTCCGCCCTTCCGGCCAGGAACCCTCGGAGAGCGCAATGACACCGGACCCGGTGTATAATTGCGCCCTCCTACCGGAGGGATTTATCCTGTGTCCGGCTTTTCGGCAGTTTTTGAACGCTTCGCAACGTCATTGACAAGGACAATCACATCATTCCATCGGAAGAGCGTCGTTAAGATTTCTTCCATCTGTGCATCTGTGAACCTGTCCGGCGGAAGATACTTCTCCAACAATCCGCCATGATTACAAAGACGATGAGTGCGCTCTTTGCGGGTCAGCTTCTTTTCATCACTTTTCAGAATACGGAGATTCTGCTTTGCAATCTTCAGCTCACGTTCCGCTTTTTCCTGCTCGGCCTGCAGCTCTTGAAGTGTCATTTTCTTTGCCACGGTATCACCCCCTTCTGTTGTCTGGGCATAAAGAAAGCGGCCAGCCTGTTACGGTTGACCGCGTCTCTGTTAATGTCGCCTGCTATCATTCATTCTTTTTACCGTATGGAGCAAGTGGCTCTGCAACCATCTGGTAAGATACATCGTTTGTGCCGGAAAAATCATACTTTGTAATAGTCGCCTTACGTCCAGAACCCGACGTTTTGAAATCAATAGTGACTTTCTGATTGATCAACGCTTGAAGTTTGTCAACAATGTCTTGCTTATATTGTTCCAAAGCCAGATATTTCTTCGATATTTCTTTCTGAGCATTCAGGTCAAGCTGACCGCTTTCGTCTATCGGAAGATCAATCATCACTTTTTTTATCATAAACGGTGGTAATGACGTATATTCGTTTTCACCATTTGAACCCTCTCTGCCTTTCTTCAATTCTCTGAAGATAGGCTCTAAAAGATATTTCACGTAGTTCAAATCAAGATTTTCAATTTTGGGAACAAGAACTCCTCTGTGATTTGTCGCTGAAAAAGGTGTCTCATGAATCATCATATAACCCGCCAACCCATCAATAGCCCAGGTCAAACAAGGAATATCATAATCATATGTGTCGATTTTGGCAAATTCCCCAAACGTATTTCCAGAGAAGACATCATATTCTCCGGGATGTTTTTGCGTGTATGCCTTAGTATATTTCCCTTTTCCTCTTTCAATAGTAAACAAGTCAGTTATCAAAAAAGACTTGGCCTCCACGATCGGTGTTTCTGAATCTTCGATTTCTGTCAGCGGCTCATCAAGTTCAGATATTGCAGATGCAGTGTCCACAAGCATTGATCTAAAGTCCCTTAGGCCAATGGTCTTTACTTCATCTTCAATACCTAAGGCAATCCTCTCATCATGAGACCACCAACGATCCACACACCAATGATTCTCTTCATAAAGCCGGTCAACACCAACTATTTTGCAACGCTTATCATCTGTGGAGAACTTAGCCTTTGCTCCTTTAAACATGTTAAACAAGTCTGACGCATTCTCCAAATCGTTTTGGTCTATATCAAACCGATATACATCTCGAGTTTCACCTATTTCAGAACAAAGGTATGTAAAGATGGGAGATGTCTGCTTTTCTAAAGAAGGAACTCCATTAAGGTTAACCGGAGCTTTCTTTGTCATTGCCAAAATATAAGTTTTCTTATTCGTGGTGAAAAATGTATTGAGGGGCAATGAAATAATGGCATCTACATTGCATTGATCTAAAATAAAATCTCTGAGTTTTTTATCATTGCTCCTATTCATGATCCCATCTGGAACAACAACAAACGCCTTTCCACCCGGCTTTAACGCACGAACAATCCACTCCATAAACAAGCCCTCAATACCCATTGCACTTATCGCAAAGTGTCTATTGAGCGTTTCATCCTTTGCAATCTCTTCCTTTAGATTGCTGCTACCGCTCATAACATAGGGCGGATTCGTTAAGATCAGATCGTACTTGTCCTTGATTGGCTTTGCCAACGTCCCTAAGATGGAGTTTGTTTGCAGAAGGAACGTATCATTAAACAATTCCGCAAAGCTTCTTGTCATATCTGGATGTTCTTTTATCATGCCAGACATATAAATCAACATGTTTGCTTTGGCGAGAATAATCGTTTTCTGTTCGTCCTTATCAAAGCCTTTATCAAATCCTGACAGCATTATTTGTGGTTTCAGGTCACCATTTTCCACATGATAATAACGATGGAGATCATGTAAAATCGGTTCAAGAAGAAACTTCCCGACTCCGCACGCAGGATCACAAATTTCCATGCCCGGGTTAATGTCAACCATATTTACAATAGCTCTAACAACCTTCAATGGAGTGAAGTATTGTCCCCAGTTCTTCTTGCTTATTGATTCTTTAAGGAATGTCTCAAAAAGCTTGCTCTTGAAATCATAATCTATATTTTCAAGCGTACCGAATTCATTGAACCGCTTTAGGATGCGATGAAACACACTGGCATAGCCTGAGACAGCCTTGTCGTCCTTAGACACAAAGATAGTACCGTTGATAATGGTTGTTTTATCTTTTGGATTCCCCGGGAATAATTCTTTGATTTTTATTCTTACTGTGGATGCATAAAACTCAAGGACTTCATTCTCGTTGTTTCCAGAGTAGCGACCTAACAGATCATAAAAGGAATACATGCCCTTAAGCACACCGAGGTCACTCAGATATTTGAAAATAAATATCTCAACAAACGTATATAAGCAATTCTCAGGTGTGGCCCCCGAAACAGCCCATAAGTCCTGCCATACCTTTTCCGCTAATGGTAACGGGTCTACTGATGCAGCCGCTTTAATCATGTCGTTTGACGCACTAATAGAAGAGCGGATTTTGTTTATCAATGTAATACAGTCAGTACTTCGTTTATCGAAATTGACAGAGATTCTACTTCCATCTTCCTGAAGGATATCATTCCCTGTTGCCGGATTTATCCAAAAGCTCTTTTTCCCATCTGTGACTATATATACCCTTGCCTGTAATGCCTGCGCCGTTCCAAGCTCCTGAGCTATAGCTGCAGCGATCTGCTTCTCTGTTCTCAGTTGTGCCGGAGTTTTGTATTCTATCGCTGCAATTACAATCGGCTTGCTTATAATAAGTGCATCTGGTTTCTTTCCCTCAAACTCATCATAATCCCTGTCAGGAATTATCTTTGCAGCCTTAAGAGCTTTTAAAGTAGTCGCGCCAATGTTGTAGAAATTCCATTCTCCCATTTTTTCAGGGGCTTCTACCAAATTTCTTTGTATTAATTCTTCATTCATTGATAGCACCCCCTTTCACATTATTAGCATGTTCGGCAAGATACAAATCAATATCTGCCTTTTTGATTCTTAAAGCTCTTCCTCCAACTCTTGAGGCCACAAGCTTCTGGTCTTTGATCAACCGCCTAACGGTTTTTTCACAGACCTGAAGATATTTAGCCGCTTGAGCAACTGTATAAATCTCATCTTGCATGACACACTTCCTCCATCTTAATTAGCATATCACCTTTTCAATTGGAACGCAAGGCATTATTGAGGATTTTAAGAGAACTATACGCCATTAAATGGTAACAAGTGGACATTAGAGAAATTGCCTTTTTTTGCAAATTCACTCATTTCTTTTCTCCGTTCCTCACTGTATGGCGCAGTCAGACGTATAGACAGCCTGCCCTTGCCGATCACATAGCTCTGGCTGCCAAGCTTCTTATCCTCGCTCTCCAAGCGGCAATGCTCCGGGTACTTCTTAGCGAACTCAGCCAAGCGGCGCTTCAGAGCGGGATTGAAGGTATAGACACTGTAGGTATCATCGCCTTCGGAAGTGAGAATGATCGTTTCTTTCTCATATTTTGTAAGTCTGCTCATTGTAACGATTACCCTTTCAAAATATCAGGTGAAGAGCCACCATTCTGTGTGAGAACAGCGGCTCTCGATTACTTGGCTGCCTGTGCCGGATTCCGGGAATTACTGTGTTACAGTGAAAAATCCCAGATCATCAGCCTTAAGTCTCCAAAGCTCGTCCGTCTGTCTGGCCTCCGCCAATGCTGCCGGATACCTCTCGGGGTGGAAGATGTTCAGGTTCGCGATTTCCTCCTTCAGATCATGAACCATCTTCTTAAGCTCCGGCTGGACCGTTACGTGTTCGACATAGGACAGACGCTTGACAGTCTCCCCGCAGGAATCACTTCCGAAGGCGGCGAGGATCTTCTTCCGGGCAAAGCCTCTCCAAGGAAGTGTGCCTGCCTTCTTCCCGGTCATACCGAGATAGTCCATTTCCATATTGGTGATGTTTTCCTCGGTCTCCAGCCGGATGCGGTAGAGCAGCTGCTCATATTCCTCATCCGTGATCCCCGCCGTGTCGATCAGATCAGCCAGGCACATCAGGATGATGCCTGAGACCTGGCCTTCGCACATGCTGGCCGCGATCATCAGATTGCATCCAGTTCCGACCTTGCTCTTTTCTCCAAAAGCAAAGAGCGCGTTCTTCTGGGTTTCTGTGAGTGTGTTGATGTTTAAGTTCATAGTTTCTACCGTCCTTTCGTGTAGTAATGAGGTTTTTATTTCCATATCAAAAGCCGTCTTTCCATGACGGATTGACGGCTCTGGATATGTATTCTTATTCTGTTCTCTGGTTCAAGACCGGATAAAGTGACGCATTCCCGCGTTCAACGTGGCTATGGCTGCAACAATGCCTTCACCGATGACCGGAATCATAAAAACGATAAACCCGGTGGCAATCATCTTCATGGCTTCCGCTCCGGCGGACAGTCCCATCAGATAAGACAGGACTGCCGTCAGAAGGAATAATCCAGAGAGGATGTGAAAGACGATGGAAGAGAAGCCGATGATAAACGCTCCGAACCACTGCAGCACAGTCACGACAGCGACTGCCGGGAGAAGCGCGATCTTCAGGATTAGCTTAAGGACGATCATTTTTGATACTCCCCTAACAATAGATCAGTTCATGCTTGATGTTTTCTTCGGCGGCGTTCTGCAAATTATTCATCTGGCGCACCCATTCCATCTGGTCTCTGCGCTTCAGATCTTCCGTAATGCCGCGATGTTTCATGCCCTGTGCCATCAGGGTTTCCATGCGCTCCGTCGCCTGCGTGTCGATCACGCGGAGATGATTCTGAAGCTCCCCGCGCCGGACAAGCTCGGTAAAGATATCCTGCCGGAAGTCCCTCAGATATACCATGCGCATCATTCCCCATTTGCCGATATTCCTCGGTCTGCTCATGTCATACAGTTTCATAGATTGGCTGCTCCTTTCCGGCTTCCGCCTTTTTTCTGGCGTTATACTTTCTCAAATACTGCCTGTTGTACTCTCTGTGGGCTTCCCACTTGGCAGCTGCTTCGGGATCTGTCTTTGCCTGTTCCTGAAGGTTTGCATAGTAACGTCTCGTGGATTCCAGATCACGCGCTCTTTTGTCCGCCAGCTTGGCGGCAGCATCAGGATCCGTTTTGGCTTCCTCAATCAGCTTATTGCGGCTTTTGGTTGTCGCTTCAACTGCGGCGGCACGGATAGCCGCAAGCTCTTCAGCGGCTGCCGGGTCTGTCTCGGTTCTTGCCTTGAGATCATCCATTTTGGCTTTCTGGGCGGCAGTGTGTTTCCTATAACCTTCTTTCTTCCGGGCTTCCAGTTCGGCGGCATAGGAAGGATCCTGTGCGGCCCGTTCCGCCTTTCTCGCAGCAGATCTCGCTACAGCTTCGCGCTGCTTTGCTCTGATTGCCTCCAGCTCTGCCGCAGCTGCCGGGTCTGTCTTCGCCCTTTCGATCAGGGCTTCTCTTGCCGCCTTGCGCTTGGCAGTGTGGCGTTTGTTGTACTCGGCCTTCCTCGCTGCGGTCAGCGCTGCATATTCCGGATCTTGAGCCATTCTTTCTTCACGGCGCTGCTTGTTAAGACGGTTCTTTTCGGCTTCCTTCTCTCTGCGGACCTGAAGCTCTTTAGCGGCCTCCGGATCGCTCTTTGCCCTTTCCTCCAGCTCAGTAATGGGAACCCTGTTCCTGTGATAGCGCTCGTTGTTCTTCTTGTTTCTTTCGATGCGCTTGGCTTCCTGCTGTGCCTGATACTCTGGATCCGCCTCCCTCTTGGCCTTCTGTTCAGCGCGGCGCTTCCTTCCGGCTTCACGGCGGCTTTCAAGATAACTTTCATATTCCGCAGCCGCTTCCGGATCTGTTTTCGCTCTTTCTTTCAGGTCAGCCAACTTATTCTGACGTTTTTTTAAAGAGCGCTTCTTTTTGGCTGCTTCCTTCTCCGCAACAGCTGCGTCAATCATGGCAATTCGTTCTTCTTCTGAGATCGTTGCCATCGGAGGAAGATAATTCCCGATGAAATTGAAATACACATCCAGCTGCTGGCTGCGGTACTTTGTCCTGCCGCCTTTCGCCGCATGGACTTCCACCTTCTCAATAAACTCATAGAGCATGATATCGGTCAGCTCTGTGATGTTCTGATATTTCTTGACCAGCGCGATGAAACGATTGATGTCCGCCTTTTTCGGAGCAGCCATTTCATCCGGCTTCTCCAGTTCAGAGATACGGCTCTCAAGCTGCAGCTGCTCTTCGTCATACTGAGCGATTAGTCTCTGTACCTGTCTTTCAGGCATCGTGCCTTTGATCCGGCTTTCATAAAGGCTCTGAATCAGATTGTCCAGTTCCGTCAGTCGCTTCCTGGCATTGGCGATCTCTTTTCTGTCTTCAGAGGATGCCTGCTGCTGTTTCAGCTCCCATTGCTCCATCAACTGGTCTATAAATCCAGCCTCGTCATTCAGGACATACCCGGAGACGGCCTGAACGGCTTTCAGGATGGCGGCTTCCAGATCAGATGCCTTGACAAAGTGGCTGAAGCACCCATGATAAGCGTTTCGGTAGTTCCCGCACTGATAACTGCTGTCGGAATCCCTTACGGTTCCGGCTTCAACACGGTCAATGGGCGGGGCTGAATATCCCATTCTTGAACCGCAGTCCGCACAGAAGATCATACCGGACAGCCTGTGCGTGTAGGTTCCGTCCGCAACACGTTTTGGTCTGCGAAGGCGCAGCCGGTTCGCCATGTCCCATGTCTCCTGATCGATGATCGGCTCATGCGTATCAGGAAAGAAAAGAAGCTCATCCTCTGTGGCTTTTCTGCGCTTCTTGGTCTTGAAATTCTCGCTGATTGTCTTCCCCAGCACAGTATGACCAAGATATTCTTTTCGCTCGATGATGGTAATTACAGTGTTATTCACCCAATGATAGGGATCATGATAGCTATGATTTCTTGAAACCAGTCCCTCGGTCTGTTCCTGATAGGCCGCCGGGATCAGTATTTTTTCCTCTGTCAGTTTTTCAGCAATTGTGGTGGTGGGTATGCCTTCCGCTGCCATGCGGTAGATCTTCCTTACCACTTCCGCTGCTTCTTCATCTATATACAGGGTCTGCTTATCCCCGTCCTTTTTCTTATATCCATAGGGGATCGCGCCGCTGCAGCGAAGACCATTTTCCATGCGGTTACGGAAAACAGCCTTGATCTTCTTGGAAGTGTCCCTCGCGTACCACTCGTTCATGATATTGAGGAACGGCGTAAATTCGTTTTCTGTCGGATTGTCGCTGTCGATGCCGTTGTTCACGGCAATGAAGCGTACTCCCTTTTCCGGGAAAAGGATCTCGGTATAGAAACCCACCTGAAGATAGTTCCTTCCGATTCGGGACATGTCTTTGATGGCCAGCACTGCCACGTTTCCGGCTTTGACCTCTTCCAGAAGAGCAGTGAAGCCGGGGCGGTTGAAATTGGTCCCTGTGTAGCCATCGTCTGTAAAGTGGCGGATATTCTTGAATCCTTTGGAGCGGGCGAAGTCTTCCAGATATTTCTTCTGGTTGGTAATGCTGTTGGATTCGCCCTGATTCTCATCGTCTCTGGAAAGCCTCTCGTAGAGCGCAGTAATCTTTTCTTTAGCCATATTGCGCCTACCTCCTTTCCATCGAGCGCATCATAGTTGGGTATAAAAATATCCCGAACTTCCTTTCAAAATATAGTGTTCCGGGATTAGTATTGCACGAATGCTTATTTTTGGGTCTTTCACCCTAGATTCGGGACATGCCCGTCATACCAGATAGAGCGGGACTTCCGGTCCCGCTCTTTTTATTCGGTGAACTGCAGTATCTTTTTCCATTCCTCAATAAGTGCCTGCAGGCTCCATGCTGCGTTCGCAGGACTCGTGGAAGGAAGGCATTCCGCCCTGATCCCGGTCACCGGTTCAATATACTTCCCATACAGTGAATATGATGTTTTCCCATTGCAGAAGATCTTCCTGATATCACAGCTGTCGAGTATGACAGAAAGATCATTGGGAGTCACATTGCGGATGCTTGAGTCCGATGATCCTATTATCTCACAGCTTCCTATCGTATCCCAGAGCGCAAGCTTTCCGTCGATGATGAGACTGCGCTTCTCATCTACACTTACTGGGACCGGCTTCTGCAGCAAAGCTGCAACTACCTTCCAGAACCTGTTCTGGGGATGGCCGTAGAAGAACTGTATCTCTCTGGACTTAACAGACGGGAATGACCCCAGTATCAGCACCTTGCTTTCCGGTCCGCAAAGAGGTCCGAACGGATGTGTCAGGAATTCTCCCATTTGCATCTCTCTCCTTTTCAGAAGACGGCAGCAGAGCTGCCGTCTTCTACCTTATCTGTCAAACTTTCCTTTTCACATATCCCCGTCTTCGTCATCATCCGAGAACTCGTCCACCTCGTCAGCTTCGCTTCCTCCGGAGATCTCGTCCATCAGCTCTTCTTCGCTTGGCGCGTTGATCTCCCTCTCCTCTTCTTCAGCCGCCTCTTCCACTATCTCTTCTTCGGCGTCTTCTCTGAGGGTCCTTGCTACAGTGACTACGCTGTCTCCCTCATCCAGTCTCATGACTTTCACGCCTTTTGCAGTCCTGGACTGGGTGGATATCTCACATACGTTCATCCTTACGATGGTGCCGTTCTCACTGATCATTATGACGTCGTCCTTGTCTTCATCCACTGACAGCACTCCCGCTACGGATACTCCGTCTGCGCACTCGAAGTTGCGGGCGCCTTTTCCGCCGCGGTTCTTTGCGACGTAGTTGTCTTCTGTCGACAGTCTTCCTCTTCCGTCGGATGTTACTGTCAGGATCTTATGCGTTTCATCGACTATCGCAACACCGACGACCTCATCGTTTGAACGGAGGGTTACGCCCTTCTGACCTCTGGTATCGCGACCCATCGGTCTCGCGTCAGCTTCGCTGAATCTCAGGGCAAATCCGTTCTTTGTTGCGACCAGGAGGTCGTCATCTCCGGAGGTAAGCCCTGCCCATGCGAGCTCGTCACCGTCATTGAGTTCGATACCGATGACTCCGGTCTTCCTTATCCTGCTGTACAGCTTGAGGTCGGTCCTCTTGATGAGGCCCTTCTTTGTCACCATCGTGAGATACTTGGCGTCTTCAAAGCTCGTCACCTTCAGCACCGCGCTGACCTTCTCTTCGGATGTGATCGGGAGAATGTTCACGACGTTGGTGCCTCTGCTCTGTCTGGATGACTCCTGAATCTCGTAGCTCTTGATGCTGTATACGCGTCCGCGGTTCGTCATGAACAGCAGATAGTCGTGGCTGGAGCAGGAGAACATGTCTTCAACGAAGTCGTCCTCTCTGCGTGACAGTCCGCTGACTCCGCGTCCGCCCCTCTTCTGAGTCCTGTATTCTTCAACAGGCTGTCTCTTGATATACCCGAAATGCGTTCTGGTGATTATGCATCTCTCATTGGGGATGAGGTCCTCGATATCGACTTCGCCGGATACCGCTCTGATCTCAGTGCGTCTCTCGTCACCGAAGCGGTTCTTGATGTCCTCAAGCTCCTCTTTGATGATCCTTGTAAGGTGCGCCTTGTTGCCGAGGACGTCCTCAAGATCTGCTATCTTCTCGTGCAGTTCGTTGAGCTCAGTCTCGATCCTGAGTATCTCGAGTCCGGCCAGCTGTCCGAGACGGAATGCAACGATAGCGGACGCCTGCGGATCGTCGAATCCGAACTTTTCCATGATGGCGAGCTTCGCTTCCTGCTGTCCGCCCTTTGTGGCGCGGATGGTCGCGATGATCTCATCAACTATATCGACCGCTCTGTGCAGGCCTTCCAGTATGTGAGCGCGGTCCTTTGCTTTCTTGAGGTCGAACTCGGTGCGCCTTCTGATGACCTCTTCCTGGAACTCAAGGTATTTGACCAGCATGGTCTTGAGGTCCATTACCTTAGGGACACCGTTGTCCAGAGCCAGCATAATGACTCCGACAGACTCCTGAAGCTGGGTCAGCTTATAGAGCTGGTTGGTTATGATCGTGGGGTTGGCATCGCGCTTGAGTTCGATGACTATGCGCATGCCCTTCTTATCGCTCTCGTCTCTCAGATCGGAGATCCCCTCTATCTTCTTGTCCTTGACCTGATCTGCGATGCTCTTTATGAGCTCAGCCTTGTTGACCATATAGGGTATCTCTGTGATGAGGATACGGAACCTTCCGTTGCGCTGCTCCTCGCTTTCCGCGCGGCCTCTGAGGATGATCTTTCCTCTTCCTGTACCGTACGCAGCCCTGATCCCGGCGCGGCCCATGATGATGCCGCCTGTCGGGAAGTCAGGTCCCTGAATGTAATCCATCAGATCGAAGACGTTGCAGTCAGGATTGTCTATGAGGTAATCGATCGCGGAGATCACTTCGCTGAGGTTGTGCGGGGGGATATTCGTCGCCATACCTACGGCGATACCGTTGGATCCGTTTACCAGGAGGTTCGGGATCCTGGCGGGAAGTACTTCGGGTTCCACTGTGGTGTCGTCGAAGTTGGGGATGAAATTCACCGTCTCCTTGTCGATATCGGTCAGCATGGTGGCCGCTATCCTGGACATCCTGGCTTCCGTATACCTGTAAGCTGCGGGCGGGTCACCGTCCACAGAACCGAAGTTTCCCTGTCCTTCTACAAGCGGGTATCTCAGAGAGAAGCTCTGCGCCAGACGTACCAGAGCGTTGTATACTGACATGTCGCCGTGGGGGTGGTATGCGCCGAGCACATCTCCGACTACTGTCGCGCACTTTCTGGTGGGCTTCTCATGGGTGAGTCCCATCTCGCCCATGGCATACAGGATCCTTCTGTGCACAGGCTTCAGACCGTCCCTGACATCAGGCAATGCTCTTGATACTATTACCGACATTGAGTAGTCCAGAAAACTCTGTCTTATCTCCTTCTCAACGTCTACGTCGATTATTCTCTCGTTAGAAATGTTGAAATCGTCCATCATCTTCCTACATCCAGTCCCTCATCATATGCTGTGCTCCTTCCAGTGAATACAGAGTATCTCTGAATCCGGAAGACATCGCTTTGACGGGAATGCAGATTCTTCCCATCGGTGAGGTTATCCTGCAGATATATTCTCCTTTTTCTACTGCGGTTATCTCTTCGAACCGCGCATGGTATCTCATCTCTTTGCTGAACTCATGGACCGTGAAGCCGTTCTCTTCTTCTGTAAGGTAGAGCGTTCTCTTTGTCAGTTCCCTGGCTGTGTCCCTCAGCCTGATCCTTATATAGACCAGGAAGAGCGCCCATGCCAGGACGGCGGCTCCGTACATTCCCGTCATCTTAAGTGACGGAAGAGGCATGTCCAGCAGGATCCTTGCTCCGATCGACAGCAGGATGATCACTGCAGCCCAGAACAAAGCTTTCCGGGGAAGATCTCCCACGCCGAGCTCACATCTGGCCGCAGCTTCCGCCTCCTTTTCGGAGAAGGAGAATTCCTTCTGTCTTATCTCTTCTGCCATATCTTTTTATACGTCCAGATTCTTTACGAACTGTGCGTTCTTCTCAATGAATTCCCTTCTGGGCTGTACCTTGTCTCCCATCAGGATTGCGAATGCCTTGTCAGCCATCTCCGCATCTTCGACTGTGACCTTCTTCAGAGTCCTGAACTCCGGATCCATAGTGGTCTCCCAGAGCTGAGTGGGGTTCATCTCACCAAGACCTTTGTAGCGGTTGACCTTTATGTTGTTTCCGCCCATCTCTTCCTGGAGCCTGACGAGTTCCTCATCAGTATAGGCGTACTTGATAGTCTGTCCTTTCGTCAGCCTGTAGAGAGGCGGCTGCGCCAGATAAACGTGACCTGTCTCGATCAGGTCCTTCATGTAACGGAAGAAGAAGGTGAGCATCAGTACACGGATATGAGATCCGTCGACATCGGCATCTGCCATGATGATGACCTTTCCGTAGCGGAGCTTCTCGATGTCGAACTCATCCCCGATTCCGGTACCAAGGGCGGTTACGACAGGCATCAGTTTGTCGTTTCCGTACACCTTGTCTATCCTGGCTTTCTCGACGTTGAGCATCTTTCCCCACAGCGGGAGGATCGCCTGGAAGCGGCGGTCTCTTCCCTCCTTGGCAGAGCCTCCTGCGGAGTCTCCCTCGACGATGTAGATCTCTGTCATCGTGTTGTCTCTGGAAGAGCAGTCGGCAAGCTTACCGGGAAGCGTAGCCGTATCAAGAGCTGTTTTTCTCCTGGTGAGTTCTCTCGCCTTTCTCGCAGCTTCTCTGGCTCTGGATGCCAGCATAGCCTTCTCTAAGATGACTCTGGCGACGGAAGGATTCTCCTCAAAGTACTCGCTGAGCTTGTCGTATGTGAGACTGTTGAGGACTCCCCTCATCTCGGGGTTTCCGAGCTTGCCCTTGGTCTGTCCTTCAAACTGGGCTTCCTGCAGCTTTACGCTGATAATGCAGGCCAGTCCTTCTCTTACATCCTCTCCCTTGAGTCCGTCATCGCCGTCCTTGAGCATGCCGTGCTTCTTTCCGTACTCATTGAACACCCTTGTAAGAGCGTTCTTGAATCCGTCTTCGTGCGTGCCTCCGTCGGCAGTCCTTATATCGTTTGCGAATGAAAGGATCAGATCCTTGAAGGAATCGTTGTACTGTATGGCGACTTCTGCCTCATAGGAGAGATCCGTCTGTTCCGCTTCTCCGGTGTTCTCGTTGATCCTGGTTCCGGGGAAAGATCCTTCCTTCTTGAAATAGATCGGGGAAGCGTGCAGAACGTCGTAGTTTCTCTCCTTGTTCTCGAATTCCACGAAGGAAGAGATACCTCCGTCGAACTGAAGGGAATCGGTCCTGACTTCATCCTGTCTCTCGTCTGTAAGGACTATCCTGACTCCGGCGTTGAGGAATGCCTGTTCTCTCAGTCTCTGCAGAAGAACCTCATATTCATATTTGACGTTCTCGAACATCTCGTGGTCAGCCAGGAACCTTACCATGGTGCCGGTATGATCGCACTCTCCGATCACCTTGAGATCCTCGCTGTACTTGCCTCTCTCGAATCTCTGGAAGTACATCTTTCCGTCATCTGAGAATACCGTTACTTCAAGCCATTCTGACAGAGCATTGACGACGGAAGCGCCGACGCCGTGAAGTCCTCCGGAAAAATGGTAGCCCTTTCCGCTGAATTTTCCTCCGGCATGCAGGACCGTATATACGACCGTGACGGCAGGAAGTCCTACTTTCGGCTGGATGCCTACAGGTATTCCTCTTCCGTTATCGGTGACTTCAATGATCTCACCGGGAAGTATCCTTACGTTGATCTCTGTGCAGTATCCTGCAAGAGCTTCGTCGACAGAGTTATCCACTATCTCATAAACGAGATGGTGAAGTCCCGCTGGACCTGTCGTGCCGATGTACATTCCGGGGCGTTTTCTTACAGCCTCCAGACCTTCCAGGACCTCTATGTCGCTGGCATCATAACTGGATTCGTTTTTGACTTCTGTCTCTTCGTTCAGATCTTTTTTTTCTTCTGCCATCTGTCTTCCTTTTCACATGTTTTCAGCGCCGTACGGATCCCTGTCTTCGGATCTTCTGGTAAGGGTCGCAGGCGATATGTTCGTGATATATACTTTTTCTCCGTCGTCTGACCTGACGACGATAAAACTCTTCGGTATCTCCTGGGATACATCGACTATCCTTCCCTCTTTCTGAGCGCGGGAAAGGAAGTCTCGTGTCCTCCTGTCCACGGAACAGTAGTCTATATCGAATATTCCTACTATGTCACGGTCGTTCACGACCATTCCGTTTCCTATATGCAGATACATCTTTCAGATCTTGTTTCTCTAACCGATCTTCTCCAGTGTTCCGGACACCATCCTCCAAACATCGGCATCGGTCTGTCTTTCTATAAAGTTCGGGTCGCAGCAGGTTATTACCGCCTGACTTCCTCCAAGCCTTCTGAGAAGGAATTCCTGTCTTCCTCCGTCCAGTTCAGAGAGAACGTCATCAAGAAGCAGAACAGGTTCTTCTCCGAGCTTTCTTCTGAAGATGGAGGCTTCTGCGAGCTTCAGTGAGAGCACTGCGGTCCTCTGCTGTCCCTGGCTTCCGTATACTCTGGCAGGATCTCCGTCAAGGAACAGTTCAAGATCGTCTCTGTGAGGTCCGACCGTCGCGTATCCGTTTCTGATATCGTCTCCCCTGGACGCCGCCATCATTCTTTCTATCGCTTCAGCCTCAGGATCACCGGCGCTGTTCAGATATGATACTGATAGCTTCTCACGGTTTCCGGAGACTGATGAATAAGCCTCTCCGGCATCGTTATCCAGTGACGCGGCGAATTCAGTCCTGTACCTGATTATCGCCGACGCGGCATCAGCCATCCTCTCGTCATAAACATCCAGCATATCGTATGCTGCTGATATGTTTCTCGCGTCCTTGAGAAGCGCGTTCTTCTGCTGAAGGAGCCTCGTATATTCCCTTAGGACTGACAGGTATCCTGCGGACAGCTGGCACAGAGCCGTATCCATGAATCTCCTTCTCTCTGCCGGTGTTCCCTTCACAAGATCCAGATGCTCAGGCGAGAATACCACGCAGCAGAACTTTCCCGCGAGCTCAGAAGCTTTTCTTTCGCTTCCTCTGTTGAGAGAAGCAGTCCTTCCCTTGCTGCCTATTGAGAGCTTTATCTCCTGCTGTCTCCCCTCCGCGAAAAAGGATGCTTCTATAAGACTGCTGCCGCTGCCGTTCTTATCCGGAAGTTCCCTGTCCTTTACATGACGGAAGCTCTTGGCTCCTGTGAGCATGAATATGCTCTCCAGCAGGTTGGTCTTGCCCTGTCCGTTCTCACCGCATATCACAGTGACCGCAGTTGACGGAAGGAACTCAGCCTCCCGGATATTCCTGAACCCTTTTATGTTTTCCCTGAGAAGTTTCAACTGGATACTACCTGATACTCTTCCCCGAAGGCTTCCACTTTCTCACCTCCGCGGAGCTTCTTCCCTCTCATGTAGCAGACTTCTCCGTCGACCTTTACCTCTCCGGCTCTTACTGCTTCCGCAGCCTCTCCTCCGGTCATAGCTGCTCCGGCATATTTGAGGAACTGTGCGAGGGTTATATATTCGGTATGGATAACTATCCTATTCATTCGATCTCAGCCTCACAGGAAGTACCAGGAACAGGAAGTCGTCACCTTCTGTAGGAACAATAGTCATCGGCATAGTGGGCTCGTTGAGTCTCATGATGACCTTCTGAACTCCTGAATTTCTCAGCGCGTCGAGGATATATCTGTAGTTGAATCCGATATCTATCGGATCTCCTTCAAGACTGCAGCTGATCTCGTCATATACGGAACTGGTGGATGTATTGCAGCTTATGCTGATGGTGCCGTCGTCGAACTTCATCTTTATAGGGCTCTTGAATCTGTCGCTTATGATCAGGGCTGCCCTTTCGACAGAATCGGCAAGCTCTGAAGTATCGACTACTGCAGATGTCTTGTAGGCAACGGGAACGCTCTTCTTATAATCAAGGAAGTCGCCTTCCAGAAGCCTTGTCACGACTGTATATCCGACCAGGTTGAAGACTGCATATCTCTTTGCAGTGCCTATCCTCACGTTCTCGGTCTTGTCTCCGATGAGCCTGCTGACTTCCTGCAGTGTTTTTGCAGGGATTATGAAAGACTTGTCCTCGCCGTACTCCAGACCATGCTTTCTCGCTACAGCCAGCCTGTGTCCGTCGACAGAAACGACTGTCAGGGTACCGTCCTCAAATATGAACTTGCTTCCGGTATGAACAGGCTTCTGATCGCTCACTGAAACGGCATATATCGTCTTGGATATCAATTCCTGCACGTCAGGACCCGGAATAGTGAATGTGGAATCGGTATCGGGGACAGGAAACTCCGGGAAATCAGAAGCAGGAAGTCCCATAAATGAGTACTTCGTAAGTCCGCTGTTGATCTTCACCATGAGGTTGGGCTCTGTCTCTATGCTGACGGTATCTCCCTCGCTCTTTCTGAGGATCTCTCCGAGGAGCCTGGCGTTTATGACGATATCTCCGGTATCAAAGACCTCTGCCGGACAGTATGTGATGATGCCTATCTCCAGGTCGTAGGCCGTCAGTTTGACAGCGTTCTCCTCCGGCTGGAACAGGATCCCTTCCATGGCAGGGATCGGTGATTTTGAACTTACTGCTCTTCCTACGCCCGTGATGGCGCTGAGGAGCTCGTTTCTTGAGCAGATGATATTCATTCAAATATCTCCCTTTTTATAATTAATCTATTTAGTATCAGTATTAGAGGCTGTCGATCTGTTGAAGACAGCTGAACTGCCTGAAAATAAAGGTGTTTCCGGAACCGGGCAGATGTCAAAAGCATGTGAGTTTTTTTTCAGACTTTGACAGCTGCCGGAAAGTAAAGTTGAAGGTGTTGAAAACTCAGTGTTGATTGTTGAAAAATCTGTTGATCACTGCTGGCAGTTCTTTATGATATCCTCGACTATTGATCTCAGGTTCCTGTCAGTCTCTATCTGTCTGAGCACTCTGTCTATGGCATAGACGACTGTGGCATGATTGCGGTTGAACTCGCTTCCGATCTTATCCAGTGTATTTCCGGTGACCTCTCTGATTATGTACATGGACACCTGTCTTGCGAGGGACACGGAAGCAGTCTGTTTGCTGGATCTTATCTCTTCGGCAGTCACGCTGAAGGTCCTGGCGACTTCTCCGATTATCTTGTCTACCGTGGCAGGCCAGGGCATCTGTTCGTTCACGATATCCTGTATCGCGTCATGAGCTGCGTCGAGATTGGGTTCATCTCCGTTTATTAGGGAGTATGCATAGAGTTTTTTGACGGCGCCTTCCAGCTGTCTTACGTCGTTCTTGAGGTGTTTTGCTATGTACTCAGCGATTTCCGGCTGAAGGGTCATGTTCATATCGTCCGCCTTGCGGTACAGGATGGAGATCCTGGTCTCGATATCCGGCGGCTTTACGTCCGCGAGAAGGCCCCACTCGAATCTGGTGCGCAGCCTGTCCTCAAGGCTCTTTATCTCTCTGGGAGGACGGTCCGATGTCAGCACTATCTGTTTGTGGGCTTCATGCAGGGCGTTGAAGGTGTGGAAGAACTCTTCCTGAGTCGATTCCTTTCCTCCGATGAACTGTACGTCGTCCACCAAGAGCACGTCGACATTGCGGTATTTGTCGTGGAACGGTTCTGTTGAGCCGGCTCCGATGGCTGCTATCAGCTCATTCGTAAAGGCGTCGCCACCTATATAGAGCACATTGAGTTCAGGTCTGGTCTGCGCCAGCTGATTCTTTATGGCCATGAGAAGGTGAGTCTTGCCGAGCCCGGAAGGTCCGTATATGAAAAGAGGGTTGTACGCATTGGAAGGATTAGCAGCGACTGCGACTGCCGCTGCGTGAGCGAACCTGTTGTCAGGTCCTATGACGAAGTTCTCGAAAGTATAAGGAGAAGCCGCAGGCACATTGACCGCAGAGGCCTGCTGTTCCGTCTGTGGTGCAGCGGCGATATTCCTGGTCACTACCTCGAGATCGAGATCGTAGCCGATAACGGCTTCGAAGCCCTGTTTCAGGAGGTTCAGATATCTGCTCTCTACGGTCTGGCGTATGAAATCGGATGAGACCGAGATGACCGCGCTGTCAACAGAATATGAGACCGGTTCTATCCCCTTGATCCAGAGATTGTAGGCCGCGTCGGGCATGTATTCCCTGCAGTATTCCTTTACCGCTTCAAGACACTGTGAGAATGATTCCATTGTCGACACCTGTAATAAAAAGAAATTATTATATATAAATATACAATATTAATGCGATTTTATTGTACCATAGTCAGAGAGAGTATTCAACAGACGCAGGCGGTCAGAGGCACGAAAAAACGCTCATAATGGATTTAATGTGATTTTCATCACACGCTGGGTATAACATACAGGGCTGTACAGAGCATTTTTTGAGCAAGATGCCGAAAAACGATGTGACAAACAGCTGAAGGACATGATCCGGATGAGTAATGAACTGCTTCATAGTGAAAGTGAATTCCCTTGACAATCAAATAACTGACGGATATACTATTTCTTCGCAAGGTTAATTAGTAAGGAGATCATCCTATGAGACCCACATATCATCCTAAGAAACGCGCCCGTAAGGTCGTTCACGGCTTCCGCAAGAGAATGTCCACACGCAACGGCCGGAAGGTATTGGCGCGCCGCCGTGCGCGCGGCAGGGCCCGCCTGACTGCGTAAAAGAAAAGCCAACCTTGAAAGGCTGGCTTTATTATTATGCGTAATAATGAAACTTGAGAGTATAAACAGGAACTATCTGTTTCTCAGGGCATACCGCAGCAAACTGAATTTCGTCTCGCCTGTCATCGTGACATATGTCATAAAGAAGAGGAGCGGGGGAGTCAGGCTGGGTATAACCACCGGAAAGAAGATAGGGAACGCTGTAAAGCGGAATAGGGCGAGAAGAGCCGTACGTGCCGCAGCGACTGAACTGCTGAAAGGCTCCGCAGACAATGCGGACATCGTAGTCGTGTGCAGACATCCTGCCTGCGAGGCATCATCTGTCGAGATCAGGGATATACTCAGAGAGCATCTCACGTCCGCGGGGGTGAGCACATGCTGAGCAGACTGCTGATAGGGCTTGTAAAACTGTACCAGAAGTACCTGTCACCGCTGCTGGGAAACAACTGCAGGTATACGCCTACCTGCAGTGAATATATGATAGAGGCTATCCGCATCCACGGTGCACTTAAGGGAACGTGGATGGGGCTTTGCCGTATTGCGCGTTGTAATCCTTTCGGAGGTTCCGGATACGATCCGGTGCCGCCCAGGAAGAAAAAGAACTGAAAAGAATCTATCCCATTCGGAGGAAATATAAATGGGCCTTATAAGCGGACTTATAGCTTATCCTCTCGGCTACATCATGAAGGGCTGCTACTGGCTGGTGAATGAATTGCTGCACCTGCCTCTTTCCTATGTCATAGCCCTATTCCTTTTCACGCTGATCACAAAACTGCTCATGTTCCCCATCAGCGTCAAGCAGCACAAGGCCACTGCTACGATGGCTGCTTTCAACCCCATGGTGGAGGAACTGAGGAACAAGTACCGCAAGGATCAGAACAAGCTCAATGACGAGCTGACCAAACTGCAGACTGAATACGGATACAATCCCACAGCGGGGTGCGCCCCGATGATCATCAACCTGCTCATCATGTTCGGTCTGGTCGAGGTCATCTACAAGCCCCTTACTTACATGCTCACTCTTCCGAAGACTCTGGTAAGCTCCCTCTCGGAGAAGACCATCGAGCTGCTGACTGCCGCCGGAACCACCGTCAAGGCAGGCGACAGGATGATAGAGACATACGTGATCGACCAGGTAAAGAACAACTTCGGTGCTTTCTCTGAGTTCGCCGCCGAATTCGGCGAACAGCTCGGCAGGATCAGAGATCTTGACATGAGCATCGGAAGCATCGAACTCTACAGTAAACCCGAGCTAGCGTTTAACATAGCTCTTTTGATACCGCTTTTTTCTATAGTGACCCAGATCATCTCCACTGTTTACATGCTGAGAAGCTCCGGATCCCTGAACAGTGACATGGGTGGACAGATGCGCGGGACAGTTATCTCCACAAGCGTCCTCTTCGCAGTGTTCTCATTCATGTATCCGTTGGGATTCAGCCTTTACTGGGGCTTCTCCAACCTTCTGTCACTCGCACAGAACGTACTTCTGAACAAACTCTACGATCCCGAGAAACTCAAGGCTGATCTCCTTGAGAAGATCAAACAGAAGAAGAAGGAAAAGAACGCCAAGAAAACAGTATCAGTTACGGACAAAAAGACCGGTGAGTCGGTGGAGAAGGTCGTTTCCGCTTCAGAAGCGGACAGGATACGTCTGCAGAGAGCCCGTGAGATAGACAGAGAGCGGTACGGTGACGAATAAGTGAGGTATTGCAAATGTCTGAGATCGTAATGACGGGCAAGACTGTTGAAGAAGCTCTCGAGCTCGCTTGCCGTCAGCTGGGTGTCACCAGAGACGAAGTGACATACCAGATCATCGAAATGCCCCAGAAGATCCTGTTCTGGTCCAAGCCCGCAAAGATTTCCGTGAAGGTCAAGGAGGAGGATTTCTCCATCAGCGACCTGTTCAGAGGGTACGGAGCAGACAGCGAGATCAAGGAAAAGGAAGGGCAGAACCAGAACGCCGGAAAGAATCAGAAAAACGGCGGAAACCAGAAGAACCAGAAGAATCAGAAAAACCAGAAGAACCAGAAAAAGGAAGGCGCAGAGCAGCGCCGCAAGGATCAGCCCGCAGAAGAAAAGAAGGCTGAGGAAAAGAAGGAAGAGCCCCGTCAGGAGAACGACGGAAGAAACAGGAAAAAGAAGAGCAAGAGCAAGAAGAACAAGACAAGACAGGAAGAAGTCAAGCCCGCTGAAGAAGAGATCGCAGCAGTGACAGAGCTTCCTGAAATGGAAGACGACGAGCCCGAAGAGGCGCTTGAGCCTGTGGAAGAGAAGGATCTTCCTCCCAGAGCCGTATATGCTCTCGCGTACCTGAAGAGCATTGCCGAGGTCATGGGCGTAAAGGATGTGGAGTACTCCTTTGCGAAGACCGAGAGAGGCATACGCATAATCCTCACCGGAGAGGACGCTCCGATACTTATCGGAAGACGCGGAGATACCATGGACGCGCTTCAGTATCTGTGCACAGTGGCATCCTCCAGGGAAGAGGGAGAGTACTGCAGGATCACCCTTGACATAGAAGGATACCGCGCGCGCCGCGAGGAGTCTCTCAGGGAACTGGCCGCCAAGGTTGCTGCCAAGGTCAAGAAGAACAGACGCAGTCAGACTCTTGAGCCCATGAATCCCTATGAGAGGCGCATCGTGCATGCAGCCGTACAGAAGATCGACGGAGTGGATTCACACTCCATCGGCACAGAGCCTTACAGGAAGGTCATAATCACCCTGGAAGGCGCTTCCCAGGACCGCAGGAACCGCTCCCGCGGAAGAAGGAACGACGGCAGCGACAGGAGAGCTGAGAAACAGCAGTCCGCACCGCAGGTCAAGGCTCCTATTCCGGTAAGGAAGGAACTGAAGAGCCAGGAAGAGTTCATCGGAAACCTCTACGGAAAGATCGAGCTCTGATCAAAACATAAAACATGACACACCGAGGTCAAAGGTCGGCGTGTCCCCGTAAAAAACGAGGGACAGGATATCTTTGACCTCTTTTGTTTTATAATGGAGAACAGGCAAAAGGATATGGAAAAGACGGTGATACTGCTCAACGGACCGTCCAGCAGCGGAAAGTCATCCATAAGCGCGGCACTGCAGAGGACCGCAGAGGGCAGAGGATACGGAAAGGTAGCCGCGGTCTCTATAGACGACTTCGTCAGAGTGCCTCAGGGAGACAGGATATACGAAGATGACGTATGGGAGATATCCGAGGAACTGAATGCCGCTGTGATCCAGGCGGTGAAGAGTTCGCAGACTGTGACAGTTGACCACGTGATGACCAGTCCCAGGATCTATGAAGGGTTCATGGATGCAGTGAGAGGATACAGGACGTTCCGTGTGCTGGTCAGATGTGACGCTGATGAGCTGGAGAGAAGAGAGACCGCGAGGGGAGACCGCAGAAAGGGAACTGCCGCGGACTCACTGGAGTATCTCTATCCCTCAGAAGGATATGACCTCACTGTCGATACCACATTCCGGACTCCTCAGGAATGTGCCGCGGAGATCCTTGACGGACTGGAAGAACCAGGATGTCCTGTCATCAGCATAGAAGGGCTGAATTATTCCGGGAGATGGGACAGGACCAGACGTGCCGCCAGAGGCATCCTGACGGAAGAGGGAAAGATCCTTCTCTCGTACGAAAAGAAGACTGATACGTGGATGATCCCCGGCGGGGGAATGGAGAACGGCGAGAGCTGGATGGCGTGCTGTGCCAGAGAGGTCGCTGAAGAGACAGGATTCCTCTTTGTTCCGCAGAGATGTGTCCTGAAGATAGAAGAGTTCTACGAGGATGTCAGATATCTTACGGAATATTACCTCGGGGAATCCGCGGGAACGGCAGGAAGGAAACTTACTGCAGCGGAAGAGGATGCGGGACTTGAATCCCGCTGGGTAGACATAACTGAGGCTGTCGGAATATTCTCACGCCACGCAGATTATGCGGATACTGATGAGATGAAGCGCGGACTGTACCAGAGAGAGCATACGGCTCTGACAGAGCTACTGGGATGTGGTACTGATGCAGAGTCAACTACTCATGAATAAATACACGAGCTTGTACCTGCCCGGTGGTATACGGCTGTAAGCCTCCCACTTTTGTCCTGAGACTCAGGATTGTTTCTGACGTTTTTTGACAGACTGGCGGTACATCGTGGGGTGATTGACTGCACCCCGCCTGCAGGAGCATGC
>JAFRAJ010000028.1 GCA_017405465.1 Oscillospiraceae bacterium
CCAGCATGTTTGCACACTGGGCTCTCGTTGGCTAAAGAACTGTGATTGATAAGAGCCGTATGAATCGAGAGATTCACGTACGGTTCCGTGAGAGCCTCGAGGTGAAAGTCCTCTTGACTACTCGACTGAGAGGGCGGACACTCAACTAATGGGTGGCCTCCCAATTATTAAAGTCAGATACAAAAGTTGATCAAATCTATAAATTAAATCTATGAGTAATCTGTCTTCAATATGATGAGTCTTTAGTTGCGGAACTGATGAATGATATTTGGATACCCCTTAATCTAATTGTTGTTTGTCTAAATAGCGTATATCGAACAATAATGATATGTCATCCGAGAAATGTAGTTGAATTGTGTGTAGGGCGCATCAGACATTTCAAAGGGATTGTGGATTCAGTCGATCAGATCCTGGATTGATTTGCTTAGCTCAGGCTGAGAGGACGTCACTGTTCTCGATAAAGAATTTGTTGAACAGCTGCTCATCCTGCTTGTTTGAGCACCACAGCTCGAGTTCATTTCCTCTTTCGGAGAGGAGCAAGCTGATGGCGGTGTACTGTGACAGAAGAGACTTAAGATTGAATCTGTCTCCATAAACGGATGAAAGGAAAACGTTGCCTTTGCACTCGTTGACTGTATTCTTGAAGGAATCTACCTGCTGGATGTTGTGAAGTTTCATTAATAATACCTCCTGAACTTCGATACCTTGCGGATACCTGCTCCCGGGATCTAATGCCGATGAGCTCTTCTAACATGAGCCATTCGGCTAGGAGTCTTCGATATGCTATTGGTAACCGCTGTTTCTTTAATAATGCGTTCGATAAATTGACCTACAGCTTTTACGTTCTTCGAATAAAGAACATATCTTTCTCTTGCCAACTAAGATTCTAGACTATCCCGAACCTGAAATCAAGGGTTTTCTTTGTAGGATATGTACAACTGAAAAGGCAATATATTGTGCAACATGACAATATTAGATTGAGCTAAATCGACAGCTCTAGCCTGTGTGTTCTTTTCGATGGTAAGTTGAGTCAAAGATAGGGGACCAAACTATCAAGGTGCCGGTAATTCCGTTTAATCCACCTCATACAGGTGTGGATGATCATATGGGATTGCTGCTTAACACAATGCCCACTTCAGGAGCCGGAGCAATTTGGATTCTTAGAAAGAGAAAGAAATCCTGAATATGGCTTAAGGGAGGGAGGAAATTGGAACTCCCTCCCTCCGCTTATGGTAGAATGGCCTCAGCGACAAACTGGAATTTGCAGGAATATGAATATGATAAAAGAAAAACGTCTAACGTCAATCATTCTTCTGTTTTCTATTATGGCAATGACAAGCCTGACCGGATGTGGAAGATCTAGAATAGATAATGCCGTTGATACAAACAGGAGTGTATACAATAATATCTATGAGTTTTCGGAATTCCTTTCTGAGGAGCAGTATGATGAATATATGAATGATGATGGAAGTCTTTTTAATAGTCTTCTTGAATTCAAGCATCGGTTGGCCGATAGTTCCGAATTTGAATTCTACGCCTATTGCAACAACTTTGTAGAAGTCATAAACAGCGAGATACCTGAGATATGTATTGTAAACTACGGTACAGAATTTGAGGAGGAATCAAAATATGTCATCAATGGGGAAAACATAACGGCAGCTGAAGCGATTCAGGTATCGGAAAACTTTTTTACGCTGTTTCCTGTGGAAATAACGGAAGGAAGATGTTTTCAGTCAACGGATTTTGATCGTCATTATTCAGATCCTATTCCTGTAATTCTGGGAAAGGCCTATCATGAGTCATTACATTTGGGCGACACGTTTGAAGCGTATTATATTAGTGATCGAAGAACTTTCACGGTTATCGGCTTCATAGATGCGGAATCAGCTTTCTATCGGCGTTCTGAAAGATGTATGGAGTCTTATGAACGTTATATTGTTATGCCATTTGAGAGCATTGAAGAAGACTCTGTCTCTGCGAGAGCAAATCTTCTTCAGCAGATTTGCGGTTTTATTGAGTTATATGGTGATCGCAGTTTCGCCTTGCAGACAATTCAGGGTTATTTGAAGGATACTGGACTTGAAGATTGGAACGAAGCAATAGTCGTTAATAGTAAAAGCATACATGAAAAAATGAATTAGCAGAAAACTTCCAGTTTGAGGAGACGGTGACATGACAGAATCCGAACTTTATAAAGAGCTTGGTACCCACAAGGACAGAGAGGTACAAAATGATTGATGTATTCGATTGGAGATATGCAAAGGCAATAAACATGTATTGTCACCAGGACGAGGTGTATGCCGAATTATCCAGATTGAGAAAGAGGGGACAGGATCTCTCAGTGGCTGAGTATGTAGCAAAATACAGGCTTGCGGATTTCGAAAAATGGCTCGTAGAAAAAAACATACATATAGAAGAAGACGTCTAGGCCTGTCCGGGTCTTATCGAAGGTTCAAGCTGTCGGAAGACCTGGAGAGCGGTCTGCGTTACCTGCCGGTCAAATGACGGCAGAGGATATGCTTATCAGATCAGGACCGCTGTTTCATCCGGATGATCATTTCCGGGATGAACAGATCTCTCAGTAAATAGATCGGAGGTACAGGATGGAACTATTTGAGAACAGTGAAGCTTTTTACGATTTTACGAGACCCAGCGGATACGAGCTCCAGAACTATCTTATCAATGACGGAAAAAAGCATCCGTTTGCGGTGATATGTCCTGGAGGGGCTTACGCCGCAGTCTGCAATTTCATAGAGGGAAGGCCTTTCGCGGAAGCTCTGAACAGGAAGGGTTACAACGCATTCGTGCTGTACTATCGTGTGAGGGAAGAGGCCCGCTACCCAAATCCCCAGGATGACCTCAAGAGAGCGGTCAACGAGATAATGGAACACGCAGATGAGTGGGGAGTCGATACGGAAGGATGGTCGGTCTGGGGCAGCTCAGCCGGAGGTCATCTGGCGGCAAGCTACTGCCTTGAGGAATACGACGCTCCAAAGCCGGCTCTGGCAGTGCTCTGTTATGCTGTTATAACGATGGGCGAAAAGACTCACCCCGGCACCCGTGACAATCTGCTCGGCAGCGATCCGGATCCTGCGTTGATAGACAGGACGTCTGTAGAGAAACATGTCACGCCTTCCTATCCTGCCGCATATGTATGGTGCGGTGATGCCGATGATCTGGTGGATCCGGACAACACAAGGATGATGGGAAAAGCCCTCGATGAAGCCGGAGTCCCCAACAGGACGTTCGTGTTTGAAGGCATTCCTCACGGGGCAGCGCTCGCTGTCGGGACATCCGCAGAGCATTGGTTCGACGATGCAGTGGAATTCTGGGAAGAGCAGAGAAAAGCGGGAAGAAAAGCAGACTGATCAGAAAAGGCAGGGGTCTTATCGTGTGCATGAGACTGTCTGCCGGCAGGGATCTGTAAAGGGGCAGCGCTGTTTGAGCTGACCGGTAAAGTGATATAGTTAATTAAAAGATACAGTTTTTCTCCGTTCCCCGGGAGGGATCATCATGTCGCGCATATTATCCTTCACAGCGGCTCTCGTTTTGATTCTGAGCGTCTTTTCGTTCGGTTTTTCAACGGCGGAAGCTGCCTCCGAAACGCTCAGGATCGATATCGACAACACCGTTTTCCCCGATGAGGGTTTCCTGCAGTTCATCCTGGATCAGGGTTATGATCGGGACCGGGACATGAAACTGTCCGAGGCTGAGCTGGCGGATGTGACTGAGATGAACTGCGAGAGCGCACCGGATGACGGTTCAGGGATCAGAGACCTCACGGGAATAGAGCACTTCAGATACCTTACCGATCTAGACTGCAGCGGAAACCTGCTTCAGGAGCTGGATGTGAGCAGACTCGCGAGACTGGTCCGTCTCGACTGCAGCTCCAACATGATCGCGTCGCTCGATATGAGCAGGAACCCAGCGCTGGAGACGCTCTCCTGCGCCGGAAACTCGATGAGATATCTCAGCGTGTCAGAATGTTACTCCCTCATATCTCTCGACTGCGAAGACAATGAACTGACGTCTCTGGATATAAGCTGGTGTTCTCAGCTCGACGATCTGTCATGCGCCTCCAACAGCAGCCTGAAGGTGCTGGATATAACCAGCACGCCGCTGATCCGCAACTATATCCTCACGACTCCCAGAGTGGATAACGGGACCAGCGTCTCATACGGCGAATATGTACCTGCCGGTCAGGTGAACACTTTGTATCATGTGGAGATGGATCCTGTGACAGAACCGTACTCCAACGATACGGGAAGGAACCTCGACGTAGGCATCAACGCGGATCCATTCCTCATCACCACGATCATAATCGCGTATATGCTCACCGGCCGCATCGCTGGGGTTAAGAAGGACGGACGGTACGGGGATTGAGACGGCCTGTACGGATCACAGCGATGCGGGAACGCAGATCATGATCGAAGACGGCATGATCTATGAGGAAGATGACAATCACATGATGATCTATGAACTGACAGACGAACTGGACTGATCACCGGCGGAGCGGAAGATGACGAAAGAGGAAGCGAAAGAGTTCTATCAAAGCTATCTCGGATACTCCTTCCACATGGGAAGGGAAGAACCGGCAAAATATGAGAGCTTCAGGAGGCTTGGCATCGGGGAAGACGTCCTCAGAGAGTGGGACGAAGAGCTCCTCGAAGAGCAGTTCGGGAAGCTGCTGCAAGAACCCGGCCGCGTGTGGATTTACCATGAGAACATCATAAGGATAATGAGCCGGGGACGCTGCGATACAGAGAGGTATCTGGAACGCCTGCTGGACGGGATGCAGCGGATGGAGGATCTCGGCCCCGATGAACTGACGCTCGTCATAGAGAACATGGCTGGCCGGACAGAGTCCGGCAGGGACGGCGGGGCATATCTGTTCCGCGTTCATCCTGAGCTTCAGAAGAGGATGAGAGAAGTCATGCAGCACATCATCGCTGCCCGCTCGGCATTTCCGGACACGGACGGCAGAGCGGAGAGAGCAATAAGAAGATATAAAACAGCTGAATGAAAACGGAAAGGCTCCGGACAGATCCGGAGCCTTCTTTATAGTATGACGGGCATGTCCCGAATCTAGGGTGAAAGTCCCAAAGGGCGTAGTTGCCGACGAACCTGATAGCGACTCCCAAGCCTGACCATCGTGAGGTGGCGGGGAGAAGAAGGGATAGCGAAATCGTGGCCTGACGAACA
>JAFRAJ010000029.1 GCA_017405465.1 Oscillospiraceae bacterium
CAAAAGAAAACACCTCCTTTTGAGAGTATCTTACAGATACATTCTAACACTGTAAATAATCCTAAATTAGGACAATGGGAGGCGTATTAAAAACCAGTTATCAAAGTGTCTCAGACACAGGAAATATACAAAAAACAAGAAGGAGTCAGGCGCTCCTCCCACGACTGAAGTCACGGGTCTCCGCGCCTGGTTAAGAATGAAGATGCAGACCTTGGAGATCAATACTAACTCACATACAGAAATGATAGATATAACGAGAAGGATCCAGCAGATCGTCACGGAAAGCGAAGTGGAAGACGGCATATGTCTTGTCTTCGTTCCTCACACAACAGCAGCGGTGACGATAAATGAGAATGCCGATCCGGATGTGCAGAGAGATATGATCAAGGAACTGGATAGTATAGTTCCTTGGGACGACGGGTACCGTCATTTTGAAGGAAATTCAGCTGCTCACCTCAAAGCCAGCATGTTTGGCCCGTCACAGCAGATTATTATAGAGAACGGCAGGCTCCAGCTGGGAACATGGCAGGGAATATATTTCTGTGAGTTTGACGGTCCGAGGCATCGTAAGATAACTGTAAAAGTGATAGAAGGCTGATCCTGATCTAAGAATTAAGACTAAATGCAATGAGCGCCGCGGAACTCACCGCAGCGCTTTTTGATGCTTGTTCGATTATGTATCTGATCTCAGCTTTTCAGTAAGCATGTCAAGGAAAAGAGATGACTGCTTGGGCAGTACCCCGTATTTTTTCCATACAAGGAAAGAGCTGATATTCATCGGTTTGCTCAGAGGGCACGTAACTAGGTCATTTGTTTCGAAATTGATCATGTTGTCCAGTACGATAGCGATTCCAAGACCGGATCTGACCATTTCAACCGCTGTGAGTAGCATGTTGTATGTCGCTTTGAATTCAAGACCTTCAAAATCGCTGCGGTATGCACCGGGAAGACGGTTGATGGAATCCTGATGAAATATCAGAGGATATCCCTCAAGATCTTCTAAATCCAATGTCTTTTTTTCAGCCAGAGGATGCCCGACCGGCATTAGAATACCGATGTTTGCCGTTTCAGCTATACGGATACAGTCAAACTGTTTCTCATCTATTGATCCGAAAAGTATCCCAAAATCTGCTATGCCGGAACTCAGCATCTCGGCAGCAGTGACATTGTCGCTTGAAAAGACTCTGAACTTCGTCATTGGGTATTTCATCTGAAACTGCTTTCCCAGATCAAATACAGCTTTCATCATAAACGCTTCATTCGCAACAAACCGGATGTCTCCGGAAACGATACCTGGTGTTGGATTGATTTCATTATGAGTTTTCTGGTAGAGCTCAATTATCTCTCCGGCACGCCTCTTGAGAAGAATGCCCTGACTCGTCAGCCTGACCTTTTTATTGTTCCTGACGAACAGCGGCTGACCGAATTCCTCTTCCAGATTCTGTATCTGACGGCTGAGCGTAGGCTGTGAGATATGGAGGATCTCAGAGGCTCGTGTTATATTTTCTTCTTGTGCAACCAGAAGGAAGTTTTTCAAAACCTGAATATCCATTTGAAACCTTTGCTAGGAAACGTGTGCGGTATAACGATGACTGATCCGCTGAGTGAGTTTTTGATGCGGATATTGCATGACGATTATACCAAATAACATTTTTACATGACAATATTGGTTCAGTAAGTTGAGAAACAAACTCAGTAATGTGCTATTTAGCTAAGTCTTCATTTTCAGATCAAGATCACGTGTAAGAAAATCAGGTAATGGAGAATTGAGATGAAGACTCGAGCGAAAAGCGCATCAGTTACCATAAGGGTTCGCGGTTCGTTGAAATGAGAATCAGACTGCACAGAGAAGGACACTATGGTGTCAGTCTGGCATTAAAAGCAGATAATTAAAAAAGCCGGACGGCCTTGTCATGGGCTGCCTGGCTTTGTCAGTATTCAACAGGGGATTATCTCTTCTTCCTGAGGTAGAACAGACGTCTGGTCTCTTCAGCCTCATGCGGCCAGGCGAAGTGTTCCAGTTTCTCTACTGTATAGTAAGGAGAGAAACGCTGGACCCATTCCTCATCTGTGAATGAAACAAGACGCAGCACACCGTCAACATATACTCGGTTTCCGTACTGCAGTTCCGTTTTCCTTTCAGCAGCTTTTTCGGGAGACATCCAGTAGTTCAGGCTTATGATGACGGTTGCGTCATCAGTGACTATCCTGGCGGATTCACGTATTATCCGCTCTGAAGTCTCTGGCGGGATCACATCAAGAACGTTTGAACAGAAGAAACCGTCATAGCTGCTGTCAGGGACAGAGAAGATCCAATCAGGTGAGATGTGCCTGGTGTGTATCTGATCTGAGACCCCATAGAGTTCGGAAATGAACTCCGTTGCTTTTACACCGTTTTCAGAGACGTCTGCAGCAGTGATATCAGGACATCCGTGTTTTGCGGCAATAACGGAAGCCCACCCGTGTCCGCATCCGTAATCCAGCACTTTACTTCTTTTTCCGAGAGAAGCAGCAGCACTGAAGAGCTTTTGAGATGGAGCGCTGTTCTTCCAACCGTCGGGATCTTTCAGGGATTTCTCTTTGTCGTCATCTGACAGCGAAAAGGCTTTATTCCAGAATTCGATCAGTGTGCGGTTTTCTTTTTCAGCTATGTTGGTCATATTGTTTTCTCCAAGAGATTTGAAATCACTAATATGATGAAGATTTTATCGCATAGAAGTGGTAATATAAAGATTGGTCAATTATTTATTTTTATAGAAAGGAATAGTTACTATGCTTTATGCCAAACTGAACAACGGCGTCGAGATCCCCATGCTGGGACTTGGTGTTTTCAGGACTCCTGACGGGGAAGAGACCATCAATTCCGTAAAGTGGGCGCTGGAAGCCGGGTACAGGCACATCGACACAGCCAAGATGTATGAGAATGAGGCGTCTGTTGCTGCCGGTATCAAGGCTGCAGGCCTCAAGAGAGAAGAAGTATTCGTTACCTCCAAGATCCTCCCCGCTGATATCATCGCAGGAAAGACCGCAGAGGGATTCGATCAGACTCTTGAAAAACTTGGCTCCGACTATGTCGATATGATGCTCCTTCACTTCCCGATGACTGATGAGATGAACATCGCAGCATGGAAGACCATGGAAGAGTATTACAAAGCCGGTAAAGCTAGGGTAATCGGCGTATCCAACTACAGCAACCGTCAGCTTCAGGTCATTCTCGACATGTGCGAGATCGCTCCGGCTGTCAACCAGTTCCACATCGATCCTATGAACAATGACTCTGAACGCCTCGACTTCTGCATGAGCAAAGGCATCTATACAGAAGCAGCCAGCCCCTTCGGCGGAACCGGAAGGACCGATCGTATCCTCGGCAACCCGAAGATCGTCGAACTTGCTGAGAAACTCGGCAAGACGCCTGCTCAGGTAGTTATCAGATGGAACCTCCAGAGGGGAACCATCATGATCCCGAAGTCCACCCACAAAGAGAGGATAATCTCCAACTTCGACGTGTTTGATTTCGAACTCAGCGAAGAGGATATGGCAGTCATGTACTCCCTCAATGATCCTGTGAACAACAGCCCCTTCATGGATCCGGAAAAGGCCTATGACCTCTGGTCCGGCAGGATCAAGTTCCCCGGCCCTCCCAGAGATTAATAATGTCTTCAAACTGACCGGATCAGATAAAGACAGGGCCTAAAAGAATCAATCAAGCCGCTCCGATGATCTCGGAGCGGCTTTTGTCAGCTTTAATATCAAAAACAGGCGATGTTGCTGTCAGTGCGGGATTCCGTGCCTCCCACCAGAACACCGTTGTCCAGTCTCACGATCATTTGCCCTCTGCCGAAGCTTCCGGCTGACAGACTGGGCTGCATCATATGACCTTTGCGCTGAAGCTGCAGTGCCATACCAGGGTCGAAGCGGGACTCGACGGTCACTCTGCCGTCACGCATCCACTGCCAGCGCGGGGCATCCAGTGCCTGCTGAGGATCAAGACCGAAATCAACATAGTTCATTACGAACTGAACATGAGCCTGAGGCTGCATGTATCCTCCCATGATCCCGAACGGACCGACTGGCTTTCCGTTCTTCATCAGGAAGCCTGGTATGATTGTGTGATATGTGCGCTTTCCGGGTCTCAGGCAGTTGACATCATCAGGATCAAGAGAGAAATCCGCACCGCGGTTCTGCAGTGAGATCCCGGTGCCGTCGACGACGATCCCTGAACCGAAGCCCATATAGTTCGACTGGATGAATGAGACCATGTTTCCTTCTCCGTCAGCACAGCAGAAGTATACAGTCCCGCTCTTTGGGGGAAGCTCGTTCGTCCAGATCTGAGCGCGGTCTGTCATCTGTGCTGCCCTGTGAGCCCCGTAAGCGGGATCCAGCAGCTGACTTACAGATACCGGCATGTCATCAGGATCGGTGACACATTTGAATGCATCGGCAAAAGCCATCTTGATGGCTTCGATCTGCCTGTGGTAAGTCTCAACGCTTTCTTTTTCCGTGAATTCGAACTCTTTCAGGATGTTGAGAGCCATAAGAGTCACTATACCCTGACCGTTCGGTGGGATCTCGCAGACATCATAACCTCTGTATGAAAGGCTGATCGGTTCGACCCAATTCGCTTCATAGGAAGCAAGATCCTCATAACGCAGATATCCGCCGTCTTTACGGCTCTTCTCGTCTATCGCACGAGCGAGATCACCGGTATAGAAAGCGTCAGCATTTGTTCTTCCTATAGCTTCCAGAGTGTTGGCATGATCAGGCAATACTACTAGATCACCGGCTTCTGGGCCGACTCCCTCTGGAACGAATGTGCTGAACCATCCTTCGAATTCAGGACTTTTAAAGATCTCACGGTAACGGCGAGCTGTTGCCCTCCAGGAGTACGCGAGATTCGGTGAGCAAGGATAACCCTCACGGGCGTATCTGACTGCAGGGGCGAGATTTTCTGCAAGTGAAAGCCTTCCGAAGCGTTCAGTCATCTCTTTCCAAGCTTTCGGAGCTCCGGGTACAGTAACAGGAGTCCAGCCGAATACAGGCATCTTTCCGTCATTGTCTTTTCCGTCGGCTTTCAGCCGTTCGATGCTCGCAAGAGCCGGAGCAGGACCGCTGGAATTCAGACCGAAAAGCTTTTGATCTTTTTCTGACCATACCAGCGCGAAGGCATCTGAACCGATACCGTTTACATTCGGTTCGACTACAGTAAGCGCTGCTGCTGCGGCAACGGCAGCATCCATTGCGTTGCCGCCTTTCTGCAGGATCTCAAGACCTGCGGAAGCCGCTTGAGGTGTTGAACAGTTTACCATGCCGCGGTGTGCATAGACAGGGAAGCGCTGTGACGGATAGCGCTGTAGCAGCGGATCGAACGGGGTCTTCATTGTTATTAATTCTCCTCAATATATGAAAGAGGTTTATTAGTGTCAGTTTTCCAGAACTGTCTCACGGAATCTGTCTTCAGATTCTTTGCTGATTCCAAGACATGAACTTATATAGTCAGGCCTCATGGCATCCCATGCAGCCTGAAGATAGGACTCATCTGCGAGAAGAGCCTGATACATGCTCTGGGCATATTCGGGCCCGCGTGATACGGTGAGTTCCTCGCGCATCCTTTCAGCTTTGGGAATGTTCACGATATTCGTTTTCAAATAGTCTTCCATGATCCTGTCCCTGCTGACGCCTAGTATCTCCAGGATCAGAGCTGTTGTGATGCCGCATCTGTCCTTGCCCTCGGTACAATGCCATAAGACTGCTCCGGAACTGAAATCATGCTCCATTATGGCAGTGATGACTTTGCGGAAATTATCAGCGCTTTCACGGACAAGATATGCATAAAGCCCTGCCATGCCCGGTATAGCTCTTTCAGATGCTTCGTTTTCATGACTGATTCCTGCTGTTATCTCCTCGAAGACAGAAAGCGGGAGATAATTAACGTCATATACAAGATCCGGACGTTCTACTCTTTCCCGGGATGTCCTAAGATCGATCACAGCGGAGATGCCTTTCAGATCTTCCGGTTCTGCAGCGGAAAGATTGGCGGAGCGGATCAGCATTCCTTTGTGTATAGGTCTGCTGTCAGCGGCAATAATGCCTCCAAGATCGCGTAAGTTTGAGATCATCTGATCCTCCTAAATCTGCAGTTATTTCTTGAAAAAACGGGATACAGTAGTGCTGATGAAACTGCTGATCATCTTGATTATGCGTTCTACCAGATTTCCTGCTGATTTGAACGGACCGAAGAAAGATCTGATTCTGCATGACCAGCACATGCTTCCGAAGTGTCCTTCCGGAAGCGGAACCCCGCACAGTATGCATTTTTCACGCTTCATTGTTTTGACCTTTATCACGCTGAGCTTTGACACAGCGGTATTTGCCGCTAACTGTGTCTATGATCAGGAATTCCTGCGATCCGTACGGCCTGCCGTTGCGGTATGTCGAGAAGACATCGCAGGAGATGTAGTTCTTCTTTTTGTTTACAGTCTTTACCGGGGTGTGTCCCACCACCTGAAGAAGTTCCCTGGTCTTGTACATTCTTACCGGCTCAAACTGAGGCCTGAGCCAGAGCGGGGACATATCACGCCAGAGCTCATACGGACCGAAACCGTTGATCACTTCCAGAACTTTGTCAGGATCGTCATAATGCCTTAAGGGCACGAAATGCTTTACGAACAGGTCAGCCAGTCCGCCGTGAGAGAAGATAACATTATCTGCCCTGTGCACGAAAGCAAGCTGTCTCGGCTCAGGCAGTGAGGCCATAAGTTCATATATTTTTTCTTTGACCACAGGCTGGGCAAGAGCAGAATATCCGCTCTCAGACTTCTCCCAGATGTAAGAGATATCGTGATTCCCGTAACACCAGAGCGTTCTTGGGTGACCTTTGGAAAAACTGATGGCGGCATCATATGTTGCGATGTATAGACTGAGATTGGTATCCTGACCCCAGTCATCGGCTATATCCATCAGACAGACCGCGCGGGATATGCCGTTCTTTTCCATTATTTCAGAAGCCTCTTCGAACATCCATGGCTTCAGATGGATATCAGGAATGACAATCAATTCCATTACAGATCCCTGACGAGCAGAAGATATGGCTCGTCCTCCTTTACAGGCTGCATGTTATCATCCATAGCACAGGGGTCTGTGCAGCATTCTTTAACAACGGAAATGAATCCCATACGCCGGTACAGCCTTTCGTTGCGTTCTTCATCGACACCGATCGTCACGCGGGAGAAACCCTGTGACCTCAGGTCATCAAGCACTGTTTCCATCAGACGGGTCCCGAGTCCCTGACCGCGGAATTCCTGCCGCACGCGGAAAGCGCAGAGGTAAGCTGTAACAGATCCGTCAGCAAAATCTCTGTCACTCAGTTCATGAAAAGCGTACAGCTCGCCTATCAGTTCACCTTCACTTTCTATCGTCCAGAAATCAGTGTTCCCGGACGAGATGCTGCTGTAAAAGAATCTTGCTGTAGGTGTTGCAAGCTCAGTATCGTGATAGCCCCACAGTGCGAGCATCTCATCTGCAGCAGCCTTTCTTATCAGCACAGTTCAATTTCTCCTTCTGTCTCATGCTGTTGTAACAATTCTACCATAAGAAAAAGGAGGAAGAACGGATCCTTCCTCCTTTTCAGATTCAATACTTCTTCGTGCACTTGATTCAGATGTTCTTAAAGAGCACACCGAGCAGAAGAATAATAAACGCTGCTGCCATGATCTCGAATACATATGCTGAGATTATGGGAAGTGAAGTATATTTGCCGACGAATGCAAGAGCGGCAAGCAGGACCGCGATCCATAGAGTGGTTTTCTTCGGTGCTGAAGTGTTCATCTTTTTCCTCCTAAACTGAGAAGCGATCGATCAGGATCAGTCGCACAGGAACACGGCGACGCCCATGTCGTATTCCGTTATGGAATTGCCCATGAATTCAACTTTTTTGCCATCGGCTTTTCCTTCCACTATCTTCTCGGCTGCTTCCAGCAGTTCCGGAATGATGGAAGGATCTACCGGGAAGGAGCCGTGTGACGGCCAGATCTCGTCGTATCTCCCGTCAAACTCAGAGAGAGCCTTCAGGCTCTCGACGTAGCTTCTCATGTTGCGGTACTTTCCGAACATGAAGATGCGTCCGTCCTGTATCGGGTCTCCGCTGATAAGTGCGCGGCACTCCGGATCGAGCACTGCTATGCTGCCGGGGGTGTGGCCTGGAAGATCCACTATCTCGAGCACTCTGCCTCCGAGATCTATGGTATCGCCCTGGGCGACGGGAATGATCGTTCCCATGCCGCCCGCTGACCTGTAGTTGGGCTCTTCGGCAGGACTCATATAGAAGGATTCAAAAGCCTTGTTTCCCGACACATGGTCTCTGTCAGCGTGGGTGTTAAGAAGCTCGACCGGCAGATCAGTAAGTCCGCGGACGATCTCTGCCGCGTTCGGAAGTGTCATTCCGGAGTCTATCATCAGCGCCTTATCATCACCGGTCAGAAGAAAAATACGTACACCGCTGTCTTCGATCCGCCATGTGCGGTCGCTGATCCTAATGATTTCGTAAGCCATTTCTGTTCCTTTCTTCGAGAGAATTACGTCATCTTTTTCTCTATTATATTACAAGTGGTTAAAGGTAGATACAGCGTATCGTTGTGCTATGATAAAAGAGAAAAGAACGGAAACCAAACTGTATCGGGCTATGTTGATGAGGTTATAGAAATGGATAAGGACTTTGATATCATCGGCCTCGAGAACGGGATCGTAGATCTGGCTCTTCAGGTAGACGAACTGCCGGAAAGCGGTTCTGCAGCGACGCTCTGGAACTATCTCTGGCAGCCGGGAGGGAATGTTGACAATGCCATAGCTGCTGCAGCGAGACAGGGGTCGAGATGCAGTTTCATGGGTACGGTCGGAAATGACGTGCAGGGTGACTTTTTCAGGAAGGACCTTATTTATCACGGGATCGATACGTCACATCTGTTGAGTAAAGAAGGGACCACGACTATAGCTGTCTGTCTTGCAGAAAAGAAGACGCAGGAACGCAGTTTCCTGGTTTACAGAGGAGACGAAGGCAGTCCTGATCTTGAGCAGGAAGAGCTGGACGAGAGATTCATCGCAGGAACCAAATACCTGCATGTCGGTGCCGCCAGCGGAAAGATGATGCGCGCAGTGGTGGATATGGCGAGAAAAAACGAAGTCATCGTTTCTGTGGACGGAGCATCGCTGAGTGAGGACCTTGAATGGACACTGGATCACTGCGACATAATGATCATGTCCAAACAGTTCTACAGACAGCTGTTCGGAGAAGGCAGCGAAGACTATGTCGCCAATATGAAGAGATTGTCTGAAGAGCGGGGGATAGATACCTGCATCGTGACTCTCGGACCTGACGGATGTGCCGGCGCAAACAGAAAAGGAGAAACGTTCAGGATACCCGCCTTCTCCGGGTTTGAGATAATAGACACTACAGGTGCTGGAGACGTTTTTCACGGAGGATTCCTTTTTGCGCACAGCCAGGGATGGGACCTTGAGAAATGCGCCAGATATGCAAGTGCAGTGTCATTTATCAAATGCACAACTCTCGGCGGACGTGTCGGGATCCCTGACCGCAGGACAGTAGAACAGTTCCTGGAGAACGGCACCATTGATCTTTCCGGCGCGGAAGAGAGAAGGAAGCACTACAGTTCCGTGATGAGACTTGAATGAGAAATGCAGACATATTCTTAATTAAGGTCATATGTAAATAACCCCGGGACATCTCTGCCCGGGGTTTTGGTTCAGGATTCACAAAGAGATCACGCCTGATCTGCAAATACACGCAGGAAGTTGTCGTGGCAGATCTTCTCAAGTTCATCAGCAGTGAAGTAAGGCTCCAGGGCATTCAGAATAAGCGGCAGACCGCTGTAGTCCTTGAACTCGAGCTTGCTTCCGATACCGTCGAAATCGGATCCGATAGCTATGCTGTCTACACCGGCCTTATCGCGGATGTGCAGGATATGGCGCACTACGTCTTCGATCGTTGAGTAATGTTCTCCGCGGTCATTCAGGAAGTCATCGCAGAAGTTGATGCCGACGACTCCGCCTTTGTCTGCGAGAGCTTTGAGCTGATCGTCAGTCAGGTTCCTTGAGTGGTCTCTGAGAGCTCTGCAGCAACTGTGGCTAGCAACGAATGGCTTCTTGGTATATTTGACGATGTCATAGAAGCCGGCTTCTGAAAGATGAGATACGTCTACGATCATACCCAGTTCATTCATGCGCTGCACGACCTCGATGCCGAATGGCTTCAGCCCGAGTTTGAGGTGTTTTTCAGGATCCCTGCTGTTCGGGAATCCAACGCTGTTCTCAAAGTTCCAGGTCAGCGCGATCATGCGTACGCCGTCCTTATAGACCTGTTCAAGTCTCTCCATCTTTCCTTCAAGCTCTACAGCATCTTCTATCGTGAGAATGGAGGACATATAACCGTTCTTGCTGTTCTCGACGATGTCACTGCAGGACAGGGCGGGTCTCAATACATCAGATGCATCAGCGACAGCGTCTTTGTAGATGGCGAGAAGCTGATTATAGAGATCCCAGGTGTCCACTTCATGTCCGAACTGTCTTACTGCCAGTTCATTTGAGGGAATGAAAAGCGCGAAACACTGAGCAAGACAGCCGCCTGCCTTGAGCTTATCGAGATTGATGTGACCTTCCAGCTCACGGAAATTCTTCTTGCCCATGAAACAGGACAGGATAGTGTCGCAGTGGAGGTCGACGATATTCATGCCATTGGGAAAAGTGCTCATTATGATTCTCCTTCCATTGTTTCCTGATATCTATTTTCGCAGACTTTTACAAAAATTGCATCCTGAATTTGAGACTCCGCATACATCTGGATTTTTCTGTTTCAACAGGAAATACAAAAATATGTAGATAATATATTAAAATAGTAATGATTCAGACTGTTATATACATATACCGAGAAGATTGCAATGATGAGAAAAGACAAATCCAAAATGAAAATCGGCAGGAATGCGTTTCGTATCCTGTTAAGCCTCATGCTGATATTCGTTTTAGGTTTCGGTATGAATCACGAAGTGCACGCACATGATGTTCTGATTGAGGAAGTCGATAACGGGATCCCGGTCGTTTACCTGAATATCGATGAGTCGAGAGGGACTATAGAGGAGATGATCGGGAGCGTTGATCATTCGGTGTACTGCTACGGGACGATAAGCATAGCCGTACCGGAAGGATTCCGGTATTCAGATATGCCGGACGTCTCACTTGAGAGCCTTAACGGACTTGAGATGAGCATCAGGGGACGGGGGAACTCCACCTGGGAGAGAGCTCCTAAAAAACCATTCAAGATCAAACTTGAAAAGAAAGCTGATGTCCTCGGACTGGGAGAGAACAAGCACTGGGTGCTCCTGGCAAACTACTTCGATCAGACCTTGATCAGAGACAGGATAACTGCCTGGCTTGGTGATGAGATCGGCCTTGGATTCACTCCCCGCGGAGTGCCTGTTGACCTTGTGCTGATAGGTGATGAGTACGGTGCGCAGTATCTCGGCAGTTACTATCTCAGTGAGAACGTAAGAGTGGACAAAAACCGTCTGCAGATCGAAGAACTTAATGAGGATGATACTGATCCGGCCACTATAACGGGAGGCTACCTTATTCAGAATGCGTATCAGGTGGCGAAAGATTCTCCGGACAGATTCCGTACCAGGCGAGGGGCGGAGTGGGCAACACATACGCCTTCTTTTGATACCGGGGAGAGCTCCGGGAAAGAGATCATCGGGGAGTCATGGGAAGAAGAACAGAGAGAGGAATCCTTCGCCGGCGCTGATCTGGGTGACGCTTATGAGAATAATGCCCAGATGGAATACATCCAAAACTACATCCAGATGTTCGAGGATGTCCTGTATGAGCAGGGTACTGCCTACAGGGATCTAATGGATCTTGAGTCAGCTGCGAAATACTGGCTCGTACAGACGTTCACACTTAACGGAGACGCCTACGCAACAGGGAGCACATATTTCTATAAGGACAGGGATACTGACGGAAAAGTCAGCAAGATATACTGGGGCCCTCTCTGGGACTTCGACTTTGCATGGGATAAACAGCTTATGAAGGAGAGCCTGCCGTACGGACACGAATGGATGAAGCCTATGTTCTACGACAGAGGAGAGGGCGGATTCGTCGATGAACTTCATAGACAGTGGCCTGTAATGAAAGAAGCTCTGATAACACTGTCGGAAGACGGAGGTATCATAGATGGCTACCGTGATGAGACGAGAAGATCAGCGGATCAGGACAGGAAGATCCATTTTCCGGAAGCTGAGTCCAGCTATGATGAAGATATAGAAGCTCTCAAGGAATGGGTCAGGAAGAGAACAGACTGGGTCGATAAAAATTTCAACCTCGTGGATGATCTTATTCATAAGGTGGACTTCATCGTTGACGGAGAGACATACTCCTCAGTTTACAGATCGAACGATGAATACGTGGACGGTACGGAAGAGTACCCCGAAAAGGAAGGCTACGTGTTCATCGGCTGGACGGATGAATACGGCAACATCATTGATTCCATAAGATATGTCACAGAAGACATGACGATCACTGCAGAATATCTCTCTGACAAAGAGGCCTCTCACGGAGCGGATATAGCCTTCAGCAAGAACAGTGACATAATCAGACATAACGTGCATATCTTCATGTATCAGATACCATATACTGTGATCCCGGAGTATGCAGATGACCGTAAAGTCGAATGGTCATCCTCTGATGAGAGTTATGCTACAGTCGATGATCAGGGAATGGTGACATTCAATGGACCAGGTTCAGTCACACTTACGGCTAAGTTCAAGTTCGGGAAGACGAGACAGTTCACACTGACTGTGCTGGACGGCCAACTGCCTGTTCCTGAAACTGTAGAACCGGAAGATGCCAGAATCCGGCTCAGAGTCGGAGAACAGGGTGCATTTAGGGTGGTAACGGATCCCGATCCTGCAAAGATAGAAGAATATATCTATTCTTCTGATGACGAGAACATAGTGACAGTCGGAGAATACGGCGTGCTTACAGCCGTTGGAAAAGGGAAGACGGAGGTGCATGTCACGACTGTATCATATGCAGAGGACGGCACAGAGATCAGGAAAGAAACGTCTGTTTCGGTGAATGTGACAAAAGGGATAGACGCAGGTTCTGCTGCTGCTTTGGCAGTCGCTGCCCTACTGGCAATAGCTGCTGTTATTACAGCAGCAGTGCATGCAGTCAGGAAGAAGCGGCAGGCGGTGAAATAACAGGAAAACAGACGATATTCCGGTTAATAGAAAAGCCCGGGCAATTGCCCGGGCTTGATTTTGTGAACTGATCATGCCTGTTCTGAGAGTTTTTCATCTTTCTCGATGACTGATCTTACCGCTCTCATAACGCTTCCCTTGAATCCGTTCTCTTCCAGTACCGTCACACCTTCTATCGTAGTGCCGGCTGGCGAACATACTCTGTCCCGAAGGGCGTCCAGATGCTCTTCTGAAAGAGATGCATTGACACTGCTGCCTTTGACAGCCTGTATGGCGATCTTCTCAGCAAGGCTGCGCGGAAGACCTGCCTGCACTCCGGCCATGGCGAGGGCATCCATATACATGAATGTGAATGCGGGAGAGGCTCCGGCTACGGCAGAGAATACCCCCAGATGTTTTTCTGGGAGCAGGACGACCTCTCCGACGGATGAAAAGACGGATCTCGCAATCTCCATCTGTTCCTTGGTCGCAGGACTGTCCTGACAGAGCGCAGTGATGGCCTCACCGACTGAGGCGTTCAGATTCGGCATGGCGCGGATGACTGATGCGGAAGGTTCCAGCAGGAGATAGATTATCCGTGTGATCGGGAATCCTGCTGCGATGGAAAGAAAAAGTTTCTTTTCGAGTCCCTGCAGTTCGGATATCTCTTTGAGCACTGTAGGAAGCTGCTGCGGTTTGACCGCCAGGATGATTACGTCGCTCTCGGAGGCTGTCTCCGAACATGAACTGCATATCCTGATCCCGGTCTCTTCAGCGATACTCTGAGCTCTGTTTCTGTCGACGTCAAAACCGATGATGTCATCAGAAGAAAAGTTGCTTGTCTTGAGCATGCCGTACAGGATCGCAGATCCCATATTGCCCATACCTATAAATCCGTATTTCATGGTGATTTCCTTTATTCGCATTTATCCTTTATCACTATATATTGTACATCGTTTTCCGGGGAACAAAAAACATGGAAGGAATATCATTCCTTCCATGTGAGATTTTGGTTCTGCGGAAGAAGAAGCTCAGTGATGGAACAGCCTCATTCCGGTGAAGACCATGACCATATCGTATTTGTCTGCAGTCTCGATGACGTTGTCGTCGCGGATGGATCCGCCGGGCTCGGCAACATACTTGACACCGGATCTTCTTGCGCGCTCGATGTTGTCACCGAATGGGAAGAAGGCGTCGGAACCGCATGTGAGTCCGTCCTGTGTGGAGATCCATGCCTTCTTCTCTTCATCTGTCAGGACTTCAGGTTTCTCCCTGAACCACTTCTGCCATTCACCTTCGCGGAGAACATCGTCATAGTCCGCAGACATGTAGACGTCGATGGCATTGTCGCGGTCAGGACGGTGTATGCCTTTCACGAACTTGAGCCCCATGACTTTCGGATGCTGTCTCAGCAGCCAGTTGTCAGCTTTCTGTCCTGCAAGGCGTGTGCAGTGGATGCGGCTCTGCTGTCCGGCACCGATGCCTATCGCCTGACCGTCCTTTACAAAACAGACTGAGTTGGACTGTGTATATTTCAGAGTGATGAGTGCTACTTTGAGGTCGATCCTGGCCTGTTCAGGAAGATCTTTGTTGGCTGTCACGATGTTCTCGAGCTGTCCGTCATCGATCTTGTAGAAGTTATGTCCCTGCTCGAAGGTGATGCCGAAAACGTCCTTCGTCTCCTTCTCAGCGCAGACATATGAGGGATCTATCTGGACGACGTTGTATCCGCCGTTCTTCTTGGCGCGGAGTATCTCGAGTGCTTCGTCGGTGTATCCGGGAGCAATGATGCCGTCAGATACTTCGTTTTTGACATAAGACGCAGTGGCGGCGTCGCATGTGTCGCTCAGAGCTGCCCAGTCACCGTAGGAAGACATCCTGTCGGAACCCCTGGCGCGGATGTAGGCGCATGCGATCGGTGAGAGCTCAGCGTTCTTTGGCACGAAATAGATCTTCTTCTCGACATCGGTCAGCGGACGTCCTGTGGCCGCTCCGGCCGGGGAAACGTGCTTGAAGGAGGCTGCGCAGGGAAGACCTGTGGCTTCCTTGAGTTCCCTGACGAGCTGCCAGGAGTTCAGGGCATCCAGAAAGTTGATGTATCCGGGACGGCCGCTGAGAACCTTGACCGGCAGGTCAGAACCATCTTTCATAAATATTCTTGCCGGCTTCTGATTGGGGTTGCAGCCGTATTTCAGTTCAAGTTCGTTCATTTCTGTTTCAGTCCTCCAGATGTTTATTGAAAATGCGGACTTCGCCGTTAACATAAGTATACAGAGATACTTTGTTGTCATAGTTCAGGGCGTTCCATACCTCTTCAGGCTCAGGCATGGAGATCTCCATGGGCTCACCTTCAAAACTGGGAAGAGGGGATCCGTCGCACTTATAGGTGCTGACAAAATAACCTTTATCTTCGTCGCATCCTTCATAGTCATAGAAGCAGCGCAGACAGCGGTCTCCGACTTTCTTGAGAATGGAGAGTGAGAAACTTCCGTCACTGTTGAGAAGTGCGGAGATCCTTGGGGTCCAGTTGGGACCGTCGGGTTCATACTCGCGTGTGGCAAGCGCCTTGCGGAAGTCGCCCATCTCGAATATGGTATCAGTCTGGTCGCCGTTGGTGACAATGAGGCTGTCTCCCATCCTGCGTACCGGACGGTAGATGATAAGACTCGGATCAGTTACCTTGGAAGGATCAAATGCCTCGGTGCGGATGCCGTCTTCAGTCAGAGAAAAGATACGATTGCGGCTGTTCTCGCTCCGGCCCATTATAAAGTAATAAGCGCGTTTTTTTCCGATGACTATTCCTCTTCCTGGGTAGGAATTGTTTCTAAGGAACTCGAGAAAATCGGTCATGATCTAACTCCTTTTATTATTTGATATGAAATGTTATTTATATGTATAAGCCTCTTGAGGCTGTTGCAGACTGTATTATGTTGTTGCCGCTGCCGGGCGGCTGATGTATTATATGGACATATCAGAGATTTTTATCTGGAGGTATATAAATGAGACAGGATCTAGTTCCCAGCAAGGAAGTCACCGTCAACGGTGCAGATTATCTTAGAGTCACCATCGGAGGCAAGGATTTTGATCTTCCTTTCAAGATACTAAGCGGATATAAGGTCGCTTTCCTTGACATTTCCGGACAGGTTGAGATGAACGAGAGCAATGCGGATATGCTCGTCGAAGAGATGAAGAAGCGCGGAGTAGAATTCGATACTATCATGAATCCCGCAGCAAAGAGCAATGCACTTGCTCATGCTATCGCCGTGCGCTGGGCTAAAGAAGTCGATCCTTCGCTGACCTACACCGTAGTCGCAAGAAACGGCAGACCGGGAGAGCATTACGAGGTAGAGGCTTCCTACAGATCCGTTACCAGCTCGACTGATAAGGTGATGTATCTCACAGAGGACGACGCAGCATTCCTGAAGGGCAAGAAAGTACTGTTGCTTGATGACGTGTTCGGCGGCGGCGGTACGACCAAAGCTCTTACTGAGCTCGTTGAGAAAGCCGGAGCCACTGTTGCAGCTCACGCGGTAGTTGCCATAGAGGAAGGCCCCAATGTTCCTGATGATCTGATCTATCTGTACACGCTTCCGGTCTATGAAGCATAACAGACCGCAAATAAGAGTTTGTCATCTGCCATCGGATACTGTCCGGTGGCAGTTTCTTTTGAAGTAAGATGCTCCCTTCCGTAAAGATGGTCTTTTGGAAGGGAGCATAATCGTCTGTATCATCGCCTCAGAATACCCATCCGGAGGACCGGTACGATAGACAGAGGCTCCCACGTTTCATCGCATAAGCGAAAGTGGTTAAAAGGTGCATCAGAAGATGCTCTTGGATCAGATTATACCCAAGGAAGCTGTCCGCGGAGATTCTTCATCTTCGGAGCAAGCCACATTACCACGAAGGGGCAGAGGGCGATCGGGACAACGTCAGCGATTCCGATCCACATTACACACCACCAGTAATCAAGACCGGCGAAGTAAGCGAGAGAAGCGCTTGTGGTCAGGATCATGAGAATGCCGAAGCCAACGCAGAGAAGCTCAGAAACAAGGATGAATCTGCCCTTCTTGCCGGGCTCGAGGAGACTCAGCAGGTCGACTTTGCCGTTCTTCAGATGGAAGAAGGCAGGCAGAGCAGCGGAAAGACCGACTGTGATTCCGTCGGTGATGGGGCTGTGCAGCGGGATGAAGTTACCGGAGAGCAGTGCCCATACGATCGTTCCGATGTAGCCGGCGAAGAAACCGGTGACCGGTCCGAAGAGATAGCCGATTGCGGGGATGATGAACGCAAACGTGCGGAAGTGAACAGCACCGGGGATCAGCGGGATGGGGCAGAGATATGCCCACAGTACGCCGGTCAGAACGCCGAAGACGACGAAAAAGATGATGTTCACAAAGCTGAATTTTTTCTTTTCCATTTTTTTCCTCCAATTTTTGTACCTGTTAGACAGGGACGTAGAAATATATTCTCAAAACGATGGTGCATGCGATGACCGCAAAGGTCAGCAGCGTGAACACCAGATCGCGTTTTGACGCTTTTATGGTCTTGTAGGAAGACCTTTTCCTGGAGAAGTCCAGTTTATAGTAATACATTGCCAATGAGATGGCTTGAGCTTTTCCGATCACTCGGAAGAACAGCGGGAATGAGAAGATGATGTAGTTCTTGACTTTGGTAGCCCAGTTGCACTGTTCTATCTCAAGTCCGCGGGAAGACTGTGCTTCCATGATCGCATTCAGCTCTCCGATCACGATGGGGATGATCTGGAACACAAGACCGACAGCAAAAGCGATCGAATACGGGATGTGCCATTTGCAGAGCCCCAGGATGATCTCGGAAAAGTTGGTGGTTATCAGCACGGTATAGAAGGATGCAATCATGAGATATATGCGCAGCGCATATACGAATCCTTTATAGAAGTCGTACCAGTCGAAACAGATCACGACGGGCCCGACCTGTCCCTTGAAGAATGGAGCCAGGAGTTCTACAGGCGGTTCTTCAAAGATGCCCATAATGAGCCACAACAGGAAGATGAACAGAAGAAGGACCTTCAATTTCTTCAGCAGCTGTACCATCTCGCTCATGATCCCGCATGTGGACCATAGGATCAGGAAGAATACCAGAAGGAACAGAAGCGCTACTGCTGATTTGATGACCGAGGTCAGCAGGGACATGGCTACCAGGAAGAAGAACTTCGTTCTGGGGTCGAGGCGGTGCAGGAAAGTGTTGCCGTCTACATACTGCAGATAATCCATTATGCGTCGCCTCCTTCCCTTGTCTGTCTGTCAAGAACAGCTGCTGCCTGTTCGGCAAAGTCGGATACGGTATATGAGATATGATCGAAACCGTACCTGCGGGAAAGCCGCACGACAGGCGGCAGATTGATATCAATAGAATCGAAGATGTCGTCTCTGAGCGAAAGCTCTTCTTTTGTGCCTTCAAACAGCTTTACGGAATTGTTGAGGATGAGCGCGTAATCGACCATCCTGAACACAAGGGGGATCTCATGACTGATGATGATCACTGTCTTTCCGGCATCCTTCAGCTTCTTCACTATATCCTCTAGCTCGGAGCGGATCTTTAGGTCCATGCCCAGCGTGGGCTCGTCGAGGATCACTACTTCAGCGTGAGAGAGCAGTACTGAAAGGATGGTGAGAAGATGTTTCTTTCCCATGGAAAGGTTGAGCGGGAAGGTCTCCTTCTCGTCTTCAAGACCGTATGTCTCGAGGATCTTCATGACGTCTTCGTCTGTGTAGGGCAGTCCCTGCATCCTTGCGCAGAATGTGAGCTCATTGAGCACCGTCTGCTCAAACAGCATGTGTTCCGGGTGCTGGAATACCAGGATGACGCTCCTTGAAACCTGAGCCACGCTTTTGCCTTCGATGGACTGGCCGCGGAAACGTACATCACCTGTGGTGGGCTTCAGCAGGCCGTTGAGATGCTTTACAAGCGTAGTCTTGCCGGAGCCGTTCTGGCCGAGGATGGCAGTCACGCTGCCTTCCGGGATGGAAACGTTTATGTCTCTGAGCCCCTGGAATCCGTCCTTGAAGACCTTGTTGAGCTGATGAGTCGTTACGACCGGCTCTTTCATCACAGGGATCTCAGAGTTTTTAACGGAACCGGGATGATCTGTGAACAGGCCGTCAAGCTGATCCACGGCATCACGGTACTGATAGAACATGGAAACAGGGATATCCTTTTCCGTGAGAGCTCTGTATATCTCGACTTCCTGAGGGATCATGACTCCCAGGGTACGCTGCAGTTCAAATGAGCGGAAGAACTCATCCCTTGTTCCTTCGAAAAGGACCTTGCCTTCGTTGAGACCGACGACACGGTCAACGATGTCGCAGGACCAGTCCAGGTTGTTGTCGGCGATCAGAACGGTGGTGTTGTCTGCCTTCATCTGGTTGAGAACGTTTCGGATCATCATCTTTCCGTTAGGATCGAGAGAACTGACCGGCTCATCCATGATGAGGATCTGAGGCTTCATGGCAAGAACAGAAGCGATGCAGACCGCCTGACGCTGGCCTCCGGACAGTGCCTGGACGGAACGCTTGCGCAGATGCTGAAGGTTGAGAAGGTCAAGAACATACTCGATGCTGTCGGAGATCTCTTCATCGGGTATGCCCATATTCTCAAGACCGAAAGCGATAGCGTCTTCTACGCCGTACCCGAAGAGCTGGTTCTCGGGATTCTGGCTGACGACGCTGATGAGCACAGGTTCGCCGTCACGGTCCAGATGCATCTCTCCGCTGAGGACCCCGCCGGCTGTAAGATTCGGTATTACACCGGAAAGTATCTGAACGAGTGTAGTCTTACCGCTGCCGGACGGGCCGACAACAGCAGTGACTGTCCCTTCTTCGATGGTCAGAGAGACATCGTCCAGAACCCTGGGTCCGCTTTCGGAATACTGGTATGTGATATTCTTGATCGAATAACTCAAAGGATGATCCTCCGGATAATTGATACGGTTCAGCTAATGCTTTTCCGCTTGATCTCTCAGAGAGGGAATACTGGAAGCGATTCCAGGAAAATGATGTCGTCGCGCTTCGCCGCATCGCCCTCGGCAAGTACCGCGGTCTCGGCAACGATGTTGCCGCCTGCGCGCTTGACGAGGTTCTCCATGGCCTTGAGGGACTCGCCGGTGGAGATGACGTCATCGACTATGATTATCTTCTTGCCCTTGATGAGCTTTGCTTCGGATTCGTCGAGGCAGAGGATCTGCTTCTTCTGTGTAGTGATGGAATATACCTCAGTTACGAACGGGTTGATCATATAGGGTTTTATGCTTTTGCGTGCTACGAAATAGCGGTCCATTCCCATCATGCGGGCAAGCTCCTGAACGAGAGGGATGCCCTTGGCTTCCGCTGTGATCAGATAGTCACATTCCGGGAGCTTCTCCTTGAGTACTTCGGCGGCTTTCGTGCAGAGCTGAGCATCACCGAGCATCACGAAACTCGCGATGGCGAGATTGTCAGCCACCTGTACGATAGGGAGCTCTCTCACCAGACCGGCAATATTGATCTCGTATGTCTTGCGATCCAATTTCATTTAATAATCCTCCCGAAAACAGAATAAAAACAGAAGACCCGGAAGCGCAGATGTAGAGTTAGACTGCATGTTCCGGGTTTGTTATCGATATGATTATGTTCTCAGGAAGATCCAGTACTATATAGAAATCCCTCCTTGACAGGGAGATGCGGATCACATGGCGCTTGTTAAAAACAGGCATATAGAAGTCCTCCTGAAGAACTTTCTGTAAATATTGTAAAAGTAAGGGATAAATAGTGTCAATCGACGAAACAGACAGATAAAACAGCACCATAAAGCGTGTTTTTTGGCATAGTTTACTGTGGGAAAGTGCAGCATGTCGGCATCACGAAATTAAGTTTTTTACGACCTGCGTTTTTTGTTCATGATGCCGAATGGGATGAAGAAAATATGACCTCCCGATTATGTGAGTATCTTCGTTCTGTTAAGACCCGGAGCTTATGCTGATGTGACAGTGTGCTTTTCTCGTCTCACATGAGATAATGAAATATACATACGGGAATCACCGGTTCTTACAGGAAAAAGTCGGGTTGGGATCGGTCTGTATCGATGAAAGGGGTAAAAGACATGCCTTACTGTCAAGTTGATGACAACACAGAGATATATTATCAGGAATTCGGGAGAGGAGACCGCTATGTGTTCTGCAGTCAGATAGATCATGAATACACTGCGTTCTCGTTTGAGCGCGAACTTGCACGGAGAGGATTTCATGTGTTCCTCCTGACAGACCGCGGTTTCGGCAGATCTACTCATACGCAGGAGAACTATGGACTGGGCTGGTACGACCGGTTCGCAGATGATGTCGTAGCGTTTGCCGATAAGGTCGGAGCTGACAGATTCGTATATTCCGGGGTGTCACACGGATCGGGAGTAGGCTGGCACCTGTGCCTTAGACATCCTGAACGCCTCATATGTTTCTTTGCTTCTGTAGCAGGACCGCTCAGTCCGGAAGGAGTTCCCGTGGAGGGAGTTCTAAAAGGCAATACCGTCTCTTTGGAAAAGGATCCTGATGCGCCTGCCTTCTGTTCTCTGCCTGATTTTTTCTATATCCCGACTGATGACCCGGCTATTATAGAGAGGCGCCGTCTCTGCAAAGAAGCAGACAAAGCCTTGCGTGCATCGGATGATTATGAGAAGGTCTTTGAGTCACCGGAGACGATGCGTATAAATTTCGGCCCCGCCATGCTGTTCACCCGCACAGAGGAGAACCTGAAAGAAGCTCTGAAAAAGATACAGACCCCGGTTCTGATGCTCGGAGGAACCGAAGATGTTATCTCGAGCCCTGATCTGATGATAAGAACAGCAAAATGCCTCCCTCACTGCAAACTGATCATCCACTCAGGTTTCGGACATGTGCTTGATATCTATGAGGACCTTGCGGACGATGCGGTCCGTTTCTATGAGAATCTTATAAACACCGGACGTTATTATGCTCCCGTGGACAACACACCGATAGAGGAAATTAAGTAAGCGGCAATAAGCGAGGACTATATGAAAACAATCGTAGAAACAGAGAGACTTTTCTTGCGCGAAATGGATCTCAGCGATTTTGACGCTCTCTATGAGATCCTTGCAGATCACGAGATCATGAATCACTATCCTTATTCGTTTGATGAGAAGCGGGTTCGCGGATGGATCGAACGGAATATGTACAGGTATCAGGAGAACGGATTCGGACTCTGGGCGGTATGCCTCAAGGAAACAGGAGAGATGATCGGAGACTGTGGCCTAACCCTGCAGAACATCGACGGTGAGATGCTGCCTGAGATCGGATATCATATCCGGCGGGATATGCAGCGAAAAGGTTACGCAAAAGAGGCTGCGAAGGCTGTCAGGGACTGGGCATTCAGGGAGACTGATTATCCTGCATTATACTCGTACTGCAAATATACAAATGAGCCTTCGATCAGGACTGCCGAATCGATAGGGATGCGCTTTGAACGGGAATTCCGCGACGAAGCGAACGGGATCACGCATGTATCTGTGATCCGTAAAGAGGACTGGATCGGTGAAGCAATCAGCCATAACTCGGGGGCGGACTGCTGATATCTGCGATCAAGCGAAAGACGATAGAACAGAATGGATAAAGAAATGGTACTTATCGATGCACACTGCCATCTGGGATCCAGACAGTTTGACGGAAACAGGGAAGATGTACTGCTGCGCATGAAGGCAGCACAGGTCAGAAAAGCTATCATCATCTGCTGCGGGGAACATGACCGCCAGGAGGGGATAAAGCTCAAAGAGCGCGAACCAGGGTTTAAGCTCGCATTCAGCATCCATCCCCAGGATCTGGAAGATGACTTTTCTGCGAAGCGTCTGGAGAAGCTGAGAGAAGCTGTTGCTGACGCTAATGCAGATATGATAGGAGAGACCGGACTGGATTATTATTCTCATCCTCATACGAAACAGGAGCAGCTGGAGTTCTTCCGCGCTCAGCTTGAAATGGCTTCAGATCTCGGACTCCCGGTCGACATCCATTCCAGAAAGGCCAGCGCCGACACGCTGGAGATGCTGAAAAGGTTCAGACTGAAGGGGATAATCCACAGTTACAGCGGTTCATCGGAGATGGCAGATCTTTACATAAAACTGGGCTATCACATCTCATTCGGGGCAAGCATGCTTTTCCCTGGATCAAAAAAGCCGGCACAGGTCATAGCTCATATGCCGATCGACAGACTGCTCATCGAGACGGATGCTCCGTATCAGAGCCCGGTGAAGGGACATGTACATGAACCGGCTGACGTGGCTGCGATATATCAGGCTGTGAGCGGGATCAGAAATATGGACATGCGTGAGCTGGCAGACAGACTGGAGGAGAACTTCGAAGCTGTCTTCCGATGACCTCGATCAATAACGAACATGAAAAGCGGCAGCCGAGGCTGCCGCTTTGATGTAGTATGACGGGCATGTCCCGAATCTAGGGTGAAAGTCCCAAAGGGCGTAGTTGCCGACGAACCTGATAGCGACTCCCAAGCCTGACCATCGTGAGGTGGCGGGGAGAAGAAGGGATAGCGAAATCGTGGCCTGACGAACA
>JAFRAJ010000030.1 GCA_017405465.1 Oscillospiraceae bacterium
ATCCGACAAATCCTAACGATACTTGCCATGTTCCAGCTGTAGAGGCGAACCAGACAGAGCTTATGGCTTACTTCAAAGATTACGCTAAGTTCACAACAACCTTGACAAAGGCTACCAATATCGAGACAGTTTCGTTCAAACTGAATCCTGAACTGACAGATGCACAGTTGACTGCTCTCGACAAGAAGTATGAGACTCTCATTTCAAATATGGGACTTGGTGCAAAGGGAGCAAACCTAGGTACTGATACAACATACGTTTACCGTTCACCTGCTTCCAATGACACTGAAGTTGTCTTCACAAAGGCTATCACTTCGAAAACCTACAAGGGCAGCAAGACAACAAAGAAGGGTAAACTGAAAAAGAACCAGACAATCCAGTTCACAGCTGAGACTCCAAACGGAACAGCCGTTAAGTATAAGCTTGTCAACGTAAACACTTCAAAGATTACGATCAACAGCACAACTGGTAAGGTCACTCTGAAGAAGGGCCTCGCAAAGGGCACATATAAGTTTAAAGTTAAGGCTTATATCCCTGGAGCAGGAGCATTAGCTAACGAGGTTCAGAGCGTAACAATCAAGGTTAAGAAATAATTCATCCTTGATTCAAAAGCAAGACATAGTTTGATTAGGGGACGGGGACATCACACTCGTCCCCTATTATTTGAGAGGTATAAAGGGTAATCAAATAATCTTGGGGTTTCTCCAAAGACACCTGGGGTCTGATGTTGGGGGCTCGAGAGAGAACTCCAAACAATCTCGGGGTCAGACGATTACCTGAAAAAGATCAAAAAAGAACGAGGAAATCAGCAAAAAACTGGTTTCCTCGTTTGCTTGAGATGGAATTTCGATCGATGCAGGAGTGTCCCGTATTTAATTATGGGACACAAGTTATTCTGAATGTTTTTTCGAAGCCAGAATCCTCTGAACCGAGCTTTTCGGTATGCCGGTCTCAAGCGAGATCTTTCGAATGGACATGCCACTTTTCCGCAGTGATAGTATCCGCAGCCTGTCATCAGCCGTGAAAGAAGGCCTTCTGCCTGCGAACCGCGGGTTACGAAGCGCCCTCAAAGCCTGCTCTGCATCTGCCGGCCTGTACTCTTCTGTATATACTCTGAGAACAGCATCCATGACAGCAGCAGCCTCGGAATCACATCCACCATATACCTTTCTGAACAGCTCAAGATATGTATAAAGCTCTGCAAGGTCATATTCATTCATGAATACGCCCGGTATGTTTCTTATGACCATAGAAACACCTCCGCTACCATTCAAATGGTATTTCCTCATCCTTAAGGTCTCTGACGTATTGCATGGCTTCCTCAGCGAAGCCCTTCATCATCACGAACTCTCTCAGATGGAAATAATCCCTTTCAAGCTGCCTGACGAGCGCTTCAATGAGCTTAGGAGTGTTCATTTTGGCCTCGTCCATAGCAAGCTCCCCGGGAGAAGGATCATCCCAGCCAGTAGCCTTCTTAAGGTATTCGATCTTCTCATCCGGGGACATGCCTTTCATCTCATGTTCGAACTCACGGTCCATACGGTACACATCAAGGAACGGCATTGGATATGCTGAGCAGCCCAGATATCTGGAACCCGGATCATCATATACGCTATGGCACTCGCTGACCCACTTTCGAAGCAGCCTGCGTTCATAAGCCGTCATCGGAGTCGCTTTTATGTATTCCCTGTATTCCTCCCAGAAGCGAGCCTGCATCTCATCCCGCATCGTTTTTTCTTCTGCCTTAATCATTACTGCTCCTTTCCACTGTCTGCAGCATCTTCTTTTTTCCTGTACGATCCTCTCTTCTTCCCTGTAACGTTGGCATATTTCTCCCTGGGAAGAGGGGAAGCAAGCATGCGTGCATTCTTTCTTGCAGAGAAAAGGAACCTGTTTCTGAGATGCTCGAAATTACGGAATCCGCGACAATTCCTGTCCATGTCGGCAACGATCCTGTTCATCCCTTCGATAGGTCCGTTCGAGAGGCGGCTTATGTGGGTGCCGTCAGCACAAAACCTTTTCATGACGATGAAAGAGTTGATTATGGACTCGAAGTGATAGTCCAGCGTATTTGCAATATCTTTGAACATAGGGTATCCGGATTCGCGGTATTCCTGTATGAGCTGACGGAGAGCCGGTCTTGCCTTCTTAGGATCGTTACCATAGGAATTGTTGAATCTTATATATTTCTCCTTGAGGCTCCTGAGCTTCTTCAGATCGGGATCTATGTCGAAGAGCATATGCTCGATCCCGGGGAGATCGATGTAATATCCGAGTTTGTAGTTGTACCTGGACGGCTGGTTGTAATTTATCCTGTCCTGGTTTGAAAGGATTAGCCACTGGAAGTTCTTTACGATGTAGTATTCTTTGGATGTCTTGAAAGGAAGCTCTTTGCCTGCAGCAGCCTCACGCTGTCTGTGACGTTCCTCATCCTGGTTCCTGAGCTTCTTTGCAAGCTTGCTGAGATATGTCCTCAGAGAATTGTTTATATGCTTCACCACATGGAAGGAATCCACGACAGATACCGCATTTGGGAAGTATTTGTCAACGAAGCCTATGAATGGTTTATACATGTCTGAGACGAGATATTTTACCTTCTCTCTCTCGGCCAGAGGGAGATCAGCGAAATACGGTTCAGTCACATCCTGTCTTCTGCTTCTGAGCATATCTATGGGCTCACCTGTGATGAAGTCCTGTATTACGAGTGCATACTTGCAGTCCCTCGTCACATCGACATACACCTCATCGATACATACAGCTTCGGTGAGATTCCTTCTTTTCATATCCACATACTTCGAGAAGGTCTCAAGAGCATAAGTATCTGAGACATTGAACTTATTTGCGATCTGGGCAGTAGTTATATTCGAATCTCTGTAAGCATCGACGATCATGAGAGTTGTCTGCTTCGAATTATGCTTGTACTTCTCTACGAAGCTGAACTCATCCGTAATCGTCTGCCCGCAGGCAGGATTGGTGCACTTCCATCTGCGCTGACCGACGTGCAGCTCAAGCTGGAAACCGTCCTGCATGACAGGATGATTGACGGTGCGCCAATAGGTATCCTTAGAATGCATTCGGTATGAGCAGACAGGGCAGAAATGCGGATAGAGCCTCTGTCTGATGGTAATGATGCGTTTGCCGTCTTTTACCTCGGTCGAGACGACCTCGAGATTCTCGTCATCTTCTAACATAAGGAACTTTATGATATTATCTCCCATATATATACTCCTTTCTGTAAACATTGATTTAATAATGGGTAGCTTCAATGATAAACAGAAGGAGAAAAGAGGGCAACCAACAGCGAGCCGGATCGGCTTAAACTGCATGTTGTCCTCTTTGTTTTTCTGCAAAATCTCTTTGTCTGACAGGAACGTGAAGAGAGCCGCTGAATAGCGCATCCCCCAAGATTGAACCCCAATCTTTATGTCCGAAAACCTATGACCCCAAGATTGATTTCAAAAAATAACAGACCCCAGTTGATTTTGATTACCCCAATCGAGACAAAGAGAGACCCGGCATGAAACCGAGTCTCTCTATTTTTGATCTATAGATCATTCGGCAGCTTCTGCAAGATCTTCGGCTGGCTCGGTGGCTGCGACCGGTGCTTCAGAAGCTTCGGCAGGTTCGACGTTCG
>JAFRAJ010000004.1 GCA_017405465.1 Oscillospiraceae bacterium
AGGATGCTGTTTACGATGAGGATGATAGGCTTGGCTACGGTTTCGGCTGGGCTATTGGCCGTGACGAGGAGCATGGGCTCGTCGTCAGCCACAGCGGCGGCATGCCGGGCGTCTCTACCTGGTTCGAGCGTTTTATCGACGCGGACAGGGTCCTTGTGATCCTCAGCTGCAGGGATTACAGGGATGTCAGAGCGTATCTGGGCTACTGGGATGGCATGGAAGCGGTCGCAAGGGACAAGGAACCCGGGCCCATCGTCTCCATCGAGGATATCGCGGTCAAGGATCCCGACAAGTCAAAATGGGAGAGCTTCTGCGGCAAATATGAGCACCCCGGGGATGCCGACTTCATCGTTGACGAGGTCTTCATGAAAGACGGCGAGCTCCATGCCAAGGCCATAGACGAAGACGGGGATGAGATGAGCTTCCGGCTCTATCCCCTCGGCGAGAACGAGTTTGGCCGCAAGGGCGGCATGCTCACTCTGACATTCGGTGACGGGTGCCTGATGTTCGACGTTCTCACATGCAAGAAGCTGTGAGCGTATTGCCGAATAAAAGAGAACAAAAGGAAACGGAATATACAATCGAGGATCTGACGAAAGAAGAAGCTGGAGACTGATACGTGAATCAGCCTCCGGCTTTTCTTAATGCGTAGCAAACAACACAAAAACGTCTTACGGGATTTCGGACACTCATGTCAGTGTGCTGCAAAACAATATACTAATTATTCTTGAGTAGGTATGATTTTCATATTTACTCTAATTTACATATTTGGTATTATATCCATGGAGTCAAAACGATTCCATAGGAATTGCAAAGATAAGGAGCAGATCAAAAATGAGCATAAATGCGGAAACAGCCGTATGCAGCGGCGTTTGCCCATGCGCATCACCCTGTCCTATCGGAGAATCGCTTAAGGTCGTCGGCGGAAAATGGAAGATGCGTATCATCTGTACTCTTTTTGCAGACGGGACACAGAGATACAACGATCTGGTACGTAAGACCAAAGGCATTACCAACGCAATGTTATCTTCCTCCCTGAAAGAGCTGGAAGCTGACGGGATCATAACGCGCCATCAATATGAGGAGATACCTCCGAGAGTAGAATACTCTCTCACAGAACACGGAATGGCCTTATCGCCCATCCTGCATCAGCTTGCCCTCTGGTCAGCAGAAGGAGCAAAGCAGTCCTGACCACACACAAAGAGCAGCTGAACTCTTAAAAAAGGAAGGCACAGGAACACAACCTGGAAAGGCAATCAAATGAGCATTCTTGATACGATCAGAAAAAGACGAAGCGTCCGCACCTTCGACGGAGTTCCGCTGAAGCAGGAAGACGCACAGAAAATAATCGAATTCGCAGAGAAAGTCGAAGATCCTTATGATATCCCCATTTCATGGAAAATCCTCGACGCAAAGAAATACGGTCTCTCAAGCCCCGTGATCGTTGGGACTGACTGCTATATCGCAGGAAAGATGCACCGTGTCCCCCATGCTGAAGAAGCTTTCGGCTACGCATTTGAAAAGATAGTTCTGTTTGCAGAAGGTCTGGGAGTCGGCACTACATGGATCGCTGGAACGATGAACCGGGACGCCTTCGAGAAGGCAATGGATCTGTCAGAAGAGGAAGTCATGCCGTGTGTAAGCCCTCTTGGCTATCCTGCTTCCAGGATGTCGCTGCGGGAGAACCTCATGCGCAAAGGCATCAAAGCGGACACCCGAAATGAATTCGAAGAACTGTTCTTCGACGGCTCCTTCGGGAAGCCCCTGAGCAGAGACGCTGCCGGTAAACTGGCAGATGTCCTTGAAGCAGTGCGCTTCGCGCCTTCCGCTGTTAACATGCAGCCGTGGAGAGCAGTGCTCAGCGGAAACAGCGTGCACTTCTATGAAAAACACAGCCGCGGATATGATGACGGCAGATGGGATACGCAGAAGATAGATATGGGCATCGCCCTCTGTCATTTCGAAGTGGCTGCCATGGAGCTCGGAATCCCGGTCTCCTTTACGATCAGCGATCCGGGACTGGCCACTGCCAAGGATATCGAATATATAGCTTCTTTTGAGATCTTGGAATAGGACACAATGATACAGCTTTTTCATACCGGATCTCAGATCATCACTTCGCCCGACATCACGATCGGCAGAAGAAACGCCGACTTCGGACAGGGATTCTATCTTTCCGACAACGTGGAGTTCTCAAAACGATGGGCACGTTCCAGAAAAGGCGAAACTACATATCTGAACACATATGAACTCGATACCGACGGACTCAATATCAAGAGGTTCGGCAGAGACACTGAGTGGTTCGAATACATATACTCCAACCGTTCGGGAAGAGATGATACCTTAGCCGGTTTCGACGTTATCTCCGGTCCCATAGCGAATGACACGATCTACGATACATGGGGCATCATCACAAGCGGTCTCCTTAAAAAGGAACAGGCGCTGCGTCTTCTCATGATAGGACCTGTTTACGAACAGACGGTGATCAAGACGGAAAAAGCCGTGAACGCACTGCGCTTCATCCGTGCAGAAGAGATCTCCCCTGAAGAGATCGCTTCTTACAGAGGCACGGTGCGTCAAGAAGAAGAGATATTTCAGCAACAGTTCGCTGCACTGCTCGCTGAGATGACAGGATCTTCGGATCAAAATATATGAAACTGCGCAGAGATCCAGCTCTGCCTGATATAGAAGAAATCAAAAAACAAACCATAAACACATGCCATAAAGGAGGCAAAAATGATCTACGATTACACAATCAAGACCGGTAAAGGCGGAGAACTGAACCTTGCGGATTATAAGGGCAAGGTCATCATGGTCGTAAACACTGCAACAGGCTGCGGATTCACTCCCCAGTATGAGCCGATCGAGAAGATGTACCGCGACTATCACGATCAGGGTCTGGAGATCCTCGACATTCCCTGCAACCAGTTCGGCGGACAGGCTCCGGGGACTGACGATGAGATCCATGAGTTCTGCACAGTGCACTTCAACACTACCTTCCCCCAGGTGAAGAAGTCAGACGTCAACGGTGAGAACGAGCTGCCGCTCTATACCTATCTGAAATCGCAGAAGGGATTCGAAGGCTTCACCGAGCATCCTTACAAGGCTCTTCTTGAGAAGATGTTCTCAGAAGCAGATCCTGACTGGGACAAGAAGCCTGACATCAAGTGGAACTTCACGAAATTCATCGTTGACCGCGAAGGCAACGTAGTCGCAAGGTTCGAGCCCACAGCTGACATGGCTGAAGTCGAAGCCTGCGTAAAATCACTCTTATAAGAAGGAACTGAAATGATAACGAAAGAAATGAGCATAGGCCAGGTACTGAGCATCGATATGGCAACAGCGCCGATCATGATGGCGTACGGGATGCACTGCATGGGCTGCCCCTTCAGCCAGATGGAGAGTCTGGAAATGGGATGCGCAGCGCACGGAACCGATGTCGACGAGCTGGTGTCAAAGCTCAACGAATTCCTGGCTAACAGATCCGCAGAATAACTGCTGTAACTAACGAATATGATTTAAGGAGCAAAACCATGGCCATTATCGAAGTAACAAAAGCTAACTTTGAAGAAGAAGTCCTGAAGTCCGAAGTACCCGTACTCGTTGATTTCAACGCTGACTGGTGCGGTCCCTGCAAGGCTATGAAGCCCATGCTGGATGATCTTGCCGAGAACAGCGACAGCTACAAGATCGCATCCATCAATATCGATGACGAGGATGAACTGGCTGAAGAGTACGATGTAACTGCTATTCCCTGCCTCGTACTGTTCAAGGACGGCAAGGAAGCCAACCGCAGCGTCGGTCTGATCGCCAAGGATGCTATAGAGGCACTGCTGGAGGTCTGATCATGTATGACATCATCGTGATCGGAGCCGGACCGGCCGGTATGACCGCAGCGATCTATGCCCGCCGTGCGTCCAAGACCGTTCTTGTCCTTGAAGCCGTTACTTACGGCGGACAGATCATCAACACACCGGATATCGAGAACTATCCGGTGACCGCTCACATATCCGGCTTTGATTTCTCCACAAAAGTATACGAGCAGGCCAAAGATCTCGGCGCTGAGTTCGTATTTGAGAAGGCTGTTGAGATCCGCGATGAAAACGGCGTCAAGACCGTTGTCACTCCCAAGAACGCCTACGAAGCCAAAGCCGTGATCCTCGCCACCGGTTCCGAGAACCGCAAGCTCGGTCTCGAAAACGAGGATGCGCTGGTCGGCAGAGGCGTCTCCTACTGCGCCACCTGTGACGGCAACTTCTTCCGCAAGAAGACCGTAGCGGTAGTTGGCGGCGGAAACACCGCTCTTGAGGATGCCCTGTACCTGGCAGATCTCTGCGAGAAGGTGTATCTGATCCACCGCAGAGACAGCTTCCGCGGTGAGGAGGCCAATGCGGAGCGTCTCAAGGCAAGAGAGAACGTAGAGTTCGTGTACAACTCCAACGTGACCAGGCTGATCGCAGAAAAACGTCTCAAAGCGATCGAAGTCACCAACAGACTGGACGGCAGCGTCAGGACGATCGAGCTGAACGGACTTTTCATAGCGGTAGGACGTGTACCTGAGAACCAGAACTTCGGAAGTCTCGTCAAACTCGATGAATCCGGTTATGTTATCGCCGGTGAAGACTGCCACACCAACTATGAAGGCATCTTCGTAGCCGGAGATACCAGAACGAAGGCTCTCAGACAGCTCGTGACAGCTACTGCAGACGGAGCCATGGCAGCGACTGAGGCTGTAAAGTACATCAATAATCTCTAAAGAGGAACAAACATGGAAAAACTCACTGTTTTCTATCTTCAGAACTGCCCTTACTGCAAAAAGGCCAAAGAAGCTCTGGAGGAGCTGAAAGCTGAGAATCCCTCCTATGGGAATGTCGAGATGGAATGGATCGAGGAGACTGTTCATCCTGAGATAGCGGATAAATATGATTATTACCGTGTGCCCAGCATCTTCTGCGGTAATGATAAGCTGTATGAGTGCGATCCTTCCCATGACTATGCGGAGATAAAGCGTCAGTTCGGGCTGGCACTGGCAGCTGCTACAAGGGTATAAAAATCATGAAGATATCCGGAAGAATCAGAGCCGTCTCTATATTCCTTAAGGCAGTCACAGTCCTTTCGGTCGCTCTCGGCGTATTTCTCACCGCATCTGCGTCGATGAATACTTTCATGGGAGGCGGCAGGGTGTTCATGTTCTTTACGATACAGTCCAACATCGCCATTGCGATAGTTTCACTCATCGGCATGGCGCTCCTGCTGAAAGACCGGCAGATCACTCATACATGGTATGTGATCAAATTCGTAGCTACAGTATCAATAACACTTACCGGGCTCGTCTTCACATTTATTCTTGCCCCGACTATGGGAAGGCTTGCATGGAACTTTCAGAACACTCTGACACATGCAGTCGTTCCTTTAGTATCGGTAATAGATTATTTCGTGACAGGGATATTCGGTGACACAGGAAAGAAAGAAGTGTTCTATGTTACGCTCCCTCCTCTTGCATACGCTATCTATGCCGGAATAGGCTATGCCGCCGGCTGGGAATTTGCACAGGGCATCAACTACCCTTATTTTTTCCTCAACTGGGGCAGTCCTGCCGGAGCATTCGGATTCACTAAAGGTTTTCCTTTCATGGGCTGTGTTTGGTGGATACTCGCTCTGCTGGTGCTTCTTCTTACCGTCGGATACCTGTATCTTCTGATGGTCGACGGTTTGAGGATCGCCTCGAAGAAAAGAGGCACTGCCGAGAACTGAGGTCTGCATCAATAAAAAATCAATAGGGTAGACGGAGGGCGGTAACCCTCCACCTCCCATTGCACCGTACGTACGGGTCTCGTATACGGCGCTACATTACTACAGATAATTCAAGTGGTTCTTAGATAGTACTCACAAGGATCGACCAAACCTGGTCGGTCC
>JAFRAJ010000005.1 GCA_017405465.1 Oscillospiraceae bacterium
CTTTTGCCGCCGTGATGTTCAGGTACCCGTTCTCCAAGCTGAGCTGAACTTCATCTTTGTGGAAGCCGGGCAGCTCGATATCCACCTCATAGCTGTCATCGTGCTCCCGTACATCCGTCTTCATCAGGTTCTTCGCGTTGTGACCGTAAAGCGGCTTCTCCATCCGGGCGAATTCACGATCCACGTCGTCGAACAAACGATCCATCAGATCCTCACCAAAAATACCAGGCATGTACAACATAAGTCAAACCTCCTTTTATTTTCGGTCCTGGATGCTGTTCAGGGCTGTTTCTGTGTTATATGCCGCAAGGGGAGATGAGGAAACCCGGAACCTGAGTTCCGGATCACTTTCCCTCTTGCGGGTACGTTATACCACTATTGTTAGCACTCGTCAAGGGCGAGTGCTAATATATCTGTGAAGAATCTGTTAACTCTAATATATAAAAGTTTTGTCACAGCCCCCAGCACGATAGTATCACAGGTATTATCCTCATCTGCCGGTTATATGGTCCTCTCAATGCGGTGCCGGTCAAACAGGCTCAGGATCTCCTCAAGGGTATCATCGATCCTGTCATAGACGATCTTCTGATACTCCTCGTCAATTCCGTAGAACGCTTCAGCTATCCCTCCTGCGATACATGCTATGGTATCGCTGTCTCCGCCGATGCTCACCGATCTCCTGATGGTATCGATGAAACTGTCTGACAGCAGGAAGCAGACCAGAGCCTGAGGAACGCTCACCTGGCATATCTCCTCACCGTGTCCTTTTGATACTATGTCATCCATCGTCTTGTCGAGATCGTATCCGAACTCTTCGGTGATATAGTCTCTGATCTCTTCCTTGCTCTTTCCTGTCCTTGCCAGGAATACAGCTGCAGCAGTCGCCTGGGCGCCTTTTATCCCTTCCGGATGATTGTGGGTCACTTCCGCAGACAGTCTCGCTGCGTGAAGAGTCTCCTCCAGCGTCTCGTAAAGCCAGCCGGCAGAAGAGACGCGCATCGCGCTCCCGTTTCCGAAGCTGTTATAAGGTCTCCTGTCGTTTCCCAGCACCCATCTGTAGAACATTCCGCCGTAACCGGCGTCGGGATATCTCTGGCCAAGGTCCTTCATGCTGTCTATAAGCGTTTCCTTTATCTCTTCGTCAGAACCACCGCGTGACTGTATGAGAGCTCTTGCCACCGCAAAAGTCATGACGCTGTCATCCGTAAAATCAGATTCTGGTCTCAGCAGTTCAAAGTTATAGTCATGAGTGTTGTTGAACTCATAAGCGGATCCGATGATATCTCCGAAGATCGCACCTTTCATTTAAAATACCTCCTGTCTCTTTTATGAATGACCGGTCTGTTCTGTTCACCGTAACAAATATAACACTGCATCTGCCCAGTGAGGTCACCCTCCAGTTGACATTTTCCGAAACATTTGATGATACTATTATCGTGTGCTCATATTCACATGCTGCGGCAGAGAGCACATAAAACTTAAACAGAACACTGAGGATCAATAATATGCTGCTTGACGAGATCAGAGAGAAGATAAGGATCAAGAAGGAAGCCGTCCTGGCTGACCCGAATGAAAAGGAAGAGGATAAAAGATTCTTCGTTTCTATTGAGAAGGTATTTAAGAACAGAGATGCCATTCTGAGAACACCGAGATCTGTCATTCTGGGCACTCTGATGGCTGTAGGATACCCTCATTCAGAGATACGAAAGGTATATGACGATCTGATCGCTGAGCTGAACAGGGTCTACAAAATGGTAGATCCTTCCGAGCTTGACAGAGCACTGGAAAAGCTGAAACAAAAAGACTGAGCATAACAGAACAGGAACGGCGGGCACTTTCTGGCCCGCCGTTTATCGCATCTCGTACGGAAAGCGGGAACATGACCAACGATCATGTTCCCGCACGCTTTTATAATTTGTGAAGAAACTTACGAATCAGCCGTGGCTCGGTTTACCGTGTCCGCCGTTATGGCTGCCGCTTGAGTAGACAGCTTCAATAGCCTGTCCGGATGATGATCCTCCGTCGTACACAGCGCCGTTGACATAGAGAGTGTATCCGTTCATATCTATGGCATCCGACTCGCAGGTGAGGCTTGTGATATATGCATCCCCCGTAAGCACCCATTTGGAACTGCTGTCGATCTCGACATACACTTCGCCTTCTTCCCCTTCCGGGTTGACAGTGCCGGTGAAAACTGAGCCTCCCTTAAGATACAGATTCAGATGCGAGACCTCGTCAACGAGCATGTTTCCGCTGATCTCCTGCCCGGAAGCGGTGAGAGTCACCTGCCCTCCGTTACTGCCTTCATTCCCCCAACCGGCAGCTGCAGCTCTGAGGAAAACTCCGTCAGCATCTTCATTGATGATGGATGCACCGCTGAGACTTATCTCTGTGACGGTATTGTTTACAAAGAATAAATCGCCATTCTTATTAGTAAGGCTTCCCCCGTTCATCGTGAAGCTTGAGAGGCCCTCCGCAGCATCCCCGGACATGGACTGATAGATCATCACAGCCTGGTAATAACTGGATTTGTTTCCGTTCTTCTTATTATTGTCCGCAATGAGTTCAACATTATTCAGCGTGACTGAGTTCTTACCTTCCACGACCACTCCCTGTGACGCAGTCGATTCCATATATGCATCACTGACTGTTATGTCAGCCGTAGAATAGACTACAGGCGACCCGGTGCCGTCAGTAACGTATGAACCTCCTGTGACGGTCACTGTTCCGCCTCCTCTGTCGGACCTGATCGCAGCAGAAGAATTGCCAGTGGTGTGTATATTGAGACCGCTTGCGATCATGGTGCCGCCACCGGTCGTCATGATGCCTCCGGAGCAGTTTCCACTGGTCTCTATAACGGAGTCTTTGACCGTTACTGTAGTGCCTTCACCGTAACTGAACACCGCATTCGCGTGAGTCCCGTCAGTAGTGATCACCATCTCCGTCAGTTCAAGAGACCCTCCGTTCGTTGCAAATACCGCGGCGTTCTCGCCGTAGAAATCTGCTTCGTCTCCGCTGGAATCCCCGGTCTTGTTTACAGATGTATTTGAATACGACAGTGATTCGCCGTCCGCTGTGATGACATGTCCGCCGTCTTCTTCTGATTCAATTTCTTCCTTTATATCTATGTCCTCCTTCGTGATCACTTCTGATCCGCTGCCGTCCTGTTTTGTACCGGATGTTTCCTCTGTTTCTTCTTCGACGATCTGCTGCTCCTTTGTGTCAGCATCTTCCTCATCTTTTGAAGCGCATGCTGCGAGTGACAGACACATAACTGCACAAAGCAGAACTGATAATTATTTTTTCACGACAGAAACCTCCTTTCTGTACTTTAGAATATAATCGTTCTTTCTGAAATCTGAGTGAACAACTCAAGGAAGCTGACTGTTGTTTTCGTGTTATTCTGTATTGAATTACTCAGACCGTCACGCTGCTGTATCTGATCCCATTTTCCCTGAGGAATGTCTCCATCCCTATCAGATGACCCAGCTGACAAAGAGCGATAAACTCATCCAAAGTGACGATCGAAAACAGTTTCTCAGTCTCCTTTCTGCTGAATATATAATGCTCCTCACTGTCGTACTCTTCTCCGTAGACCTCCGATTCCAGTTCAAGGCATCCATTCCTTATCCTTCCTCCAAGATAGATCGGAATGTAGTAATAGATAGTGAATTCCTGGTCTTCAGGCATCATAGGCTTATTCTAAGCTTCTCTTCAGCTTACGGCTTTATTGTTACGGAGCTGTCGGAACGGCAAATGAATGGGTCCTTCTGGATAACGTTCCACGAGCGGAAACACTGATCAGGATGATGTTCCGTTCCATGCCGGATACTCTCCACCGGATTTATTTCTAAGAATAGCTATTTCTTCTTGAGGTCCGACAAAAAAACGCCGCTTGCGCGGCGTTGACTGCTATCCGGTATCCTGGTCAGGATCTCCTTCACTCAGATCCTTTATCTTCCGTACATCTCATTATCATCATTATCTGGGACTGAGGAAAGGAGATGTCGTCTGATCTTACTTTTCTCAGAAGATCAGCCATCTCATCTGCTGCTTTCCTTCCGCCTTCAGCATCCATCCTGCAGTACGACCTCAGTTTATCGGCAAGCGGGCCAAGAACAAAAGCTTCCAGAGCAGGTATCATCTGCTGTAACACGACGTCGTCTTCTGAAATGATATTCAGAGCGGCCCTGAATTCGTCTGTGAAATACTCGGGACAGAGATTGAAGCTCTCCGTCATCGTCAACGACCCACGAATGAATTCGCGGGCTTGCACCTGCCTGGTGGTACGAACGGCTCACGCCTCCCACCTTTAGCAGGACAACACATAACTGTGGTGTTCTGCTTGTTCCTGTCATTCACATGACAGGCTGGCGGCACATCGAGGGGTGGTTGACTGCACCCCACCTGCGGAAGCATGCTCCCGCAGGTATGGTATCGCTCTAATGCTGCGACACCTCA
>JAFRAJ010000031.1 GCA_017405465.1 Oscillospiraceae bacterium
CCTTTCTTCTTCTCAAGGATAACATACCCGTTTTCTTTGTACGACCTGATCCATAATCGCAGCGGGGTGTCACTTGACATCCCATACTCTATTCCTGTGTTTCTGACGGACTGGTCTTCCAATAATACTTTGTTGATCATCTCTTCCTTGATCTTTTTACTGTATTTCTGTTTTTCCCTTGTCTCAGTATGTCAGGCCCATGTCGCTCTATCACCTGTACCAGATATTGTATTCTTGATCTGTCTATCCCATATTCATGTGACAATCTTATGGTACTTTCTCCATCTTTCCATTTCTCCCAGATTTCCAGCCGTTCTTTGTTTGTGATTTTTGACATATTAAAACCCCCATTATCTGTGTCCAAATAATGGGGGTCAGTACAGTCACGGGGGTCCGCGCTAGTTTTTCCTGAAGCCGATATGTCTGATCCTGTTTTTTCACTCACGATACCAGATTAAAGATACCCGTCAGCCCTATCATTACGTATGTGATCTTCCTGAGCAGTCCGTCGTCCAGTTTGTCCACCAGTCTGTGGGACACTGTGACGCCTGCAAGTATCGCCGCTATCCCTATAAGGATGAACGGCACCTGCTGAACAGGCAGTATACCGCTCAAAAGACGGAATACAGTATTATATACGCCGTTTAAAAGGAAGAACGCGGCGGCTGTGCCGAGATACTCTTCCGATGATCCGGTAACGCTCAGGAAATAGAGGACCATCAGAGGCCCGCCAATACCGAACAGCGCGTCGCATACTGCCGATACGGCAATATAGATGAGAGTCCTGGCCAGGCTCATCTCCTTCTTCTCTCTTTTGTCAAAGAATAGATAGTACGCTGCCAGAAGTATCAGGAATCCACCGAAGATCTTCTTCATGAGAACCTGATCGAATGATTCGGACAGCTTCATCGCTGCAGAGCATATCACTATATAAGGCACAGCAGGAACCAGTACGTTTTTCCATTTCACCTTCCTTATGTATGTGATGAGCATGTTCAGGTTGAGCGGTACCGAAACGCATACTGACATCGCTGCCGCGACGGACAACGGCCAGTACAGGGTATACGTCATCATCTGGACAGGACCGCTACCGAATCCAGCAATGCCCTGGATGAGACCTGCAAAAAAGGCTGATACAGCCAGAATAAAAACTTTCATGGATACAGATGTTTTTTGAAAAAGGATGATAATATGCCCGCTTACAGGCAGCCCACTTATAAACCGATAAGTGTTTTGATGATCCAGATCAGCAGCAGGTGGCCCGGATAGAAGGTATAGAACAGCCACTTGAGTCCTTTTCCGCGCTTCCCGTTATACAGAAGCACAGGAATGAATCCCAGGAGGCCGAACCAGTAGATCCCCATGTTCCTCATCGCGACGTGATACGCGATGGCAGCCATATTGTTCCACCAGGGTGCTTTCTTTCTGAGCAGATATAGGAAACCTTTGGGAAAACGCTATTGAAGGCTGCATTCGGGCAAATGAAAACGGAACATGCAACAGCTCCATCCTTTTTCGCACATTTGTAAACGCCAATCATTTTATCTTGGAACAATCCAACTCCTGTGTTTTCAGTCAGGATACGGATCTGCATTCAAACAAGTCCGGTTACGGGCACGGAACAGGTATCAATGTGATAAAAAAGGTTGTAGATAAGTACTATGCTTCCGTGGAATGTGTACATCGCCGACTGGATCCGCTGAAGGCAAACTTGCTGGTAGCGGATCCTTCTCGGTCTGATCAGACAATCTGTCTGGCCGTCTCTCCTTCACTGAAGGCGATTGGCGTCCCGTCAAAGCCGAGGCTCTTTGAGGCCAAACAGGCAATCAAACTCTACGAGGCCCAGCATCGCACCAAAGTCGATTACATTATTGCCGTCCCCAGGATGGCGGAATACGAAAGGATCTCTGCGCAGATCTACGGGATATATCTTCACTACGTTGCTCAGGAAGACGTGCATGTGTATTCCATCGATGAGTGTTTTATTGACTGCACCTCTTACCTTTCGAAGCGCCTATTTGCCATATGGATATCCTTAACTGGATGAAGCCCCCTTTCATATGGACGTCATCGCTGCCTCACTCATCGCAAATGCAGAAAACAGCATACAGAGGCACTGACTTAATGTCGTTCTCAAAGCCGAAATTCCTCTCAGAGACCCGGATGGAATAAGCAGGCTTATAGAGACTGACATACTCGTTAAGACTTACTGCTGTGATATGTTCGCCGCTTTTTACTTCCACCGGGATCAACTTGCCGTTCAGTGAGATTATAAAGTCCACTTCCTTGGTTCCTTTGTCATTCCTCCAGAAATAAGGCTTAAACCCGGCCTTGACAAGCTGCGTATTCACATAGTTTTCAGTCATGCCGCCCTTGAAGTCAGCAAGCTCTGCTTCCATGAAGAAAATGTCCTCTGCACGGATATCCTTCTGTGCAGCAAGGAGTCCCATATCAGAGAGGTAGATCTTAAAGTCATCAATGTCCTTATAGTTCTCCAGCGGCTTTGTGATCTGCTCCGCACGGTAGATACGAGACAGAAGTCCGGCAGAAACCAGCCATTCAATGGCATTCTCATACTCGGCTGCCCTGGCACCGGTCTTGATGATCTTGTACTGGAAACGGGTGTTCTTCTTAGAGAGCTGGACCGCGATCGTTCCGTAAGTCAGACGGGTCTTTTTGATCTCGTTAGCGCTTTCCTGGTACTTGCTCATGTCATCCAGGTAATCCATCTGGATCGTTTCCAGCACGTGCCGGACCTGGGTGTAGTCGTGTGTGTCGATAAAACGGGCTACGACTTCCGGCATGCCGCCGACAGCAAGGTACTGGCGGTAAAGCTTAAGCCCAGCTTCATGAAGAGCCTGAGGCATCGGGCTGTTGTCATTGAAGCAGGTATGGATCCTTTCCGCGAGATCCTTTTCTCCCAGGGCCAGAAGGAATTCTTCCATGTCCATGGGATACATCGTGTATCGGTCTACCTTTCCGACAGGGAAAGCATACTTCTCCCGGTTCACAGCAACGCCAAGCAGGCTTCCAGCTGCAATGACATGGTACTCCGGAGCTTCCTCACAGAAGTATTTCAGAGAAGCAACCGCACGCTCGCAAAGCTGGATCTCATCAAAAACGATGAGCGTATTGCCCCTGGTAATGGTCTGCCCGCTTATATGGGACAGGATAGGAAGCAGATACGACGGGCTGATGTTTTCATCAAACGTAGCGGCAATGGTTTCACTGGTCTGGAAATTGAAGTAAGCCACGTTGTCGTAATACGTGCGCCCGAACTCCAGGATGGCATAGGTCTTCCCAACCTGACGTGCGCCCTGGATAATCAGCGGTTTTCTGTATTTGCTGTCTTTCCATTGTTTCAGATATTCAGATACCTTTCGGTACATATACATGGTGATTCCTCCTCGTTTGGAATTCTATGCGGATACATCATAACACAGGAAAGAAAATAATGCAAAATGCATTCTAGTATCAACACTAAATTCCAAGAGAATGTTGTAATTATCGACACTGGATTCCATTGTCCCTCTTGGCTTTTCTGATTGTCATTCCCCTTGTGGTACTAAAAGGGTCACTTACCGGTACCCCGCGTCCCTTCAGAATCATCCCTTCCCCCGATAGAATTTAACCCGTAACAACTGAGTTGTTACAAGGTCTTCGGACCAAATGGACCTTGACAACTGAATATACATTCTTCAGGCACAAACCTGTGATGAGGAGCCACATCAGCGGCGAACGCCACGATGCCCTGCAGAGGGCGGAGCGACAGCCGGTCTGTAAGTCCGGGACAGCTTCCCGTATAGCGAAGAACCATCACAGCATGATGAGACTTCCGTACCGGGCATCCCCGGGCGGCTCGGTGAGAACCACGGAGGGGTATAACGGCCCATGGATCCGGTAAGCTGCCGGACGCCTAAATGTATTCCCGCATTTCCGCGGGTGTCGAGGACAAATACGGAAAGACCATATCAAACGAAACCAATGGACTGCTGTTCTGTTCCAGTTATGGCAGTTCGTTTTACATAAGCGGCGATGGTGCCGCCGGAAGGAGGAAACATAGATGGATTTACAGATTGACAAAGAGTTTGCCGAGAAGATTCCCCCTCTTACCAAAGAGGAATACGAGCAGCTGGAAGCCAACATCCTGGCAGACGGGCGTGTGATCAATCCGCTGATCGTTTGGAACGGAGTCATCGTATGGTGACCGATGTGTATTCGCATATTCTTGATGATGACCGCAGGATCAATGCCCAGCTGTTTGAGGACACGTTCTATAATCTCACTAAGTTTCAGAGAAGCTGTTTAATCATATAAATGAACAGCAGGTGTCCTGGATAGAAAGAATAGAACAGCCACTTGAGTCCTTTTCCACGCTTCCCGTTATACAGAAGCACAGGAATGAATCCCAATAGGCCGAACCAGTAAATCCCCATGTTCCTCATCGCGACATGATACGCGATGGCCGCTATATTGTTCCACCACGGTGCTTTCTTTCTGAGCAGATAGTAGATGTATATGAGTCCTACTGCCAGCATATTGTAATCCATTCCGAGAATGATCGAGCTGACTGCAAACAGTCCCAGTACTATAAACGCCAGAACTTTGGCAGCCTTTCCTTTTCCTTTCCTGATCTTTTCGAACAGGATCAGTCCCAGGATCGACCAGAAGAAGGTGATCATGATGTTCTGATGGGAAGATTCCAGCACCTTTCCGGAAGTCACCAGATCGAACGGAACTTCGCTTATGAGAGCGAAGATGCCCATCCTGATAAGGTACTTCATCCTGTCATGGGTATGGCTGAATCCCTCAGCGATACAGAACGCGAATACGGGAAGAGCGATGCGTCCGACGATCCTCATCCATGTCTGTCCCGGGAAGAAATTGTCTCCCACATGGTCGAACACCATGCTTATCATCGCGATCAGCTTAAGGAGCGTGCCGTCCAGAAGACCGATGATCCCTTTGTTTGAGCTTTTCCTTTTGTCTTCCACGAACCCGTAGCGTATTACCTTTTTCTTAGCCATCTATGATGCCTTCCTTATATCTTCATTGCGGTCTTCCAGGCTCCCCAGATAGCAGATCTGAGATTGCCAACTTTTCCCGCATCTCCGACGATATATACGTTCTTCCCTTGAGCGGCGAGCGGTGCGGGATCATATCCCACGGAAATGATAACGCTGTCACACGCGATTTCAATTTCTTTCCCGTCTTTGTCAGTGACAGTTACACTATTATCCCTTATCTCTTTTGATCTGGTCTCAAGATAAACGGGGACATTGTTAGCCTTGAAATAGTCCCTCAGGAATGAGGAGTTAGCGAGGCAAAGATTGGGAGTTGTGATGAGATCGTTGAGCATCTCTACTATTACAGGTCTCTTTCCCTTTCTGTGCAGATCGTAGGCGATCTCACATCCTGTGAGTCCTCCTCCGATTATGACTACATCGTCCCCCACTTCCTTATTGCCCAGCAGATAGTCGATGGCGCTCACTGCTGTATCAGCTCCTGGAACAGGAAGTCTCTTGGCTTTGGATCCTGTGGCGATGATGTAGGCATCAGCTTCTATTTCGCCAATATCATGGATCTCTGTATTGAAGCGGACCTCTATGCCTTCCTTTCTGAGCTGGGTCTCATACCATTTCAGAAGGAGCTTGTCATGCGATTTGAAGTCAGGAGCCGCAGCCGCTATGAACACTCCTCCGAGTTTCGAACTCTTCTCATAGATCACAGGCTCATGCCCTCTCTTCTTGAGGACGAGCGCGGCTTCCATTCCGCCGACTCCTCCGCCTATGACCGCGACTTTCTTCTTGACTCTGGCTTCCTTTATGTAGTATTTGGTCGACTGCATGGTCTCGGGATTGAGTGCACAGCGGCACATGTTGGTTGAGTCGTCCATAGTCTGCGTGTTGTTAGTGCCGTTGGATTTTGACATGGTGAGACACGCAGTCTGGCAGGAGATACAGGGCTTGATGTCCTCCTCACGGTCTTCTAGCACCTTGCGGAACCACTCCGGGTCCGTGAGAAACTGTCTTCCGATACCTACTGCGTCGATATCTCCGTTCCTTACGGCTTCTGCGCCTGCATCCAGCGTCATCCTTCCGGCGCACACTACCGGAATGTCCACGAATTTCTTTATATGGGCGACGTCTTCCAGGTTGCAGTTCTCAGGCATGTATACGGGCGGATGCGGCCAGTACCAGGCGTCATAGGTCCCGTTGTCGCAGTTGAGCATGTCATATCCTGCGTCCTGAAGGTACTTCGCTGCCTTTTCCGACTCTTCCATGTCGCGGCCGGCTTCCTTGAACACTTCTCCGGGAACAGCTCCTTCTCTGAATCCCTTTGTCTTTGAGACTACACTGTAACGGAGAGATACGGGGTAGTCCTCTCCGCATTTGCTCTTTATCTCTTTTACGATCTCTACTGCAAAGCGGTATCTGTTCTCGAAGGATCCGCCGTACTCGTCAGTCCTAGAATTGACATATGGAAGGGTGAACTGGTCCAGAAGATATCCTTCATGGACGGCATGTACTTCTATCCCGTCTACACCAGCTTTTTTGCAGAGCCTAGCAGTTTCTCCGAAAGCATAGATGATCTGATCTATCTGCTCTTTGGTTATCTCCTTTGAGGTGATATTGTCAGCCCATCTGTTCGGGGTCGCGGAAGGCGCCAGCGAGTGAAACTCGGGATCCAGGATCGGCTTGGCGATCTTGCCGAGCGTCTTGTTATCCAACAGGGTCACCATCATATCGTTGAGCGCGAAAGACCTTCCGCATCCTGCAGTGAGCTGGATGAACATCTTTGCTCCGGTCTTATGGAGCTCATCCATGAATTTCTTGAGTTTCCTGAACTTAAGTTTGTTTTGATACAGCCACATTGGTCCGATTATGTCCTTGACTGTAGCTACTCCAGGAAAGATCAGGCCGCAGTCGCTGTCGGCGACGTGTTTCAGGAGCTTCGCTGCTTCTTTGTCAAAATGGTTAGGTTCGGTCCACCCGAAGATATTTGTGCCTCCCATAGGCGCCATGACGATACGGTTCTTGATCTCCAGATCTCTGATCTTCCATGGCGTCAGCAATACTTCATATTCGTGCTTCATATCACATTTCTCCTTTTCTCAAGTATACAGAAAAGGATGTCCTAAAGATATATGACTTCTGATCCTGTACAGCAGAGCCGCAGCATCCTTCTCAAAGCTGTTACTTCTTTGCTTTCAGGAAGCATAGATAAATCCAAGAAGCCTGTTAGAAAGCGATGCCGGAAGTATCTTGAGAAGGAACACCGCCAGTTTATACTGAAGTCCTATCGTTCTCAGCGGCTTTCTGCTCTTTCCCGTTACAACTGATGTTATAAAAGCTCCTGCTCTTTCAGGCGACATACCTCCCCGCTCATCGGACTCCATCTTCTGCACTGATCTTGATATCCTTCCTGCATAGATATCGTCTCCGGAAGATTCCTTCTCTCTTGCATCGGTGAATCCTGTGGCAGTGTCTCCGGGCATAACAGAGACAATCTTTACACCGTATGGACGCAGTTCGTTTGCAAGACAAAGGGAATAACTGTTGATAGCGGCTTTAGATGCTGAATAGAATGCCTGGAAAGGTATCGGTGCGCATGCAGCTACAGAGCTGATGTTCACAATCGTACCTTTAGTCTTTCTTATCTCGGGAATGCAGCACCTGTTGACGTTTACCATTCCGAAGAAGTTGACATCGAACTGTTTTTTCGCTGCTTCAGGACTTGTGCATTCGATCGCTCCGGATATTCCGAATCCTGCGCAATTTACGACTGCATCGATCCTGCCTTGCCCAGAAACGATCCTGTCTACGGCTTCTTTTACTGCATTTTCATCAGTCACATCGCAGTCGATGTGAAGGATCCCGTCCCGGTCTGTTCCATGTCTTGAGAGATCAAATACTGTATATCCTTCTTTTACAAGATCACGGGCAGTGCACAATCCTATCCCTGAGCTTCCGCCTGTCACTATTGCAGTTTTCTTCTCCATTATGCCTCCATACACTCGACAGTTGCTATCTCCCTTGTCGGCCAAAAAGCGCATAAGTGCAGCTTAGTGATCCGGGCAACAAACGGGTAAAATGATCTAATCAAGATCTGTAGTGCAGACTCTACATTTTCCGGCTCGTCGATCAGTATAGTCACATGAGGCGTCCAGGGACGCTCATCGATTGTCTTAGTCATGATCGCATCATGAAGCTGTAACAACCCTGACGGGTTCATATCCGGAGCACCGAAAAGAACTCTTCCTCCGGCGAACACCCCTATATGACTGATATGCACAGGTACTGAAGAGAACATCTTTCCCAATCTTTGCATCTCTTCGATAGCTGCCTTCTCCTGATCAAGAGCAAAAGTCGCCAGACTGATGTGAAACGGAAGTCCGGGAGTCTGAGTCCCTGTTATTCCTGCGGCTTTAAGTTCTTTATACCACCCTGTCATGATCTTCTGTGAATCATCATCCAGGTCTGCCATCAAAGTAATAAATGATTCTGCCATTGTTGGATCCTCCCCCTATTCCGCAAAGATCGATCTGTATTTTAATTATATCCCGTTACAGCAGAAAAAGACCTGATAACCGTTAAGCCATCAGGCTCCTGAGTGTCCGTACAGATAATGTTTGCTGCGGCAATGCAGCATTCCTGACATGGCTCATGCCAGTTTTTGTCTTATTATTTAAAAAACGAAACCTCCCGGTCTCTTCACTTACATTAGACCGGGAGGCATTCTGTTCTGTACAACATGCTATTTCTCGAGTTTAAGGAGTTTCGCCGTTACATCCGAGATCACTATAGAGACAGCAACTCCGACAATGATAACTATCGGCAATACCCAGTCGGGGCTGGCTGCCATCAAAGCGTCTGCATATCCCGCAACCATTTCGTCGACTGCACACTGATACATGTAATCCCGGTTGAACCAAATCTGTCCGTAGTACCCAAAGGTTGAGAAACTCATAACCGAAGTGCTTGCATTTATAGACTATTACCTCACATTGTCTTTGGTTGCTGATCTGATGCGTTACCTTTCTCAAAACAGTCGTTACTGATTGGAACTGATCTTTCTGATCATCTCAGCCAGATCGAGGAAGTTTTCAGCCTTCATGATGGCCATGCCCTGAGTTTCATCACCCAGAATGACCAGCGAATCACCGGCGCTGATGTCAAAGATCTTCCGGGCCTTGGCCGGGATGACGATCTGCCCCTTGTCACCGACCGTTACCACGCCAAAGATGTGCTTGCCTCTGGGGGGTATGCCAAAGCCCATGTCTTCGCTGCGATCATGGTTGGCCAGATCATCCAGTGATACCCCCAGAGCGTTAGCCAGTAACCGGCACTTCTCCA
>JAFRAJ010000032.1 GCA_017405465.1 Oscillospiraceae bacterium
AAAGAAAGAGAACCCAGCATGTTTGCACACTGGGCTCTCGTTGGCTAAAGAACTGTGATTGATAAGAGCCGTATGAATCGAGAGATTCACGTACGGTTCCGTGAGAGCCTCGAGGTGAAAGTCCTCTTGACTACTCGACTGGGAGGGGCTGGGTAACCAGCCCCTACCCGATTGACATAAGCGGCAGCTTCCGCTGTTCAGCGGTCCTCCACGGAAGAGGAGGAAGAGTTTCCGACTCTCTCGTCAAGACCTTTCATCCACAGCTTCTTCTCCCACTGGAAGGCGGCCAGAAGGCCTCTGATCCATTCGTCAGTCGCCTGGGCGATCCATATGCCTGTGACACCAATCCCCATCACGATGGCGAGGAGATAGCCGAGACCGACATCAAATGTCCAGATGGAGACTGCAGCTATGAGCATCGGCCAGAAGACGTGGCCGGCGCTGCGCAGACCGAAGTTGAAGGAATGGTTCATGGACCTGCCGGCGCAGGTGATTATGTCAACCAGGAACAGCGTTTTGGCGATGGACTTTATCTCCGCAGACTCGGTGAATATGCCGATGATGCTGTCAGAGAACAGCAGGAACAGGGACGATCCTATTATGTTCATCACGAAGACAGCCACCCAGGCTCTCCTGATGAAACGGTAGGCGTCTTCCTTTTTTCCGGCTCCGATATACTGCCCTGAGACGATCTGGGCTGCCTGACCGATGGCGTTGCCGGACATGTATGCGTAGTTGTTGACCGACTGGGTATAGACTTTGGCGGAGAGCACGGCGGTCGGGAATCCGGTTATGAATCTTGTCGTGACCAGCTGCGCTGTCATGTAGCATATGCCTTCCGTACCGGACATGAGACCGTATTTGAGGAGCTGACCCAGCATCCTTCCGTCGGGGAGGAACAGATCTCTGATCTTCTGCTCCCACTTCTGCCTCATGAACATGACGAGGATGAGGATGACTCCGCAGGTCTCGGCTGCGAATCTGGAGATGCCGATGCCTCTGACTCCTTCAAAGGGCAGCCATCCTTCCAGGACCATGAGACAGCCTGCAAAGTTGATGACGTTGTTGACTATGATCACGATGAGAGGCTCCACAGCCTTTCCGTGGCAGCGCAGGTGTGTGGAGACCATCGCCGATATGAACTGGAACATGCAGGTGAGGCCTACGGTCCTGAGATAGACTTCACCGTCCGTAACGAGCTCTTCAGCAAGCCCCATGGCATGGACCAGTTGCCTGGAGAAGATCACGGTGGCTGCGCTGACTGCGGCGCCGATCATGGCGCTGAGGGCGATGCTGTTCATCATGAGCCTGGCCGTATCCTCTTTCCTGCCGGCTCCGATCATCTGGTTCTCCAGTATCGCGGTGCCGGTGGACATCATGAACGAGGCGACCATGACTACGTTGAGTATCTGGCTGGTGACGCCGACGGCAGCGGATGCGCTGTCGGATATGCGGCTCACCATGAAAGTATTTACAGTGCCCATCAGGGATTTGAGGATCTGTTCCAGGAATATCGGGACAGCTATCCTGAGCACATCCCGGGTAGTGTATCTTATCTCCATTTATTCCTCTTTACAGTAAGTGTGATCCTGTTTCGTTTAATATATGAAAAACATGAGGCCGGGCAGGAAGGACCTGGCGAAGTCTGCGTTATTGAACTATCCTGTTCTGATTATAATAGGAAATCTTCCTGAGTTGTAAGGAAAAGAGACGGATAAGATCATTTGTTCATGTCTCAACGGAAGCTTCCAGACATCAATTTCAACGGAAAAGATCCCAGACCTCCATCTCGACCCGGAAGCTCCCATACTTCCATCTCAACGACAGCTCCAGTACCTCCATTTCAACGGCAGCTCCCATGCTTCCATCTCAACGGCAGCTCCCATACTTCCATTTCAACGATAGTTTACGTACATCTCAGTGTAAATCTCCGTATATCCGGTTCTTCGTAAAGAAACAAAATATCCTCTAAGGAAAAGGTCCTTTCGCTTCACATCGGTCCGGATAAAAGGTAGAATTGATATGGGAAACACTTGATTATAGATGGAGAGCCGTATGTACGGCTCTTCTGTTTCGAAAGGCACAGTATCCGAGGACACCGGTCCCCTTAAGGTGTTTCCGTCGATAAAGAACAAAAAAACTGATGAATGGAGGATGCTTTGATAATGTATGATGTCGTCATTATCGGATGCGGAGTAGTCGGAGCGGCTGCCGCATACGAGCTTGCGAGATACGACCTTAAAGTCGCAGTCCTGGAAGCGGAGAACGATGTCGCAACAGGTTCATCAAAGGCAAACAGCGCGATACTTCACGCCGGATACGATCCCAGGCCGGGATCTCTCATGGCGAAGCTCAATGTGGAAGGGAACAGGCTCGCTTTTGAGATAGCGCACAGACTCAACGTTCCTGTCGAGAGATGCGGGTCCCTCGTCGTTGCATTCAACGAAAAGGATAAGGAGCATCTGCAGGAACTTTACCGCAGAGGGATAGAGAACGGAGTACCGGACCTCTCTATCATCTCAGGGGAGCAGGCAAGGGAACTGGAGCCGAATCTCGATCCGGGAGTAAAAGGCGCCTTGCTCGCAGAGTCAGCAGGCATCATCAGCCCGTGGGACTATACTCTCGCAATGGCTGAAGTCGCAGTCAAGAACGGAGTTGAGCTCTTCCTGAACACCAGGGTCACTTCTATAGAGAAGGATGAGGTGTTCCATATCCGCTCATCCAAGGGAAAGGAATTCGAGACGAGATACGTCATAAATGCCGCAGGCGTCAATTCCGACATAGTGGCTGAGATGGTCGGGGAGAGGGAATTCTCAGTGAGGCCGGTGGGGGGCGAATACTTCCTGCTCGACAAGAGCGAAGGCTCAAGAGTATCCCGTGTCATCTTCCAGTGTCCTAACGAGCTTGGCAAGGGCGTGCTCGTCTCCAGAACGGTACACGGCAACCTGATCGTGGGACCTGACGCGGTGAATTCGGTCAGAAACGACAAGGGCGTGACGGCGGAAGGGCTCAACTACGTAAGAAGGACGGCGCTGAGGTCCGTTCCGTCCATCCAGTTCAGGGACAATATAAGGAACTTCGCAGGCATCAGGGCAAATACCGAATTCGATGAGTTCTGCATAGGGGAGAGCAGATCCGCTAAAGGATTCCTCAACCTTGCGGGCATCAAATCCCCGGGACTCACAGCCGCAGCGGCCATCGGAGTCTATGCCAGGGAGCTCCTGGACGGAATGGGACTTGAACTCAGGAAAAAGGATGAGTTCGACGACACCAGACCGGTCATCAGATTCAAAGAGCTTCCGGACGAAGAGAAGAACAGACTGATAAAGGAAGATCCGGCCTACGGAAGAGTCATCTGCAGGTGCGAGACCGTGACGGAGGCGGAGATCGTAGCCGCACTGCATTCCGTGATCCCTGCCAGCAGCATCAACGGAGTCAAGAGAAGATGCAGTGCAGGAATGGGACGCTGCCAGGGCGGGTTCTGTTCGCCCAGAGTCCTGAGGATCATCGCCAGAGAGCTCGGCATAGACGAGACAGAGGTCCTCGAAGAGGGAGAAGGCAGCAATGTCCTTTACTCCAGACTCAAGGAGGTATGACGGATGTATGATCTGATAGTTGTCGGAGGAGGCCCCGCCGGACTGGCGGCAGCGAATGCCGCATGGCAGAAGGGCATAAAGAAGATCCTCATACTTGAGAGAGACAGGGAGCTCGGAGGCATCCTCAATCAGTGCATCCATAACGGCTTCGGAGTGAAGACGTTCGGAGAAGCTCTCTCGGGACCGGAATATGCATACAGATTTGAAAAGATGCTGGAGGACACAGGCGTGGAGGTCAAGACCGACACGATGGTCCTCGACATAGATGACGACAGGACCGTGGAAGCTGTCAATCCCACAGACGGATTCGTGAGATATCCCGCAAAGGCGGTCATACTCGCAATGGGCTGCAGGGAGAGGACCAGAGGGGCCATCTCCATCCCCGGGACCCGTCCCGCGGGAGTCTTCTCCGCAGGTACGGCTCAGAGATATATGAACATCGACGGCTTCATGGTAGGAAAGCGCGTCGTGATACTGGGCTCCGGGGACATAGGGCTCATCATGGCGAGAAGGCTGACTCTGGAAGGCGCAAAAGTCCTGGCCTGCGTGGAGATCATGCCGGTCAGCAGCGGACTCAGAGCCAACATCGCGAGATGCCTTGACGACTTCGGCATACCGCTTCTTCTGTCGCATACAGTGACGGAGATAAGGGGAGACAAAAGAGTCTCGGGAGTCACCGTTCAGAAGGTGGACGAGCACATGCAGCCCATTCCCGGGACAGAACAGCTGTTCGACTGCGATACTCTGCTGCTCTCCGTAGGTCTCGTGCCTGAGAACGAGCTTACAAAGAATGCGGATATCAGTCTCGACCCCCGCACGCGCGGAGCGTACGTGTATGAGAACCGCGAGACGGAGAAGGAGGGGGTGTTCGCCTGCGGGAATGTCCTTCACGTGCACGACCTGGTGGACTTCGTATCCGAGGAGGCGACCTTCGCAGGTGAGGCGGCAGCCGACTACATACTGAACGGAGAGCGTCCGAGAGACTGCTACCGCGTAACTACCAGCGGAGGGGTGACCTACACCGTTCCGCAGATGATCAGGAAAGACAGCGGCATGAAGCTGGTGAACATCTATATGAGAGTCAACAGGAGAGTCAGGAAGGGAGATATCGTCATCAGGGCCGGCGAGACCGAGATCGCGAGATACCACAAGGAGAATCTCGCGCCGGGAGAGATGATAAACACAGCGCTGCCTTCCGTGCTGATGCAGAAGGCGGAAGGACATGACGCCCTGGAAGTAGCTTTGGAGGAGACTGAGTAAGATGAGAGAGATGACCTGCCTTGAATGCCCGAGAGGGTGCCAGCTCATGATAGACGAGGGGACGCTTGAGGTCACCGGCAACAGCTGCCCCAAGGGCGAGGCGTTTGCCCGCAGCGAGATCACGAATCCCATGAGAGTGCTGACGACCACTGTCGTGATAAGGTCCAGGAACGAGAAGATGCTTCCCGTCAGGACTCAGGACCCCATCCCCAAGAGCAGCATGGCTGCCGCGATGAACTATATAAAGAATGTCAGGGTAAAGGCCCCAGTGGAGGTCGGCGACATCATCGTCAGCGACCTCGCCGATACCGGAGTGCCGCTCATAGCGACGAAGCGGGTGAGCGAATAACAGAAGATCACTGTCCGGAGGGATACATAGAGAGCAGCAGATCAGGCGGTCTGCTGCTCTCTGCAGTTCACAGGAAAAAAAGAAGCATGGCAACTTCACTGCAGCAGGAGCTCATATTTTGTGCAGTCTGCGATGCTGCCGGTAATATAGAATATAGTAAAGATATCATCGCAGGCTGACAGAGGTCCTGACAGCGGATGATCTGTCTTATAAGGAGATCTGCATTATGAAAAGAACAGTGGATTACAGCAAGCTCAAGGGATTCAACTACACCCAGTCCAACTGTCTCAATGACAGGGATTTCTGGGCCAGATATGATCACAGCATAGTGGACAGGGATCTCGGGTATGCCGAGAGGCTGCATCTCAACAGCGTCAGGATATTCATGGATATCAGCATGTACCGCAACGATCCCCAGCACTTCCTGTCGCATATAAAGGATTTCGTGAGGACCGCGTGGGAGCATGGGATCAGCACCAACCCGATACTGTTCATGGGATTCCGCTTCCGTGATGACGAGCTGACATGGGAGGAGATGAACGCAGCCGAAGGGCTCAAGCCCCTTACCAAGACGATAGAGGATCCCTCCTGCTGGCACATCGGGGAGGAGTATGTCGATGAAGTCATAGCTGCTCTCAAGGATGAGCCGGGACTGCTGTTCTGGGATATCGCGAACGAGCCCGGATACACCGACAGGTTCGTCACCTGGTACGACGAGGAGTTCGGTTATCTTCAGGAATTCCAGGAAGCCCCGGATCTTGAAGTGCTGAGGGAGAGACAGGAGAAGACCTGGGCGATCGTCAGACACTTCATGAAGTACGTCAAGGAGAAGGACCCGGATCACGATGTCGGAGTGGGCAACATATTCATCTACGAGACGGAAGCCAGCGGCACCGCGGAGATAGCTGACGTCATAGTATTCCATGATTATTCCTGCACCAGAAAAAGACTCAGGAACATCCTGCAGATGGCGAAGGATCTCTCAGAGAAGTACGGCAAGCCGGTCCTCAACAACGAAATGTGCTGCATCGGAAGGGCGAACCCCTATGACATGGCAATACAGATGCATGAGGAGTTCGGGATAGGCTGGTTCCTTTTCGAGCTGATGATAGGAGAGGACTCCTGGAGACGCGTTCACGGGGTATGCTATCCGGACGGCACCGTAAGGGATCCTTCCATAGTCGCCGCCATCATGGGATTCTACCGCAACCGCGGGGAGACGGCAGTCAGGTCCGACGTCAATCAGGAGGACTATGTCAACAGGGCCGTCATACTCGCCAAGAGGGTGACCGAGTCTGTAAGACAGAACAACAGGCGGGATCACAGCAGAGACGTCGAGGATGTCCTGGAAGCCGCCGAATATGCCGCGAACCTTCTGGAGGGAGGAGAGCTCGTGCCCATGGCATATCCTCCCACGGCGCGCATCGAGGCGATGAGGCGCCGCAAGGACAGCACCGATGTGCAGGAAGCGCTGGATCTTATGTATGAGATCCTGGAGACACTGACCAGGGCATGCCATGTACGGCTTCCGGAACCGTACAGGCTCTCGTGAATGATGATCAACGGAGAAACTGATAATGGCTCATGATGTATTCATAAGCTACTCGCATGAGGACAAGACGACGGCAGATGCCATCTGCAGCCACCTGGAAGGCAGAGGCATCAGATGCTGGTATGCCCCGAGAGATGTCGCTCCCGGGGAGGATGCTGCGGCAGCTGTCCTGAGGGGCATCGAAGACGCAAAGATAATGGTGCTCGTTTTCACCAGAGACGCCAACCTCTCGCCGCAGATACTCGGAGAGGTCAACAACGCCGTCAACTCAAGACTGTCCATAATACCCTTCCGCCTGACGGAGGAGGAGCCTGCTGCGGGAATGCGCTACTATCTCGCAACGGTCCACTGGATGGACGCGATGAACGAGGATCTGGAGAGATCCATCTCCTCGCTGGGAGATCTTTGCCAGACCGTGCTGGAAGGGAGACCCGTATCTCCCTCCTCCTTTCCCTCCGGGAAGAAAGGACAGGGGAAGAAGAACAGGAAAGGACTCGTGATCGCGGCAGTCATCGCGGCACTGGTCCTCGGTGCCGGCGGATGGGCAGTGCACAGACTGTTCTCAGACACGGAAACGTACTATTACGATCCTGACGGAGAGATAGTCGCCTTTGAAGGAGACGGCTCTGAGGAAGGAGCGAAGATCGAGCATGAAACCTCGACGAACGAGGTCATGGAAATCGGCGCCGTTTCAGACAGTGTGACGGACGACCTCAGCGTGACGTACACCGACGGGAACAATCAGAACAACATACTCAACGGCGGACATCTGGCGTTCGACGGGGAGTACTATTACTACACCGGAAACGGCGGAGGCTGCCTGCACCGCATGAGGGCGGACGGATCGGGAAAAGAGAAGCTCACCGATATCCCGGCATCCTCGATCAGCGTTCTGGACGGGTTCGTATACTTCACGTCCGACGCCGGAGAGCTGTTCCGCATGAAGACTGACGGCACGGGGCTCACGTCTCTCGTCTCATACGGGGCAGACGGCGCGAGGATACATGACGGCAGGATCTATTTCGGAGAATTCTCCATGGAGTCCGTGGCGCTGGACGGCAGCGACAGGCGTGAGGAGAACGGGATCGACGGATATGACGTGCTGCTGGACGGGACGTATATCTATTACATAGATCCGCGGAACGGACGGCATATCTACCGCGCGAAGATGGACGGTTCGGAAGCGGTCTGCATCTGGGACAGCGAGGCGGGGAGCCTGAGGCTTGCAGGAAACATGCTCATCTTCTATGACAATGACAACGAGTGGAGCTCGGTCTATGATCTCTCCACCGGAGAGGTGTCGCAGATAACGAATGACCCGGTCAATTCGCCTGTCATAACGAAAGACGGTATCTACGGATCCAGCGGAAAGATGCAGCTGGTGTTCATACCGTTCGGGAAGATCGGGGTCAGGGTGATGACAGAAGGCTGGGCCGATCAGGTGAACGTAGCGGGGGAGAAGATATTCTACCGGAGCTCCGATGACGATAAGTATTACATGATGGATCTGGACGGGTCCGGAAAGATGCTTCTGTAGGAGAACTGCGATGGCGCATGACATATTCATCAGTTATTCCTCAAGGGACAAGAACATAGCCGACGCCGTAGTCTCCAGGATGGAGAGCGGCGGCATACGCTGCTGGTATGCTCCCAGGGACATCCTGCCCGGTTCCGACTGGGCGGAGTCCATCATCGAAGCCATAAACGGATCAAGGATCATGGTCCTGATCTTCACGCAGAACTCCAATATCTCCATCCAGGTCCTGAGGGAGGTCGACCGCGCTGTGGAAGCCGGGGTGACAGTCATTCCCATGAAGATGGAGGATATTGAGCCGGCCGAATCCATGAAGGGATATCTGGAGGGAGTCCACTGGCTGGATGCCGTGGATGAGAAGCTGGAAGCATCAGCCGAGGAGCTCTACGTCCTGTGCAGGGCGGTCATGGAGACCAGCGAAGCGCAAAGCGCAGAGGAGGAAAGGAAGAAGAGGAAGCGCCTGTCAGTAAAGAAGATCATTCTGCTGGCCTTCGCTGCGCTGGTGCTGTTCTTCGGGTCGAAGTATGTCCTGAGGATACTGAGGCTCAGCGGAGTCATCAGGCTGAGGAACTACGAGCCTCTGGGAGCTCAGTCGCCTGTAGGTGAACTGTCGGCAGGCTACGGGACTGAACCTTTCTACGCGGAGGGCACGGCGCCCGGGAATATCCGCACAGGCGGATATATCGCATATGCGGACGGCTGGTACTACTTCCGGAGCAATGATGACGAAAAGCTCTACAAGATGAGGGAAGACGGTTCCGGGGCAATGAAGCTGTCCGATCACAGCGCGAAATTCATATTCATATACGGAGACCGCGTATACTTCGAGGAAGAACACGGGTACGTCGGGATCTACAGCGTCACGACGGACGGGCAGGATGAGAAGATGATATACGGCACCGACGTACCGTACATGAGCGTCATGGGAGACAGGCTCTATTACTTCGACCACTGGGAAGGACTGAGTTATATCGATCTTACCGGAGACGCTGATTCCATCGCCTTCAGCGGGGAGAGCGTCTACTATGACGAGAACCTGGTCTATGATATGTTCGAGATGTGCTTCGACGGGAGGTACATGTACTACACCACTGTCAAGCTCAACGGGATATACCGTCTCGACATCAGTGACGGAACTGCGGAGAGGCTCGTCAGAAAAGAGGTCTCGGGTCTCGTTCTGGCAGACGGATATCTCTATTTCAACGACTTCACAGACGGATCCATAAAAGCGTATGAGCTCTCTTCCGGGGATATCCTCACCGTTGTCCCTTTCCTGATGGATTACTATCAGGTGAGGAATGACGGGATCTACGGAAACTCCGCGGGAGACGGATACCTGATACGGTATGATCCTTCTACGGGGACGACATATCAGCTGTCCGACAAACAGGTAACGTATGTGTGCCTGGCTAATGAGAGACTGTTCTTCTGGGATTACTATAAATTCTATTCATCCGATCTCAGAGGCAGAGCGGTCATCGCTCTGTAGGAGACTGAAAACAGGGCATAAAGGAGACCGCAGGACCCGGGTCCTGCGGTCATTGTCATGTAGTGGGAAACGTTCAGCTGAGAGGTCTGTACATGACCTTTGAGAATTCATGGATTATCTCCACGACGGCCTCTTCCGTGATATGAGGGCCGTTCTTTATCCACTCAAAGACAAAGCTGAGAACTCCGGCGTTGTGTATATAGGCTATCGAATATCTGACAGGATCGACGGAGGTCCCAAGAGTGAGCTCGATATGTGCCCTTATGATGAGGTCGCGGTAAGAGGCGCTGTCGGAACAGGTGCAGAAACGGCGGACCGTGGGATCGTTCAGAAGACGCTGCAGATAGACCGCGATGGAACTGCGGTCTACGCCGCCGTTCTCCAGCGGTAGATCCCACTGAGTTCCGTAGCCTTCCGTTACTCTGCCGACGCTCTCCCACAGGACTTCCCTGATCAGCCGGTCTATGTAACCGAAATGGGCATAGAACGTTGAGCGGTTGAGACCTGTCCTGCGGCACAGCTCGGTCACGGTGATGTCGCCGGGCTCCTCAGTCTGTATGAGATCCAGGAAAGCCTCCTTGAACTTTGCTCTGCTCTGCTGCCCGCGGGCGATCCTTTTGTCCATCGAAAACCTCCGGAAGAATTCCGACACTTGTCGGAATATGTTTGTTGTTTACCATTATACAGAAATCTATAATCACTGTGAATGTAGAATCCGAATAAAAGGGTCTGATAAAGCGGACCCTTTTTGAAACAACGATAATCATCAGAGGAATGACGAATGAGCAGACTTGAGATCAGAACGAAGAGCCAGGCTCAGGAACTGGTCGACAGCATCTTCGAGGGCATGGAGCGGAGGATCACTGCCAGTCCGGACGGACTGTGTCCCATCGATATAATGCTTAGCTTCCTGAATCTGTGCCATGCGCAGTCCTGCGGAAAATGCACGCCCTGCAGGATCGGACTGGGTCAGCTTGCAGAGATGCTCAGGAGAGTCCTGGACGGGGAAGCCTGTCTGGAGACTCTTGAAGAGATCAGGACGACAGCACAGACCATCTCCGACAGCGCTGACTGTGCCGTAGGATTCAATGCAGCGATGCTGGTGCTGAACGGCCTGGCAGCTTTTGAGGACGATTTCCGCGAGCATGTCCTCAATCACAGCTGCGCGGCTACCCACAATTACTCCATCCCCTGCGCCAGCCACTGCCCGGCAGGAGTCGACGTACCGGGGTATATCGCGCTGATAGCTGACGGACGTCCGGAAGACGCCGTAAGGCTCATCAGAAGGGACAATCCCTTCCCGACAGCATGCGGATATATCTGCGAACATCCATGCGAGGCCAGATGCCGCCGCGCGATGATCGACGATCCGATCAACATCAGAGGACTCAAGAAATACGCCGTCAACAAGTCCGGCAATGTCCTGAACCCTCCATGCGCAGAGGATACCGGCAAAAAGGTGGCGATAATAGGAGGAGGCCCCAGCGGGCTGTCTGCAGCATATTATCTGAGGCTCATGGGCCACTCAGTTACAGTATTCGAGAACCACAAACAGCTCGGAGGGATGCTCCGTTACGGGATACCCAGCTACAGGTTCCCGAGGGAGAAACTGGATGAGGAGATAGCCTCTATCCTTTCGACAGGAATAGAGGTCCATACAGAGACTTCGGTAGGCAAAGACATTCCTTTTGAAAAGATCAGGGACGGATATGATGCTGTGTACATAGCCATCGGAGCGCAGAATGACCGCAAGGCGGGACTCGAGGGAGAGGACAGCCGGAACGTCATCTCTGCTGTGGAGATGCTGCGCGGCATCGCGGACGGAGAGAATCCCGATCTCACAGGTAAGAGAGTAGTCGTAATAGGAGGCGGAAACGTCGCCATGGACTGCACCCGCTCGGCGCTGAGACTGAACGCACAGAAGGTCACCTGCGTATACCGCCGCCGTCAGGTCGACATGACTGCTCTTCCGGAAGAAGTGGAAGGATCTCTGGCGGAAGGAGCCGAACTTCTCACCATGATGGCTCCCGTACGCATAGAAGCGGACGGCAGCGGAAATGCCGTAGCGCTTTGGGTGAAGCCTCAGCTGGCCGGCATGTTCGACAGAGGAGGAAGACCCTCTCCTGTACCGTCCGATCAGCCTGAAGTCCGTGTTCCTGCGGACCTCATAATAGTGGCAGTCGGCCAGGGCATAGATTCCGGTAAGTTCGAAGAAGCCGGTGTCCCCGTGAAGCGCGGAAGCATCGTTGCCGGACTGGACACCGCCGTCGCCGACAGCAAGATATTCTCCGGAGGAGACTGTGTCACAGGACCCGCGACAGCGATCCGCGCGATCGCGGCCGGAAAGGTAGCCGCCGCGAACATAGACGAATTCCTCGGCTTCCATCACGAGATATCGGTAGACGTGGAACTGCCAGCGCCTAAGATAGTGGGCGTCGTGCAGCGCGGCCGCGTCAATCTGACCGAGAGGGACGCCAAAGAGAGGAAGATGGATTTCGACGCCATTGAGCATGAGATGACAGACATGCAGGCTATAGTGGAATCGTCCAGATGCCTGCACTGTGACAATTTCGGCTGCGGCAACTTCAGAGGAGGGAGAGTGACGAAATGGTAAAGCTAACGATAGACGGGCGTGAAGCCAGCGTCAGAGAAGGATCGACCATCCTGGAAGCAGCTGCCAGCGCAGGTATCGAGATACCCACTCTCTGTTATCTTAAGGAACTGAACGAGATCTCGGCCTGCCGCATCTGCATGGCAGAAGTGCAGGGGTACGAGAGACTGGTCCCGGCCTGCAGTGAGAAGGTCACAGAGGGAATGGTGGTATACACCAACTCAAAGAGAGTCAGGACGGCCAGAGAGACGAACCTCAAGCTGATACTGTCCCAGCATGACGGAGACTGCACGACCTGCGTGCGCTCCCAGAACTGCAGACTGCAGGACCTTGCAAAGGAATTCAACGTTCTCGACAATCCTTATGAAAAGGCAGTAAAGAAGAACGAGTGGCCTGAGAACAGCTACCTCATCCGCAAGGAGAGCAAATGCATCAAGTGCATGCGCTGCATAGAGGTATGCGACAAGGTCCAGTCACTCAGAGTATGGGATATAGCGGGAAGCGGGTCACGGACCACTGTGGGAGTTCGTCTGAACCGCAAGTTCACGGAAGCTGACTGCGCGCTGTGCGGCCAGTGCATCACGCACTGCCCGACAGGGGCTCTGTCCATCCGCGACGATACGGCAAAAGTATCTGAAGCGCTTGACGACCCGGAGATCACGACAGTAGTCCAGGTAGCGCCTGCAGTGCGCACCGCATGGGCGGAAGATCTGGGCCTCAGCCGCGAGGAGGCCACTGTGGGAAAGATGGCTGCGGCTTTGAAAGCCCTCGGGTTCAATTACGTCTTCGATACCAATTTCACCGCTGACCTCACGATCATGGAGGAGGGAAGCGAGTTCATCGAGCGCTTTACACACAGAGATCAGTACAGCTGGCCGATGTTCACGTCCTGCTGCCCCGGCTGGGTGCGCTTCGTGAAGTCCCAGTATCCGGAATACACTACGAACCTCTCCACAGCCAAATCGCCTCAGGCGATGTTCGGCGCTGTTGCAAAGAGTTATTTTGCTGATAAGATAGGAGTGGATCCCCACAAGATGAGAGTCATATCCGTGATGCCCTGCACCGCAAAGAAGAGCGAGGCTGACATACCGAACCTCAATGATGCATGCGGCGACAAGGATGTCGACGTCGTCATCACCACGAGAGAGCTCGGACGCCTTCTAAAACAGTACCATGTGAACGTCAGGGATCTCGAGGAGACGCCGTTTGACTCGCCTCTGGGTTCCGGGACCGGTGCAGCAGTCATCTTCGGAGCAACGGGCGGAGTCATGGATGCCGCTCTCAGGAGCGCATATTTCCTCGTGACGGGAACGAATCCTCCCGCTGACGCATTCACTGCTGTCCGCGGCATGAAGGGCTGGAAGGAAGCCAGCTTTGAAGTGCCCGGAGCCGGAACGGTCCGCGTAGCGGTAGTAAGCGGCCTCGGCAATACGAGAGCGCTGATGGAAGCCGTGAAGAGCGGAGAAGTCGAATATGATTTCGTTGAAGTCATGGCATGCCCCGGAGGCTGTTCCGGAGGCGGCGGCCAGCCGATCCGTGACGGACAGGAACTGGCGGATACCCGCGGCAAGGTGCTGTGGAATCTGGATCAGAAGAGCGTTCTGCGCTATTCGCACGAGAATCCGGATGTACAGGCTCTCTATGCCGAGTTCCTCGGAAAGCCGCTGGGAGAGAAGTCCCATCATCTGCTTCATACGGACCTTACCGAGTGGAGCGTCCCGATGAATCCCGATCTCAGATAAATGCTCAAAGGAGTACAAGATCAATAAATGAACAAGAACATCAAATGGATCACGCGCAGCGCCGCTGCCATAGCGCTGATCGTCGTGGCACAGTTCGTAACAGCGCCGCTCAAGCAGCAGCTGCTCACCGGATCACTCGTGAACCTGATCCTCGCTCTTACCACGATGCTCTTCGGGTGGAGCACAGGCGCCGCAGCGGCAGTCGTATCGCCCTTCATCGCATATCTTCTGGGGATAAATGCTCAGATCCTGGTGGTGCCCGCTATAGCAGCCGGAAACCTTATCTACGTGATCGTGACTGCATTCCTTTCAGGAAAGCTCAGCAGCAGGGTCAAGAACGCGACTGTCAGGAATATCGTCTCCGTGGCTTGCGCCGCAGTGTGGAAATTCCTCATTCAGTACCTGCTGATAGTCAAGTGGATCGCGCCGTCCTTCCTTCCCGAGAAGGCACAGGCAGTGATGTCGGTGAACTTCGGAGTGATGCAGCTGTTCACAGCATGCATCGGCGGAGTCATCGCAAGCATCATCAGTCCGCTCGTGAGCAGAGCTTTCAAAGAAGACTGACATTGATCCTGAACTGATGCAAAAAGAAAACCGTGACACGAAGTCACGGTTTTTTTATTGAGTTTTGATGTCAAACTCTTTCCACGGAAATGACGGCGTTCTCGCCGTTGATATCCCACTCCCTTGTAAAGCCTGTGCCTTCGCCGAAGAGGATCGCGTCGGCAAGGACGTCTTCGGAGATCTCCGAGGAGAACTCCCTGACCACGTCTGCCAGGCGGTCGGATGTCTTTACACAGACTTTGATGTGATCCATGACGTTGAAATCAGCTTCCTTGCGCATGGACTGGATCTTGCTGACGACTTCACGCACATAACCTTCCTTGATGAGGTCTTCCGTGAGGTCGGTGTCGAGAGCCACGGTGTAGCCGCCTTCGGATGCGGAGGCGAAACCTTCCACTCTGGAGGCTTCGATCAGCAGATCTTCGGGAGCGAGGGTCTCGTCGCCGTCAGCGGTGTGGATCACCAGCTGGCCGGTCTCGTCCAGCTCCTTCTTGGCAGCGCTGCCGTCCAGATTCGCGAGTATCTCGCGGACTTCGTTGAGGCGTTTGCCGAAGCGTCTGCCGAGGGTGCGTAGCTGAGGTTTGAAAGTGTAGGAAGAGAAGCGGCTCATGTCATCAGTGAAGATCACGTTCTTAACGTTGAGCTCGTCTTCGATTATATCCTTGTACAGATCGCCCATAGCCTCGGCTCCTCCGACATACATGACGGAGAGAGGCTGGCGGTTCTTTACGTTGGCTTCGTTCCTGGCAGCTCTTCCCAGCACGACTATCTTGAGCACTTCTTCCATATGGTGCTCCAGTTCCTCGTCTATGAGGGATTCGTCGGCGACAGGGAAGTCACACAGATGGATGCTCTCCGGAGCGGTGAGATCCACGCGGCGGACGATGTTCTGATAGATCTCTTCTGTCATGAAGGGGATCATCGGAGCAGCCAGCTTGGACAGAGTCACCAGGGCGGTCCAGAGGGTGAGGTACGCGTTGATCTTGCTCTGAGTCATCTCAGACTCCCAGAAACGCTCCCTTGAACGTCTGACGTACCAGTTGGAAAGCTCGTCGGTGAAGTCCTGCAGGGCTCTTGCTGCCTCGGGGATCTTGTATCCGCCGAGATCCGCGTCGACTTCCTTGATGAGGGAGTTGAGACGGGAAAGCAGCCACCTGTCCATGGAGTTGAGAGTGGAGCGGTCCAGCGTATATTTCGTAGGATCGAAGCTGTCTATATCTGCATAGAGAACATAGAACGCATAGGTGTTCCAGAATGTTCCGAGGAACTTTCTCTGCCCTTCGGTGACGGCTTCCTTGTAGAAGCGGTTGGGCAGCCAGGGAGCGCTGTTCTCATAGAAGTACCAGCGGATGCTGTCGGCGCCGTAGGCCTCGAGAGCCTCGAAAGGATCCACGGCATTGCCTTTGGACTTGCTCATCTTCTCGCCGTTCTCATCGAGGACGAGACCCAGAACGATGACGTTCTTATATGGGGCCTTGTTGAAGAGGAGCGTGGAGATGGCGAGCAGGGAGTAGAACCATCCTCTCGTCTGGTCCACCGCTTCGGAGATGAAGTCGGCGGGGAAGGTGGACTCGAAGGTCTCCTTGTTCTCGAAGGGATAGTGATACTGAGCGAAGGGCATGGCGCCGGAGTCATACCAGCAGTCGATGACCTCTTCCACGCGGTGCATCGGCTTTCCGCAGACAGGGCACTTTATGGTGACTTCGTCGACATAGGGGCGGTGGAGCTCGATATCATCCGGGCAGTTGTCCGACATGCTCTTGAGCTCTTCTATGGAGCCAACGCAGTGTTTATGCCCGCATTCGCATTCCCAGATCGGAAGCGGGGTGCCCCAGTATCTGTTGCGGGAGATGGCCCAGTCCTGGATGTTCTCCAGCCAGTTGCCGAAGCGCTTCTCGCCGATGGTGGCGGGGATCCAGTTTATCGTAGCATTGTTGCGCAGCAGGTCGTCCCTGACTTCTGTCATCTTTATGTACCAGGACTCCCTGGCGTAGTAGATGAGGGGGGTGCCGCAGCGCCAGCAGTGAGGATAGCTGTGGGTGAATTTAGGAGCGGAGAACAGGAGCTGCCTGTCTTCCAGATCCTGGAGGATGAGCGGGTCAGCCTGTTTCACGAAAGTGCCGGCCCAGGGAGTGGGCTCGGTCATATCGCCCTTGGAGTCAACGTACTGCAGGAAGGGCAGATCATATTTGAGACCTACCTGATAGTCGTCCTCACCGAAAGCAGGAGCGATATGTACGATGCCGGTGCCTTCGCCGAGGGTGACGTAATCAGCCAGTGTCACGTAATGGCCCTTGCGGTCGACCTTCTGGAATGAGTACAGAGGCTCATATTCCCTGCGTTCCAGTTCCCTGCCCTTCACGCGCTCAAGAACGGTCCAGCCTTCTTTCAGGACGCTCTCCAGCTGACCTTCAGCCAGCCAGTATGTATATCCGTCAGCAGCCTTGACCTTTACGTAATCAAGTTCAGGATGAACGCACAGCGCCACGTTGCTGGGAAGTGTCCAGGGAGTGGTCGTCCATGCGAGGAAATAGGCGTCATCGTCCTTGCACTTGAAGCGGACGACGGCAGAGCGCTCGGTGACGTCCTTGTAGCCCTGAGCCACTTCGTGGGAGGCCAGAGGCGTCCCGCAGCGGGGGCAGTAGGGAACTATGCGGTAGCCCTTGTAGAGGAGACCTCTTTCCCAGATCTTCTTGAGTGACCACCAGATGCTCTCGATATAGTCGTTCTCATAAGTGACATAGGGATGCTCCATGTCAGCCCAGAAGCCGACGGTGGAGGAGAAGTCCTCCCACATGCCCTTGTATTTCCAGACGCTCTCCTTGCACTTGTCGATGAAGGGGGCGATGCCGTATTTCTCGATGTTCTCCTTGCCCTCGAATCCGAGAAGCTTCTCTACTTCCAGCTCCACAGGCAGTCCGTGAGTGTCCCAGCCGGCTTTGCGGGGGACTCTCTCGCCCTTCATGGTATGGTAGCGGGGGATCATATCCTTTATGACCCTGGTGAGGACGTGGCCTATGTGCGGCTTTCCGTTTGCCGTAGGGGGTCCGTCATAGAACATGTAGACGGGGCTGTCCTTGCGGTCCTCGATGCTCTTCTCGAAGATCCTGTTGTCTTTCCAGAACTGCTCGATCTTCTTTTCCTGCTGGACGAAATTCCGGTTGGCATTTACCTTTTCGTACATTATTTCCTCCTGTAATAAAAAAGCCTCCGCCCCAAAGGACGAAGGTCTTAACTTCGTTGTACCACCTCAGGCATACAGTCATATGCTGCCTCTGTAACGGGAGACTCCCGCTGATATCTACCGGCTTTCGCTTTGGTATCAGAGCTCGGAAGGGATCTTCACTCGCGTCCTACTCGCTGCGGGCTCACACCCTCCCCGCATCGCTGTGCCTTTCATACGCGGCTAATGTCTTCATCATCGCCTTTTGCACATACATTATACCTATATAAATATAAAAGTCAAAAGAAGTTTGACTTAAGGAACAGCATGTGGAATCAGTTCTTCAGAGTGCCTATGGCTTCGTCTGTTTGGACGCGGACTTCCTCCTGCTGACAGGCAGGTATTACTCCACCTGAAGCGGATGAATAAAGGAGATCAGGTCTCAGATCACACCTCAGATGTCCGATCCGTTCCTTTCAAGGAGCTGCGTGATGACTTCTCCGCTGTCGCCGTCTATGCATACAGACCGGTCTTGGATCTGCACAGGACAGTAGGCCTCACTGTAGCTGAGACAGGCATAGAATGCCCTGGGATCATCGAGAGTCATCTGCCAGAACGGATACTTGATGATCAGCGGAGTGTTCATTCCGACTCCGATCTCCAGGAATAGTACATGAAGGCCTTCATGTAGTTTAAGAAAATCAGAATAGGCAGCGGAAGCTCTGTGCCATCCTTCGTCTTCTGCGAAGGAATCGTCCGAGCGCAGATTCATAGTGAAGAAGGAACAGACAAACAGCCGCTCTTATCGAGCGGCTGTTGACTTATCACTTTGAGTTTTGATCCGGTTAGTAATAATTACACTTATTATTACTCTGTGTAGATGACTTCGCCTGTCTCCTTGTCGCGGCGGTAATGCTTCAGGAAGTTGTATGCGATATCGCCGTAGCCGGGCCAGAGTGAGTGCATCAGATATTCGGTGACGTTGAGACCGATCATCGGAACGCCCTTCTCATTCTTGATGAGCCATTCGGCATTGCGCCACTCTCCGTTGGCTGTCGTGATCTCCAGTGAGTCGAACGGACGGCCGATCACTGGGTATTTGACATAGTCGAATTCTTCGACAGGGTCGATCTCGTTGAATTTGCAGTAGGTCTGCAGGAAGTCGCGGCCGCCTTCATTGAGATGGTTGTTCTCGGAATCCCATGCCGCAAAGTCATAGGTGGAAGAGATGAGCATCGCCGGCATGTCTATGTTCTTATAGAGCTCTTCTGCAGTGTCAGGAAGGTCACGCAGCGGCATTGCCATCGGGGCGGCAGCTGCAAATACTTCCGGATGATGCGCGATGCAGTGATAGGTGGCCCAGCCGCCCATTGAATATCCTGTTACCCAGACGCGCTCGGGATCAAGTGCGGGATATTTGTCGAGAATGTACTTGGTGAATCGGGGCAGGAGCTCTCCGCCGATGAGGGTCAGTCCGCTGTGCATCGCTGCTGCGATGGCGAAGTTCTGCTCTCCTGCTGTGAGGAGGATTCCGGTCTCGTCCAGGAACATCAGGACATCGTCTCCGCCGCCGTGGTTGGCGAGAAGGAGAGGCACGCTGTGTTCCGGAGCTGTGTTGTTCAGGACTTCCTGCGGGAGGACCTCATACCAGGTATCGAGGTAATCGCCGGCTTCTGACATCAGTCCGCCGGGGCTCTTAAGGTCGCTGAAGGTCTCAGTGTCTTTGACGAAGGTGACCTGGAGGTTGCCGATGACGGTCCTGTCGTTGAGAACGGGGTTCCGGCGTGAGAGTGCGAAACGTGCGATCTCAGGAGCGGGGACGTATCCCTTGTAGCAGTTCGTTACGCGGGGCTCGAGATACTTGGTCTGGACGTTTGCCGAGCGCTGGATGAACATGAACATACTGCGGAAAGCCTTCTCGATCCAGCAGGCTACATTGCCGTCCTTGTCTTCTGCGGTGCGGACCTCGCGGATCGGAAGCTGCTGGTTATAGAAGCGGGAGATCCCGTCTGCGAGACCGTAGGCATTAGCGCCGTTTGCTTCGCGGAACTTGCGGATCTCAGTCGAGGTTCCGTTGACTATGAATGCAGGAACATACAGTGTGACAGCTACTTCTTCTGACATCTCTCCGCCGTAGGTGAAGTATCCGGCTACACGGCCGATCAGCTCTTCACGGGAACCGGCTACGAAGTTGTTCATGAAGGTGGCGCCTTCATCAACGCCGAACATGTAGGTCTTGCCGTAACCGCCGCAGTACTCGCTCTCTGCAGGAACGCAGCGTTCGCCGTCGATCTCAATGAAAGCCTTCTGACTCAGAAGGGCATTATAGAGAGTGTAGCTGTACTGAAGGTCATTCTCTGTGTAGCCTTCCGCTTTCTCGGGCATCTGGAGGATTATCGTTCCGATAGCCTCGTTGATCAGCTTGATGAGACCGAGCTGCTCAAGATATGCCTTTCCTTCCTCTTTAGTCTCGAGCCTGCGGGGAGCAAAGACGATGAACGTCGTGTTGTTCCTGGCTCCTGTCTCTGCACCGTAGATGTTGGGAGCACGGTAGAAATACGCCAGATCGTTAGGGAAGTCTTCAAGAGCGGGATTGAGGATCTGTTTGAAGCGTGAGGCTCCGGACAGTTTGGACGTGACGCCGGGAGCATTCGCACGAACCTCTTCGAGCGTTTCGAATGTAGCAGGGTTGTCCTGCCGGTTCCAGTAATTCAGCATGAGTTTTCCTCCTTGGTCTGAATGTTGAATATTTAGTGTTCTTAGATTCAGTATAATCCCCGGATGCGATGTTTGTCAGTGTATGCTCCTGTTTTTGATGAACACTACAGCATTATCGTGTAAAGGTTGTGAAATATCACGAAATAAATGGAATAAAGGCACTAAACCAGCCTCAATGTAGAGAAATTTAGATGATATGATGCTAAACTAGTAACGATTAATGATTTGATCTAGCCGGATGCGCTGAACGGGAGAAGTGCTCACAGGCGATGATAAACGGAGGTAACAAGATGGAGACCAGACCTTATGTCCCGTGGGATCTTATGAACAGTTTTATGATCGATGTTTTCAAGAAGTACGGCGTTCCGGAAGAGGACGCGGCGATCTGCGCCGATGTTCTTCTGGAGTCCGACCGCAGAGGCATAGAGAGCCACGGATGCAACCGCTTCAAACCCATCTATCTCGACCGCATAGACAACGGTACACTGCTGCCTGTGACCAAGATGGATATAGTCAAGGAGACGCCGACCACTGTGGTCATGGATGCCAATAACGGTATGGGAATGGTTGCGAGCTACCATATGATGAAGAAGCTCATCGAAAAGGCCAAGACTTACGGCATGGCCGGTGGTGCGATCTACAATTCGACTCACTACGGAATAGCCGGATACTGGACCACCATGGCGGAAAAAGAGGGAATGATAGGCATCAGCGGCACGAACGCGAGGCCTTCTGTCGCCCCGACTTTCGGAGTTGAGCCCATGATGGGAACCAACCCTCTCACGTTTACGATGCCTACTGATGAGGAGTTCCCGTTCAACTTCGACTGCGCTACATCCATCGTGCAGAACGGAAAGATAGAGTTCTATGAGCGTGAGGGCAAGCCAACCCCTGCAGGACTGGTCGTCACAAAAGACGGCGGTACCATGACGGATTCCGGTGCGATCCTCAGAGAGATGAGAGCCGGCAACTGCGCGCTTCTCTCCATAGGAGGTCTCGGTGAAGAGACCGGCGGATACAAAGGATACGGATTTACCACGATCGTTGAGATCCTCTCTGCTGCACTTGCAGGCGGTCCCTTCATGAAGGAGCTGAGCGGAAAGAATCCTGACGGCACGAACAAGATGTACCGCCTCGGACATTTCTTCTTCGTGATCAACCCCGAGTTCTTCATGGGCCTCGATACATTCAAGAAGACTGCGGGAGGCATACTCAGGGGACTCAGAGAATCCGAAAAGGCCCCCGGTGCGGAGCGTATATATACTGCCGGCGAGAAAGAATGGCTGGCATGGCAGGAAAGAAAGGACAAGGGAGTCCCGGTAGGAGATTCGATCCAGAAAGAACTCGTAGAGCTCCGTGAAAAGTTCGGACTCGATTACAAATTCCCGTTTGAAGCCTGACAGGAGGAAAAACAATGGATTATATGAAGGAATCCCTGAGACTCCACGGAGAGTGGAAGGGCAAGATAGAAGTCGTCGCCAGAGTCCCTGTAGGGACCAAGGACGACCTGTCCCTGGCTTATACTCCCGGCGTGGCGCAGCCCTGCCTGGAGATACAGAAGGATATAAACAAGAGCTATGATCTCACGAGACGCCACAACCTCTGTGCCGTCATCACGGACGGTTCCGCGGTGCTGGGACTCGGCGATATAGGTCCGGAAGCCGGAATGCCGGTAATGGAAGGAAAATGCGTTCTGTTCAAGAGCTTCGGCGGAGTGGACGCTTTCCCTCTCTGCGTCAAGACACAGGATGTAGATGAGTTCGTCAATACCGTCTACCTCATCTCCGGTTCTTTCGGAGGCATCAACCTTGAGGACATAGCTTCTCCCAGATGCTTCGAGATCGAGAGAAAGCTTAAAGAGAAATGCGACATTCCGATCTTCCATGATGATCAGCACGGTACAGCTATAATCACGCTGGCAGGACTTACCAATGCACTCAAGGTAGTAGGCAAGAAGAAGGAAGATGTAAAAATCGTCACATCAGGAGCAGGTGCTGCCGCGATCTCCATCACGAAACTGCTTTTGTCCGCAGGATACAGGAACATCGTGATGACAGACAGACAAGGTGCGATCTATGAGGGAAGGGACGGACTCAACTGGATCAAGGAAGAGATGTCGCATGTGACCAACCCCGACAAGGAGACCGGAAAGCTCGCAGATGTAATCAAAGGAGCTGATGTGTTCATCGGAGTTTCAGCTCCGGGAACCCTTACCACTGAGATGGTCAGGACGATGAATAAGGATGCTATAGTGTTTGCGTGTGCGAACCCGACGCCTGAGATCATGCCTGAGGACGCCAAGGCAGGCGGGGCAAGGGTCGTGGCCAGCGGCAGAAGCGACTATCCGAACCAGATCAACAATGTTCTGGCATTCCCCGGAGTGTTCCGCGGAACATTCGATGCCAGAGCTTCAGACATCAACGAAGAGATGAAGATGGCGGCTGCAAAAGCGCTCGCATCCCTCGTATCAGATGAAGAACTCAGTGAAGATTACATCATCCCCAAGGCTTTCGATGAGAGAGTCGGCCCGACAGTCGCTGCGGCAGTAGCCGAAGCGGCCAGAGCCACCGGTGTTGCACGTATCTGAATCTGAATTATAAGAAAAGACCCCTGCTGTTTCGTCAGCAGAGGTCTTTTTATATGGGGAAATGCATGATCCGGGCTTAAAGGACAGTAAACTTGCAGGTCACACATGTGACAGGGTCAATTCTGCCTGCAGAAATGATAATATTATATAGACTCATGGAGGACAGGCAGATGAAGCTGGTATTCTTGATAGGAAGCGGAGCCGTAGGCAAGATGACCGTCGGGCAGGAGCTCGCCAGGATGACGGGACTGCGCCTTTTTCACAATCATATGAGTATCGAGCCTGTCATTGAGATCTTCGGAAGTCTGAACAGGAAGGCAGTGGACGGGATACGTGACGTCGTATTCCGGGAATTCGCAGCTTCCGATAATTACGGAATGATCTTCACTTATATGTGGGCTTTCGACCATCAAAGCGACTGGGATTATATCGAACACGTCAAGGAGATATTCGCTCCATATGGAACAGAGTTCTATTATGTGGAGCTGATCGCGCCGCTGGAGGTCCGGCTCAAAAGGAACGTGACGGAGAACAGGATCAGGAACAAACCGTCCAAAGCGGACATAGAGTTCTCCAATGCGAACCTGATGAGGGAAGAGAATTACAGACTCGTAAGCAGAGAGGGAGAGATCCCTTTTGAGAACTATCTGCGTATCGACAATTCGGACCTCGATCCAGGAGATGCAGCTGCGTTCATAAAAGAGACCTTCGGGCTTTGAGACAGATTTTGTTAATTGATCACGGCATCAGCCGGATGGCATATCGGAGTAATAATCATGAACGTTTACACCAAGAGGATCCTGGTACTGGTACTTGCACTGCTGGTAGCTGTGCTTTCATGCGCCTTCTCTAAAGGCTTTGCGGGACATGTATATGCCGAGTCGGAAGACCCGGACGCACCGCCTGCTCCTTCAGAAGAAGGCGAGCCTGAAACGGTCAGCATCACAATACGAGTTACAGGAAATACGGCTTCTGTTTCTTATAACGGGCAGGAACAGAAAGTGGAAGGATACACCCTCAGCTGTGATACTGAGATCTTCGACCCCGCCAAGGTAAGTTACTCCGGGCAGGCTGTTGCGTCAGGCAGCACCGTAGGGACCTACAAGATGGAGCTCAGTGCCGGCAACTTCAGTTATTTAGACAGCAGCGTTCAGGCTTCATTCGAGATAGTCTCGGACGGTGAGCTCAATATTGGAAAAGCTGCGATGACGATAAGCATCACGGGAAATTCTGCAAGAGAGTATTACGACGGAACGGAGAAGACGGTAAAAGGATATACAGCGTCAAGTGACAGTCCTCTCTTTGATCAAAGTAAACTGGTATGTTCTGCTGAGCCCAGTGTGAGTGAAAAAGAGATCGGAGAATATGACCTTGTACTGACAGCTGATATGTTCAGTTATGACGATGCAAATGTCGATGTGACATACTCTCTGACAAACGGGAAACTGATTATCAAGAAACCGGAGATAGGAATATCGGTCCAGGGACATTTTGAGAGCAAGACCTACAGCGGAGACACTTACATAGTGGAAGGGTATGAAGTCGCCAGTAATTCAGCCGGTTTTGATCCGGGAAAGATCGTGTTCAGCGGCTCGGCATCAGTTACAGGGATGAACGCCGGAAGTTATATGATGGGACTCTCCGCAGATCAGTTCAGCTACGATGATCCTAATGTCACGGCTAAATTTGTCGTCACTGACGGAGGCCTGGAGATAGCGAAGGCTCAACTGGCCATCACAGTGACAGGACATAAGGAAAGCATCAAATACGACGGCGCAGAGCATACTGTCTCCGGCTATGATATAAGCTGCAGCAGCAGCCTTTTCAGTGAGGGAAAAGTCAGCTACAAGGGCGGAACTGAAATAAAGAAAAGTGATGCAGGGACATACCTAATGGGGCTTGCAGCAGACGGTTTCAGCTATGACGATGTCAACTGCGAAGCAGTATTTACTGTGACAGACGGCAGTCTCGAGATCGGCAGAAGAACACTTGTCCTGACGTCTGAAAGCGCGACCAAGACCTATGACGGAACTGCACTGACGAATGAAAAAGTCACTATGACCGGAGACGGCTTTGCTGAGGGAGAAGGGGCAGAGTACACTGCTTCAGGAAGCCAGACCGATGCAGGCAGCAGTCCCAATACTATCAGCTGCATATTCAATGGAAACACCAAGGGAGACAACTACGAGCTGACCAAGAACGAAGGAACGCTTACGGTCACAGGTTCGCAGGTGGCGATCACGGTGACGATTACCGAGAACAGCGGTACAGAGAAATACGACGGTACGGAGAAGACTGTCACCGGTTATAAAGTCAGCATAGACAATGATAAATACACTGAAAAGGACTTCACATTCAGCGGAGATGCCACAGTGAAGGCGACTGATGCCGGCAAACATGAGATGCTCCTCAAGCCGGGAGACTTCACAAACACTAATATGAACTATGCCAACGTGAAGTTCGTGATCGTAGACGGACATCTTGAGATCACCAAGAGAAAGCTGACGCTGACTTCCGAAAGCGCAGAGAAGCCTTACGACGGAGAGCCGCTCAAGAGCGATAAGATCACGATAGATGGCGACGGATTTGCTAAAGGTGAAGGAGCGAAATTCGAGGTCACCGGAAGCCAGACCAAGCAGGGAAGCAGCGCCAACACATTCAGCTATACGATGAATGAGAATACCAAGGATTCAAACTATGAGATCACGAAGGTGGAGGGTCTGCTCACAGTCACAGCTCCGGTAGGTCCCGACACGGAACCTGTCAGCCATCTGACCATAAGGAAATACACTACTTCAAAACCCAAGAACGGAACAGCATATCTCCCCGGAGAAAAGATCAGCTATATGATCTCAATGACCAATGACGGAGACGTGAAGATAACGGATATAAAGGTGACAGATGACCTTACCGGGGATGTATGGACAGTTGATGCGCTTGAACCCGGAGAGAACAAATCATTCAATACCAGCTATACAGTGACGGAAGCTGACGCCAAAGCAGGCAGCGTCGTAAACACGGCGACAGCAACGGGATATGATCAGAACGGGGCAAAGTCCGGAGTCACTCCCGGTACATGTGTGGAAAAAGCAGCTGTTCCGGAACCAGAACCGGAACCGGCGCCTGCACCGGAGCCACCGTCCGGAGGAAAAGGATCACGCGCATTCATGAACCTGATTCTTACTGTACTTACCGGAGTGATGTCGCTGGGAATGCTTATCAGCGCATTCGTCAGGAAAGAAAACGGAGATGAACAGACTGTCAGGAGTCATAAACTGATGAAAGCGGCCGGAATGCTCCTGCTCATAGGATCGGTCGTTACGCTCATCCTCACAAGAGACGCAAAAGCGGATATCACGGCTGTTGATAAATGGACGATCTTGATGGCAGTGTTCCTGATCGCTGATGCAGTTCTGGCGGTGCTGTCCAGAAACAAAAACGATATGTTCGGAGATGACGAACAGGCGGAATAAAACGATACTGCAGAACAAGCAGATCAATTAAGCTTTAGGGAGGTCCGGATGGAGTATATTAGAGTTACAGAAGACAACATTGAAAGCGAGCACATCTGTTGTGCCATTTCAAACAACAATGACATACAGGTCGCATCCAAGAAAGCCTGGCTTGCAGGCCAGTTCGAAGACGGTCTGGTGTTCCTCAAGAGCATCGAACGGGGGAAATGCTTTATTGAATATATCCCTGCAGAGAAAGCATGGAATCCAATTGATGCGGAAGACTATATGTATATCGACTGTCTGTGGGTATCCGGGTCTCTGAAAGGACACGGTTACTCGAATGATCTTCTGGAAGAATGCATACGGGACAGCAAAGAAAAAGGAAAGAAAGGCCTGTGCATACTGTCATCCGCAAAGAAAAGACCTTTCCTGGCGGATCCTAAGTATTTGACTCACAAAGGATTCGCTGTCTGTGATGAGGCAGACAACGGGATACAGCTTTGGTATCTTCCATTCGAAGGAATTGATGTAAAGCCACATTTCAGAGATTGTGCCAGACATCCGCATACTGATATTCCCGGATATGTTCTCTACTATACGGATCAATGCCCGTTCAATGCCAAGTATGTACCGATAGTTGAGAAAACTGCAGCTGACCACGATGTTCCTTTTACTGCAGTGCATATCACGGACAGAGAAGAAGCCCGGAACGCGCCTACTCCAATAACGACATATGCGCTGTTCTGCGAAGGGGAGTACATCACTAACGAACAGATGAACGAGGCTCGATTTCTGAAGCTGCTTGCAGCAAGACAGTGAACATTCTTAGCCGGTCACGATCATCGGACCGGCAGAGACATAAAAAATAAGGAGGACAGATAATTTGGCAGACAAGAATCAGTTTACAGGACTCAGTCAGTACAAAATCGCCTTCAATTATGAGCTGGCAGGAAAACATTTTCACCTGATCATGGACAGCGGTGAAGAGGTGTCCATGTATTTCATGGACGGCGAGAATGTTCAGATTGCAGAGAAAGGTCAGCCTTATGTCTTTGAGACATATGAATGTCTAAAAGGCGATGATGTGACATATCTTGTACATACCCAACCGGAATCAGGCAAAGGGTTGATCAACAAAACATATGTGCTTGATACGGCACAAAATCTGGTAACGCTTGTGCTTATGGAAGAGGCCTTTGATCCTGAACATCCGAGACTTATCAGGACTACGCCTTTCTTTGGTGCCATCAAAGTCCCGGGAAGGAAACTTCCCACAATAAGGCATCATCTGTCTAAACGAATGGTAGGCAAACATATCGTATGGCACTACAATGACGGAATGGCCCTGCAGCATATCTATTATTCGCCTACAGTGGTCAGAGCCAGCCCCGGCCCCGGCCTTACCCAGGAGGATATGCTTCAGAATCGTTTCGGTGAGGATCTTGCTTCAGATGACCCTGATAGACGTGCCAGGGCGGAAGCAGGGATCAGAGAGTTTACGGAACGCAATGAATGGTATCCATTCTATGAAGAAGAGTGCTTCCATGTATGGATCAGCGACAGACTTAATCTGTTCTGCTTCGTAGAAGAGAACATGACTATGCGTTCGCCAGGCTTCAAGAGCGGTGGCGGCGGAATACTGCTCCTGCAGGATATCGAGAGATGTGTTGATGTCGGGGTCAGCTTTTCTGCAGGTGAATACTATATGTGCACGGCGTTCGGAGAGGAAAACAATATCGAGGATCCTCTTGACTCTGCAGAATCTCCCTTTGACTGGACAGACCTCAAATGTATGCCCAGTGTTCACTGGGAGATCCCAGAAGACTGATAATATAATCGCAGATATGAGTACAGGCTCTTGCGCTAGGCAAGAGCCTGTTTGATCGTATTGCTATAAATCATCCCAAAAGCTTTTCTATCAGAGTCTTTCCCCAAAGTTCAGGTTCTTCTTTGATCGGGGAATGAGCTGATTCGTGGAACGGTACATATTCCTTGTATGGGGCTTCAAGATTATCGAACCATTCTTTGGCAAGAGGTGTAGGGGTATTCTGGTCGTGATCGCCCTGGAACAGGTATACAGGTACATTAAGTTTCCTGACTGTCTCATCGAATTTCAGTCTGACTACCTGAGGCCATAGTTCAGCCAGACAGAAGAACGTTCCTTTATAGTATCTGTAAAGATCCGGTATCACAGAGTATTCTCCGCTTGTGAGGAAAGGAACGAGAATTGACTTGAAGCTGCTCTCTTTTTCTTTCCAGCTTCCTCCGCCAAACTTTGTCATGTAATTGCGCTGTACCATGAGGGCATCCAGACCGCCCTTATACATACCGTCTACAGGTGCCCCAATGGAGGCGAGATCTTTCAGAGCTTTTTTGTCATTGTGTTCTCTGGCATAATCTACAACGAAGTCATAGCTGATCTTCTCGTTCAATGCTCCGTTAATGAACTGACCCATTCCGACATATGCTTTGATATTCTCGGGATATTTTGGAAGATAAAGGCATGAAAGGACTGAGCCCCAGCTGTGTCCTACGATATAGATCTTGTCCTGATGAAAACGATTAACAAGATAAAGAACGACATCGTGCATGTCCTCAACCTGCTGATCCAAAGTCATCCTGTTGGAGATGTTTGCGTGCCGGTAGCTCTTTCCTGCCATGCGCTGATCCCAGCACACCATTATGAACCTGTCAGCAAGATATTTGGACTGTTCCGGCATCACCCATGATCTGTCACACACACCGGGACCGCCGTGAACGAATAGCAATACCGGGTTATCAAGACTTGCAGAACGTATGTGGATGTTTTGGCTGTCTCCGTTTACAGGAATATAGATCGTCTCATCTATAGCATATTTAGGCATATCGATATTCTCTTTTCTTTTTTATTATGTATTATATATCATCAAGTATGAATTACTAAATCATTTAGAATGAAGGTCTGATGTGGAAATAAACAGGTTATCAGATGAACTGAAACGAAGATTCGGGGAGAAAGTATATAAGATCTCCCTGACTTCCGGCTGCACATGTCCTAACAGAGACGGAACACTCTCCACACGTGGATGTCTGTTCTGTTCACAGCAAGGGTCAGGAGACTTTTCTCCTCCATTTGTTTCAATAAAGGAACAGATCGAGCTGGCGAAAACGAAGATAGAAGAAAAGACAAAGGCCAGGAAATTCATAGGCTATTTCCAGTCGTATACTAATACATACGGTGACCAGGAAAGTCTTAAAGAACTGTTCAGCGAAACGGTATCTGCTCCTGAGATCTGTGCGCTTTCTATCGGGACTCGTCCTGATTGTCTGGAAGACAGCATGATCAGTTTTTTGAGTGAACTGAATCGCATTAAACCGGTCTGGATAGAGCTTGGACTCCAGACGATAAATGAAGATACTGCCGAAAAGATGAACCGCTGTTATAAGCTGAATACTTTCAAGGAAGCTTACAGAAGACTTAAATGCGCCGGTCTGGAAGTAATCGTTCATGTGATACTTGGATTGCCCGGAGAGACGGAAGATGACATGCTGGCGACAGCTAGATTTCTCTCAGAACTGGATCCGGTACTGGATGGTATAAAGATACATATGCTCCAGATACTAAAGGGCACCGAACTTGCAAAGATGTTCGAAACAGAACCGTTTCATGTTCTTTCACTCGAAGAGTACACCGATCTGGTAATCAAAATCCTGAAGATCCTTGACTCCAGAACAATAATCCACAGATTTACAGGAGATGGACCCAAGAAACTTCTTATAGAACCACAGTGGTGCTGGGATAAGAAAAAGGTGCTGAACTATATGAACGCTATGATACGGGATTCGTGACAGCAACAGCAAAACATTCCTGCCAAGCCATTTCAAAGTATATAAATACATTTTCTTGTGCTATAATTGCATGCCATAAGGAAACGATTTCATTATTTTCCTGATTCCGGAGAAAACGGAGGAAAAAACGATTGAAGAGAAAAAAGAGCTTCAAAACCTTTATACAGTATGCTCTCCTAATATTGTTCTCTTTTCTGGCTGTCTTTATTGGCAACAGGGTCGCGACAAAGGACGCTACCATGTTTACGGGACAGGTCAGACTGGCCGGAGACGTATATCTGGTGAAGGTAGACAGTATCTTATCTGTAAATACTTCGACAGCTTCTTACGGAGGAGTAAACGAGGTCAATCAGACAGAAGTCAAATTCTCCGGGACAGTAATGCGCGGACCTAAGAAGGGCGACTCCATCGTTGCAATCAGAACCGAGGACGATCTTATTTATTACAATGCGGCAGTGCTGGAAGAGGGCGATTTGATATTTGTTACCGTCACGGATGGTGAAGCAATAGCGGGGAACTTCTTCCGGATCAAATCGATAGTCATCCTGTTTATCTTCCTCGTGATATTCCTCATACTTTTCGCAAAGATGAAAGGCGTCGCATCGGTTTTATCTCTGGGACTTACTGTAGTTGCAGTTTTCTTTGTTTTTGTTCCGGCTATATTATCAGGCTATAATGTGTATTTATGGGCACTGCTAGTCTGTGTGTTTGCCATCTTGATAACACCGCCGTTCGTTGGAGGTTTCAATAAAAAATCACTTGCATCAATACTGGGGTCTACCGGAGGAGTGTTCCTTGCAGGAGTTCTGACTCTGGTGATGAACAGCGTAATGAAGATAACGGGGTTTGCTTCGGAAGAAGACATGTTCGTTATGGCTATTCTAAGTGAGCCTATAGATCTGAGAGCAGTCACCTTTGCTTCTATCATAATAGGTGCTCTGGGTTCTACTTTGGATGTGTCTATGTCTATCGCTACATCTGTATGGGAGATGCATGACAGCACAGGTAATGAAGATTTTAAGTCTTTGCTTAATTCAGGGTTTAATATAGGAAGAGATATCCTGGGTACTCAGATCAGCACGCTGATACTTGCATACATAGGTACATCTCTGTGTACGGTTCTTCTCCTGGTAGCATATCAGGCTTCAATGATCGAACTGCTGAATCTGGAGTTAGTGATTATAAATCTAGAAGATATGCTGATAGGTGCAGCTACAATAATCCTAACGATTCCATTCACCGCCTTGATAAGCGCACTGATGTTATCGAACAGAGGCTCAGAGAAGCCAGAGTTCGTAATAGACGGAGGGAGTACCTCAACAGAGGAAAAGCACGTCTATACCAGATAAGAGCTGGTTTTAAGAAGGCGCTTTACACAACATGTGGAATGTTGGAAGCGTCTTCTTTTTTGATGAAAAGAAAGAAGATTACGACACACACGGGGCCGTTGGAAGAACCACAAAATTTATCAAAATTAATTGTTGACATGTAGATAGACGGCTGATAGAATAACTCTTGCGCCTGTGAAAACGGCAGGCAAAAAACAGACTTTGGACCTTGAAAATTAAACAATATCACAAAGAAAGTGCAGCCCTTGTTAGTGAGCGAAAGAGCTCACAAAAAGTAACGAGGAAAAAGCCAGAAATGGCGTTCTCGAGCTAAGGTATCAAGCACGGTGAAGTGCATGATATACAATAATTTAGAGAGTTTGATCCTGGCTCAGTAAGAACGCTGGAGGCGCGACTAACTCATGCAAGTCGAACGGAGGTATTGAGACGGAAGCTTCGGCAGAAGACTTAATACTTTAGTGGCGAACGGGTGAGTAACACGTGAGGAACCTGCCTTTAAGAGGGGGATAACACTTAGAAATAGGTGCTAATACCGCATAAGACCACACAGCGGCATCGCTGAGGGGTCAAAGGAGGAATCCGCTTAAAGATGGCCTCGCGTCCGATTAGGTAGTAGGCGGGGCAACGGCCCACCTAGCCGACGATCGGTAGCCGGACTGAGA
>JAFRAJ010000033.1 GCA_017405465.1 Oscillospiraceae bacterium
GATTACAATAAAACTTGCAACTGTAACTGAATATGGTATGATGACCTCGGCTTGTGCATTTTAGCTTGACAGGAAATATATTTTGATTTGCCGTGGCGTCTTCGTCACGGCATTTTTTTGCTGATTTTATGCTGAATGCGCGATCGCCGGGTCACCGCATGTAATAACTGTGAAGAAAGGAAACGCAGCAATTCAGGCTGCATGAAAATATTATGGATAAGAAAACAATAATGAATAATTTTGTCCGCATAGGACATGAGAAGGCAGGTTTCAACGGAACATGGCTTTTCGCTGAGAATGGCGAGATCGTATCCAAGGGGGCATACGGTTACCGCGATCCGGAGAACACTCTGCCAAACAACGAGGATACTATCTTCCAGCTGGCGTCGGTCAGCAAGCAGTTCGCTGCGGCAGCCGTTATGCTGATGGTCAGGGAAGGCAAACTGAGCCTTGACGACGAGATCACGAAGTACTTCCCGGAGATACCCTATCCCGGGGTGACCATCAGGCATCTTCTGAGCCACACCGGCGGTGTTCCGGATTATTTCGATGACGCTGACTGGTTTATAGACATCTGGAAGGAAGAGAACAGGGCCCCTGGCAACGACGAGATCCCACGCTTCCTCTGTGAGACTAAGCTTAAACCCTTGTTTACTCCCGGAGAAGGCCTTGAATACTCCAATACCGGCTACAATCTTCTGGCTCTTGTCGTGGATGAACTTGCTGACGTTCCTTACGAGGACTTCCTCATGCAGAATATATTTGAGCCTGCTGGAATGACTTCGACACGCTGCTGCCACATCAGAAGAGACGGCGTTCCCTTTGAGAACTATGCGCGGGCAACAGTGTTCGAGGACGGCAAGTGGGTTGCCGACATCGACTCGGAAGAAGACGGCGACGTAGTGGCATTCGACGGTCTGAACGGCGACGACTACGTATACACCACCATTTTCGATATGTTTAAATGGGACAGAGCGCTCAGAGAAGGGAAGATCCTTACTTCTGAAGAACAACAGCTCATGTACACTCCCGCGAAACTTAATAACGGAGAGATCGCTGAGTATGACGATGGCGGTATAGGCTATGGCTTCGGCTGGGCTATTGAAAACGACCCTGAACTGGGACTGATCGTGAGCCACAGCGGCGGCATGCCAGGAGTCATCACCTGGTTCGAACGCTTCATAGATGAAGATAAGGTACTCGTGCTTCTGAACAGCCGCGAACCTAAGGACGTCAGGGCTTACTATGGCTTTTATTACGCTATGAGAGCCATCGCAAGAGGCGAAGAACCTAAGCCCATCGTCACCATAGAGGACATCACCATCAAGAATCCGGATAAGTCTGAGTGGGAGTCTTTCTGCGGTAAATACGAGCATCCCGAGGACTTCGATCTTATCATCGACGAAGTGTACATGAAGGACGGAGACCTTTGGGCTAAGGCCATCGACGATGACGGCGATCCGCTGGAATTTAAGTTATACCCTATAGGTGAGAACAAATTTGGCAGAAAGGGCGGCATGCTGGAAGTGACCTTCGGAGAAAACTGCCTGATGATCGAAGACTTCACCTGCAAAAAACTGTAGGAGGATAAAGATATGGAAAAATTATTTTTAAGAAGAAGCGCCCGCAGAGATTCGGAACGGATAGAGGAACTCGTCCATGAGTACTACTTTGGACTCGTTCCGGTGCTTGATGGCTTTAGTGAAGAAGAAGAAACAGTCTGCAAAAAAATAGTGGATAAAGACGGTAATATCATCGCCGGCTGCACCGGATATATTTTCCCGTGGGGCTGTATGTATATCGATGATATGTGGGCTGATGAGAAATACCGCCGGCAGGGGCTCGGCTCAGTCGC
>JAFRAJ010000034.1 GCA_017405465.1 Oscillospiraceae bacterium
GGATCCGCACATTCCGGCAGGCGCAAAGCTCTATTGATTTTGGGCTGAAATGATGGTGTTTACACCACTGTTTACACCAAATTACACCAGAGTTACACCAAATTCACATTTAGAAACATGCGAATTCGCAGATGTTTCTAAGAAATCTCATCTGTTGATAAACGCACATTATTGTACGGATGTTCTGGAACCCGATGACTTAACGGTTATTGGGTTCTTTTTGTTTTATCGAGATGATAGAATATACACAAATCGCAATTTGTGAAACAATAATACTTCAGCAAAATCTACTATTGGAGAATGGGAAATGGCTAAGAGACGATCAGTTAATCCGATATACTCTATGTGTGTTCAGCCTTCTTTTATCATAGGCACGAATAATGAGGACGGATCTGCAAACTTTGCTCCTATTACCTGGGCCAGTGCTACGCATGAAGAAGGAGACGGATATCTATTTGTTATCAGCATGGCGGGAACAAAGATGACAAAGAAGAACGTCCTGAGGACAGGTATCTTCAGCGCAAACCTTGTCAGTACGGACATGCTCCCTCTTATGGATTATTTTGGTTCTAAGCATGCCAAGGATGGTCCTAAAAACGATATTCGGTACGAAGTTGTACGCGGAGAAGTGCTGGATGTTCCTGTTCTTGATGCAAGCAGATGGGTCTATGAATGTGAGGTTGCAAGGACACTCGAGACTGGTGATTCCACCACATTCTTCTGCCATATCCGAAATATCCAGATGGATGAAAGACTTGAGTGCAAAGACATCTTTGATGTTGATCTAACTGTTCTGGACCCAGTGATCTATTCCGGCAAATACCATAGTCTTGGGAAAATGCTTGGAGAAATTGGAGATTTTCTTTGATCAAATAGCACTCTAGATAAATCCAGGTTTATAGAGGAATCGAAATGATTGAAATCAATGAGAAATACATGAAGAGGTGCTACGAATTAGCGATAAACGCTGGTAAAAAAGGCTTTGACACTTTCGGGGCTGTATTGGTTTGTGATGGGGAAATATTGGAAGAAGCCGAGAATACAGCTGATTTTGAAAAAAAGATTTTTGGCCATGCTGAGTTTAACCTGGTTCATAAATGTGCAAATAAATATACGGATGACATTTTAGAAAAGTCTATAGTCTATACGAGTTGTGCCCCGTGTGAGAGGTGCCTGGCGGCGATAGCCTCACTGGGAGTGCATCAGGTCGTATGCGGGGTTTCATACAAAGAATTCTGCAAATTGCTTCCGTTTGATTATCAGGCAGTAGACAGAGAAGGTCTGCTTAAGCAACTTGGAATAGATCTGACACTTACGGAATCAGTTCTTGAAGACGAAGGCATGCATGTCTTTGAATGGTGGGGCGGAGAATATCGGCCGTTAGACGAGCTTATTGCAGAAATGGATGAGGTAAAACAGAAAAGCAAATAGATTACTTCAAATTTGTCGGTCTCCTAAATGTGTAACATGCGGTAGCTTCGGCTACCGTTTTTAGTGCCCAATTTAGAACATTCTTTTCAATTTGATGACTTCGTCATGGAACGTAATGTCAAATCGCAGCAAAAAGTATGTTCATTCTCCGTTATGCTGACATGATAGAAACATACAAAGCTTGTGGAAACTTTTAGCCTGGGAAAGAAAAGTCCGAAATGAAATTGGAAGAGTGATGTGAAGATACTTCACTAAACATGGATAGTAGAATTAAGCAAAACAATTCTTTTTAGTTGTAGGAGGTAATTACTCATGGCAGATCTTTCAAACAGCAGGTACACTGGATAATGGAGAGCGACATCCTTAGCAGTATTTGGCAGAACAGAGCCTCTCTCAGCTGAGAATCTTCTTGTGTTGAATGCTGACGGAACGGCTATATACACTTCAGAAGATGATCCGAAAGAGTATAAATGGAAAGAGACCGGCTATGGAGTGTTCCTTGACGGCAAATCTGACATGAAGATGACGGCTGACGGCAATAAACTAAAGACTAGAATACTCGGTATTGTTACCTTGGTTTTCGAGAAGGTGGAGTGATCTTGTAGAAGTCATGACTGGGCTTGTGAACATCTGGGTCTGCAATAACCAGTGAATCATATGGTTTTTACTGCTGTGATGAGCCAGCTACTCATACAGTGGACGAAGACTGTACCTTATTATGCTGGATCCACGCATTCCGATAGTCTATATGCTTTTACTAAAATCTTATGTGGAATACAAATTGACCTATCAGGTATGCTAATGATTTACAGATAGAGAGAATATTAAGAGATTAGATATGTTGGATTTTAAGATAATACTGCTCCGAATACTGCTGGCTGCACTCGCTGGTGGTGCAATAGGACTCAACAGAGAAAAAATCAGCCAGGCAGCAGGACTCAGAACATACATGGCGGTAACTTCAGCGGCAGCTCTCACTGCTATGCTAGGTATATGGCTCAAGTTCAACGTCGGTGATACGGATGTTGCCAGACTACCCGCTGCATTCATCAGCGGACTGGGGTTCCTCGGTGTAGGCGCAATCTGGAAAGAAGGAGACAACACTGTAAAGGGACTGACTACAGCAGCAGGATTACTTGCTTCTTCAGTTACCGGTATCGCTGTCGGTGCAGGTTTCTATTATGGTGCATTGATCAACTTCATCGTAACATTTCTTGTAATAGTGTTCCTCGACGGAAGTGCAAAGAAGATTGAAAGGACCCGTGAGATCAGCTGGTTATACTGTGAATTGAAACAGCGGGAAGGACTTAAGGATCTTCTCAGCTGTATAGATTCATGCGGCGGCAGGATCGTTGATCTAAAGACTGAATACCTAGGTGGAGCAGATGGTCATGTAGCTGTTACCCTGTTGGTGAGAGAATCAGGCGGAGCCAGTTTGAGCGAGATACTGTCTAAAATCAGAGATCTGGAAAAGGTCACATTTGCGCTATATTTGTAATTGAGTCAGAAGACGTTGCTGGCTGCCTTAGTGTTTGCGACGCAAAACTCCCTTCGTATGTATAGCACCTAAAATGTTAGACACGTAGTAGATAAGTAATTAGAAGGACATACTTAAACTAAGAGATGTACTGACCCCCATTATTTGGACACAGATAATGGGGGTTTTAATATGTCAAAAATCACAAACAAAGAACGGCTAGAAATCTGGGAGAAATGGAAAGATGGAGAGAGTACCATAAGATTGTCACATGAATATGGGATAGACAGATCAAGAATACAATATCTGGTACAGGTGATAGAGCGACATGGGCCTGACATACTGAGACAAGGGAAAAACAGAAAATACAGTAAAAAGATCAAGGAAGAGATGATCAACAAAGTATTATTGGAAGACCAGTCCATCAGAAACACAGGAATAGAGTATGGGATGTCAAGTGACACCCCGCTGCGATTATGGATCAGGTCGTACAAAGAAAACGGGTATGTTATCCTTGAGAAGAAGAAAGGACGACCACCCATGAAAGAGAAGAAGCCAAAAGAAGAAAAAAACTACGATGAGATGACAGACGCAGAGAAGATCGAATATCTGGAGAAGAAGGCTCTGTATCTGGAAGCAGAGAATGAATACTTAAAAAAATTACATGCCGTGGTTCAGGCAAGGAAAGCTCGACAGCGGAAGAAAAAGTAAACGTTGTAAAGGAACTGCGGCAGAGATATGAGCTAAATGTACTGCTGAGGGTATCAGGAATACCAAGATCCACATACTATTACTGTGCAGGAAAGAAAGAAAAGGATGATAAGAACGAAAATCTGATCATCAGGATGAAAGAGATCTTCCTGGAGCATAGAGGCATGTATGGATACCGGCGGATAACAGCACAGCTGCGGAACGAGGGTCATGAGATAAACCACAAGAAGGTACAGCGGCTGATGCGGAAAGAAGGACTGATATGTGTCCAGCGGAAAAAGCGCAAATACAGCTCCTACAAAGGAACTGTAGGTAAGATCGCAGACAACCTGATCGGGATTTTACTGCAGAAAAAGCTAACGAGAAGTGGTTTACAGATGTGACTGAGTTCCATCTGAGAGATGAGAAATGCTATTTATCTCCGATCCTTGACGCCTATGGACAGGAGATCGTGTCATGGACAACGTCAACCTCTCCCAACATGAAACAAGTGATGGACATGTTGCAGGAAGCATATCGTACAAACCCGGAAACGGAAGGAACAATCCTGCACTCCGACCAGGGCTGGCAATACCAGCACAGAAGTTATGCAAAGAGTCTGGAGGAACATGGGATTCGTCAAAGCATGTTCAGAAAAGGCAACAGTATGGATAACGGCCTGATGGAGAACTTCTTTGGCATTTTGAAATGTGAGATGTTCTATGGTCAGGAATCCAAATACAAGGACATCCGAGAGCTAATGAAAGCTATTGATGAATATATCCACTACTACAACGAACAACGAATCAAGGTGAAACTGAAAGGACGAACTCCTTCTCAGTTCAGGAGCTCGTCCTTCTAGTAACTATTTAATTACGTGTCCAACTTTTGGGGTGCACTACAAGAGTTTGTCCTTCTAATTTTGTTTTTTGCTGTGGCAGTGAATGCAGTTGTCCATGGCTTTTTGATTTCTTAGTGTTCATGAATACGGATATCAAAGGATGTAGGGAGTATTTGTTCTTGACCACATTCACAATATGATGCTTAGTTATTGCATATGTTCCTACCGTTTATAGTGAAATCGCGGAACGGGATTGGTATTCATACATTGCCATCTGTTTTGAAATAACAATAATAGTCAAATAAGACGAAAAATAGACAGTATTCTTTAGAAATTTATGGTACATTATACGCATATGTGTCATTAAGAGGTGCGACTTTGAAAAGATTAACAGTAAAAAAAGACGTGGAATGCATGGCATGTCTCAGTTGTGTCGTAGCATGCTCAGAGGCATTCTACAAAGAATTCCATCAGGATAAGAGCTGCATACGGATCGTCGAGAATAACGGCACCGTAAAACCCATGGTATGCATCCAGTGTGGAAAATGCGCCAGAGAATGCCCGCAAGGAGCAATAACCCAAAACGCAAATGGTGTCTATATGATCAACAAGAAGCTCTGTATCGGTTGCGGACGGTGCAAAGAGGTGTGTCCTATGGGAGTGTGCCTCAAACCGGACGATTCGGAAACAGCTTCCAAGTGTATCGCATGCGGCATTTGCGCTAAAGCATGCCCAATGGATGTGCTTGAGATCGTAGAGTCCTGATTTTTATTTTGTTATTGGTAAATTCTAAACAAATAAGTAAATAAGAAAACAATTGTTTCAAGGAGATATCTGATGAATTACGACCGTCTCATCTCTATAGAGCAGATGGAACAAGCAACAGAAATCCTGCTCGAGAACGGCAGGAGGGTAGGCGCTGATTCCTGGCAGCAGCGAGTGAAGAACCAGAGTCCTCATTGTTCGTTCGGTGAATCAGGAACATGCTGCCGTATTTGTTCTATGGGACCCTGCAGAATCACCCCTAAGTCACCCCGTGGCATATGCGGGTGTGATGTTCACGGAATAGTGGGTAGGAACTATGTCCGCTTTACAGCAGGAGGAGCTGCTGCTCACTCCGACCACGGCAGGCAGATCATGCACACCCTTTACCAGACTAAAGAAGGCGGAGCCTATCAGGTAAAGGATCCTGACAAACTCAAAAAGCTTGCTGATGAATGGGGTGTGGAGTCCGAGGGAAAGGACATCTACGATCTGGCTCACGAAATGGCTTATAAGGGATTGCTGGAGTACGGCAAACCTTTTGGCGAACAATTGTTCGTCCAGAGAGCGCCGGAACACACCAGAGAGCTGTGGGAAAAGGCTAATATCGTGCCAAGAGCAATAGATCGAGAGATCTCCACTTCCATGCATATGACGCATATGGGAAACTCGTCACTTGCGGAAGCGCTTATCAGACAGTCGCTCCGAACCGGTCTTTGTGACGGGTGGGGCGGTTCAATGATGGGTACGGAGTTCTCTGACGTAATGTTCGGTACTCCTAAGCCTAAAGATACTACTGCCAATATCGGAGTCATGGAGAAGGACATGGTGAACATTGTCGTTCACGGCCATGATCCTTCAGTTTCCGAGATGGTTGTCTTCTATGCGAACGATCCCGAGATGATAGCGCTTGCCAAGAGCTACGGCGCAAAAGGGATCAATGTTGTTGGTGTGTGCTGCACCGGCAACGAAGTTGCCATGCGCCTCGGAATCCCGATGGCCGGTAACTTCCTGTGTCAGGAGAATGTGGTCCTCACCGGAGCATGTGAAGCAGTCGTAGTTGATGTACAGTGCATTTTCCCGGCACTTGGACCCCTGTCAAAGTGTTTCCATACCAAGTTTATAACTACATCACCCATCGCGATGATGCCGGACTCCGACTTCATAGAGTTCCATGAGGAGACCGCAGCTGCAAACGGAAAAGCGATCGTTAAGATGGCAGTGGAGAACTTCAAGAACCGTGACTGGGATCTGGTCAATATCCCCAACCTGAAGACCGAGGCACGTGTCGGTTATTCCGTAGAAGCTATCAAAAAGTGTCTTGACGGCGTAACCAACAGCCATGTGGACGATCTCGGTACTCTGAAGCCTCTGCGCGATGTCGTCAAAGCCGGTGTCATTCGAGGAGCTGTAGCCATGGTCGGCTGCAACAACCCCAAAGTGCGTCCGGATACTGCACACATCGAATTGATGAAGAAACTCATAGCGAACGATGTTATAGTCATCGTTTCAGGATGTTCAGCTCAGGCAGCCGCAAAAGCCGGACTGATGAGCCTGGAAGCCAAGGAGCTCTGCGGAGAAGGACTGAAGAGAGTCTGTGAACTGGTGGGTATACCTCCGATCCTGCACATGGGATCCTGTGTCGATATCTCCCGCATGATGGTCTTGGCCTCCGATCTGGCCAAGGACTGGGGCGTCAATATCTCTCAGGTGCCGGTCGTGGGATGCGCTCCTGAATGGATGAGTGAGAAGGCAGTATCTATCGGAAACTATGTCATTGCGACTGGTATCGATACTTTCCTTGGCGTAGATCCTTATACAAAGGGAAGTACTGAAGTAACTGAGCTCCTTCAGGGAGAGCACGGTGTCAAGGACTGGGTAGAAGCGAACTTCACGGTCGAGACAAATATCGAGAAACTCGGTGATATGATGCTGCAGAGGATCGAGGAAAAACGCGCGGCACTTTGTATCTGACCGGGAGGAAGAAATGAAACTTGCAATTACTGGTAAAGGTGGGGTAGGAAAGACCACTCTTGCTTCAACACTGGCTCGTCTGTATGCGGATGAAGGACATACAGTCCTCGCCGCCGACGTAGATCCTGATGCAAATCTTGGTCTTGCCCTGGGTTTGAGCGAGGAGGAGGTCAACTCAATAGTTCCGATCTCCAAAATGAGGCAACTCGTAGAGGAAAGGACTGGTGCTAACGAACTCAACAACTTTTACAAGTTGAATCCACAGGTCTCAGATATTCCTGACAAGTATTCCAGGGAAGTGAACGGTGTAAAACTGCTTGTCATGGGAACAGTGGAGACCGGAGGAAGCGGGTGCGTTTGCCCGGAACACGTGGTTCTCAAATGCATTCTGTCCGCTCTGGTGTTCCGAAAGGATGACGTAGTCATCATGGACATGGAAGCAGGACTGGAGCATCTGGGAAGAGGGACCGCTTCCATGATGGATGAGTTCATCGTGGTCGTGGAACCAGGAGCCAGAAGCATTCAGACTTATGAGAAAGTCAAACAGCTGGCTGCGGATCTTGGCATCTACAAAGTGTCAGTCGTAGCGAATAAGATACGAAGTGAATCAGACGAGGAATTTATCCGCGAGAGGATCCCGGAGGATGCGCTTCTGGGCTTCATCCACTTTAACGAAGAAGTCATAGATGCAGACCGAAACGGCCTGTCTCCCTATGATGTCAGCGCCGGAGCTCTTGAAGAGATCAGGCAGATAAAAGAAAAGATAGACAGCAGATCATAAATTGAAAGGATCATCATATCATGGGATTGTTTGAGAGAGTATTTCGCGGCTCAGACGAAATGGTCGCCAAGGCACAGCAGGAGCTGGATTCAGTGATTGCCGAACTTGGGGAGTCCGCTCTTATGTCTATGCCGGATACAGGCTATTCCCTCGCATGCATCAATGCTTATCTCGGCATAAAGGTCGAGACTTTGGCCGATGTTAAGAGAGCACTGGAAGGAGTAAAGGGCATGATGCTCCGTGAGCCCCGTACGCATTCGATCTTCCAGTCCGGTGTAGGTACCGCTATTGCTGCAGAGATCATAGAAGCATGCAAGTATGCCCGTACGCCTGCTCCATATGAGGGAACTAAATATCACGGTCATTTCAGCGATTCAGAGGTCCGTACCCTTGGTGTACCGCTCGTTACTGGAGAAATACCCGGATTCGTAGTCATGATCGGAGCTGCTCCATCTGATGAAGAAGCAGTGGAGACGGTCAAAGGTTATCAGAGCAAAGGTATCTTTGTATTCCTTCTGGGAGGAATCATCGATCAGCTGGAGCGCGCCGGTGTCACCATGAACTATGGTGTGCGTATTGTTCCAGTAGGACCTGAGATCTGGGGAGTGGGACATATCATTTCTCTTGTGGTACGGGCTGCTATGATCTTCGGCGCTGTTGAGCCCGGTGACTGTGACTCTTTCCACAAGTACACATTTGAACGAATCAATGCATTTGTAAACGCATACAAACCTGTAGCTGATATCGTAGTCGCTTGCGGTGCCGGGGCAATCAAGCTCGGGTTCCCGGTAATCACCAACGACACCGATGACATGTGGGCTATTCCTAAGTCTCTGATCATAAACGAGAATACAAAGGACTGGATCGACACCTCTCTGGAAGCCAGAGGTATCAAACTCAAAGTCACGAATATCGATATACCGGTTGCTTTCTCAAATGCTTTCGAGGGCGAGATCATACGCCGCGGAGATATGCAGGTCGAGATCGACGGCTCGAGAGTGGACTGCTTCGAATTGGTCAAGACAGCGGATTCTGCTGCAATTGAAGATCATAGGATCGAGATGATCGGACCGGATCTTGATGATATTCCTGTCGGCAGCAGGATTTCTGCTTCCTATACTGTTGAGGTAGCCGGTAAGAATATGCAGACGGATTTCGAATCGGTCATAGAGAGAAAGATACATCAGTTCCTCAACTGTATCGAAGGTGTCATGCACACTGGCCAGCGTGACATGATACGTGTCCGTATTTCTAAGGCGGATTATGAAGCCGGTTTCCGTCTCAAGCATCTTGGTGAGGTTCTTTACGCAAAGATCAAGAGTGAGTTTGAAGCTGTAGTGGATAAGTGTCAGGTCAAAATCGTCGTCGATGCTGATCTGAATAAAGAGTTGAGAGAGCAAGCAAATGTTATCTTCGATGCTCGTGATGCCCGTCTGAAATCTCTTACTGATGAATCTGTACCTGTCTTCTATAGCTGCATCATGTGCCAGTCCTTCTCTCCCAGTCATGTGTGTGTGGTTACACCTGAGCGACTTGGACTTTGCGGAGCCGTATCCTGGCTGGACGCCAAAGCAACTTATGAACTTGATCCAAATGGCCCGTGTAGAGTGGTGACGAAGGAAAGGTGCCTTGATGAGGTCACCGGACGCTTTGAAGATGTGGACGAGGCTGTTTTCCAGCTCAGCCATGGTGCTCTTGAACATGTAACGCTTTATTCACTGCTTACTGATCCTATGACGTCGTGCGGTTGCTTCGAATGCATCTGCGGTGTTGAACCTGCAAGCGGCGGTGTGGTCATCACTACCAGAGAGCACGCTGGCATGACTCCTGCGGGAATGACATTCTCTGAGATGGCATCATTTACCGGAGGCGGTGTACAGACGCCGGGTTATATGGGCCACGGAAAGCATTACATCGCCTCGCACAAATTCCTCAGAGCTGAAGGGGGAATCGGACGTATAGTATGGATGCCCAAAGCCTTAAAGGAACAGGTGCGTACCAAACTTGATGCTACAGCGAAAGACCTTTATGGAGTGGAAAACTTCACCGATATGATTGCTGACGAAACAATCTGTACTGAAGATCTTGATACTCTCATGACATTCCTTGCTGAAAAAGGCCATCCCGTACTGGAAATGACAAATATCGCTGAGTTGATGTAATTAAAAATCGATAGAGGAGCTGATACGCTTGCATCTTCATCTGAAGCAGCAGCGTTCAGCTCCTTTTTTGTGCAATTGGAATCAGACTGCAAGTATTGATAAAAAGATGAGAACAGCCTGGTGAACAGGAAAACTGTGAATTCGAACGTGTATTATCACAACATCCGCATAATGATCTGATAGTTCAAAATACTATTGCAGATAGTTAGGATATAGTAGAATAATGAAAAAACAGTTGTGTAGTGGAGTAAAAGATTTATGAAGAAAAGACTAATAATACAGAGAACAGCTGCTGCACTGTGCATTCTTTTCATCATGTCTGCAGTGTTCTCTTCTTTTTGGAACGTCAGCGCGTCGGATGACGACAGATATAAGACCGTGATCCTTCATTCAGGTGAAAGAGGTTTTTTCGGTGACCCTTCCGTGAGAGAGAAAGAATCACTGCAGTTCATTGGAGATGTCTTCTCTGACAGAACAGTTCCGGATCCAGTGGATGACACTGCGGTGTTCATGGGATGGTCTGATACGGAAGACGCTTCTGAGGCAAACGTCTTTGATTTGATCACTTATGTGGATACTTTCGGAAAAGATCTGTATGCAGTATGGAGCGAGACGGTGTACGTTACCTACACCGTCAGTGACGGGTATCTAGAAATGGACGGGCAGCGCATCGGGACATTAATCGCTTCTTACAGCGCTGGCAGCAAATTCAGGGTTCTAGAACCCAAACACCTGGACGAGAAAGGCAGGTTCGTCTTTGATGGATGGTATACCGCGGAGTATGGGGAAGGCACATTGTTTACTGAGGAGACTGTTCTAAGGAAATACGAACAGGAGGTCAAACCTAATTGGAGACTTGATGACAGCAGACTTATGGCTTTGGAGGAAAATACGGAGTACAGGTACACAGTAGACGGCGCTGGTGAATTCTGCCGTTTCATTCCTTCTGAGACCGATGTCTATAGGGTATTCACTTATGACTTCGATCAGGCGGGCACCGCCACTGCCTATATCAGAATGCTTGACGAGCACACAAAAGAGGTCGACGACTCTGATGTTTATGATCTTGTAGGCAACACGGAACTTATCCGCGAGATGGAAGCGGGGAAGACTTATTATCTCCAGATAAGAGAAGGAGCCGGAGGGCATGGTGATTTCAGCATTGAGATCGAGCGACACAACCACGCAACAGTGACTTTCCATGCTAATGCCGGCGGCAAGGCATTCTTTGACGGGGAACCTTCTCAAACAGAGAAGAAGATAGAGATACCAATCGGTGAGTATATCACTACATACGGCGATTCTGGTCTTGAAGTGGCAGAAGGAGTCAATCTCAGACTTATTGGCTGGTCCATTTACGAAGATGCTGATACCATAGAGGGCGGAGTGAAGGTTGATGGACCAACAGATGTATATGCGGTTTATGACGAATACAACAGGATAATATTGAATGCCAATGGTGGATATTTCTTTTTCGATGATCGGGCGGAAACTATAGAATATCCCTTCACACCTGGACAAGTCGTTGGTGAACTCATCGATCCAAGGATTGATGATGTGCACAAAAAGTTCGTAGGGTGGGCGACTACAAAAGACGCCGATGTGCCCGACATATTTATTGGAGAAGACAGATTCGAAGATCTGCCGGAGACTATCTATGCGGTATACGGAGACAAGGTGCTGGTGACCTTCCTCGGGAATGGAGGATACTTCCTGGGCAATCCCAACAGGACCGTATTTACCACTTCTGCCGGAAAAGGCCGTATTTTTTACGGTATGGCAGCTTTCAATGCGGATCCCTACATCAAACCCGCAGGATGGTACGACCAGAATGACGTCTTCATTCCATATACATCCGATTATTATAATGGCTACATACTGCAGGAAGACTCTGTCTTCACTACAGTCTGGGAGCGCGAGTTATCTGTGTATGGAAATGGTGGATATATTAAGGAGTACGGTAATGCGTGGGCTATAGAACTGCGCTTTGGCCTTGAGGACAAATTCTCCATGGATGGGTTGACCATGGGTCATGACGATCCGTATATGGAGTTCTTGGGCTTTGCCACTGACGAGAACGCGATCAAACCTGACATACAGGAAGGAGTGACTCCTGTCAGTGAGCTTACGGAGGTCTACGCTGTATGGAAGAACACCAGATACGCGTTCGTTAACGGAGAAAACGCGGTACATGAGAAAGGAAGCGGGAACCTGAGGATACAAGTCAGGAACGTTGTTGATGATACCGAGACATTCGACAAATTCCACGATCTCATCCTTGATGGGTTCTGGGTCAACCCAACCCATTACGAATTGAAACGGGGAAGCGTAATAATAGATCTGGAAGGCGAATATCTTGATAAACTGTCAGAAGGTGAGCATAATATCACTTTGACTTTTGAAGACGGTGATGCTTCAACGACTCTAACGGTAAAATCGGCGGTTCCAGTGCCTGACGACGGAGGGCGTGAGAATCCCAAGACCGGTGTTACGGTGTTCAATACATCTGTATTCATACTGACCTGCGCAGGAATCTTTTTACTGCGGAGAAGGAAGAACTGATACTTTCTGACTGTATTGGTAACAAGACTTTTTATGACAGACCGGTATCGACTAGCTTTTTATCTGACACCGGTCTGCTTTTTTAAATGGAAAACTCATTTATAATGTCTGAAAAGGTAAATAAATACGAGAAGTTCATTTTGCTGAACTTCTCGTCTCTTTTATCTAGGAATAATAAAAATAGATGAATAGGATACCTAAGGGAAGCTTTGATCAATTAAGGACAATCAGAGCAGTTAATTCACAGTCTTCTTCTGAGATATTCGTTATGGCATGTCCGTGACCATCTTCACAGATAAGTACATCGCCTGCGTTTACAACTATTTCGTTTCCGTCATCATTGTAAATGGCTTTTCCACTATTTATAAGAAAAATCTCTTTTTCTCCGGAATGCTCATGATACCCAATACCGCAACCTTTTTTTAAGGTCATTTGGGCAAAAAGTCGGTTCTTCTCATATAGTTCTTCCTTAGAACAAATGTCCTTTATCAGAACTGAACCAGGACCGTCTCTCATCGCACTTCTTGTTTTTGTCTCTCTGTCAGAACTCTTGATCAACATGACCTAATCTCCTCCCTATAGCATTATGTAATATCAATCATAATACAGTATACTTGATTGTTTTTACCCGTGAAAGTTTGAGTCACAATGAGAGAAAATATACATGTCCTAAGAAACGTTATCTGCTGAACATTACTTATATTTCACTTGTTTTGTAGATAGCAAATATCAGAATTAATGAACTCTGATAAATGACCTGGAAACGCTATCCGATATCTGATAAAACTTAACATTAAAGCAATGAACCTGATAAATTGATTTTTCTTCAGGCTCATTCTAAACTGAAGAAAGAAGAGATAATTGAATGATCCATAAGGTGGTAAAGCTATGACAACTGAGAGAATAAAAGAAATAGCAAAAGAATGCGGCTTTGATGAAGTTAACGATCTGGATCCAAAAACATTCGTACAGAATCAGATGGTAAGAGATACTTGTGCAACGAATAAGTGCGGAGCCTTCGGCAAGAACTGGGGTTGTCCACCTCATTCGACAGCAGAAGAGGATAATGCTAAACTCCAGAGCTACGAGCACGGACTGCTGCTTCAATGTATTGGAAGGTCTACTAAAAGAATAGACAGAAAGATGTATTTTGAAACCGGGAAAAGATTGGCTGACGGTATTTCGCAGTTAAAAAATATCGTATCAGAAGAACATCCTGATTGCCTTGCTCTGGGAGCAGGAGGCTGTCATGTCTGTAAAGAGTGTGCCAGACCCGAGCCATGCAGATTTCCGGAAAAGAGGATCGAAGCCCTTGAAGGATATGGGATATTCATTACTCAGCTCTGCAGAGATAACGGTATTCTTTATTATTATGGAGAGGGGACGATAGCATATAATGCAGCGATACTCTGGTAGAAAATACGAGTCTTTTAGAGTGAATCAAGATAGTTAGATTAAACTCTGGTTTAATCCTTCAAAAAACAGTTCTATAAATCGGTGAGGAATCTTGCAAAGTCAATATTGGGTAATATAGTATAAAAATATTAGGAATGTACCAAATTAAGAAAGGAAGAACAAAAATGAGAGAATATCAGTTCAGATATTACACTCCTACTAAGGTCTTCTTTGGCGCAGGCGCAATAGAGCATCTCGATGAGTCTCTTGCACCGTACGGCAAAAAGGTCCTCATGGTGTTCGACAAGAACACAGCTACAGCA
>JAFRAJ010000035.1 GCA_017405465.1 Oscillospiraceae bacterium
ATGGGTAGACGAGACCGTAGCTTATCATGAGGCGGTGACTCACGTTGAGCATCATGACGCAGTTACAGAAGAGCGTTGGGTCAGCGTTCCTGTTATGATCCAACATATCTACTGCGATGTCTGCCACAAGGAGTTTTCAAGCCAGGCAGATGCATACGCGCATGAAGACGCAACATATCAGGCTGCGATCGAGGCGAACGATATGAGTCTCATTCATGCCGGACACTATGCAATCGAGGAATACATCGATCAGGGATATTATGAGACCGTCGTGGTCCGTGAGGCTTACGACGAAACAGTCATAGACCAGCCTGCATGGGAGGAGCATATCTTCCGGTGCAGTGTTTGCGGAGCGACCGCATAACCAACGCAGAATTATTAAGGCTCGACGGTGTCGAGCCTGTTTTTTATGCCATTTTTACGAAAGGACATTATACATGAGCATTTTTAAGAAGATCATTTCACTTTCGCTGGTGTTTCTTCTTGTGTTTTCCTGTCTGCCCACAGCTGCTTTCGCAGAAGAGATCAAGGCTGAGACAGAGATCACAGAAGAAGCAGTTGTGGAAGACAAAGTAACGGTTCAGGAGGAGATTCCTGCAGAACAGCCTGCTGAAGAGTCTCCTGAAGAACCACCCGAAGAAGAAGCGGTGCCGGCAGAAACAGAAGAGCCTATTCCTGACGAAGAGTCTGAGCCAGTACCGGAAGAGGAATCTGAAGATCCGGCAGAAGAAACTGTCTCTAAAGAAATAACCGAAGACGAGACGGATCCCGAAGTTGATCCTTCTGAGACAGAAATTCCTGATGAATCCGAAGAAACGGAGCCTTCTGAAGAGAAAATCCCTGCAGAAGAGGAACCTGAGAGAGATTCAGAGATTGAAGAGCCTCAGGAAGAAACAGAGCCGGAAGAGGACGCTGAAGAGGAAGAGCAGGAAGAGGATATCGTTCCAGTGCCTTGCACCTTCACAGTCGTTCTGCAGGATGTAAGGGACAATATCACGATCCGCAGAAACGGCGAGATCGTCGCTGCAATATACGGAAACCCTGCTCCCGGCGACGGTCACTACTTTATCGTTGGCCCTGTCAGACTGGAAGAACTGGCCTCTGATCCGGACGGAAACACAAGGCTTATCTTCGATGCGCTGAGCGGAGATGTGTTTACCATCGAAACCGTACAGCCTGTATATGCCAGGATCAATTATTACAGTTCGTATAAATTCGACGTTTCCGAACAGAACGGAACAGCCGTGCTCTCCATCGCTCTTGAAGGAGATACCAGTATCCAGGTAAACGGAGATTATACGGCTGCTGCAGGATTCTTCCCTGTTGGAAGCAGAATGGCAGCGCTGAAAGCGAGAGGCGGAGTCTGGACTCCCCCGGATGCGCTCTATGTAAGTCTCGGAAACTGTTATGACACCTATTCCAGCACTGCTATCGTGAATGGACACACCGGAGTCTACTTCTTTGAGGTCGAGGATCTCGGAGAAGGACACTTTGTTTCCGCCACCTGCGGCAGCACGACAAAGCATATGGTTACCGGTACTCATTACAGAGTCGCCCGTATAGCTGAATATGCTGCCAGAGCATATCTCGATTATGGTTCCGGATGCTGCTCGCAGAGAGCGCAGAGAGCACTTGCCTGGATCACATATCACGGCCAGTCTGAGTATGACTGGCGCAGATACAACGAGAACAGATTCCGCATGGGTGACGACTCCATCACTGTAAACGATCAGCTGGAAGCATATACCATTACCTTCCTTGCGGCGTGGGTATGCACCAACGATGGCAGAGCCGGATCCTACGGCACCGTTCACGCGGAAGACGGGGCTCATGCTCTGGACTTTATGTTCGGAAGCAGTTTCTCTACAGGGCTGCCTGCTTCCACAAAGAACGCCATCGACAAGATGGTCTCCAAAGGTCTTGCTTTTGCTGACGCTCATTCGGATCCGGACGCGAATCTTCCGGAATATCAGTACACCTGGGTCTATTCCGACGGATACGCAGATCACCAGCCTCTGCTGGTAGGCTCTTTCCAGGGTCCTGCAAACGGAACGCTGACCATCACAAAGAAGTCCTCCAATACCCAGTACACCAGCGGAAACAATATGTACTCCTTTGAAGGAACTACCTTCCAGGTCAAGGACAGCAGCGGCAATGTCGTCGGGACACTGACTGCGAATGCTTCCGGAAAGACCGGAACACTGGAACTGGAGCCCGGTACATACACTGTATCTGAAACCAAAGTGGGTAAGGGATACATCCGAAATACCGAAACGAAGACGGTCACTGTTGAGGCAGGAGACGAGAAGACCGTTACCTTTACGAACGTTCCCATGAAGGATCCTGCCATGCTGCAGATCCGCAAGTGGGATGTAGACACAGATAAATTTGTTCCCCAGGGAAACGGATCCTTTGAGGGTGCTCAGTACCGTCTGGACTACTATGACAATACCGACTGGTCCGGCACGCCAAAAGCATCCTGGGCATTCAAGTCGGATGCCAACGGTGTCATCAAGTACCTGCCGGAATACAAAGTGAGCGGTCCCGACCTTTACAAGTGGGGCGACGCATATCTGCTTCCTCTCGGAAGCATCAAGATCACTGAAGTGAAAGCACCGGAAGGATACCGCATGTCTACGGATGTGCTGTATGCCACCATCACTCAGAACGGCAATGACGGGATCCTCAAATGGACTACCGAAACACAGGGCCTGATCAAGGCATATGCCGACGGAATCGGCGTGCCGGAAGAAGCCATTTATGGCGGAGTGCGTTTCAAAAAGGTAGATAAAGAAACGGGAAAACCTGTAACTGGTGCAGAGATCTCTATCTATAGCAACAGTGATGCGGATATCCTGGTCGACGGAAAGATCTATTCCAATGGTGCTCTGATTGTAACTCTGACCACCAATGCGAACGGTGTCTGTGAAACTGCTGAAGATTTTCTGCCGTATGGCTCCTATTATGCAGTGGAGACAAAAGCTTCTGAAGGGTATCTCCTTAACGAGGAATGGAGAGTAGATTTCAGCATCTCGGAAAACGGAAAGATCGTGGATCTCACCTCCGGAAGCAACCTGCTGAAAGAACAGTTGATCCGTGGAGATCTCTCCATGCTGAAACTGGACATCGACGGCAACTACAAGCCAAACATCCCGTTCATGATCGTACAGATCGATGAAAACGGCGAGGAGGGCGAATGGCACGTCATCGTAACGGATGCAAACGGTATGATTGATACGTCATCAGCCTCAAGGCTTCATACGAATAGTACCAACAGTCTGGATCAATATGTGGACGGCGGTGTCTTTACGGACACGTCCAAACTGGATCCGACAGTCGGAATCTGGTTTGGTAAATCCCAGCCGGACAACAGCCTCGGTGCACTTCCCTACGGCAACTACAAGGTATACGAACTGCTGACAGAGCAGCTCGCTGCGGAACAGATCAATATCCTGGAATCCAGGATCATTGAGATCCGGGAGCCAAACGTAACAGTAGTCCTCACTCCTATGGTGAACCTGAACATCGATCTCAGGTCGGAGGCGGCGTCCGCACAGGGAAAGGACTTTATTCCCGCCTCCGCAGTGGATGTGGTCGATACGGTTCATTACACCAACCTGACCTCCCACCGGAGATACACGATGGAAACGCAGTTTGTCCTGAAGAGCACGTCTGAGGTGCTGGCGTCTGTATCCAAAGACTTTTATCCTCCGGAAGGACCGTCCGATACAAATACCGCGAAAGGCAGCGTGACGCTGGAAGCGGAGATTGATGTTACGGATTATCCGGGTGATTATGTTGTCGCCTGCGATTACCTCTATGAGTACGTCAAGGGCACGAAGATCCTGATCGCGTCCCATTCGGATATGGAAGACAAGGCACAGACTCTGAAGATCCCGGACATTCACACGACTGCCAGGGATTCGAAGACCGGTGACAATGTCGGCACGGTATCTGAGAATGCGCAGATCATCGATACGGTATACTACACCAACCTGAAGCGTGGCGAGGTCTTCATGCTTGTTGCAAAACTCGCAGATCCCGAAACAGGCGAGATCATTAAAGACGCTGACGGTGAGGATCTGACCGTCGAAAAGCGATTTGTCTGCTGGAAGGAAGAGGATTCCGTGGATATGCCTGCTTTTGAGATCGATTCCACACAGTATGTCGGCAGGTCTGTCGTTATCTTTGAAGAGCTCTATTGGATCGATGAGGAACACGACAATGAACCCGTGCTGATGACGGTCCATGAGAGTCTGAATGACAAGGATCAGACGATCTCTTATCCCGACGTTCATACCACTGCAGTGGACAAAAACACAGATGAACACATCGGTGTTGTATCTGAAGAAACTATCATCGAAGACACCGTTCAGTTGAGCAATCTCATCGAAGATCAGGAGTATACCGTCACGGGTGTACTAGTCTACAAGGAAGACTGCACAGACGCTGAAGGCAAGGCGCACAAGGCCGGAGATCCTGTTCCAGTAAAGGAAACTTCTGAAAACAGCGTGACATTCATTGCGGATGCAGCAGAAATGGAAGTGAAGCTGACCTATGTTGTGGACTCTTCCCTGCTGGAAGGAACAACTGCAGTAGTCTTTGAAGACCTGATTCATAATGGAGTCAAGGTCGCATCTCACGCAGATCTGAATGATAAAGAACAGACGGTGCACTTCCCCAAACTGAAGACACAGGCCATAGACAAAACCTCCGGAACATCTTTCGTGACGAAAGGCTCGGAGGTTTATTTCGTTGACACCGTATCCTATTCAAATGTGGTTCCGGGACTGTCCTATATTGTAAAAGGTGAACTGATGGACAAGAACACCGGAGAGAGTCTGCATGCATACGCTGTAAGCGATGTGTTTACGCCTGCTGCTGCAGACGGAACAGTGCAGGTGGAATTCCTGGTGGATTCCGAGCGCATCCCGTCTACGGTCATCGTGGTCTTTGAGGATCTGCATCTCGTAAAAGAGGACGGAACCGAAGTGCTTATTGAGCAGCACGAGGATCTGAATGATGAGGATCAGTCGTTGTATCATCCTGAGATCGGCACAACGGCAGTCAATGCGGAAACCGGTACACATGAAGCACAGGGCAAGACAAAAACTATTCTGAAAGATACTGTAACTTACAGAAATCTGAAGCTCGGTCAGGAGTACACGGTGGTCGGAACCCTGATGGATAAAGCAACCGGGGATCCAATCGTGATTGGAGGCAACCGAGTCACTGCAAAGACTACATTTACACCGGCCGAGAAAGACGGGTCTGTTGAAGTCATCTTTGAGTTTGATGCATCAGGTCTGGTTGGAAAAACAACGGTCGTATTTGAGAGACTGGTCTATGAAGGCCTTGAGATCGCTGTCCATGCGGACATCGAAGATGAAGATCAGAGTGTGAACATCATCGATATCCGTACATCCGCTGTTGACAAGGAAAGCGGAAGCCACACTGCTACTCACAGTCATACGGCGACAGTCGTCGATACAGTTTCCTACGAGGGTCTGACGCCTGGAAAGGCATACACTGTTTACGGCACAGTCATGGTGAAGGGTACAGGTGCTGAGCTGTATCAGAACGGGATCCCGATCACAGGCATGATAGAGTTTATTCCAACTGCAGCAAATGGTACGGTTGAAGTAACCTTTGTGGTGGACACCTATCAGCTGCAGGGTATGGAGATCGTTGTGTTTGAGAGATTGTTTGCAGGATCCGTAACAGGCAGCACACTCGAATCTGATGTTCCGATTGCTATCCATGAGGACATCAACGACACAAATCAGACGATAAAGGTGCCGGTGATCCCGTTCACGCCTCCGCATACCGGAGTGGATGATCATATGGGATTATTGCTGACAGCAATGCTCTCTTCAGGAGCTGGAGCAATTTGGATTCTTAAAAAGAGAAAGAGATCCTGAACAAGACTTATGGGAGGGAGGTAACGGAGCCTCCCTCCCGCCACTTATGGTAAAATGGACTCAGTGACAAATCGGGATTTGAAGGAGCAATAATGTATGATTAAGACAGATCGACTTTTAATAAGACGAGTTCGAACTGACGATTGGAAAGATATTCAAGCGATATGGACAGATGCAGCGAATTCCGTTTATGCGCAATATGATAAACCAAATGACTTAGATGACCAGTCAGTTTCCCGCAGAATTGCAAAGTGGGCTTCTTTTGCGGATAACGATGAACACATATTCCTTGCCATCTGTTTGCAGGATGCTGTAATCGGCTATGTAGCTTTTAATAAAAGAGAAAGCGGATATGAAATCGGATACTGCTTCCATTCGAACTATCATGGAAAAGGATATGTAAAGGAGAGCATTTCCGCCATCCTTGACGTTATGAAAGAAAAAGGTTCAGTCAATATTACAGCAGGAACTGCCTTGAATAACACACCATCCGTTAGGTTGTTGACATCTCTCGGCTTTAGACAGACAGGAACAGAGAAAGTATCGTTTTACAAGGACGCTGAGGGAAACGACATCACGTTTGAGGGTGGAACTTATGAGCTTCTTTTGCTCAAGTAAACAACTTCTAATTTGTGAGGGACCATATGGAAATTTCATTATTGTCAGATCGCTATCTTGTGCGACGCATGACTGAAGATGATATTGCGGAAATATATGCGCTATGCAGAAATAACACTTTGTACTATCATTACTGCCCGCCGTTTGTAACAGAGGGCAGCATTGAAAGTGATATGAGGGCGTTGCCTCCCAATAAGGAGTGTTCCGATAAGTATTATCTGGGATACTATGATGGAAAAAAGCTAATCGCCGTAATGGATTTAATCTTGAGTTTTCCAGACAAAGATACAGCTTTTATCGGTTTCTTTATGACTGATACCTCCGTTCAAAACGAAGGTATCGGGAGCGGGATCATTGATACGCTGTGCTCTTGTTTGAAGAACTACGGATTTTCAAGTATTCGTCTTGGCTGGGTTGAGGGAAATCCACAGGCCGAGCATTTCTGGAAAAAGAATCTCTTCATAGAAACCGGAGCTATCTATGATACAGATGATTATACTGTAGTCGTAGCGCAGCGTACAATATAACTTCAAGTTTGTAGGGATAAATAACACTACGCAAAGACAGCTTCGGCTGTCTTTTTTGTTACGGAGGAAAAAGAAAATGATGAATTTCAATGAATGTGTTGCATCGAGATATGGAATCAGAGAAGCAGTGATCGCACAGCATCTCTGGGAGCTCGGCGAGGATTCAGAATTCGCAGATGCGGTATATAAGGACTCCAAACTGTGGGTCAGAGCATCTGCAACAGCAATCAAGTGTGCTCTGCCCTATTTCTCGAAACACCAGATCAAGGATGCCATTATGCATCTGAGGAAGGAGCATATCCTGATGAAACGAGAGATGAACGACTCCAGATTTGACCGCACCAACTGGTATGCGTTCTCAGATCATGGAGTCCAGTTGATGGAGGAAGAATATGCCTAAGAAAACTGAATTGCAAAACAAAATGTCCCTGCTGCAGAAACTGTTCGACACTGGATGTGTCACGGAAAAGCAGCTGCAAGGACTGGAAATGGAAGACATACTAGTTATTCCGGGAATAACCGTAGATGATATGAAAGAGCTTGTGATTCTTCAGAAATGTTCGAAGAAAAACAGGCTCTTTTCTTATTTATCCGGGAATTCAGAAGCCAGGGAGGATGAGAATGCCCAATCATATCTATAATGTTGTGACTTTCGATTGTCCTCATGAGAAGACTGTAGAAATCCTGAAAGCCGTTGAAATGGAAGGTTGTGGACTGGGTTCCATCGACTTTGAAAAGCTCATTCCGATGCCGGAAGGTGTTTATCGCGGACCTCTCGGAGCAAAAGAGATGGCTCTGTATCCGGGTGATATGAACTGGTACGACTTCTCA
>JAFRAJ010000036.1 GCA_017405465.1 Oscillospiraceae bacterium
CTGTCCGCGATTATATCGACTATTACAACAACGAACGAATCCAAAAGAAAACAAAATGGACACCTCCTGCTGTGTACAGAAAGGTGTCCATGGGAACCTAAAACATATTAATCCTTTGTCCAGGATTTTGGGTACATATTAAAAACCGGTCCGCTTCTGGATATTTCTTTTCAGAAAAGTGCCTTTTAGTAGTTAGGATACTCGAACATCAGGTGCTCGGGCTGAGCCAGCATCTGCTCTCTCAGTTCATCAACTACTTTGTTGAGATCCACCAGGAACTGGTCGACTTCCTCTTCCGTATTGTAGATACCGAAGCTGATCCTGATCATTCCGGGAGTCTTCATGTCCATGCAGTTGACATATCCCTTGGCTTCCTCATCGGAGATGCCCATTAGTCTCCAGACATAGGGGTGCGCACAGAACGCGCCGCGGCGTGTGGCGACTCCGCTCTCATTAGTTAGCCTGAGCGCAACGTAGTAGGAGTTGAGATCTTCAAAGTTGAAGGTTATGACTCCCACGCGGTCTTCCGTATGTTCCCAGTCACCGTAGATGATGACGTTGTCGATCTTGTTGAGACCGTCAATAGCTCTGTGAAGGAGCTTCTGCTCGTGTTCGCTGATGGCGTCGAATCCTACTTCATTCAGGACTTCCATGGCTCTGGCCATTCCGACTACGCCGGCATAGTTGGGAGAACCCGCTTCGTAGGATGTGGGAGCGTTCTTATATGTCTGTTCGAAGTCAGTGACGATATTGACGATGCCGCCGCCGTAGAACTCCGGCATATGCTGGCTCAGTACATCATAAAGTCCGATAACAGCTCCGCCGCCGTAGGGTGAATACATCTTGTGGGCTGAGAACACGAAGAAGTCGATATTCTCTTCCGGGGTGTCCCCCATCATGGAGAACCTGCGGTGAGCGACTATCTGGGCTCCGTCCACTACGATCTTGGCGCCGTGAGCATGAGCCATTTTGGCTACTCTGTGCACGTCGTTCACATAGCCTGTTATATTGGATGCTGCGCTGACGCAGACGTATTTGACCTTGCCTTCGTTCTCCGTGAGAAGTCTCTCGATATCGTCATAGATCACGCGTCCCATCTCGTCGACTTCAGCATAGATGACGTTGCAGCGCTCCCTCCAGGGAAGATCGTTCGCATGATGCTCCATGCGTGTGCACAGAACCAGGTCGTCCTCGCTCTCGATGACGGCTGAAGCGAGCTTGTTGAGGCCGTCAGTGGTCGTGTTGACATAGAAGCAGACATATTCGTTGGGGTCTGCGTTTACGAAATTCATGACTGTCTCGCGGGTCATTTCATAGAAGTCTGTCGAATGGTTGGACTTCTGTGAGAAACCGCGTCCGATCGAACCGTACATCTTCATCTCGCTGTCGACGAAATCCATGACAGGTTTGAGAGGAGGCGTCGTAGCGGCGTTGTCGAAGTTTATGAGAGGGGTCATCGTCCCGTCTTCCAGTTCGACCAGTTCATCCACGCCGACAACATAGTCACGAATGTTGTCGATCGTATATACGATCTCTTCCGGTTCTACCGGATCAGCCGGATCTACCGGTTTAGGATCTGGTTCTTCCTTTTTTCCCCCGCAGGCTGTCAGCATGGTCATGCAGAGTATGCCGATGAGAAGCAGTGCGAGGAGCTTTCTGAATGTTTTGTCCATTAGGGCTCCTTTAGTTTTTATTCACGCTTTTATACGGACTGTGCCGCGTTTGCGGCACAGTCATTTTATGAAATACCTATAGAGTTTATTCTAAGGCTGATATGTGTTTCAAGAACCGTGTATCGCACTGCTTTCTCAAAGCATCAGCCTGTAGATATTCGTGCAGTCTTCCTCATTCAGAGTTACGAATCCGGAGATGCTGCCCTTTCTTCCGTCACCGTAGCAGAGAGTCTGTACGAGTTTCGGGATATCCTCTTCTTTTGCTCCGATCTCCGCGAATGTGAGAGGCATTCCGATGGATCTCAGAAAGTTCTCAAGAGCTCTGATGCCGGCGAGAGCGGTGGCTTCCGGATCGTCGAAATCCATCTGGCATCCCCATACTCTCACTGCTAGCTTGGCAAAACGCATGACGTCATGCTTGTAGACATACTTGAACACCGCGGGCATGGTCACTGCGAGGCCGGCTCCGTGCGCGCAGTCATAGAGCGCTGAGAGCTCGTGCTCGATGTTGTGGCTGTTCCAGTCCTGGGTGCGTCCCACACCGCAGGAGTTATTGTGAGCCATCATTCCTGCCCACATGATGTTCGCTCTGGCTTCATAGTTGTCGGGGTCGGCGATGACTCTGGGAGCCTCATGGATCATGGTGAGCATAAGACCTTCTATGAGCCTGTCGGTGACCTCTACGTCCTTTGTATTCGTAAGATATCTCTCATGCAGGTGGGCAAGGATGTCGGTGATACCGGCAGCCGTCTGATAGGGAGGCAGTGTCTGGGTGAGAGCGGGGTTGAGGATGCTGAATCTGGGTCTTATAGCGTCTCCGCTGGCGCCTCTCTTGTACATGCCGTTCTCATTCGTGATGACTGAGTCAGGACTTCCCTCACTGCCCGCTGCAGCGATCGTGAGGATGGTTCCTACCGGAAGAGCTTTCTCTATTCTCTTTCCGCTGTAGAAATCCCAGAAATTGCCGTCATACAGCACGCCTGCAGCTATAGCCTTGGAAGTGTCGATAGTGCTTCCGCCGCCAACTGCAAGGACGAAGTCCACGCTTTCCTTTTTGCTCAGGTCTATTCCCTCATATACGAGTCCGCTGCGCGGATTGGGTTTGACTCCTCCGAGTTCCAGGAAACTCAGGTCTTCTGCCTCCAGGGACTTCTTGACTCTGTCAAGCAGGCCGGACCTTACGACGCTTCCCCCGCCGTAGACGATCAGGACCTTGCTGCCTCCGAAGCGCTTTACCAGCTCTCCGGCGCGGTTCTCAGTGTCTTTTCCGAACATGAAATAGGTGGGTGAATAGAAAGTGAAATTCTGCATCTGTATCTCCTTCACAGAACGGATCTGCAGTATTCGGACACTTCTCACAGACAAGCCTCAGTGCTTAATCTCCGCCTGCAGATCATATTACACAACGTGCTGACGCACGCCTTTTCTTACTGATTCAATTATAACCCGACAGCAGACATATAAAAAATATCAGTCCTGCTGAGGTTCGATATAGACGATCTCACATTCATTGAACAGTCTGGGGATCACGAGCCCGGTGTTCGAGAGCCCGCGGCTTACTATCATATTGCCGTACATCCCGCCGGTGTATTTCGGCAGCAGACCCTGCCCAGGCGAATAGAGGCCGCGTCCGGCTATCCTTATCTGACCTCCGTGAGCGTGCCCGCTCAGGATCAGGTCTATCTTTCTGCCTGACAGAAAGCGGTCTCTGTACTCAGGGTGGTGGCACAGCAGTATCCTGTACCCTTCCTGCTTTTCGAATCCATCCAGCCAGGAGATATCCGGGACAGGTCGTTCCGCGGGGATCTGATCTCTTCTGCGTTTCGGATATCTGTAATTTGAACCTGCCTGCGCACGGAATTCCTGATAGCTGGTTACCAGTGCGGAAGAGAGGCCTCCCACTACGGTATCGCCGCAGCTGATCCATGTGTTGTCCAGTACCGTCACTCCCATGTCCCGGATCTTCTTTATATCCAGATCAGAGATGTACTTCTCATGATTTCCGAAAGACAGGAACGTCGGAGCAACGGAAGCACACTCCTCCAGGAGCCTGCGGGAGTTTCCGAACCTGTCGAGAAAGCATTCCTCATTCTCTCTCGGCACTCCATAGAAGATATCTCCGGCGATGAATATCATATCCGGCCGGTTCCTGCGCAGAGAAGCGGCTATCCCGCTGCTTTCCGTGTCATGGGGATCGGTGATAAGCGCCGCTCTTACCGGTATATCAGTTTTATAGAACGTCTCTGTCAATCCGTTTCTCCTTGTTTCCCTCAGGGACTTATCTGGTAACAACCGTTTTATGAGATTCTAAAGCAACAGTGCAGGGCATCCTGTTATTTTTAGGGGATCTCATCCCGGTTCAGGACCAGAAAGTCTATCCATTCGAACAGATCATCAAGATCGTAGTCTCCGCTGTGAGGAAGTCCCCAGGGCAGACTGAGATCGGCATCGATGCCCCTGTTGAAGAGCGTTGCCCACAGCAATACGGGGACTGCAAGAGAAGTATCCCTGTCGAACATACCGTGTCTTATGCGCCAGTGCTTCGCGACATCCGGCTCTCCGGAAAGGATCTGTCTTACAGGGTTCATCAGCTTGATGATCCTGTCATCTGCAATCTCAGCACCTTGCACATGGCTGTGCTCCATCGAGAAAGCGGTGAAGTGTCTTGCGTCGGTATCCTCGTCGCCGAATTCCTCGTTCTCTACCGCTGAGAGATCTAGAGCGTCGAATGCGGGAACAGTTTTCATGCGGGTGATCTTCTCAACGAATCTCTGCCAGTCCAGATCTACGAAAAGGTCTTCCGAGACCGTGATGTAATCCTGTTTATCGATCTCACTGCCGGGAACAGGTCTGCCGATGACCGGACGTCCGTTCCTTCTGGCGATCAATTCATCCTCAACAGATGAGATGACGAACTGCTTTACCAGCTCAAAGAACGGTCCCTCTCCGTTCCCGTCAAGAGTAAGATGGTCATGCCCTCCCATGTCTCTGAGACCGAGACTGTTGATATATTCAGAGAACTGCTTTTTGAGCAGCGGTGATATCTGTTTCTGCTCTTCCGTCAGTTCCCCTTCTCCGGAGATCTGCTTGATACCTTCCGGTGTTCTCTCAAATCTCGGCCAGTAATATCTGTCCTGTCCGCTGAACAGCCACTCATATGCCATGTCGGCATGCTCAAGATCCACGATGGGACAGTAGCAGCTTGCAGCGAAGACATCGTCTCTCTCATCCGCCGCACCGATCTCCATGAGATAAGGTTCGTATTCTTCGTTGTTTCCGGACGCGCCGGCCAGTGCAGACAGAGCGCCTCCTGCGCTGGTCCCGTTGGTTATGATCTTCTCTGTATCACCTAGGATCAGGTCTCTGTTGAGACGCAGATATCTGATCGCAGCCTTGTAATCTACTATGAATGCGGGCGCTCTTCCGGTCTTTTTGCCGGTGCCTGTTACGGCTTTTCCTGCAAGCGATCCTTCAAAGAATTCAGCGGATCCTTTGCCGGTGGTCCTGCCCCTGACTCCGGCGCTGGCTACGACATACCCGTGTTCCAGAGCGCGGAATATGGAGTTCGGTTCTCCTGTTCTTCTGTCTTCTCCGGGCTCGTCGTAAGGTCCGGGCATATATCCACCCACGGTATTTGGCATAAATATCGGTGCGTTCCCGGCGGAGTAATCTCCTATCGTTTCTCTGTGGAAATATGCTTCCGGAACGAAAAGATTAAGTTTCTGTATCGCATCCTTCGGACGCTCGCAGTAATCCAGACCGGTGTATGCACGGACCAGTATGCTCCTTCCCCCGGCACTGTACTCTCTGACCTCATATCTGTCTGCAGGAAATATCAGTTTTTCTGTCATATCCGTTCTCCCTCTGCCGTTTCTTCTGCAGTTTCAGTGAATACTTTGATATCCGCAGTCTTGGCAGTTTCTGTGTTTTCCGTTTCTTCTGCCGATTCCGATCCTCGTTCAACGGTATATGCACCGGATTCGAACTCCACTTCCTCGAACCTCGTTATGAGCCACGGGAATATGAAGGAGATATAGAACATCTGAAGAAAACAGGTGACAGTAGTTCCCGCAGCTCCCGGGATCACACCTTTCAGCAGCGGAACGGCTATCAGGCTCACAGCATAATAGCCCAGAACGCCGTAAACAGTGCGGGTAAGTTTTTTCTTCCAGGACACTTCTGTCGAGAAAAAGACGAACCTGCGCTCAAGGAACCATCCTATCAGGAAAGCAGCGCACCATCCGGCTCCCTTGAACGTGTCGTTCGCCATCTTTGCGCCGTCCACCAGGAGATTGCCCTGCGCGTCGAAATCCTGAGGATAGGGCTTTACTCCGGCGTACACCGCAACGGCAGCAGCAAGAGCAACTCCAATCAGCATAACTAACGAATCTCTCACCGGGCCGTCACCTACCCATCTCATCATGATCGAAACGAGCCACATGACGAGCATCCCGGCAGCAGCGCCGACGAGAACATCCTGGGGAGTATGCACTCCAAGGAACAGCCTGCTGAATGCTACCAGCAGTACGGTGAGTCCTGATACGATCCTCAGTGCAGCAGGCATATCCTTCCTGAGTGCGGTTCCTCCGTAGACCGTGGCGGCATTAATGCTGTGTCCGCTCGGGAAAGAATAACCTGTTGCCGTTACCATTGAATTTCCGTACGGAATGATCCTCGCGTCCCTTATCCAAGGGCGGTAGGCGCATAAGCTCACCTTGAGTGCTCCGTTGACCAGTCTGTTTCCGCTCCACCCCATTAGAAGGTAGGTACCGAACTCCCGGTCAACTGCCCAGTATATGACTGCCATTATGACAAGTACGGTGTTTATCTCGCCCAGGAACGTCATCTTGTTCATGAACTCCGCGAGGAATCCGCCGACGCTTTCCCTGAACTGCTGAAGAGCAAGGAGTATCGTGATATCCATTATTGCCTCGAATCATTTCTGATAGTTTGTCTTCATATTTTTATTATAACCTACCTAAGCATCTGAGATTGTTAAAGTACGTTCACAAAAAGAAAATGGGGGCGGATATAAAACTGTAATATCCTATCTGTTGCTGAACAAGGACATGATTCAGTTTGCTCACAGGAGCAGCAAAGTACGAAAAAATTACAGAACTGTTGGATAAAATGAGCCCCAATGACGTGTTTAAAGAGTTCAACAGCGAAATTCGTAAAAGTCTAAAGGCTGCAAAACAGCATAACAGATGATAGAAAGCCCCAAGTCGAGAGTTGAATTCTCGGGTTTGGGGCTTTCTATTTCTGTTCTTCTGCGCTCTATGCGTGCGAACGGATCTGCTCTTTTCAGCCTGCGGTTTTTAAGCTGCGTTCAGGATCTGCGTCAACTACTCATGAATAAATACACGAGCTTGTACCTGCCCGGTGGTATACGGCTGTAAGCCTCCCACTTTTGTCCTGAGACTCAGGATTGTTTCTGTCGTTTTTGACAGACTGGCGGTACATCGTGGGGTGATTGACTGC